>NZ_BPQS01000015.1 GCF_022179385.1 Methylobacterium longum | reverse complement strand
GCCGCCCGTGATCGACACCGCGTCGATCATCTCGGCCCGAACCGCCTCCGCAACGGCCGGAAGCTCCGACTCCGGAAGACCGCGCAACGCCGCAGGATTCGGGACACGGTCTAGGAGCGCGCTCTGCTCGGGGGTAATCGCCACGGCATCAACCTCTATCGGACGGGATCGGTCGGACCGCCGAGCCTCAGGACATATCGAGCGGGGCCACGCCCTCGGGCCGCCCGTCTGAGCCGAGGGTGATCCTCTGGATCCGCGCCTCGGCCCGCTTGAGGAGCGCCTCGCAATGCTTCTTCAGCACCTCGCCGCGCTCGTAGATCGCCACCGACTCGTCGAGCGGCACGTCGCCCCGCTCCAGCCGCCGCACGATCTCCTCGAGCTGCTCCAGCGCCTTCTCGAAGGGCAGGTCGCCGGCGGCGGGGGCCACCTCGGGTCTGCTCGTGGTCATCCCTGATACTTCCTTTGGGGAGGTTCTAAGGCGGTAGACCCCGCGGCTACAACCCAGGCGCGGGGAGCACCAGCCGGCCCGGGACCGTTTTGAACCGGTGCGGCGGCGTTTGCGCCACACCTGGGGCCCGGCGCGACCCTCACGCGAGCGTCAGGGAGAACGGCGTGCCCTCGAAGGCGTCGGCACCCCGGCCGATGCGCGCCACGGCCGCGACCATGCGGCCCTCGCGCCCGAGCATCCGGTCGGCGATGGCGACGAACAGCGGGTTGGGCGTCGCGGACGGGGAGGCCGCCCGCAGGGCGTCGGCGATCGCCGCCTCGTCGCGCTCCGGCGCCAGCGCGCAGGCCGCGATGAAGGCTGCGGCGGTCGAGCGGCTGATCCCGGCGTAGCAGTGGACGACCAGGGGCTTCTCCCGGGGCCAAGCCTGGACGAAGTCGAGCACGCGGGCCACATGGTCCTCCGCCGGCAGGACATGCCCGTCGCGGGCGGTCGCGATGTCGCTGACCCCGATGATCGCGTGGTTCTCGGCCTCGATCACGGCGGGCCGCTCCAGCGGCGTCCCGACATTGATCAGCGTGAGCACGTGGCTCGCGCCGGTGGCGGCGACGGTCTCGGGCAGGCGCGAGAGGGGGCAGACGTGAAGGGTCGGCATCGTGCGGGTGCCAGTGACGTGCGATCGTGACGGATCGAGGGCGGCCGCGTCAGGGACCGCGGAGACGGTGGAAGCGGTCTAGGAACCGCGCCTCGGCCTCGGCGGTCGGCCAGGGCTCCGCCAGGGCCAGGACCGGATCGGGCAGGTCCGCGGCCCGGCCGAAGTAGAGCGCGGCCTCGTCCTGCGCGAACCCCGCGAGGCGGACGGCCTCCAGGTGGGCGGCGCTCCGGTCGGCGCGCTTCACCAACCCGGCGAGCGCCGGCGACGGGTCCGGCAATCCGAAGCGGCGGCGCATGGCGGCGAGCAGGCGCAGTTCGACCCCGCGGTAGGCATCGCCGATCGCGGCCTTGAGCGGGGAGATGATGTCGCCGACCACGTATTCGGGCGCGTCGTGCAGCAGCAGCTCCAGGCCCTCCGGACCGGTGCAGCCGGGGGCCAGATGGCGGCCCACCGCCTCGACCAGCAGGCTGTGCTGGGCCACCGAGAAGACGTGCGGCCCCCGGGTCTGGCCGTTCCAGCGGGCGACCCGGGCGAGCCCGTGGGCGATGTCGGCGATCTCGATGTCGTGGGGCGCTGGGTCGAGGAGGTCGAGGCGGCGGCCGGAGAGCATCCGCTGCCACGCGCGGGGACCCGGCTCGCTCATGGGGCTCGCCCCGCTCACGGGGCCAGCCCCAGCGCGGCGCAGGGCCCGTGCCGATGACACGCGACGAGGTGATCGTTGACCATGCCGACCGCCTGCATGAAGGCGTGCACGATGGTGGGGCCGCAGAACGCGAACCCCTCCGCCTTGAGCGCCTTGCCGATCGCCCGGGAGACCGGCGTCTCCGTGGCGATCCCGGCCCGGTTCCGGGCCGTGCCCTGGATCGGCCGGCCGTCGACGAAGTCCCAGAGGAAGGGCGCGAAGCCGGGGCCGCGCTCCTCGATCCGCAGCCACGCTCGGGCGCCCGCGATGGTGCCCTGGATCTTGGCGTGGTTGCGGATGATGCGGGTGTCCCCCATCAGCCGCGCGACGTCAGCCTCCGTGAAGCGGGCGATCCGCTCCGGGTCGAAGCCCGCGAAGGCGTCGCGGAACCCCTCGCGGCGGCGCAGGATGGTGATCCAGGACAGGCCGGCCTGGAACCCGTCGAGGATGAGCTTCTCGTAGAGGGCCCGGCCGTCGCGCTCGGGCACGCCCCATTCGGTGTCGTGGTAGGCGACGTAGAGCGGGTCGAGTCCCGCCCACCAGCAGCGGGGGCATCCGTCGGGGTGAGCGATCAGGCCGGTCTCGGACATCGCACCGGTTTAACGAGAACAGGAGCGGAACGCCATCGGCGCAGCCAAGCCGCGGAATCGGCCCGACACGACGTCAGCCCGCCGCGCCCGCCGCCTCCGGCATCGCGAAACTCGCGTAGCCCGGGCGCTCCAGCCGCACCGGATACCCGCCCGCAAGCGGGGTCTCGCCTGCCGCCAGCGCGTCGCCCAGCCGGTCGAGGCGGATCAGGGCGAGGCCGCGTCCGCCCGCGGCGCTGCCGGTGGTGCCGAGCACCTTCCCGCCCGCCGTGACCTCGGTGCCGGGTTCAGGGATGCCTTCCGGATAGGCCGCCGCCAGGATGCGGGTGCGGGCGGTGCCCCGGTGCTGCATGCGCGAGACCACCTCCTGGCCGACGTAGCAGCCCTTCTTGAAGTCGACCCCGCCGAACTGGTCCATCAGCGCCTCGTGCGGGAAGGCGTCCCCGAAGGCGTAGTCGCGCCCGCCCTCGGGGACGCCCAGCGCGATCCGGCGGGCATGGTAATCCGCCTCCGCGGCATCGGCCGAGAACGCCCCCTCTTCGGCGTAGAGCCGCGCGCCGAGATCGCCATGACGGGAATCGGCCACCCCCTCGGCGGCGGCCGGCGCGGCGCCGTCCCAGGCGGCCGCGACCGCCACGGTCGGGTCGGCGGCGATCGTCACCTGGGCGCGCAGCTTGTAGAGCGTCAGGCGCTTGGCGAGACCCGCCGCGCTCTCGGCCCGAACGTCGAACCGGAAGCCGTCGGCGAGCCGCGACACCAAGAAGTCGAACAGGACCTTGCCCTGCGGGGTCAGGAGGGCGCCGAGCCGCGCCTCGCTGGCCTGGAGCGTCTCGACGTTGCAGGTCAGCACGCCCTGGAGCAGCGCGGTCGCGTCCGGACCGGTGACGCGGACGAGGGCGCGGTCCGGCAGCAGGGCGACGGGCATGGCAGGCTCTTCCTCACGCGACGGGGGTCCGGCAGGCCGAACCCCGATACCGGGACGTAGTCGCTGCCCGTCCCCGCCTCAACCGTCCGCGATCCCGCCTCTCAGTGCTGGAGGGTCGTGGTGAAGGCGCCCCCGCGGATGCGCTCCGGGAAACCTTCCGCGTACCGGGCCGTCGCTTCCTCGCCGTAGGTCGTCACGAGTTCCTGGAAGGCCGCGAACAGCGCGGCCTGGGCCATGCAATCGCCGTCGAGCCCGTCGAGGCAGCCTTCCGCGAACGCTTCCGAGACGTAACTCAGCGCGACGCGCTTCTCCTCGACATCGACCTCGATGGGGGCGGTCTGAGAGATATGCTGCATGGCCCGATACTTCCGCTGCGCCGGGCACAAGACCCGGCGGACACCACGGATGATAAGCAGGTCCCGGCGGCTCGGCCAGCCGGGAATTTCGAATCGGTTAACGCGAGGACTCAAATCCGATGGTTCGCCGGCATCCTCGCGCGGTGTGCTGCCCCTGCATCACCCCCCGAACCGGCCGGCCAGGGCGTGCGACAGCCGGTCGCCCTCGGCGACGTACCGGGCGGCCGCCTCGTGCGCGGCCGGCGTGCAGACCCGGTAGGTCAGCGCGTAGCCGCGGTAGCCGCGGTTGTAGGCTCCGGCCAGCCGGTCGCGGCGGGCCGGGGTCACGCCCTCGGACTCGATCAGCGCCTTCATGCGGGCGGGCCAGTCGGCGGCGTCCGCGGTCCCGCACAGGCCGCGCAGGAACGCCAGCGCGCCGATGATCTCGGACATGCGCATCAGGTCGCGGTCGTAGGGTGCCGGCGCGTCCGCGGGGGCATTCGCCTCCTTGGACGTCTCCTTCGGGGCGTCCTTGGCGGCGGGCGCGGCCGTCCGGCCGGAGCGCTGCTGCGCGGGAGCCGGGCCCGCCAGCGGCCCGACGAGAAGCGTGAGCACGCACAGGAGCGATGCCGGGTGCCTCACGCCGTCACCCCCCGGTCGCGCATTTCCGCCACGCGGGCGAAGGCCGCCCGCAGGGTGTCGGTCAGGCCCGGGGTCGTCGGCAGGGCGGCGACCTCCGCCAGCGTCGCCCAGCGGGTCCCCAGGGCCTCGGGCCCGGCGACCGGCTCCCCGCCCCGCCACAGGGCCGCGTGCGGGTGGACGACGTAGTGATGCCGGGCGCGCCCGACCTCGTCCCGGACGATGATCTCCGTGGGGGCGAGCACGCCGACCACCTCGGCGGTGAGGCCGACCTCCTCGGACAATTCGCGCAGGGCCGCCTCGGCCAGGGCCTCGCCGGCCTCGACGAGGCCGCCCGGCAGCGTCCAGACCCCGCGCATCGGCTCGTTGGCGCGGGCGGCCAGCAGGACCCGATCGTCCCGGATCACCGCGATCGACGCCCCCACGAAGGGGCGCGTCGGGAACAGGCGGCTCTCGGCCGATGGCTCCTGCGCGGTCACGGCGTCCCTCCCTCGGGGGCGACCACCGCCACCCGCCCGTCGGCGAGGCCGACCACGAGCCGCGTCGCCCCGCCCTCGCCGAGGACCACGATGCCGGTCTCCGGCGGCGCCGGGAGCGGCACGCGCAGGCGCTCGCGCAGCGTGCCCTTGGCGGTGACCAGGGCGATCTCCGGCTTGCCGGCCACCGGCAGCACCAGCTCGGGGCCGCCGGCCAGGGTCGCGACGGCGAGATCCGAATCGCCCGCGCCGGGCGCGTAGCCGTCCGCCGCGGCGGCCGGCTCGATCCGGTCGGGCTGCAGCGTCCAGAGCTGGAGCCGGCCGGCGGCGCTCACCGTCGCGGCCTGGGTCTGGCCGGATCCGGCGAAGTCGGCGATCCCGGCAATCTTCACGGGCGGTCCGGGCTGCGGGGCCGTGCGCGCCGTGACCGTCCAGGCACCGCCGGCCGGCCGATCGACCAGGACGAGGCCGCCCGCATCCGCGCCGGAGCGTGTCGCGGCGAGCAGCATCGGGCGGTCGCCGAGGCGCAGCAGGCGCGGCCGCAGGGGCGCGAACACGGCCTCGCCGCCCGCCGGCACCGTGACGGTGGCCACCGGAACCGGCTTCGGATCGGTGCTGACCGCCATCGGCTGGCGCTCCCGGATCGTCAGCACGGAGGCGGCCTCGCTGCCGTCGGCCGCGCGGGTCCGCCCGGTGAGGTAGGCGCTGAGCGGCCCGGAGAGCGCCCGGCGCGAGCCCGGCAGGGCGCCGCGCGGTGTCTCGGCGGCGGTCAGCCCCTCCACCGCCTCCCGCCCGATCGGCCGGACGGTGACGCTGCCCCCCGAGAGCGTCAGCACGGCGCCGCCGTCCTCACCCCAGACGACGGCCACCGGCGCGCTCTCCTCGTCACCGACCTGCTGGCTCGCCGTCCCGCCGGCGATCGGCAGCAGGCCGGAGGTCGCCACCGAGACCGCGGCCTCGCTGCGGGGCCCGCGCAGGGCGCGGACCTGGAAGGGCAGGTCGAGGATCCGGACGCCCGGCTCAGCCCGGGCGGCGAGCGGGAGGGCGCCCACGAGCAGCCCTGCGAGCAGCGTCCGGCCCCGGAGACCCGGTGCCCGCCCGCGATTCGCGGCGGTCACGCCCGAGGGGGCACGCGGCCTGATCAAACGTGCTGGCCGCCGTTGATGTGCAGCTCGGCCCCGTTCACGTAGGACGAGGCCTCGGTGCACAGGAAGTAAATCGCCTTGGCGACCTCGTCGGGGGTGCCGAGCCGGCGCTGCGGGATCTGCTCGATCAGCTTCTCGGTGCCGGGCGACAGGATCGAGGTGTCGATCTCGCCGGGCGAGATCGCGTTCACCCGCACGCCGAGCGGGCCGAAATCGGCGGCCATCTCGCGGGTCAGGCCGGCAAGCGCCGCCTTCGAGGTGCCGTAGGCTGCCCCCGCGAAGGGGTGGACGCGCGAGCCCGCGATCGACGTCACGTTGACCACCGAGCCCCTGGCCCGGGCGAGCTCGTCGCGCAGGCCGCGGGCCAGCAGGATCGTGGCGAAGAGATTGACCTGGAACACCCGCTGCCAGGCGTCGAACTCCGTGGCGAGCGCTCCGAGGCGCTCCCCCTCCGGCCCCTTCGGCGAGATGCCGGCATTGTTGACCAGCGCGTGCAGCACGCCGCCCTCGGCGGCGAGGCGGCCGCGGACCTCCTCGACGGCGCGAACCGTATCCTGCGCGTCCGCGAGATCGACCTGGAGGTGGTCTTCGGGACCCATCTCCCACGGACAGTTCTCCGGGAAGGGGTGGCGCGAGCAGGTGATCACGCGCCAGCCCGCGGCCGAGAACCGCTTGACGGTGGCGTGGCCGATGCCCCGGCTCGCACCCGTGAGCAGCATGATGCGCCGGCGTTCGTTGACGGGGAGGGCCAAAGCCGTAAGCCTCGCTGGCGGTGGGGATCGCGGCGCGGTCTGGGCGCGGACGTCGTGCCGGTGAGCCTCAACGGTCTAGGCGCACCGCAACAGGAAATCCAGAGCGCGTCGCGCCCCGGGGCGATGCAGGGAAGAGGAACACCATGGCCAGCGGGCAAACCAGCGCGGAGCGCATGCCGGAGATCCCGGTCGACAGCCTCACGGCGGCGCAGGCCGCGGCCGCGGCGGCGTTCGAGGCCGAGCGCGGCGTGCCCGTCTTCGGGCCGTTCGTGCCGCTCCTGCGCAGCCCCGAGCTAATGCTCTGCGCCAGCCGGATGGGTCTCTACCTGCGCTACGGCAGCGCCCTGCCGCTGCGGATCAGCGAGTTCGCCATCCTCCTCGTCGCCCGGGAGTGGAGCCAGCCGGTGGAATGGGCGATCCATCACCCGATCGCCCTGAAGGCCGGCGTCGCACCCGAGACCGCGCAGGCCCTGGCCGAGGGGCGCCGTCCCGACACGATGAGCCCCGACGAGGCCCTGGCCTACGCCTTCTCGACGGAGCTGCTGCACAACCGCGCGGTGAGCGAGCCGACCTACACGGCCGTGGTGGCGCGCTTCGGCGAGCAGGGGGCGATCGATCTCACCGGCATCAACGGCTACTACGCGCTGCTGGCCATGACCATGAACGTCGCCCGGACGGCGGTGCCGAGCGACGCGTCCGCGCCGCTGCCGCCGCTGGTCGGGTAGGGTTCGGAGCCGCGTCCCGGCGGGTTCCCGTTCTGGACCCGCCTCCGCTTCGCTCCGCCCGCCCGGGAAGGGCCGGTGCAGACCGACCCTCAACTCCCTCCGGGGGCAGCGAGCGTGGATCGGGCGTGAGAGGAAGGGGTCCCAGAACCCGGAACGGGGCCCGCTGCGAAGCGGGCCCGCCCTGAACCACAGTCCCCCGCCGCTTGTGGCGCCGGCCGCTTCGGTCTAACCGTCCTCCCCCGGCGGGCGCCCGACGCGCCGCACGCCGATCCCCGAAAACCCGGCCGGACGAGAGCCATGGTCGCCCATACCCGCGCCGATTCGGCACCCAAGCCCACCGATCCCGCGCTGGCCGGCGCCCGGATCCTCGTCGTCGAGGCGCGCTACTACGACGCGATCGCCGACGAACTCCTCTCCGGCGCGCTGGCCGCGATCGCGGCGGCCGCCGCGCAGGCCACCGTGGTGACCGTGCCGGGCGCCCTGGAGATCCCCGCCGCGGTGGCGATCCTGCTCGACGCGGGATCCTACGACGCCGTGGTCGCGCTGGGCTGCGTGATCCGCGGCGAGACCGGCCATTACGACATCGTGGCCGGCGAGAGCGCCCGCGCGCTGATGGACCTCTCGGTCCAGCGCCGCGTGCCGCTCGGCAACGGCATCCTGACCGTGGAGACCGAGGCGCAGGCGCTCGCCCGCGCCAGGGTCGCCGAGATGAACAAGGGTGGCGGTGCAGCCGAGGCGGCGCTCGGGGTGCTCGCTCTCAAGCGCGCGGCCGAGGCCGCACGGCCGCGATGACGAGAACCGACATGACCGGGACGACCGACACGAAGCCGGAGGCGGCCGGCCAGTCCGCCGGCACGACGACTGACAAGACGACCGCCAAGGGGATCAGCCTCCGCACCGGTGCCCGCCTCGCCGTGGTGCAGGCGCTCTACGAGATGGACATCTCCGGCAAGGGCGTCCTCGACGCGCTCGCCGAGTTCGAGGCGTTCTGGATCGGCCAGGAGGTCGACGGGATCATGCATCCCGAGGCCGAGACCGCCTTCTTCCGCGACCTCCTGCGCGGCACCGTAGAGGAACAGCGGGCCATCGACCCGAAGCTCGATCAGGCGCTCGCCCAGGGCTGGCCGCTCCGGCGCATCGAGATCGTGCTCCGCGCGATCCTGCGCGCCGGGGCCTACGAGTTGATGTTCCGGCCCGACGTGCCGGCGGCGGCGGCCATCTCCGAATACGTCGACGTGGCCCGCAGCTTCTACACCGCCGACGAGCCGGGGCTCGTCAACGCGGTGCTCGACCGGCTCGCCCGGGAGGTCCGGCCGGGCGAGGTCGGGATGGCCAAGGGCAAGGGCGCCCATAAGAGCACGGGCAAGAGCGCCGGCGCGGGCGCCGATCAGGGTCCCGGCGAGACGGGCTCAGCCAAGCCGGGTCCGTCCACGGCGGGCTCGTCCAAGCCGGGCTCGTCCAAGCCGGGCTCGTCCAAGCCGCTCCCGACGCCGACCCCCACCGACGAGGCCTGATCCGTGGCCGGCCCGGTCCGCGCCTCCGAGGAGGGGTTGATCGCCCGCTATTTCGCCCCCCTGGCGGGGCCGGGCGCGGACGGACTCCGGGACGACGCCGCCATCCTGACGCCGGCCCCCGGCCACGACCTCGTGCTCACCGCCGACGCCGTGGTGGCGGGGATCCACTACTTCCCCGACGACCCGCCGGCCTCGATCGCCCGCAAGGCCCTGGGGGTGAACCTCTCTGACATCGCCGCCAAGGGCGCGGTCCCCCGCGGCTTCCTGCTGACCCTGGCGCTGCCCGACGACTGGACCGAGGACTGGCTCGCCGGGTTCTCGGCCGGATTGGGTGAGGCGGCCGCGGAGGCCGGATGCCCCCTGCTCGGTGGCGATACCGTGCGGTCCGGCGGCGCGGCGCTGATCGGGGTGAGCATGATGGGCGAAGTCCCGTCCGGTGCGATCGTCCGGCGCAACACCGCCCGGATCGGCGACCGGATCTGCGTGACCGGGACGATCGGCGACGCGGCCCTGGGCCTGCGGCTGCGCCTGGAGCCAGAGGCCGCCTGGGCGGCCGGCCTCGATCCGGCGCTGCGGGCGATGCTGGCCGACCGCTACCTCCATCCGCGCCCGCGCCTCGCCGCGGCGGAGGCGGTGCGCCGCCACGCCACCGCGGCCATGGACGTCTCGGACGGGCTCGCAGGCGACCTCGCCAAGATGCTGGGCGCGGGGCGGAGCGCCTCGATCGATGTGGCCGCCGTCCCGCTCTCGGAGGCGACCCGGCGCGCCCGCGCGGCCGAGCCCGGCCTGATCGACGCCGTCCTGACCGGAGGCGACGATTACGAGATCCTCTGCACGGTGACGCCCGAAAGGCTCGACGCCTTCCGGGCCGAACTGGCGGAAGCCGGGATCGCGCTCGCCGCCATCGGTGCCGTCACGGCGGGCGACGACCCGCCCCGGTTCGCGATGGCTGATGGGGCCGCGCGCGTGTTCGGGGCCGGGGCGTTCAGCCACTTCTGAGGGCCCGTTCGAGCCCTCAGCCGGTCGGACCCCTCGGTCGCGCGTGCCGACCCGGGTCCCACCCGGGGGCGCGGAGGCCGCCTGGGCGCGGCCCGTCCCGCCGCCGGACCGTCTCCTTCAGCGGGCTCAGGGCCGCTCGGGCGGCGATCGCTCCGGCTTACGCCCCGGCGCCGCGGTCGAGGACGATCACCGCCCGGCGGTTCTGCGACCAGCAGGAGATGTCGTTGCACACCGCCACCGGCCGCTCCTTGCCGTACGACACGGTCCGCATCCGGCCCGCCGTGATGCCGCGGGTGGCGAGGTAGTCGTTCACCGACTGGGCCCGGCGGGCGCCGAGCGAGAAGTTGTACTCGCGGGTGCCGCGCTCGTCGGCGTGGCCCTCGATGATGAAGGTGTAGCGCGGGTAGCGCTGCAGCCACGCGGCCTGCTTGTCCAGCGTCGCCGTCGCGGTGGGCGTCAGGTCGGTGGAGTCCGATTCGAAGAAGACCCGGTCGCCGATATTGACGACGAAGTCCTGCGCGCTGCCGGGGGTCGCGGCGCCGGCCCCGAACGCCGAGGCGTCCGCGAGGTCCTTGTCGTTGCTGCAGGCGCCGAGGCCGAGGGCGGCGACGAGGGCGAGTCCGAGGGCGGCGGCGCGGAAAGGCTGGGGCATGATCTGAAAAACTCCTCGAGCGGTGCCGAAGGCCGGCTGCGGGTCTTCGAGGCGTGTCCGCGTAGTCCTGAGCACCGTCTGTAGGCGCGGATGGTTAAGCGACGGTTCAGACGCGTCGGGCGAGGCCGTGGTGGCGGCCCGCGGCGTCCGGTGTCGTGCGCTGTCGCACCCGGAATGCGGCGGCTGCGGGGCGGGGGCCCGGGGGGGTGGCCCCGACGGCGATTTCGCCGGCATGGGTTGCGGCGCGGCCACACGCCAAGCGGTGACCGGCCGGGCCGGGTTTTTAAGGGTTCCTCAACCCTGACGACGTCTGGATCGCGGGCGGAACACCCGGACCCCTGCCATGCGCCCCGCCCAGAGCGTCCTCATCGTCGAGGACAGCTACCTGCTCCTCGAGATCATCGCGAGCCTGTGCGAGACGCACGGGATCCGGGTGATCGAGGCCTCCACGGGCGAGGCGGCGCTGACGCTCCTGCGCGCGCGGGGCAGCGCGATCGACTGGCTGTTCACCGACATTCATCTGCCCGGACTGATCGACGGCTGGACGGTGGCGCACGCCTTCCGGGGGATCCACCCGGACCGGCCGGTGGTCTACACCTCGACCGAGGCCAACCGGCGGAGCGGCGTGCCGGGCAGCCTGTTCCTGCGCAAGCCGTTCCAAGTTCAGGAGGTCGACCGGCTGGTGCGGATGATGGTCGATGGCCCCGGCGATGCGCATCGCGGCACGCCGCTCCACGCCCTCGGCTGAGATCCGGCGTTCCGCGTCGTCGGCCGATCCGGGTCGGACCGCCATCGCGCGCGGAGTTGAAGCGCCGAAGACCGCTTGACGCTTGGCGGCACGCCGCCGCTGGGTTGCCGCGTGCCGTTCGCGAAGACCGCGCACCCTCCCGCCGGGGCCGTCCGCGCGTCGAGGCGGCCTCACCCGCCCCGGAACAGCGCCACGATGTCCGGCGCCGCCAGCCACGCCTCCACCCGCGGGCAGGCGAGGTCACCTTGCGGCACCGTGTCGTAGATGGTGAAGCTCGCCGCGACGAAGCCCGCCAGGTCGTAGAGCGTCGGGAAATCGTCGCGGCGGGGCTTCGCCTTGAACAGGTACGACCCGGTCAGCCCGAAATGCTCCGCGACGGGCGGGTAGATCGGCCAGACCACGTCCTGGGCCAGCTCGTCGCCGAGGTAATCCTCGATCTCCACGGGCTCCGGCGTCAGCCCGTTCTCCTGCAGGAGACGCCGCGCGATGTCGCCGAGGACGTGGACCTTCGGATGGTTCATCAGGTGCATGAAGGCGCCACGACGCGCCCAGCGGGTCACCTCCCGCTCCAGGCCGAAGCCCAGGGCGGTGGCGGCGGCCGCCAGTTCCCGCACCGCCGGGTCCCAATGCTCGAGGTAGCCCAGGCGCGCGAACACGTCCTCGCGGAACAGCCCGACGGTGCGGCCGACGTCGAGGCCGAGCCGGTGGGCGGTGAGGGCGATCGCCGAGTGGTACTGGCCCATCGGCGACGGGGTCAGCTTCAGGGCGGCGAGGTCCGAGGCCTGGCCGGCATAGACCATGTCGGGATGGAAGGCCGAGAACACGATCGACGGGAACAGCTTGAGGCGGGGGTCGGCCGCGCGCAGGGTGGCGACATCGCCGCCCGGGATCAGCCCGGCCGGGAAGGCCTGCGAGAAGACGTGGTCGTGCGCCTGCAGGGTCCGGATCAGGCCGTCGACATGGCCGTGGTCGCGCTTCAGCGACCCCATGGGCAGGTAGCGGACCGGACTCCGCGGCGCCAGCAGGCGCATCGCCCGGGCGATGCCCCGGGCCTGGCAATTGCCCAGCACCGCGATGCTCGGCCCGTCACGGGTCGTGGCGGCACGGGCGCGGTTCCGCCATGGTGTCGCCCAGGTGGGGGGCCAACTGGTGGGCGCCCAGCTGGGCGCCGAGAGGGTGAACGCGCTGCGGGCGCGCCGGGGCAGGTCGTTCAGGGCCACGTCGCGTGCCGGTGTCAGCGGACGGCTCAGCACCCCCGAGGGCCTGTCGCCGTCGTGAAGAAGAGGGTTCGAGGATGGCGTTGAATCCGTATACGGGTCTACCGGCCGAGCGATTCTGGCGCAAGGTCGTCACCAACGTGCCGCCCTTCGCGGTCAATCCGCACCCGAAGGACACCTTCGTGATCGGGCCGACCGACAAGGTCGCCACCGGCGGCTCGTGCTTCGCGCAACGGGTGGCCGAGGCGGTCCGGGGCGCCGGCTTCAACTACTACCTGACCGAGCCGCCGGCCCCGGGGATGAGCGCCGAGGAGGCCACTGCCCGGCAGTTCGGCACGTTCTCGGCGCGGTACGGCAATCTCTATTACACGCGCCAGTTCGTGCAGCTGTTCGACCGGGCCTACGGCCGGTTCGAGCCGGAGCTGAAGGCGTGGCTGCGCGACGACGGCCGCTACGTCGATCCGTTCCGCCCCACCGTCGAGCCGGCGGGCTTCGCCAGCGAGGCCGAGGTGGTGGCGGCGCGCGACGCGCACCTGGCCGAGGTGCGCCGCCTGTTCGAGACCCTCGACGTGTTCGTGCTGACGCTCGGCCTCACGGAAGGGTGGCGCTGGCGGGCCGACGGCGCGGCGCTGCCGCTGGCCCCCGGGGTCGCGGGCGGCACCTTCGATCCAGACCTCTACGAGTGCGTCAACGCGGGTGCCGGTGAGGTGCTCGGTGACCTCAACGGCTTCCTCGACCGGCTCTGGAGCGTGAACCCGAAGGCGCGGGTAATCTTCACGGTCTCGCCGGTGCCGATGATCGCCACCTACATGGACCGGCACGTGATGGAGTCGAACAGCTACTCCAAGTCGGTGCTGCGGGTGGCGGCCGGCGAGGTCGTCGGCCGCGGCGACCCGCGGGCGGTCTACTTCCCCGCCTACGACATCGTCACGAGCAACGTGAATGCCGGGCGCTACTACAACGAGGACCAGCGCACCATCAACGACGCGGGCGTGCGCCACGTCATGCGGTTGTTCCTGGCGACCTTCGCCCGCGACCGTGTGAACGCGGCTCCGGTCCACGCCCCCGTGGACCTCGCGGCGGAGTTCGAGGGCAATGCCGGCGTGATCTGCGACGAGGAGGAGATCGAGCGCAGCGTGGCGTGAGGCGGCACGGCGCGGGCCCTCGGGACCGCGCCGGTCGATCCGTTCAGTCCGGTGACGGCGCCCCCGCCGCCACGTCGCGCGCGAGGACGGCGGGAGAGCGGGGTCGCGCCTTCCGCCACCGCTCGGCCGGGACGCCGATCCGGGTTTGCCTCGGGGCGGGCGTTTCGGGCAAGCTCGGCAGGTCGGGCATGCTGCCCATCCGGAGACGAATCCCTTGAGTCTGCCCCCGCCCCGCCGTGCCGACCACGACATCGATCCGGTCTTCGTCGCGCGGCACTCCCCTCGCGCCTTCACGGGCGAGGCCGTGCCCGAGTCCGAGCTGATGCGGATGATCGAGGCGGCGCGCTGGTCGCCCTCGGCGTACAATTCGCAGCCCTGGCGCTTCCTCTACGCGCTGCGCGGCGATGCCCATTGGGAGACGTTCCTTGGCCTGCTCGTGCCCGGCAACCAGAAATGGGTCTCCGGCACCGGCGCGATCCTGTTCCTGGTCTCGAACGGGCTCATGAAGGTCGGCGACGAGCTGAAGCCGTCCTACAGCCACTCCTTCGACGCCGGCACTGCCTCGCTGGCCTTCCAGCTCCAGGCGATCCACCAGGGCTGGCACGCCCACGGCATGGTCGGGTTCGACCATGTCCGCGCGCCCGAGGTTCTGCGCCTGCCCGAGAACCACCGGATCGAGGCGGCCTTCGCGGTCGGCCGCAAGACGCCGGAGGCCGACCTCACCGACGAGCAGCGCCCGCGCGAGGCGCCCAACGGCCGCCGGCCGGTTACCGACTTCACCATCGCGGGCCCGTTCCCGGCGGCCGCGGGTTGAAGCGAAGCGGAACCGTCGCCTGCGACTGAAGATTGTGTTCGCATCGCAATGCCGTCGTGGCCGGGGATCACCGCCTGCCGGTCGGTCCCCGGGCAGCGGGGTCGCCGATTGGGCCCATCCCCGCTCGCTCCTGCGGCGCTTCGGGAGCTGGCTGATGGATCCGTCCGACCGGGCCACGTCGCCCGCCGCCTTTCTGGACGAGGGCGGCTTCGACCATGCCTCGGGGCTGCGCAGCGTGGCCGAGCGCCACGGCGTCAGCCTGGAGGCCGTGCGCCACCTGATGCAGGCGCTGGAGCGCGGGCACGGCACGATGGCCCAGTTCGACCATCCGGACCTCGGCGGGATGGGCCAGTGGTTCTCCGGCGGCATGGTGATGGTCGGCCGGATGTTCGATGACGGGCTGAAGGCGCGGGTCAATGCCCTCTGCACCGAACTGGCCGAGACCCTTCCCCCGGGCGGGTTCTCGGAGGCTGCGCCGGCCGCGCGGCGCGGCGGTGGCGAGTGGTGGCCCGCCGATCTCGGATCCCCGGCGCGCACCGGCGCGCAGAATGGTCTGCGCTACGCGTATTTCCCCGAGCGACAGCGCCTCGCCGTCGAGTCCGGTGCGGGCGTCGCCCTCTACGACACCGGCGAGCATCGCATCACCGGGGTGTCGCAGGTGAATGGCAGCCTCAGCCTCACCGGCGCGACGGGCGCCGTCGATCTCGAACGTCTGCGCCGTATCGAGGCCGAGGCGGCCGCCCCGCGTCAGGTCGATCCGGAACGCGCGCGCGCGCCCACCGCCGCCGAGACGGCCGCCCCGACACACGGCGTCACCCCGGCGCAGGGGTCCGGCCCGGCGCAGGAGTCCGGCCCGGCGCAGGGGGCCGCGGCCGACGTGCTCGCGACCATCGAGCGGCTCGCGGATCTGCACGCCCGGGGCGTGCTCACCGAACAGGAATTCTCCGCCAAGAAGGCGGAGCTGCTGGCGCGGCTGTAGGGCGGGTCCGCCCGCCGCGCCCCGACCTTGCGCGCGCTGCGAGGACCGGGACGTGCGGGCGGCACGCGTCCGTCTGCACCGGGCCCCTACTCGTCGGGCCGCACCGCCTGCCCCCCCCGATCGATCGGCAGGCTCGGGCCCTTCAGCTCGGAATCGCTCGGCAGGGACCGCACGTCCCAGCCACCGCCGAGCGCCCGGATCAGCGTGACCGCCGCGGTGAAGCGGTTCAGCCGCACTTGAAGGGCATTGATCTCGTTGTTCACGAGCAGGCCCTGCGCGGTCACCACGGTGGTGAAGTTCTGCGTGCCGGCCCGGTACTCGTTGAGGGTGATCTCCACGGCCTTGCGCGACAGGTCCACGGCGGTGTCCTGCGCCGTCTGCTGCTGAGTGAGGATTCGCAGCGCCGCCATCTGGTTCTCCACCTCGGCGAAGGCAGAGAGCACCACCTGGCGGTAGCCGGCGACCGCGGAGTCGTAGCCAGCCTCGGCCGCGCGCAGGGCCGCCGTGCGGGCACCGCCGTCGAACAGCACCTCGCTGCCGGCCGCCGTCACCGACCAGAACTGGTTCGCCACCGAGAACAGGCCGTTGCGGGTCAGCCCGGAGATGCCGCCCTGAGCCGAGATCGTCACGGTGGGGAAGAAGGCCGCCACCGCCACGCCGATCCGCTCGCTCTGCGCCTGGACGAGGCGCTCGGCCTGGGCAACGTCGGGCCGCCGCTCCAGCAGATCGCTGGGGATGCCTACCGGCACCGCGGGCGGATTGCGCGCGATGCCGCCGGTCGGGATCGACACCTCCGAGGGCGGCCGCCCGATCAGCGTGGCGATGGCGTTCACGTACTGGACCCGGGTCAGCCGCACCGCGATGGCCTGGGCCTCGATGGTCTGGACCTGGGTCTGGGCGGTGATCACGTCCGAGCGCGCTGCCACGCCGGCGGCGTACTGGTTCTCGGTGATCCCCAGCGTCTTCTTGAAGTTCTCAACGTTCTCGTCGAGCACCTTCTGGAGGGAATCGGCGTAGCGCACCGTCAGGTAATCGGCCGCGACCTCCGCCTGGATGGTCAGGCGGGTCAGCGCGATCGTGGCGGCGTCGGATTGCGCCAGCGCCGCCTCGCTCTCGATGGTCCGCCGCGTGCCGCCGAACAGGTCGAGTTCCCAGCTCGCCTGGCCGATCAGCGAGGCGCTCGTGCGCACGGTGCCGCCGCTGCCGGTCCGGGTGATGCTCGGCGCGCCGATCACCGTCGGGTACAGGGCGGCCTGGGCCGAGGCGACGAGCGCCCGCGCCTGCCGGTAATTCGCCACCGCCTGCCGGAGGGACTGGTTGTCGACGTCGACGAGGCGGATCAGCCGGTCCAGGGTCGGATCCCGGAACACCCGCCACCAGTCGCCGCGCTCCACGGCGTCGTTGGGCCGCGCCTCGCGAAACCCCTTCTTTCGCGCGGCGATGTAGGCCGGGCTGTCCTCCCGGAGGCCGCCCTGCTTGTAGGCGAACGGGGTTTCCACGGAGGGGCGGGTGTAATCGGGACCGACCACGCATCCGGCGAGGACGGGTGCCGTCACGAGAAGGGTGACGAGGCCGAGCGGGACGCGCGACGCACCCCTTCCCCTCTCTGCACGGGCGAGTGCGCGGCGCTGCAGCGGGGGACGGGGCAGCACCGTTTCAGGCGCTGTCCCGCCCGACGTGACGGCCCCAACCGCCGCCGGCCGCCTCGCACCCCGGTCCCGAGCCTCGCCGACGCCAGAGCCGCCCTCCCCCAAGGAGGGAGGGATAGGCGCGCGCGCGTTCATCCCGGCCGCTGTTTCACGTGAAACCTTGAGCATCACTCTCCGGCCGGCAGCGCCGCTTCTCCGCCCCGTCCGGCGCGCCTGCGGCGGTTGAGCACCCTGTGCCGGAGGCGATCAAGGGTCAGGTAGACGACGGGGGTGGTGTAGAGGGTCAGGATCTGGCTCACGATCAGCCCGCCCACGATGGCGATCCCCAGGGGGCGGCGCAGCTCGGCGCCCTCGCCGTTGGCCAGGATCAGCGGCACCGCCCCGAGCATCGCCGCCAGCGTCGTCATCATGATCGGCCGGAAGCGCAGGAGACAGGCCTCGCGGATGGCATCCACGGGATTCGCGCCCAGGGTCCGCTCGGCATCGATCGCCACGTCGATCATCATGATGGCGTTCTTCTTCACGATGCCGATCAGCAGGAACACCGCGATCAGCGCGATGATGGTGAAGTCCGTGCCGGTCACCAGCAGGGCCAGCACCGCGCCGACGCCCGCCGACGGCAGGGTCGAGAGGATCGTCAGCGGGTGCACGAAGCTCTCGTACAGGATCCCCAGCACCGCGTAGACCGCCAGGATTGCCGCCAGGATCAGCAGCGGCTGGCGCGAGGCCGAGGCGACGTAGTTCTTGGCCGCGCCGGCATACTCGCCGTGGATCGTGGCCGGAAGCTGCAGGGAGGCCATGGCCCGGTCGATGGCGTCGGTGGCATCCGACAGGCTCTTCCCCGGGGCGAGGTTGAACGAGATCGTGGTCGCCACGAACAGGCCCTGGTGGCTCACCTGGACGGGGGCGTTGCCCGGCTCGATCCGCGCGAAGGCCGAGAGCGGGACCATCGTCTCCTTGGCGGCCGACACCGGGGCGCTCGACGAGGCGCCCCCCTTGGAAGCCGCGATGGCGTTGGCCGAGGCATTGCGGGCCGAGTCGGACGCGATGGCGGCGGCGTTCGAGGCGGTGTCGGCCGTGCTGGCTGAAGCCGCTGCGGCCGCCGCGCCCGCGCTGCCCGACGCCCCGCCGACCGCGCCGGTTCCGGTGGCGGCGCCCGTCGCGGACGACGCGCTGCCCGGGCTGCTTGTGCCGGTTGCCGCGTTGGTGTTGACGCTCCCGCCCGCCGCCACCGTGCCGGCCACCGCGTTGGTGGTGGCCGAGCCGGCCGCGTTGCCGCCCGAGGTCGAGACATAGATCTGCTTGAGCGTCTCCGGCGTCTCCAGGTAGCGCGGGGCGATCTCCATCACGACGTGGTACTGGTTCAGCGGATTGTAGATCGTCGAGACCTGGCGCTGGCCGAAGGCGTCGTAGAGGGTGTTGTCGATCTTGTTCGGGGTGATGCCGTAGCGGAACGCGGTCGCTCGGTCGATCACCAGTCGGGTCTCCAGCCCGCCCTCCTGCTGGTCCGAGGTGACGTCCGCGAAGGTCGGGTCCTTCTGCAGGGCGGCCACCAGCTTCGGGGCGGCGGCGAACAGCTCCTCGGCGGAGTCGCCCTGGAGGGTGTACTGGTATTGGGCGAAGCTCTGGCGCCCGCCCATCTGAAGGTCCTGGCGCGGGAAGACGTAGAGGCGTGCGCCCGCCACCTGGGCGAGCTTCGGCCGCAGCCGCGCCATCACGGCCGAGATCGGCGCCCGCTCGTTGAGCGGCTTCAGGCCGACGAACACGTTGGCCGAGTTGGTGCCGCGCCCCCCCGTGAAGCCGACGACGCTCTCCACCGCCGGATCGGCACCGACGATCGCGGTCGCCTGCTTGAGCTTCTTCTCCATGGACTGGAACGAGATGCGCTGATCAGCCTGGACGCCGCCCATCATCTGGCCGGTATCCTGCTCGGGGAAGAAGCCCTTCGGGACGATGATGTAGAGGTAGACGTTGAGCCCCACCGTGGCGAGCAGGCTCAGCAGCACGAGGCGCGGATGGGCGAGCGCCACCGCGAGGGTGCGCGCGTAGGCGCCGAGCAGCCGGTTGAAGCCGCCCTCCAGGATCCGGATCAGCAGGTTCGGCCGGCGCTTCGGCGCGGGCTCTCCGCCCGGGCGGTGCCCCTCGGCCCGCAGCAGCCGGGCGCACATCATCGGCGTCGTCGTCAGCGACAGGACCAGGGAGATCAGGATCGACAGCGACAGGGTGACGGAGAATTCCTGGAAGATGCGGCCGACGAGGCCGCCCATCAGCAGGATCGGCAGGAACACCGCGATGAGCGACAGGCTCATCGAGATCACCGTGAACCCAACCTCCCGGGCGCCGATCAGCGCCGCCTGGAGCCGCGGCTTGCCCTCCTCGATGTGGCGTTGGACGTTCTCCAGCACCACGATGGCGTCGTCGACCACGAAGCCGGTGCCGATGATCAGCGCGGTGAGGGACAGGATGTTGAGCGAGTAGCCGAGCAGGTACATCGCCGAGAAGGTGCCGATGATCGAGATCGGCACGGCGACCGCCGGGATCAGCGTGGCCCGCCAGGAGCGCAGGAAGCCGAACACCACCAGGATCACGAGGCCGACCGCCACCAGGAGGGTCTCCTCGGTGGCCGAGAGCGAGGCGCGGATCGTGGCGCTGCGGTCGCCCGTGAGCTTGATGTCGATGCCGCCGGGGAGCGAGGCCGTGATCTGCGGCAGCGCCTCCTTCACGCCGTTGATCGTCTCGACCACGTTGGCGCCGGGCTGCTTGTAGACGAACAGCAGCACGCCGGGCTGGCCGTTGACGATGCCGAGATTGCGCTTGTCCTCGACGCCGTCGAGCACTTGGCCCACATCGGTGAGCTTCACCGCGGCGCCGTTGCGGTAGGCCACGATGATGTCGCGGTAATCGGCGGCCTTGCGTCCCTGGTCGTTGGCGTAGAGCTGGTAGCGGCGGTCGCCCGCGTCGATCTCGCCCTTCGGCGAATTGGCGTTGGCGGAGGCGAGCGCCGCCCGGATGCCCTCGAGGCCGATGCCGTAATTGAACAGGGCGGTGGGATCGAGCTCGACCCGCACCGCCGGCAGGGACGAGCCGCCGATGTCGACGTTGCCGACACCGGGGAGCTGCGACAGCTTCTGCTGCACCACGGTGGCGGCGGAATCGTAGACCTGACCGCGGGTGAGCGTCTCCGAGGTCATGCCGAGGATGATGATCGGCGTGTCGGCGGGGTTGAACTTCCGGTAGGTCGGGTTCTGCCGCAGGGCCGTCGGCAGGTCGGCCCGGGCCGCGTTGATGGCGGCCTGGACGTCCCGGGCCGCACCGTCGATGTCGCGGTTGAGGCCGAACAGCAGCACGATCCGGGTCGAGCCCAGGGTGTTGGTGGACGTCATCTCGTTGACGTCCGCGATGGCGCCGAGCCGCCGCTCCAGAGGTGCCGCCACCGTGGTGGCCATGGTGTCGGGGGAGGCGCCGGCCATCTGCGCCTGGACGAGGATCACCGGGAAATCGATCTGCGGCAGCGGCGCCACCGGCAGCTTCAGGAAGGCGAACAGCCCGGCGAGCAGCACGCCGATCGTGAGCAGCGTGGTCGCCACCGGCCGCCGGATGAACGGCTCGGAGATGTTCACGGCAGCGCCTCGCCGCTCGCGAGTTCCGGCCCCCGCCGCCCCGCGATCCGCCGCTCCAGCCGGTCGAAGGCCAGGTAGATCACCGGCGTCGTGAACAGCGTCAGCACCTGGCTGACGATCAGGCCGCCCGCGATGCAGATGCCGAGCGGCTGACGCAGTTCCGAGCCAACGCCGGTGCCGAGGATCAGCGGCACCGCGGCGAACAGCGCCGCCAGGGTCGTCATCAGGATCGGCCGGAAGCGCAGCAGGCAGGCCTGGAAGATCGCCTCCCGCGGCTCAAGCCCGTCCTCGCGCTCCGCCTGGAGCGCGAAGTCGATCATCATGATCGCGTTCTTCTTCACGATGCCGATCAGCAGCACGATGCCGATCACCGCGATGATGTCGAGCGACAGGCCGAACAGCATCAGGCCGAGGAGCGCCCCGATCCCCGCCGACGGCAGGGTGGAGAGGATCGTGATCGGGTGGATGAAGCTCTCGTAGAGCACGCCCAGCACGATGTAGACGGTGACGATCGCCGCGAGCACCAGGAACAGCTCGTTGCCGAGCGCCGACTGGAACGCGAAGACCGAGCCCTGCGGCACCACTCGGAACGAGGGCGGCAGCCCGATCGTGGCCCGCACCCCGTCGATCGCCTCCACGGCCTGGCCCAGGGCCGCGCCGGGCGCGAGGTTGAACGACACGGTGGTGGCCGGGAACTGGCCGAGATGCGAGATCAGCAGCGGCGCCCGCCGCTCGCTGATCCGCGCCACCGCGGAGAGCGGCACCTGCCCGTTGGTCGCCGTGGAGGAGGGCAGGTAGATCGAATCGAGGCTGCGCAGGGTCGTGTGCAGCTTCGGGTCGGCCTCCAGGATCACCCGGTACTGGTTCGACTGGGTGAAGATCGTCGAGATGATCCGCTGGCCGAAGGCGTCGTAGAGGGCGTTGTCGATCGTGGCCGGGGTGATGCCGTAGCGGCCGGCCGTGGGCCGGTCGATGGTCACGTAGGCGGCGAGCCCCTCGCCCTGGTGGTCGCTCGCCACGTCCATGACCACGGGCGACTTCGCCAAGGCCTCGGTGAAGCGCGGCACCCAGGTCTCGAAATCGGCGATGTTCGGGCTCTCGAGGATCACCTGGTACTGGGTCGCCGAGACCGCGGTGTCGATGGTCAGGTCCTGGACCGGCTGCATGTAGAGCCGCATGCCGGGCTGATTGGCGGCGGCCGCCGAGATCCGCCGGATGATCGCGCTGGCCGAGGCCGTGCGCGCTTCCCGGGGCTTCAGGTTGATCAGCATCCGGCCGGAATTGAGCGTGACGTTCTGGCCGTCGACCCCGATGAACGAGGACAGGCTGGCCACGTCCGGATCCCTGAGGACGATCTCCGCCATCCGCTGCTGGCGCTCGGCCATGGCGCCGTAGGAGACCGACTGGTCGGCCTGGGTGATGCCCTGGATCACGCCCGTGTCCTGCACGGGGAAGAACCCCTTCGGGATCACCGCGAACAGGTAGATCGTGAGCCCGAGCGTTCCCAGAGCCACCAGCAGCGTCAGGCCCTGGTGGTTCAGGACGACCCGAAGGGAGCGGCCGTAGGATTCGATGGTGCCGTCGACGGCGCGCCGGCCGAGGCGGGCGAGGACGCCCTCCCGGCGGCGGCGCCCGGCCTCGGGCACGTGCTTCAGGAGCCGCGCGCACAGCATCGGCACCAGCGTCAGCGACACCACCGCCGAGATGATGATGGTCGCCGCCAGCGTGATGGCGAATTCGTGGAACAGACGCCCGACCACGTCGCCCATGAACAGGAGCGGGATCAGCACGGCGATCAGCGAGACGGTGAGCGAGATGATGGTGAAGCCGATCTCGCGGGAGCCCTTGAGCGCCGCCTCCAGCGGCGAGTCGCCGGCCTCCACGTGGCGGGCGATGTTCTCGATCACCACGATGGCGTCGTCGACCACGAAGCCGGTAGCGATGGTCAGCGCCATCAGCGACAGGTTGTCGAGGGAGAAGCCGTAGAGGTCCATCACCGACAGGGCGCCGACCAGCGACAGGGGGACCGACAGGCTCGGGATCAGGGTCGCCGACAGGCTGCGCAGGAACAGGAAGATCACCAGCACCACCAGGGCGATGGCGAGGCCGAGCTCGAACTGCACGTCCTCCACGGAGGCGCGGATCGTGGTGGTGCGGTCGGTGAGCGGCGCCACCGCCACGGCGGCCGGCAGGCTCGCCTGGAGCTGGGGCAGCAGGGATTTGATCTTGTCGACCGTGGCGATGACGTTGGCGCCCGGCTGGCGCTGGATGTTGAGGATCACCGCCGGCGTCGCGTCGGCCCAGGCGCCGAGCTTGGTGTTCTCTGGCCCCTCGACCACGTCAGCCACCTCCGAGAGCATCACCGGGGCGCCGTTGCGGTAGGCGATGATCGCCGCATTGTAGGCCTTGGGGTCGCGGATCTGGTCGTTGGCGTTGATCGCGTAGGACTGCTTCGGCCCGTCGATCGTGCCCTTCGGCGTGTTGACGTTGAGGTTGGTGATGGTGGTGCGCAGGTCGTCGATGTTGAGCCCGTAGGCGGCGAGCGCCCGCGCGTTGAACCGCACCCGCACGGCCGGGCGCTGCCCGCCCGAGATGCTCACGAGGCCGACGCCCGCCACCTGGCTGATCTTCTGGGCGAGGCGCGACTCCGCCAGATCCCGCACCTGGGTGAGCGGCAGAGTCTTGGAGGTCAGCGCCAGCGTCAGGACCGGCGCGTCGGCCGGGTTGACCTTGGCGTAGATCGGGGGCGCCGGCAGGTCCGAGGGCAGCAGGTTGCCGGCGGCGTTGATCGCCGCCTGGACCTGCTGCTCGGCGATGTCCAGCGGCAGGTCCAGGCTGAACTGCAGGGTGATGACCGACGCGCCCGCGGAGGATTGCGAGGTCATCTGGTTGAGGTTGGCGAGCTGCCCGAACTGCCGCTCCAGCGGCGCGGTGACCGAAGAGGTCATCACCTCGGGGCTGGCGCCGGGATAGAAGGTCTGGACCTGGATGGTCGGGTAATCGACGGCCGGCAGCGCCGAGACCGGCAGGTTCAGGTACGACACGCCGCCGACGATCAGGATCGCCAGCATCAAGAGCGTCGTGGCCACCGGGCGGAGGATGAAGAGGCGGGACGGGTTCATGGCAACACCCCCCCTCCCCTCCGGGATCCGGGTTCCCCGCTCCCGACCGCCTTCGCGGGCCACCCTCCCGCGCAAGGCGGGGGAGGGCGTTGCGCAAACCCCGAACTCACTGCGCCTGACGGCGCCGGTGCCGACGACCGCCCTCCGCTGCCCCTTGTGAATCCGCCGCGGCCTCGGCCGGCGCGCCGGACTTCACGTCCCCCGTGCCGTCCGGCTTCGCCGCCGCGGGCTTTCCGTCTCCCTTGCCGTCTCCCTTACCGTCCCCCGCGGCCGCCTGCGCGCCCTCGGTGATCCGGACCGGCGCCCCGTCCTTCAGCCGGTCGGTGCCGTCCGTGACGACGCGGTCGCCCGGGTTCAGGCCGGAGACCACCACGGTGTGGGTCCCGTCGGTCTCGCCGGTCTTGATCGGCCGGACCGTGACCTTGCTGTCCCCATCCATCAGGTAGACGTAGGTGCCGGGCGTGCCCTGGAGCAGGCTGGAATTCGGCACCAGCGTCGCGGCCCGCACCGTGTCGACGGTGAGCTTGGCGTTGACGAACTGGTTCGGGAACAGCTCCTCGTCGGCGTTGTCGAACAGGGCGCGCAGCTTCACCGTGCCGGTGGTCGTGTCGATCTGGTTGTCGACGGTGTCGAGCCGGCCGGTGGCGATCTCGTGGGCGTCGCCCCGGTCGTAGGCCCGCACGGTGAGCTTCGCGCCCGCCCGCACCTGCCGCATCACCCGCGACACGTCGTCCTCCGGCAAGGTGAAGAGCACCGAGATCGGATGGAGCTGGGTCACCACAACGATCGCCGTGGAGGCGGCCGAGATGTAGTTGCCCTGATCGACCTGCCGCAGGCCGACCCGCCCCTCCACCGGCGCGATGATGTGCGTGTAGGCGATGTTGAGCTTCTGCTGGTCGACGAGCGCTTGGTCGGCCGCGACCGTGCCCTCGTTCTGCTTCACGAGGGCGCCCTGCGTGTCGACGTTCTGCTTCGAGATCGAGTCCTGCCGGTTCAGCATCTGGTAGCGCTGCAGGTCGAGCTTCGAGTTCTGCAGCAGCGCCTGATCGCGGGCGAGCTGGCCCTGGTACTGGGCGAGCAGCGCCTCGTAGGGGCGGGGATCGATGCGGGCGAGCTCGTCGCCCGCCTTGACCATCTGGCCTTCCCGGAACTGCACCTGCGTGAGGTAGCCGCTGATCTGCGACTTCACCGTCACGGTGGCGAGCGGCGTCACCGTGCCGAGTCCCTGGAGCACCACCGGCATGTCGCCGGACGTGATGGACGCGATGCCCACCGCCTGCGGCATGTCCATGCCGCCGTGCCGGCCGCCGCGGCCTCCGGTCCGGTGCGCGGTCGCTGGCTCCGCGCCCTTGTCGGTACGGGCCTCGTACCAGCGATGGCCGATCGCCCCAGCAGCGGCGAGCAGCACCAGGATCACGAGCCAGCGGATCGGCCGGAACCGCCGCCGGCGGACGTCGCGCACGGGCGCCTCGCCGGGCTGATAGGCGCGGGCCGTGTCGGTCCGGATCGGTGAACTCTCGTTCATGCCTGACTAGAGCACAGGACGGCCGCCTGCGCGACCGTCGGCACCCTATCCCTCGCTGTCCAAGCCCCCATTCCAGCCCCCGCTGCGCCGCGTCCTGCCGCACCCCGGAGACCCGCGTTGAAGCCGCCATCCCAGGGGAATGCCGGCTTCCATCCCGCACGCGGGAGGGTACGCCCATAAAGCTGTCCGGACCCCGAACGGCTCCTGACCGCGGCGACGTGTTCACCGGGCGGCGTGGATGTGCGGATCCAGCGGTGCCCGCCCAATGCGCCGTCACTAGGGCGGCGACGTTTCACCCGTGTTGCTGGTGCCGGACGGCTCCGGCGCCGCGTAGGCGCGCAGCACCGCCCGGAAGGCAACATCCACCGGGGTGACCGCTACGGCGTGTCGCAGGCCGATTCCGAGGAGGCCGGTCAGAAGTGCCAGGAACAGGCAGCCGATGAAGCCGCGCGATGTCGTCCGCATGTCGGGTCCGAAGGCGCCGACCCGACGATCGGAACGGCCGGATCCGGACATGACGAAAGGGCCACCGACCCGCAAGTCGATGGCCCTTCGTGACGACCGGAGCGGCATCCCGCTGACGGAGCGAGGGGGCGAAGCCCCGCCGTCGAGAGCACCGCTCCGGCCGTGACCGAAACCTACGATACGAGTGATGAATGTCAACATTCGTCAGTCGCCCGCGGCACGCGGGGATCGGGCTCTGTGCGGCGCCGCACATTCCGCAACGCGCGGCGCTCATGCTACAGGCCGGTGATGCCGAGACCTGACGCTTCGAGCCCCGCCATTTCGAGCCCCGCCATGTCGAGCCCCGCCATGTCGAGACCCTCGCGGTCCGGCGCCCCGTTCAGCGCCGCATGAATCCCGTTTTCGCCGCACTGCCGACGACGGTGTTCGAGACCATGTCGCGGCTGGCGCAGGTCCACGGCGCGATCAATCTTGGCCAGGGCTTCCCGGACGATCCCGGCCCCGAGGACGTGCGCGCGTGCGGAGCCCGGGCGCTCCGCGACGGCTGGAACCAGTATCCCCCGATGATGGGTCTGCCGGCCCTGCGGGAGGCGGTGGCGGCGCATTACGGGCAGCATCAGGGACTGACCCTCGATCCCGAGACCGAGGTGATGGTGACGTCCGGCGCCACCGAGGCGATCGCCGGTGCGCTCCTGGCGCTGATCGAGCCCGGCGACGAGGTCGTGCTGTTCGCGCCCATGTACGACGCCTACCTGCCGCTGGTCCGGCGGGCCGGCGGCGTGCCGCGGATCGTGGCGCTGCAGCCGCCGGCCTTCCGCCTCGACGAGGCCGCGCTGGCGGAGGCCTTCGGGGGGCGCACCCGGGTCGTGGTGCTGAACAACCCCCTGAACCCCAGCGCGACCCTGATCGACCCCGCCGACCTCGATGTGCTCGCCCGCTACTGCCGACGCTTCGACGTCATCGCGCTCTGCGACGAGGTCTGGGAGCACGTGGTGTTCGACGGCGCCCGCCACCGGCCGCTCATGGCGCTGCCCGGGATGCGGGAGCGGACCGTCAAGATCGGCTCCGCCGGCAAGATCTTCTCGCTCACCGGCTGGAAAGTCGGGTTCGTGATGGCGGATGCCCGGCTGATGCGCGGCCTCGCCAAGGCGCACCAGTTCCTCACCTTCACTACGCCGCCCAACCTCCAAGAGGCGGTGGCCTACGGGCTGGGCAAGCCGACCCCGTGGTTCGAGGCCATGCGGACGGGCTACGCCCGATCCCGCGACCGGCTGGCGGACGGCCTGCGCGGCCTCGGCTTCACGGTGCTGCCGGCGCAGGCCACGTGGTTCCTCAACATCGACATCGCGGGTCTCGGCTACGCCGACGACGCGGCGTTCTGCGAGGCGCTGGTCACCCGTCACGGCGTCGCGGCGATCCCGGTGAGCGCCTTCTACCCGGACGCCTCGGTGTCCAACCTCGTCCGGCTCTGCTTCGCCAAGGAGGACGCCACCCTGGATGCGGCGCTCGACCGCATGCGCGGGCTCAGCGGGGGGCCGGCGTGAGGGGGGCGGCCGTCCTTGCGGGGATCCGATCGGGGGACCACATCGTTGTGGACGATGGCTTCCCGACGGATCCCGACCATGGACTTCACCCAGGCTCCCCAGGCCGGGCGCTTCTCCCGTGCCGAGACCATGTCCGGCGGCGAGGCCCGCTCCGGCGGCCGGCCGCCCTTCCTGTCGGCGGATCTCAGCCGCGAGGCGAGCCTCGCCCGCCTGGAAACGCTGGCCCACCTGATGGACACGGCCTTCGTCATCCCGGGCCTCAACCGGCGCGTCGGCTTCGACGCGCTGATCGGACTCGTGCCGGTGATCGGCGACGTCGCCGGCATGGTGATCTCGTCCTTCATCGTCTACGAGGCCAAGCGCCTCGGCGCCCCCCGCTGGCTGCTGGCGCGGATGGGGCTCAACGTCGCGTTCGACGGCCTGATCGGCGCGGTGCCGGTGGCCGGCGACCTGTTCGACGCCGCCTTCAAGGCCAACCGCCGCAACGTCGGCCTGCTGCGCCGCTGGATGGAGCGCAGCGGCGGCCTGCGCCCGAGCGAGATCGAGGGCACCGCCACCCGGATCGACGGCTGAAGGCCGTCGGCGCCGCTCCCGCTCCCTCTCCTCCGTGCGGGGGAGAGGAGCCCCTGTGTCGGCGGAGTGCGGGAGGGGGGACCCCCGCTTCCGGACGGGGCGCGGCCCTCATGCGGGATCGCGCGTCTCTCCGCGCCGTCGCCCCCCGCCCCTCGGGGGCCACTCTCGTCGGCAGAGAGGGGCAGATGCGCGGAAGCAGGTCCCGATCGACCCGGCCCCGATGCGGCAACGGCGCGGCCCGTACGGGGGGCTGTGGCGTCGCGGGACCGCCGCGGAGGCATCAGCCATGAACGAGGTCGCGCGTCCCGGCGAGAGCGAGGTCGTGCCGGCGCCGATGCCCGGTGCCCAACCGCTCGTGCTGCGTCCGGACGAAGGGGCACCTCCGCCCCTCGCTCCGACCGGCCGCAGCGGGCTGTCGCCGCTCAACCGGCGCCGGCTCGACAATTTCCGTCGCAACCGCCTCGGCTACGCGTCGTTCCTGATCTTCGCCGGGCTGTTCATCGCCAGCCTGTTCGCCGAGTTCATCGCCAACGACCGGCCGATCCTCATGTCGTACAAGGGCGAGTGGCTGGTGCCCGTCCTGGTTGATTATCCGGAGGAGAAGTTCGGCGGCTTCCTGGCCGTGACCGATTACCGGTCGCCCGAGATCCGCAGGGAGATCGCCGAGAACGGCTGGGCGCTCTGGCCGCCGATCCGGTTCTCCTACGACACGATCAACGAGGACCTGCCGACCCCCTCGCCGTCGCCGCCGACCTGGATGCTGTCGGACGCGCAGTGCCGGCCCGTGGCGGAGAAGCTCGGCGGCACGACGTGCGCGGATCTTCCCCAGCACTGGCTCGGCACCGACAACACCACCCGGGACGTGCTGGCGCGGGTGATCTACGGCTTCCGCATCTCGGTGCTGTTCGGCCTGATCCTAGCCGCCGTCTCCTCGGTGATCGGCGTGGTGGCGGGGGCCGTGCAGGGCTATTTCGGCGGCTGGGTCGATCTCGCCTTCCAGCGCTTCATCGAGGTCTGGGGCGGTATTCCGACCCTCTACCTGATCATCATCATCTCGGCCTTCATCGCCCCGGGCTTCTTCGTGCTGCTCGGCATCATGCTGCTGTTCTCGTGGGTCTCGCTGGTGAGCGTCGTGCGCGCCGAGTTCCTGCGGGCGCGGAACTTCGAATATGTCCGGGCCGCGCGGGCCCTGGGCCTGTCGAATATCCGCATCATGACCGTCCACCTGCTGCCGAACGCGATGGTGGCGACGCTGACCTTCCTGCCGTTCATCCTGAACGGCTCGATCACCACGCTGACCTCGCTCGACTTCCTGGGCTTCGGCCTGCCGCCGGGCTCGCCGTCGCTCGGGGAACTCCTGGCGCAGGGCAAGGACAACCTGACCGCGCCGTGGCTCGGTCTCACCGGCTTCCTGGTCATCGCCGTAATGCTGAGCCTGCTGGTCTTCGCCGGCGAGGCGGTGCGCGACGCCTTCGATCCCCGGAAGACCTTCGCCTGAGGGGCAACTTGGCGGGCAACTTGGCAGGACGCCGGCGCCCGGATACCGAGCCGCCGGACGCGAAGTCACGCGTTGATCGCGGAATTTTGCACGAAGAGTGCGCATCTTTTTCAACAGGACCGTCGAGCGGCGTGGCAAGACGGTCTAAATCGCCTGGACATCTCGCGGGTAAAGGTCTCTGCCGCAAGCGAAAACCCGGCCGACGGCTCCATCGTGCATTCATAGATCTGGCACCGGTAAATCCTCCCGGAAGTCCCCCCTAAGTGCTATGAATGCAACCTTGCCCTGTAGCCCAAGCCTCGCAATGCATCCTTAGACTTCCGACGGAGCACAGGGCATTGTACGGATCACCTTGCATTTTTCGGACGGTGTCTTAACTCGCGAAAAGAGGGGACCTCGCAGGCTTCGAAGCCAAGGAAAGAAAGTATGACTGACGCCACGCCGACATCCCAGATGGATTATATCGAACAGACCGTAGACGTCGTCGCGGCCTACGTTTCCAACAACTCCCTGCCCTCGGCCGAACTGCCGGCGCTGATCGTGAGCATCCACGACGCTCTGAACTCGATCGGGTCCGGCCCGGTCGCGGTCGTGGACGAAGCTGTCGAGCGGCCGACCCCCGCCCAGATCCGCAAGTCGATCCGCCCCGACGGCCTGGTCAGCTTCATCGACGGGAAGTCGTACAAGACCCTGAAGCGTCACCTGACCAAGCACGGCCTGGATCCGCAGAGCTACCGCGAGCGCTACGGGCTGCCGAGCGATTATCCGACCACTTCGGCGAACTACTCGGCGCAGCGCTCGGCTCTCGCCAAGAGCCTGGGCCTCGGCCAGCCCGGCCGTGCACAGCAATCCGGCTTCGAGGAGCCTGAGTTCGAGCCCGTACAGCAGGCCGCGCCCGCCCCCGCGGAGAGCCGCCGCAAGGGCGGGTCCGCTCCGGCCAAGGGCCGCGGCAGCGCCAACCGCAAGGTCGAGGCCGCCTGAGCCTCCGGGGGACGGGGCGGCCGGATCAGGCCGCGAGCCGTCCCTCCAGCGGGAAAACCTTGGCGGGGTTCAGCATCCAGTCGGGATCGAACACCGCCTTGACCCGCATCTGCTGCTCGAGATCGACCTGATCGTACTGGAAGCGCATCAGGTCGCGCTTCTCGATGCCGACGCCGTGCTCGCCGGTGAGGCAGCCGCCGACCTCGACGCAGAGCTTCAGGATCTCGTCGCCCGCGGCCTCGGCCTTCTGCAGCTCGCCGGGCCTGTTGATGTCGAACAGGATCAGCGGGTGCAGGTTGCCGTCGCCCGCGTGGAACACGTTGGCGACCCGCAGGCCCTTCTCGGCGCAGATCGCGCCGATCCGCTCCAGCACCGGCCCGAGCTGCCCGGTGGGGATCGTGCCGTCCATGCAGATGTAGTCGGAGATCCGGCCGGTGGCGCCGAAGGCCGACTTGCGGCCCTTCCAGATCGCGGCCGATTCCGCCTCCGAGCGCGAGACGCGCACGCTGGTCGGGCGGAAATCCTTGGCGATCGTCTCGATCCGCGCCAGCATCGCGTCGCACTCGGCGTCCGAGCCCTCGACCTCGATGATCAGCATCGCCTCGGCGTCGCGGGGATAGCCGGCCTGGGCGAAGTCCTCGGTGATGAGGATCGCCTCGCGGTCCATGTACTCGATCGCCACCGGTATGATGCCGGCCGCGATGATCGCGGCGACGCAGTCGCCCGCGTCCTCCACCTTCGAGAAGCCGACCAGCACCGGCCGCGCCCCTTCCGCCGCGCGCAGGATCCGCACGGTCGCCTCCGTGACGATGCCGAGCTGCCCCTCCGAGCCGCAGACGAGGCCCAGCAGGTCGTAGCCGCCGCTGTCGAGGTGCGGGCCGCCGATCTCCACCACGGTGCCGTCGTTGAGCACCAGGGTGACGCCCAGGAGGTTGTTGGTGGTCACGCCGTATTTGAGGCAGTGCGCGCCGCCGGAATTCATCGCGATGTTGCCGGCGATCGTGCAGGCGAGCTGGCTCGACGGGTCGGGGGCGTAGAAGAAGCCCTCGTGGCTGACGGCCCCGGAGATCGCCAAGTTGGTGATGCCGCTCTGCACCCGGGCGGTGCGGTTGGCGAAATCGAGGTCGAGGACCTTGGTCATCTTGCCGACGCCCAGGATGATCGCGTCGGCCTGCGCGATGGCGCCGCCCGCGAGCGACGTGCCGGCCCCGCGGGGCACGACCCGCACGCCGTTCGCGTGGCAATAGGCCATCACGGCGGCGACCTCCGCGGTGGTCGAGGGCAGCACCACGGCCAGCGGCATCTGCCGGTACGCGGTCAGCCCGTCGGTCTCGAAGGCCCGGCGTTCGTCCTCGCTGACCACCAGCGCCTCCGGCGCGACCAGGGGCGCGAGACCGGCCAGGATCGCGTCGCGGCGGGCGAGGATCGCGGGATCGGGGTCGGGGAAGCGGATGGTCATGGGGCCTGTGCCCTCCTTGGGCCCGCGGCGCGGGATGGCGTACGGGCAGCATGGACCCCGGCGGCCGCACCTTCAACCGGCCTGCGGCGCTGCGTCGTCCCCGCGTCACATTTCAACCACGACGGCTGCCTAGCGTCGCCGGACACGCCTCGCTTCGCAGATCCCCGAGTCCGGCCCCCGGCGCCGGATCCGGTCGACGGGTCCAGAACGGAAACGATGAACGCTCCCGCCTCCAGCGCCCTGCGCGACGATCGTTACGACGCGCCCTCCGCGCACCTCAACACCACCCGCGACCTCGGGATCCGCAGCCTGCAGCTCGGCATCGCGGCCCTGCAGGAGGCGAGCGCGGCGTTCCAGGGCCGGCTCGGCGCGGCCTTCGAGGAGGCGGTCCAGACGATCCTGCAGAGCAAGGGGCGGGTCATCGTCAGCGGCATCGGCAAGAGCGGCCATGTCGGCCGCAAGATCGCCGCGACCTTGGCCTCCACCGGCACCCACGCCTTCTTCGTCCATCCCACTGAGGCGAGCCACGGCGACCTCGGGATGATCGCCCGGGACGACGTGATCATCGCGTTGTCGTGGTCCGGGGAGACCGCGGAACTGTCCGACCTCGTCGGCTTCAGCCGCCGCTTCTCGATCCCCCTGGTGGCCATCACCCGCAACGGCGAGAGCACGCTGGGCCGGGCCGCCGACGTGCTGCTCGAGCTGCCCCGGGTGCGGGAATCCTGCCCGCACGACCTCGCGCCGACCTCGTCCAGCCTGGTCCAGCTCGCGCTCGGCGACGCCCTCGCGGTGGCGCTGCTGGAGCGGCGCGGCTTCACCTCGGCCCGGTTCCACACCCTGCATCCCGGCGGGACGCTGGCGGCCCGTCTGAAAACCGTGCAGCAGGTGATGCACGGTCCCCAGGACATGCCGCTGGTCCACGAGACCGCGCTGATGTCCGAGGTGCTGATCGAGATGGCCGCGCGGCGCTACGGCTGCGTCGGCGTCACCGACGCGGCGGGCCGGCTCGTCGGCATCGTCACGGACGGCGACCTGCGCCGCCACATGGGCCCGGCGCTCCTCGACACGCCGGTCTCCACGGTCATGACCCGCGAGCCGATCACCGTGGAGCCGCACAAGCTCGCCCAGACCGCCCTGGAGGTGATGAACCGCCGGCTCATCACCGCGGTGTTCGCGGTGACGGACGGGCGGCCGGTGGGCATCGTGCACGTCCACGACCTGCTGCGCGCCGGCATCGCCTGACCGGCGCCCCCGGGCGGCCGGCCAGGAGGCGGGGAGGCAAATCCCCGGCGCGCCCCCGATGGATGGTCGTGGGAGCGCGCGGTACCGGCCCTTCCGGGTCCCGGCCGCCGGGTCTGGGTGCCGCCCGCCCTGCGGGCGACGGGCCCCTGGGATCTGAGACCGCAGCGTCGGCGACGGTTCACGCCTGCTGATCGGCGCGCTCATCCGGGGCCAGGTCGGTGAGTCCGGGATGACGGGGCGACGCGGCCGCGTTCCCTCCGCATCGGGACCGGGATCGCGATGCTCCCTCGCACGCGCGCTCGCACGCGCGGCGGAGATCGCGCGGCCAGCAGCCCTTCGACCGCCCAGGGCCGTGGGGGAGCGCCCTGCCCACGTCGGCGGCACGCGCAGACCCGACAGCGCCCTGCGCGATGAGGCGCAAAAAACCTGCTCCTGGCGGGAACCCGAGACCCGACATCCACGTTACGCGCGTGCGAGGCCCAGGACCGGGCTCGCCCAGGGCGCCGGGCATGGTGTCCGGCGTCGCTTGTAGTCACGTTGCTCGCTGGAGGATGTGGTTATGAGGACCTACGACGTTTCGCCCCTGTTCCGGTCATCGATCGGATTTGACCGCCTGTTCGAGTTGCTCAACCAGGCCGAGCGCGTCGAGACATCCGCGGCTTGGCCGCCCTACAACATCGAGAAGGTCGCCGACGACCAATACCGCATCACCATGGCGGTGGCCGGCTTCACACCCGAGGAGATCGAACTCACCCAGCAGGACACCGTGCTCCTGGTCGTCGGCCAGAAGGCGGGGACGGAGGGTCAGAGGCACTACCTGCATCGCGGCATCGCGGCGCGCGGCTTCCGCCAGACCTTCAACCTGGCCGAGCACGTGAAGGTCGTGGGGGCCGACTTGGAGAACGGGTTGCTCACCGTCGCGCTGAAGCGCGAGGTGCCGGAGGCCCTGAAACCCCGCCGCATCGCCATCGGCGGCGTCACGGCGGCGTCCGGGCAGGACAACGCGCCGGCGCAGATCGCCCGCGAGGCCGAGGCTGCCGAGCTCAAGACTGCCGAGCCCAAGGTCGCAGAGACCAGGGTCGCCGAAGCCAGGGTCGCGGACGCCAGGACGGCCGCCTGATCGGCGTCGGTCCGGGCTCCCGAAGCCCGGGCCCCCGGCCTTGAGCAGACGACATCCCTCACGGGTCCGCGGACCCGCGGGCCTGTTCCCACGATGGCAGCGCTTGCGATGGAGATAGGACCATGAACATGCGCGATCTGATCCCCTGGAACCGCGGCACCGGCGCCCCGGCGCCGGCCGCCCTGCCGAGCGAGCCGGCCAGCCCCTTCCTGACGCTCCACCGCGAGGTGAACCGCCTGTTCGACGACGTGTTCAGCGGCTTCGGCGGCCTCCCGAGCCTCGCCGGCCGGAGTCTCGGCTGGCCGAACATCGAGCTGGTGGAGACGGACGGGGCCCTGCGGGTCTCGGCCGAACTGCCCGGCCTCGACGAGAAGGACATCGAACTCCTGATCGCGGACGGCGTGCTCACCCTCAAGGGCGAGAAGCGCGCCGAGACCACCGACGCGGCCCGCGGCTACACGGAGCGCAGCTACGGCCACTTCGAACGGTCGATCGCCCTCCCCGTTCCGGTCGAGGAGGACCGGGTGGAGGCGGCGTTCCGCAACGGCGTGCTCACCGTGACGCTGCCGCGCGCGGCCGCGGCGCCGGAGCGCCGACGCCGGATCGCGATCAACGGCACCGATCCTGACACCCGTCCTGGCCCCGGCACCGGCACGTCGGCATCCCGGCACTGAGCGCCGCGGGGCCGGCTCGGAGCCCCGACCCACCCGCGCGCCGAACCGGCACGCCCGTCGACGCGCGGAGGCACAACCGGCCCGAACGCATGACGCGGCCGGCACGGACCGGTCGGTCGTGCCGGCCGCCCCAACCTTGGCTTACCCCACGGAGGATCGCATGCAGCCGATCGATACCCTGCAGACCGAGAGCCCCGCCGGCCCTCTCGGCACCCTGGTCGCCGCCAACCTGAAGTCCGCAGCCGTCGACCCGTTCGAGGCCTTCGTGGCGCCCGGCGACGTGTTCCGCCACCCGCGTGCGGTGCTGGCCCATCCCGGCCTGTCGCGGGCCGAGAAGCGGGCGGTCCTGGCCTCCTGGGCCTCGGACGCGCGCGCGGTCGAATCCTGCCCGACGCTCCGCTGCCTGCCGGGCTGCCGCGCCGAACCGGTGCCCATCGACGAGATCCTGGCAGCGCTCCAGGCCCTGGACGAGGGGTCGTCCCAGGGCGGCGCGGCTCCGGCGGCTTCGCCTCGGCCCCTGGACCCGGAGGCGTTCACCCGCCGCTGGCAGCGCGGCCCGGCGACGGGCCGCCGGTCCCTGAACTGAGGCGCGGAGGTCGCCCATGACGACGTTCGACCTGAAAGACGGCCGCCGACGCCGGTCGCGGCTGCGCCGCGCCTGGAGGGATGGACGTTCCGACGGCGGCCGGGGCGTGCTCGGCGGCTGGTGTCTGTCCGCCCTGCTGTGCCTCACCCTGGCGATGCTCTGCGGGCCGCCGCTCGGGCCCTGGATGCTGGCCGGGCTGCTGAGCCTGTCGGGCTTCGCTTGGCTCGGCCTCGCGATCACGCAGGCCGGGCCGCCCGCCCACGCGCCGCACCCGACCGCCTGGGACGCCGCGCTGCTGTCGTTCGCGGCGAGCTTCGGCGTGCAATCCGCCGCGCGCCTCGGGCTCCTCTGACCGGGCGCGCGCGACGAGGAGGCAACCCTGGAGGATCCCATGCAGGATGGCAGGATCGGACCTCAACACGACAACCCGTCCGCCGCGGCGGCTCCGTGGCGCGCTGGCCGCGCCGTCGAGTCCGGGGGCCGTACCCGGGCCGACGCCTGGGTGCTCGGCGTCGACGGGAAGACGCCGGCGGAGACCGGGCCGCCGCCGGGCTGGGCCGGCGGTCCGGACCGCCGCGCCGCCGGTCTGGCATCGGGCAGCCCGACGCGGGCGCAGGCGATGGCCCATGCGGGGTGTCCGGACTTCTCCGGCAGCTCCGGGGCCGAGCCCGCGGCGCGGTCCGGGCCGGTTTCCTGGCGGGTCCGGCGGTCGCACCAATCCGCCGCGGCGCGCCCGGTGCCGGCCCGTCCGGTGCCGGCCCGTCCGGAGCCCCCTGCCCCATCGCCGGCCCCACGCATCGCCTCCCCGGCCCCCGCGGCCATGCCGGACCTGGAGCGGGCCCTGGTCAACCCGGCGGCGGTATTCGCCACACCCGCCGCTCTGCTCGACCATCCCCGGCTGCTGCGCCCCCTGAAGCGGGAGATCCTGCGGCGCTGGGCCTGGGACGAGTACCTGAAGGACGTCGCCGCCGCCGAGGGCATGACGGCGGGCGAGCCGTCGCGCCTCGACGCGGTCAAGGTCGCCCTCCTCGCCCTCGGCGAGACCTGGGGACCGCATCCGGCCGCGCCGGCGGTGTCCCCGATCGCCCCGGCGGCCGGGGATACGCTGCCCGCTGCCGCCTGAGGCCGCTCGACCTCCTCACACCACGGAGAACCGGAACTCCGTGGTCTCCGCGAACGTCTCGCCCGGGCGGAGCAGAGCGGCGGGGAAGCTCGGCTGGTTCGGGGCGTCGGGGAAAGCCTGTGTCTCGAAGCAGACGCCGTCGCCGGACCGGTAGATCCGCCCGGAGGGGCCGATCAGCGTGCCGTCGAGGGTGTTGCCGGTGTAGAGCTGCAGCGCCGGCTGCGTGGTCGCCACGTCGAGCCGCCGTCCGCCGACCGGCTCGATGCAGGTGGCCGCCGGCCGGAGCGTCCCGGCGGGACCGCGCAGCACGAAGGTGTGGTCGTAGCCCTTGGCGATGGCGAGCTGCGGGTCGCCGTCCCGGATGCGCGCCTCCAGCGGGTATGGGGTGCGGAAGTCGAACGGGGTGCCGGCCACCGCCCGGAACGCGCCGGTGGGGATCTGAGTGGCGTCGGTGGGCGTGTAGGCGTCGGCCGCGAGCTGCACCACGTGGCCGAGGACGCTGCCGGTCCCCTCCCCGGCGAGGTTGAAGTAGCTGTGATTGGTGAGGTTCAGCACCGTCGGCCGGTCGGTCGTCGCCGCGTAGTCGATGCGCAGCACGCCGTCCGCCGGCAGGCTGTAGCGGACCCGGACGTCCAGCGTGCCGGGAAACCCCTCTTCCCCGTCGGGAGAGCGGCGGGCCAGGGTCAGGCTCGTCGCCTCGGAGCGCTCCACCCGCCACAGGCGCTTGCCGAAATTCGCCGGACCGCCGTGGAGGGTGTTGGGACCCTCGTTCACGGGCAGCTGGTAGGTCCGGCCGTCGAGTCTGAAGCGTCCGCCCGCGATCCGGTTGGCGTAGCGGCCGACCACCGCGCCGAAGCTCGGGCTGACGGTCTCGTAACCCTCCAGGGTGTCGAGGCCGAGAACCACGTTGGCCACGCGCCCGGCGCGGTCGGGCACCTCGATCGCCGTGACGGCCGCGCCGAAATCGATGACGGCCACCCGGAGATTTTGCCGGCTCAGCACGTGGCGCGTGACCGCCTGCCCCTCCGCCGTGTGACCGAAAACCTCGCTCGGCATGTGTCCCTCCGCTCCCTGGCAACGCGGCCGAGCGGGCGCCCGTCACGAGCCGCACGGTACACACCACGGCCCCCGCACGCGCCGCCTGTCCCCCGCGGTGCCTCGGGATGGGCGCACGGATTGGACGGCCGCGCGAGGCCGTTCCGGACGCGGGTCGTGTTTCTTCGGTGCGCCGAGTCCCCCTCGCCGAGGCCCCGGAGGGCTCCGCCCCCCCGCCGGGAAACCGGGGGGTTCAGCGCTTCCAGACGCCCAGCCGCTCGCTCCGGGCATGGTCCTCCGCCGCGACCAGCTCCGGGCTCGCCTCCGGGGAGGCGCGCCCGCCGCCGTTGAACAGCACCACCTCGGAGAGATCGCGCCCGTCCACGAGGCAGTTCATGGTCTCGCTGCCGGGGGCGGGCTGGCAGGTCACCGACCGGCTGCCGATGTAGCGGGCCAGCTCCCCCGCCTGGCCGCCCCGCACCCACTCGACGCCGAACAGGCGCACGACCTTGCCGCCCACCTTCAGGGTGGCGGTGTCGACGACCTGCACCGGGCCGGTCACGGAATTCGGGGGCGGCGGCGTGGAATCGGGCTCGGGATCGCCGCCGGTCTCGGGGGGCGGCGTGACCGTGTCGGGGACGGAGGGCGCCGCAGCGGGCGGCGCGGCCGGGGCCGCGTCCCTGGACGTCGTCGCCGGGGGCGTTCCTTCGGGAGCCGCGGGGCGCGCGGTCTCGGGCGGGCGGCCCTCCAGGACGAGTCCCGCGGCGATCACCGCCACCAGGGCGGCCACGCTGGCCCCCGTGAGCCAGCGCCGCTGGCGGTTGGCCCCCTCGTCTCCGAGGTCCCGCCCGAAGCCGAGGCGGTCGCGCAGGCCCTCCAGGCCGTCGCGCACGGACTCACCGAGCCGGCCGGGTCCCGTGTTCCAGGCCGCCACGGGATCGGCCGGCCGCGCGGCCTCGGCCGTGACGGTCTCGCCGGGCGCGGCATCGACCGGCCGGTTGAACCGGCCCTGCAGGCGCGTCCGCAGGGTCGCGAACCGGCCAGCGGCGGTCTGGGCCAGCGCCCGGCCCTGCACGGAGGAGCGCTCCGCCAGGGATCGGGCCCGCTCCGACTGCGTCTCCACGAAGCGCGCGGTGGCGGCCTTCATCTCGTAGGCGCTGCTCAGCAGCGCCGAATCCCGGGCTTCCTCGGCCTGTGGCACCGGCTCCGGCACCGGCTCCGGCGGCAGGAACAGGGCGGGATGCCGCTCCTGCAATTCCGCGATCAGGTCCGCCAGGGTCATGGGCTCGGCGGTCTCCCCCCGCAGGCGCACGGCCCCGTGCCGGTCGAGCACCCGGATGCCGGGCCCGGCGCCTTCGGGGGCGGTTGCGGCCTCCGCGAGGAGTTCCAGCGTCCGCACGGCCACCGGGCGCGGACGGGCGCGCGCGATCTCGGCCCGGATCACCGCGCGCAGGGCGGTGCGGCCGGGATCATCGAGAGCCGGACGCGCCGGCCCCGAATCCTGTTTCGCCACCACCGTTGAAGACGTCATACACCCGATCCCGGCCCCACCCCGCGCGGCACGAAGCCGGCGCGCGTGCGCCTCGCTGAACGTTCGACGGCCGGGACGTATCCCTCTGCGCCCGACGGCACCCGGGACCTTCCCGGACGCCTCTTACGCCTTGCCGGGCGAGGGTGCCAGGGTGCCGGCTTGGAGGCTGCGGCGCAAGACCCGTCCGGTCTCACCGATAATGTAGGGCCGGGCGCCCGCGAAGCCCACCTCCAGGATCAGCTCGGCCTCCCCGCTGGAGACCGCGCCGCGCTCCGGGTTGGCGGTCCGGAAGTCGACGAGGGTGCGGATCGTGCAGGTCTGGGCGTCGCACGCGGTGCTCATCGCCCGCGGCTCATAGCGCCGCACGGGCCAGCGCTGGACGAAGCTGCGCTTCTCGGCGGCGAGTCCGGCCGTGGTGACCGGGTGCCCGTAGAAGCGGATGCGGGTCGCGTAGAACCGGTTCGCCGCCCCGATCATCGCGTCGCCGGGGCCCGAGACGGTGACGAGGTAGTCGGCGGTCAGCGCCCGGGCTGCGGCGGCCCGCTCGCCGGAGACGGCGGGAATCGGGCCGGGGGCGACCGGCGCCTCGGCGTACCGGTACCCCAGGTGGCCGTGGCGGTGCGGCGTTCCCCGTCCGACCGAGCGCTCCAGGGCGGCGGCCCGCTTCGGCCCCGGAGGCCGCGTCGCGGCGGTCTTCGGCAGGGCGCTCTCGCGGGGCTCCGGCCTGGCGGCCTGGCGGAGGGGCCGCGCCTCCCGGCCCTCGCCGGCTCGATCCTGCGCCCGGTCCGCCGGCCGCCGCGCGACCACCACGTCCTGGACCGCGATCCCCGCCCGGTCCCGGCCGCCCGGCGCCGCATCGCGCGGAAGCGCCGTCGCGGCGCCGGGCACCGTCGCGGCCGTGCGGGGCGGTGGATCCACCCAGGCCGAGAGCGGGGCCGCGCTCTGCTGGGCCGAGGCAGCGCCCGCGATGGCCAGCGGCAGGATCAGGCCGAGCGCGAGGGCGTGCGGGCGGTGGGAAACGGTGGCGGGCATCGGTGCCTTCCTGGCGGCCGGGTTGGACGTGGCTGGGAACGCACCCGCGAGTCCCGGAAGGTCCGGGGACAGCGCGGGCACATTCCCCATCCTGCCGGATTGCGCGGCCGCGACCAGCCCGGGATTGCGGGGATGATGGGGTTGCGTTCGTGCGTTTGGGTACCAAGTCGGGGATAGTCCTGGCCTCGCCCGGTCTTCGACCGTTCCCAGGCGCCCTCCCGCTCCGCGCCGCCGCGCATCGAGGATCCCGTGGCCCAACCCCAGATCGAGACGCCATCCGGCCCGCAGCCCGGGTTTTCACGATGAGCACCGCCCCGCGCCGGGCCCTGCTGATCTGCAACGCCAAAGCCCGCAACGGCGGCCTCGACCTGGACGAGGTGCGCCAGATCCTCCGCGACGGCGGCATCGAGCCGGTCGAGCCGCCGCCGGACGCCGATTGCTGCGACGTGATCCGGGCCCGGGCCGGCGAGGTCGATCTCGTGATCCTCGGCGGCGGCGACGGCACCATGAACTGCGCCGCACCGGCCCTGGTCGAGACCGGTCTCCCGCTCGCCATCCTGCCGCTGGGCACCGCCAACGATCTCGCCCGCTCGCTGGACCTGCCGCTCGATCCCCTGGCGGCGGCCCGCTTCATCCCGACCGGGCAGGCGCGGCCGGTCGATCTCGGCTGGGTCAACGGCCACTACTTCTTCAACGTGGCGAGCGTCGGCTTCTCGGCGGAACTCGCGGGTGAGCTCACGGCCGAATCGAAGAAGACCTGGGGCGTGCTCGGCTACGCGGTGGCGGCCATCCGGGTGCTGCGCCGGGTGCGGCCCTTCACGGTGACGATCGAGCACGACGGCACGGTCGAGAAGGTGACCACCATCCAGGTCTCGGTGGGCAACGGCCGCCACTACGGCGGCGGCATGACGGTGGCCGAGAGCGCCGCGGTGGATGACGGCAAGCTCGATTTCTACAGCTTGGAGATCAATCACTGGTGGCGGCTGCTCGCGCTGCTCCCCGCCCTGCGGCGCGGCACGCACGGGCGCGCCGCCGACGTGCGTGCCTTCCACGCGCAGGAGATCAAGCTCACGACCCGCCGGCCCCGGCCGGTGAACACCGACGGCGAATTGACCACCCAGACGCCGGCGCATTTCAAGGTGATCCCGAAGATCCTGCAGGTCTTCGCCCCGGAACCGGTGCGCGGGCCCGCCCCGCTCGACCTCGCCGCCCTGGGCAGCCGCCTGTTCCCGACCAGCGAGGCCCCCCGCCTGTGACGGACCTGATCGCGCTCGCCGGCCAACCCGCCGTCTGGGCGGCCCTCGCCACCCTGGTGGTGATGGAGGTGGTGCTCGGGATCGACAACCTGATCTTCATCTCGATCCTGACCAACAAGCTGCCGGCCGATCAGCAGACCCGGGCGCGGCGCATCGGGATCGGGCTCGCGCTGATCCTGCGGCTGGGACTGCTGGGCACCGTGGCGTTCATCGTGCACCTGACCGAGCCGGTCTTCTCGGTGCTGGGCCAGGCTTTCTCCTGGCGCGACCTGATCCTGATCGGCGGCGGCCTGTTCCTGCTCTGGAAGGCGACCAAGGAGATCCACCACACGGTGGATCCGGAGCCGGAGACCGAGCGGGCGCGCGGCGGGACGATCGGCTTCGGCGCGGCGATCGGCCAGATCCTGCTCCTCGACCTCGTCTTCTCGATCGACTCGATCATCACGGCGGTCGGCATGACCGAGCACGTGCCGGTGATGATGGTGGCGGTGGTGGTCGCCGTGGTGGTGATGCTGGTCGCGGCCGAGCCGCTCTCGGCCTTCATCGCCCGGAACCCCACCGTGGTGATGCTGGCGCTCGGCTTCCTGATCATGATCGGCATGACGCTGATCGCCGAGGGGTTCGGCGCGCACGTGCCGAAGGGCTACATCTACACCGCGATGGCCTTCTCGGCCGGCGTCGAGGGGCTCAACATGCTGGTCCGTCGGCGCAGGCGAGCGGCCAAGGCCGGGACGCAGGCCCCGGCCGGCGGCGCGGCACGGCAGGTCTGACGGGCGCCCAATGCGGATCCCCGCGGCCCTCTGCCTGCTCCTTCTCCCGGCCCTGGCCCGCGCGGAGACGAAACCCGTGACACCCGATCCCGCGATCCTGCACGACCTCGCTCCGACCGGCACGCTCCGGGCGGCGATCAACCTCGGCAACCCGGTCCTCGCTCAAGGGGGCCCGGACGGGCCGGCCGGCGTATCGGTGGACCTGGCGCGGGCGCTGGCGGCGCGGCTCGGCGTGCCGGTGGCGTTGGTGACCTATCCGGGGGCGGGCGCGGTCTCCGGGTCGGCGGGATCCGGGACCTGGGACATCTGCTTCCTGGCGATCGATCCGAAGCGGGCCGAGGGCATCACCTTCACCGATCCCTACGTGCTGATCGCCGGCAGCTACCTCGTGCCGGCAGCCTCGCCGATCCGGAGCCTGGAGGCGGTCGACCGCGCCGGCGTGCGCGTCTCGGTGGGACGTGGCAGCGCCTACGACCTGTTCCTGACCCGCGCCCTGACGCACGCGACCCTGGTGCGGGCGCCGACCTCGTCCGAGGCGGTGACGGCCTTCACGCGGGACGGGCTGGAGGTGGCGGCCGGCGTGGAGCAACCGCTCGCCGGCTACGCGGCGACGCACCCGGAGGTGCGGCTGCTGCCGGGACATTTCATGGAGATCCCGCAGGCGATGGGCCTGCCGGTCGGGCGTCCGGCGGGGGCGGCGTACCTCGCCGATTTCATCGCGTCGGCGAAGCGGGACGGGCTGGTGCGCCGCGGCCTGGAGGCCAGCGGGCAGGATCCGGCGCTGGCGGCGCCGTGAGCGGCGACACGCGGCGCGACGAGGGCCTTCCTCGACACCGGCGCCGTCACAAAGGCCCTACACAGCAGAGCCGTCATCGCCTTGCGATCCGCTGATCCCACCCCCGCCCTCATCCTGAGGTGACCGCGCCAGCGGGCTTCGGAGGAGGGCTCCAAGGAGTGCGGCGATGACTGGAGGGCTCCTTCGAGGCCTCCGCTACGCTCCGGCACCTCAGGATGAGGACCGTGGCGGGCGGAAGTAGATGTCGGGTGGGATGAGCCGATCGACGCCTCACACCACCAGGTTCACGATCCGCCCCGGCACGACGATCACCTTCCGGGGCGCCTTGCCGTCCAGCACCTTCTGGACGGCCTCCAGCGCCAGGGTCGCGGCCTCGACGGCCTTGGCGTCGGCCTCCCGCGGAACGGTGACGTCCGCGCGCTTCTTGCCGTTGATCTGGACCGGCAGGGTGATCTCGTCCTCGACGAGGAGCCCGGCTTCAGCCTCCGGCCAGGGCGCCTGGGCGACGAGGTTGCCGCGGCCGAGGACCGACCAGCATTCCTCGGCGAGGTGCGGCATCATTGGGGCGATCAGCTGCACCAGGATGCCGGCGGCCTCCCGCGCGGCGCTCGCCGAGACCGGACCGCGCAACCCATCCTCCAGGGCGTTGGCCAGGGTGTAGATGTGGGCGACGCAGCGGTTGAAGCGCAGCCGTTCGATATCGTCCTGGACGGAGGCGAGCGCCCGGTGGGCGGCCTTGCGCACGGCGAGGTCGGCCGCGCCGTCTCCGGTCGCCTGCCCGGCGGCGTTGACCAGCCGCCAGACCTTCTGGACGAACCGGGCCGCGCCCTGCACGCCCTCCTCGGTCCAGATCACGTCGCGCTCGGGCGGCGAGTCGGACAGCATGAACCAGCGCGCCGTGTCGGCCCCGTAGCTCGCGATGATGTCGTCGGGGTCGACCACGTTCTTCTTCGACTTCGACATCTTCTCGATGGAGCCGATCGTGATCGGCGCCTGAGTTTTCACGTGAAACGCGCGGCGTTCGCCCTCCTCGGTGGCGAAGCGGATCTCGGCCGGGGGCACCCAGGCGCCGGCCGCGTCCTTGTAGGTCTCGTGGACCACCATGCCCTGCGTGAACAGGCCCGCGAAGGGCTCGGGCGTGCCGGCCCAGCCGGTCTCGCACATCGCCCGCATGAAGAACCGGGCGTAGAGCAGGTGCAGGATCGCGTGCTCGATGCCCCCGATATACTGGTCCACCGCCAGCCAGCGATCGACCACGGCCCGGTCGGTAGGCGCATCCGTGAGCCAGGGCGCGGTGAACCGGGCATAGTACCAGGACGAATCGACGAACGTGTCCATCGTGTCGGTCTCACGCCGGGCCGGGCCGCCGCAATGCGGGCAGGTCACGTTGCGCCACGCCGCGTCCCGCTCCAGCGGGTTGCCGGGCTGATCGAAGGACACGTCCTCGGGGAGCGTCACCGGCAGGTCGGCCACGGGCACCGCCACCGGGCCGCAGGACTCGCAGTGGATGATCGGGATCGGGCAGCCCCAGTAGCGCTGGCGGGAGACGCCCCAGTCGCGCAGACGGAACTGGACCTTGCGGGCGGCGATCCCCTCCCCTTCCAGACGTCGCGCCACGGCCTCGAAGGCCTCGCCGGTGCTCATCCCGTCGAGGAAGCGCGAGTTGATTATCCGCCCGTCCTCGACATAGGCGGTGTCGGTGATCACGAAGCCCGCCGGATCCTGACCCTCAGGGCAGACCACCGGCGTGTTGCCGAGCCCGTACTTGTTCGCGAAATCGAGGTCGCGCTGGTCGTGGGCTGGGCAGCCGAACACCGCGCCGGTGCCGTATTCCATGAGCACGAAGTTCGCCACGTAGACCGGCAGCTCCCAGGATGGGTCCAGGGGATGGCGGACCGTGAGGCCGGTGTCGAAGCCGTGCTTCTCGGCGGTGTCGATCGCGGCCTGCGCGGTGCCGGTGCGGCGGCACTCCTCGATGAAGGTCTGCAGGTCCGGCCGGTCCGCCGCGAGGGCGGCCGCCAGGGGATGGTCGGCCGCGATCGCCAGGAACTTGGCGCCGAACAGCGTGTCGGGCCGGGTCGTGTAGACGGTCACCGAATCGTCGGCGCCGGCCACCGGCCGGGCGAGGCTGAACCGGACCTCCAGGCCTTCCGAGCGGCCGATCCAGTTCTTCTGCATCAGCCGGACCTTTTCCGGCCAGCGGTCCAGCCCGTCGAGGGCGGTCAGCAAATCCTCGGCGAAATCGGTGATCTTGAAGAACCACTGGGTCAGCTCGCGCTGCTCCACCAGGGCGCCGGAGCGCCAGCCGCGCCCGTCGATCACTTGCTCGTTGGCCAGCACCGTATGGTCCACCGGGTCCCAGTTCACCTTGGCGGTGCGCCGGGTGACGAGGCCCTTCTTCAGGAAGTCCAGGAACATGCGCTGCTGGTGCTTGTAGTAGTCGGGATCGCAGGTCGCGATCTCCCGGCTCCAGTCGAGCGACAGGCCCATGGCCTTCAGCTGGTCGCGCATCGACGCGATGTTGGCGTAGGTCCAGTCCCGCGGGTTGACCTTGCGCTCCATGGCGGCGTTCTCGGCCGGCAACCCGAAGGCGTCCCAGCCCATCGGGTGGAGCACGTTGAAGCCGCGGGCGCGCTTGTAGCGGGCGACCACGTCGCCCATCGCGTAGTTGCGGACGTGGCCCATGTGGATGCGCCCCGACGGGTAGGGGAACATCTCCAGCACGTAGTATTTCGGGCGCGGGTCGCCGTTGTCGGTCTCGAACAGGCGCTGCGCGGCCCAGGCCTCCTGCCAGCGCGGCTCGGCATCCTTGGCGTTGTAGCGCTCGACGGGCTGGGGGGCGGTGCTGGTCATGGATCCGGCTGGGTCAGGGGCTCGGCGGCGGCCACAGGAGCCGGCGCGGCACGGTTTGCGCCGCGATAGCATATCTGCGCCGCAGCCGGTCAACGCGGCGCGCGATTCGGGCTTGCGCGGGGCGCGCGAACGCATAGGTCCGCATGACGGGACACAGAACACCGGGACACCGAACACACCGAGGGCCTGCGCCGGGGCGCTCCCGATCTCATTCCTCATCCTGACGTGACCGCGGCAGCGGGCCTCGAAGGAGGAGGGCTCCAGGGATCGCGCGCCGGGTGGAGGGCTCCTTCAAGGCCTCCGTCGCGCTCCGTCGCCTCAGGATGAGGGGGGTGGGTGGGATGATCGTCTCCTCGCTCGAGAAGCACGGCACGGGGCCGCGCAGACCGGCGCCCGGCAGCGACAGGACAGACACGCCATGGACGACGCGACGACGGACACGAACACCCAACCGACAGACGGGATGGGGCACGCAACCGCGAAGCTCCCCGTCGGTCAGGCCGACGTCGCCGCCGGGCTCGCCGAGGTGCGCGCCGCCATCGCCCGGGCGGCCGAGGATTCGGAGCGCGACCCCGCATCGGTGCAGCTCGTGGCCGTCTCCAAGACCGTGCCGGCCGAGGGCATCCTGCCGGCGCTCCAGGCCGGGCAACGCGTGTTCGGCGAGAACTACGTCCAGGAATCCGCCGCGAAATGGCCGGATCTGCGGGCCCGCTACCCCGACGTCGAGTTGCATCTCGTCGGGCCGCTGCAATCCAACAAGGCGCGCGAGGCGGTGGCGCTGTTCGACGTGATCCACTCCCTCGACCGGCTGTCCCTGGCGGCGGCGATCGCCAAGGAGATCGACCGGTCCGGCCGCACGCCGAAGCTGCTGATCCAGGTCAACACAGGTGCGGAGCCCCAGAAGGGCGGCGTCCTGCCGGACCAGCTCGCCACCCTGCTGTCGGAGTGCCGGGACACCCACGGGCTGGCGATCCAGGGCCTGATGTGCATCCCCCCGGCCGAGGATCCGCCCTCGGCCCACTTCGCCCTGCTGGCCCGGCTCGCCCGGGAGCACAACCTGCCGATCCTCTCCATGGGGATGAGCGCGGATTTCCCCGCCGCGATCCAGCTCGGCGCCACCCATGTGCGGGTCGGGACCGCGATCTTCGGGGCGCGGACCCGGAAGGCCTGAGGGTCACCCGATCCGCAGATGGGTCCGTGGTCCGAGCCGGCGGAGCAGCCGCAGCAGGTCGGCCCGGGCCAGGGCGACGCAGCCCTCCGTGGGGCGGTAGCCGTCCCGGGCGACGTGCAGGAAGATCGCCGAGCCCCGCCCCTTCCGGATCGGGGCGCGGTTGTAGTCGAGGTCGATCACCACGTCGTAGAGTCCGTCGCCCCGCCACATCGCCTCGGCGCTGATTCCGGGTGCCGGCAGGCGGATCGGCCGGTTGTAGCGGCGGTCGCGACGATCGTCGCACCAGCCGTCGTCCTGCCGTGTCGGCCGGAGCGGGAGCGCGGTGCGCGGGCGGATCCCGAGATGGTCGGGCCGATAGGCACCGCCCCGCAGCCGGAACCGTCCGCGCGGCGTGCCGCCATCGCCCTCGCGCTTGTCGATGACGATCCCGCCGGCCCCCAGGGCGCAGGGAATCACCGCCGGACCGATCAGGAGCTGACCCCGCCGCCGATCGCCGATCATCGCCCGGACGCGGATCTCGCCCAGGGTCAGACGGACGAATCCGGGCCGCTCGCTTCGCCGCTGACGCATGCCAGCCCTCCTCCGCTTCCTGTCTCCGCCAGCCCGCCGCGGCGGACCGGGGCCTCCGTCGCCCGGGATCGGTGCCCCGAAACCGGTGAACAATTGCGCGCAAGCCAGTTTCCGGCCACAAACGTTGCCCTATCCTTGGCCGGCAACCGGCTGCCGAGTCGGGATGCGGGAGCGAACACGTTCAACGCCCGGTCGCGAAGGGTCGACGCCTGGGAAATTTCGGTGCGTCGTCGCCCCGGCAGGGACAATGATGCGGAAACAGAAGCCCCGGCAGAGTCGCCGCGCGCGATCCTGCTGAGATCTTAGTCATCGCACGCTGCGCCCGGAAGGCGGCCCGCCCCTTCCCGCTGCCTGCTCTGGGAATCGGACGATGCCGAATGCCTACCGCCTGCTGATCTGCGACGACGACGCGATCCTGCGCGACACCCTCACCGAGCAGCTGGATCTCTGCGAGGAATTCGCGGTGTTCACGGAAGCGAATGCCGCGGACGCGATCCGGCGGACGGCCACGGAGCGCATCGACCTCGCCGTGATGGATGTCGGCCTGCCCGACCTCGACGGGCGCGAGGCCGTGCGCCGGATGCGGGCGGGCGGATTCCGCGGCCCGGTGATCATGCTGACCGCCCAGGATTCCGAGGCGGATCACGTCGAGGGCCTGGAGGCCGGCGCCAACGACTACGTCACCAAGCCGTTCAAGTTCGGCATCCTTCTGGCCCGCATCCGCGCCCACCTGCGCAGCCACGAGGCCTCCGAGGACGCGGTGTTCCAGATCGGCCCCTACACGTTCCGACCCGGCGCCAAGCTGCTGGTCGGCGAGCGCGGCTCGAAGCTCAAGCTCACCGAGAAGGAGACCGCGATCCTGCGCTTCCTCTACCGGGCGGGGCGCGCCGTGGTGAACCGGGACACGCTGCTCGCCGAGGTCTGGGGCTACAATGCCCACGTCACCACCCACACGCTGGAGACCCACATCTACCGGCTGCGCCAGAAGATCGAGCCAAACCCGGCCACCGCGGCGATCCTCGTGACCGAGGGTGGCGGATACAAGTTACTGCCCTGACTGTTTAGGTTTTTGCGTGTAATCGATCCTGCGATCCCGGTCGGCAGGGTTGGTGAGGCGATTCCTTGGGTCTCGACGACGACATCGCGATCCTCGCCGCTGCGCCCGTGTTCGGCTTCCTCGACCGTGATGCCCTGCGCCTGCTCACCTTCGCGGCCGAGCGCCGGGACCTCGCCGACGGCGACCTGCTCTTCGCCCGCGGCGATCCCGCCGATGGCGGCTTCGTGGTCCTGTCGGGCACGATCCGGCTGATCCCGCGAAGCGGCGCCGCCGAGCCGGTTCGCGCCGGGCGCTCCGCGCTGATCGGGCAACTCGCCCTGTTCGTGCGCGGCACGCGCCCCACCGAGGCCCGCGCCGAGGGCGCCACCGAGGTCATGCGGATCACCCCCACGCTGATGCGCCGCGTGCTTGAGGAATTCCCGGCGGCCGCGCAGGCGGTCCACGCCACGCTGGCGGAAGATCTCGCGGCGTTCGTGGCCGACCTCGACCGCGTGCGGGTGCTGCTCGACGACGCCTGAGGGCGCCGGGCCCCTCCCCCGGCGCCGCGCGCAGCGAAGCGATCCGGGGCCGTGCAACGCCGGTGACCGCGACGCCGGCCGCCCTCAGGTGACAGGGCGGGTGCCCCCTTGTAAGCACGGGCTCCCGCCGCAAGAGTTCTGACCCGTTCCATGTCCCAGGCCGGCCTGCCCCATTCCGATCTCGCCCAGACCATCGAAGCCGCCTGGGAAGACCGCGCCAACATCTCGACCGCCACCCAGGGGGCGGTGCGCGAGGCGGTCGAGGCGGCACTGGAGCTGCTCGATTCGGGCAAGGCCCGCGTCGCCGAGAAGTCCGGCAACCACGACTGGGTGGTGAACCAGTGGCTGAAGAAGGCGGTGCTGCTCTCCTTCCGACTCAACGACATGGCGGCGATCGAGGGCGGCCCCGGCGGGGCACCCTGGTGGGACAAGGTCGCCTCCAAGTTCGCCGGCTGGGGCGAGGCCGAGTTCCGGGCCGCGGGCCTGCGCGCGGTGCCGGGCTGCTTCGTCCGCCGCGGCTCCTACATCGCCCCCGGCGCCGTGCTGATGCCGAGCTTCGTCAACCTCGGCGCCCATGTCGGCGAGGGCACCATGGTGGACACCTGGGTGACGATCGGCTCCTGCGCGCAGGTGGGAAAAAACTGCCACATCTCGGGCGGCGCCGGCATCGCGGGGGTGCTGGAGCCCCTCCAGGCCAACCCGGTGATCATCGAGGACGATTGCTTCATCGGCGCCCGCGCCGAGGTGGCGGAGGGCGTCATCGTCGGCCAGGGCAGCGTCCTGTCCATGGGCGTCTACATCGGCGCCTCCACCAAGATCGTCGATCGCACCACCGGCGAGGTCATGTACGGCCGGGTGCCGCCCTACTCGGTGGTCGTCTCGGGCACGATGCCCGGCAAGGCGCTGCCGGACGGCTCGCCGGGCCCGGGCCTGTACTGCGCGGTGATCGTCAAGCGCGTCGATGCCGGCACCCGGTCGAAGACCGCCATCAACGAGCTGCTCCGCACCTGATCCTGGGACTTGGCGGGGGACCGATGGAGACGCGGGTGCTCAACCTGACGGTGGCGGGCCGGTCCGTGCCGACCCCCTGCGACGTGTTCGGGGAGGGGCCGGAGGCGCTGCTGCTTCCGGCCCTCTCGACCATCTCGGCGCGCGCCGAGATGCGCAGCCTCGCGGAGGCGCTGGGATCCGAATACCGGTGCCGCATTCCCGACTGGCCGGGCTTCGGCGCCCATCCCCGGACGCGGGTGCCGCTGGAACCGGCGACGTTCCACGGCTTCCTGGACGCGCTCCTCGCCGCCGGCCCCTACGCCCTCGGTGTCGCGGCCGGCCATGCCGCCGGCTACCTCGTGGCGGCGGCCAGGCGCCACCCGCAGGCCTTCGCGCAGCTGGTCCTGGTGGCGCCGACCTGGCGGGGGCCGCTGCCCACCGCGATGCCGGGGCGGGCCCACTGGTTCCCGCGCATCCGCCGGGCCGTGGAGGCGCCGATCCTCGGGGAGGCCCTCTACCGGATCAACATCAGCCCGCCGATCATCGGCCGGATGATGCGCGCCCACGTCTACGCCGACCCCGCGGGGGTGACCCCGGCCCTGGTCCGGGACAAGCACGCGATCACCCGCCAGCGCAACGGCCGGTTCGGCACCGCCGCCTTCGTCACCGGCGGGCTCGATCCGGTGGGCAGCCGGGAGGCGTTCCTCGACCTGTTCGCCGGCGGGTTGCCGCCGATCCTGGTCCTGCGGCCTGAGGGAGCGCCCCGGCGCTCGGGGACCGAGATGGATGCCCTCGTCGGCAGCGGCCGGGTGACGGGCGTGTCGGTCCCCGGCGCCCTCAGCCCGCACGAGGAGCATCCCGGTGCGGTCGCGGCGGCGATCCGCGCGGCCTGAGGGGAGTCGTCCGGAACACCGCCCGTCTGACGCAGGGCAGAGGGTGCCGCAGGGTTATCGTGGGGCACGAACAGGGCAGTCGGGTCCCGGCGTCCGGCAGCCCCGGACGGGGTTCGGCGGACCCGAGTCCGGGCGAGAGGCTTCCCGGCCCTGCCAATCGCGCCGCGGGGTTCGCGCGGAGCCGGGCTCCTGGCGACCGTCGCCGCCGCACCCTGGACAGGAGGTTTCGCCTGTGCAGGGACTGAGCGGGCCGGCCGAGCCGTTCGTCAGTCAGCGGGATCGACCCGCAGGTTTCATCCGAGAGAGTCCCGGATCCGATGCTGCGCACCCCATCCCGCCTCGCTTCGACCGTCCTCACCCTCCTCCTGGCCGCACCGGTCGCGGCCCACGCCGAGGACATGCCCCACCCTGCCCCGCCGGCCGCGCCCTCGGCGCCGTCCCTGGGCACCGACACGCTCAAGCCCGGCAAGCCGGCCGTGAAGCCCTATCTGGCCGAGACGGCGACACCCGATGCCGTGCAGATCCTGCCGTCGCCGCCGGCCCATGATGCGCCCCTCGACAAGGCCGACCGGGCGGCCTTCGCCAGTACCCGGGTCCTCAGGGGCACCCCGCGGTGGGAGATCGCCGCCAACGACGTGGCGGAGGGTGCGTCCGCGGTGCTGGAGAATTTCGCCTGCGTGCTCGGCACGCGGATCGACCAGGCTCGGGTTCCCGCGGTGATCCATCTCCTGGAGCGGACCCGCCTCGACCTCGCCCGGGCGACGCGGGGACCGAAGGTCCATTACCGCCGCCTGCGCCCCTTCGTGGGCAACGAGGCGCCGATCTGCGTGCAGCGGAGCCAGGCTCTGGCCGACAGCTTCAGCTATCCGTCGGGCCATGCGACGCAGGGCTGGGCCTACGCGCTGATCCTGGCGGCCCTGGTCCCCGAGAAGGCGACCCCGATCCTGGTGCGCGGCCGCGCCTACGGCGAGAGCCGGATCGTGTGCGGCGTGCACTGGCTCAGCGACGTGGTGGCGGGGCGCCTCACGGGCACGTCGGTCTTCGCCGCCTTGATGGGCGATCCGACCTTCCGCGCCGATCTGGAGAAGGCCCGCGGCGAGCTCCGAGCCGCCCTGGCGGGCGCCGGAACGGCCCCCGATCAGGCAGCCTGCACGCGGGAGGCGGATGCCCTCCGGGAGCCGCCGCTGGAGTTCTGAGGCGGGTTTCGCGGACGAGGCAGCGATGTCTCCGTCGAGAACCTGCGGCCCATCGGATCCGAGCCGGTGATGCGTCGGCCTGCCCATCGTGCCGGCAGCGACCTCGGCTCCGCGCGGGTACGGCCTCCACGTCATCCCGGGTCCGCCGACGCCTCGAAAGCGTCCACCCGCGGTGCGCCTGAATCCCGGGCTGGCCTGCGGTGCCTTGGCCTGACGGGACAGGTTTTCAACCCTGTCGAGAGCGGATCTCTCTCGAACCGTTCCAGATTTTAAGTCTTCTAAGTGTGTGATTTACAACACGTTTTCGACTTGCTCGACACGCCGCGATTGGTGGACCTTGGATGATGCGCCGCGTCAGGGCGCGTTTCGGGGTCTCCGATGTCCACCTGTTCCGCCCCCTTCGGGCTGCTCCTCGCCACCACCGCCCTCACGACGGCCGCCCTCGTGGGCACCGCCGCCGCCCAGGGTGCGGCCGTGCAGCTCAACGAGATCTCCGTGGAGGCGGCCCGTCCGGGCGCCGCGCCCGTCGCGGGTGCAGGATTCGGGGGTGTCAACGTGAGCGGCGGCGACGGCGGCAGCGCGGCGACCAGCGGCGGCGGGGGGCCTTCGGGCGTGACCGGCTACGTGGCGCGGGTGAGCCCCACCGCCACCAAGACCAACACGCCGCTGATCGAGACCCCGCAATCGGTCTCCGTCGTCACCCGCGAGCAGCTCAACGACCGCAACGTGCAGAGCCTCAACGAGGCGGTGGCGTACACGCCGGGCGTCTCCAGCAACGTGTTCGGCTTCGATCCGCGCGCCGATGCGTTCTACATCCGCGGCTTCGCCGAGACCTACGACGGCATCTTCCGCGACGGCCTGCGCCAGACCGGCGTCGGCTTCGCGGTGCCCCGGATCGAGCCCTACGGCACAGAGGCGCTCACCATCCTGCGCGGGCCGGCCTCGGGGCTCTACGGCCTGGGCTCGCCCGGCGGCATCGTCGACGTGACCAGCAAGCGTCCGGTCTTCGCCCCGTTCGGCGAGCTTTGGTTCCAGGGCGGCAGCTTCGACCGCTACCAGGGGAACTTCGACATCGGCGGCCCGGTGGAAGGATCGGACGGCACGATGGCCTTCCGACTCACCGGCGTCGCCCGCCACTCCAACGCGTTCCTGCCCGGCCCCGGCGTCCGGGACGACCGGTTCACCATCGCGCCGGCCTTCACGTGGCGCCCCTCGGCCGACACGACCTTCACGCTGCTGACCGAGTTCCAGGAATCGAACGTCCCGGGCAACGCGGCCTTCTACAACCTCCCGGGTTTCCGCGTGTCGCGAATCTACTCGGGCGACGGCGCGCTCAACACCTACCGGACCGACCAGCACCGGATCGGCTACGCCTTCGAGCACGTGTTCACGCCGGACCTGATCGTCCGGCAGAACTTCCGCTATTCCCGCGTCGAGGCCAACTTCTCGTACACGCAGGTCGATTCGGTGACCGGCCTCAGCGCGCAACGCTCCACCGGCCTGTTCAACCAATCCTTCGCCGCCGTCGCGGTGGACACGCAGCTTGAGGGCCACGTCCGGACCGGGCCGGTGGCCCACATGCTGCTCGCGGGCGTCGACTACTACCACTATGATTTCGCGAGCCGCGCCGGGTTCGGCGTGGCGCCCGACCTCAACCTGCTGACCTTGAACTACGGCCGTCAGCCGATCACCCGCCCGAGCATCGACCGCTCGTCGCGTCAGGCGCAGGATCAGGTCGGCGTCTACGTGCAGGAACAAGCCAGGTGGGGGCGGTTCGTCCTCACGCTGACCGGGCGGGAGGACTGGGTCGCCTCCGACACGGCGAGCGTCACCCGGGGCGTCGTCGCGGGCCCGCAGGGGCAGAACGACAGCGCCTTCACGTACCGCGCCGGCCTGAACTACGAGCTCGCGCCCGGCCTCGTGCCGTATGCCAGCTACGCCACGACCTTCACCCCGCAGGTCGGCGTCAGCACCGTCACCGGTCGCCCCTACCGGCCCGCCACCGGCGATCAGATCGAGGCGGGGGTGAAATACCTGATCCCGGGCACGAACATCAGCGCGGCCATCGCGGGCTTCGACATCAACCAGACGCGCATCCTGCGCCAGGATCCGACGAACTTTGCCAACCAAGTAGCCACCGGCGCGGTCAATTCGCGGGGCTTCGAGATGGAGGCGACCGCGAATTTCGCCCCCGGCACCAACCTGACGGTCGCCTACACGCACCTCGACTTCCGCTTCGTCCGGCAGACATCCGCGGTCACAGGCGCGGCGATCGACGGGAACCGGCTCTCGGGCATCCCGGGGGACACGTTCGCGTCCTTCCTGACCTACCTGTTCCCGCCCTCCTCCCCGTTGCGCGGCCTGACCCTCGGCGGCGGCATCCGGTTCAACACCAACAGCTTCGCCGACGACGACAACACGGTGCGCAACCCGACCGTGACGCTGTTCGACGCGTTGGTCGCCTACGACTTCGCCGCCCTCGACCCGAAGTACAAAGGCTTCCGGGCTCAGATCAACGCGTTCAACATCTTCGATCGCGACTACTACAACTGCCAAGCGGGCTTCTGCTACCGCGGTGCCCCGGCGACCGTGATCGGCAGCCTGATCTATCGCTGGTAAGCCTGTCCAGCGTCGGCAGCCAGCATGGCAGGCTCCAACCCGCGACACTGGCGGTGGCGGCGGACCTTGCCGTAAGGCCGGAGCGTCGCCGCCCGCTCCGGACCCGCCATGCTCTCGACCCTCCTGGTCGTGCTGCCGATCTTCGCGCTGATCTTCGCCGGCTGGCTGGTCCGGCGGATCGGCGTGCTCGGCGCCGCCGCCACCACCGAGCTCAACCGCTTCGTGGTCTTCCTGGCGCTGCCGGCGCTCCTGTTCGACGTCACCGCCCACGCCCATTGGAGCGCCATCTGGAAGCCCGGCTTCATCGGCGCCTTCGGTCTCAGCAGCCTCGCGGTCTTCGCCCTCACCGTGGTGATCCGTCGGGGGGAGGGGCAGCCTTTGGCGGATGCCGCCGTGGACGGGCTCAATGCCGGCTACGCGAATTGCGGCTTCATGGGTTTCCCGCTGGCGCTCGTCGCCTTCGGGCCGGAGGCCCTGGCACCCACGACGGTGGCGGCGATCCTCACGGTCTGCGGCGTGTTCGCGGTGGCGATCGTGCTGATCGAGACCGGGCTCCGGAGGGAAGCGGCGGCGACGGGTCAGGGCGGTTCGCGCATCCCCGTCTGGCACGCGGTCGGCCGCTCGCTCCTGCGCAATCCGCTCTTGGTGGCACCGGCTCTGGGCGCCCTGGTGCCGGGCGCGGGACTGGCGCTCCCGGCCACCGTAGAGACGTTCCTGAAGCTCCTCGGCGGCGCGGCCGCGCCCTGCGCCCTCGTGGCGCTCGGCCTGTTCCTGGCCCAGAAGCGCCGCCCCCGGAGCGGGCAGGGGCGGATTGCGGCCCTGCTGGTCGGGCTGAAGCTCGCCCTCCACCCCCTGCTCGCCTACGGGCTCGGCCGCTACCTGTTCGACCTGCCGCCGCTCCTGCTGCACACGGCCGTGCTCATGGCCGCCCTCCCCACGGGAACCGGACCGTTCATGCTGGCGGAGTTCTACCGGCGCGAGGCCGACCTGACCGCCACGGTGGTGCTGGTCTCCACCGTTCTGGCGGTCGCCACCGTCTCGGCCTACCTCGCGGCGATCGCCTGAAGGCCTCCCCGCCGGCACGGTGACGGGTCGGAAACGAGACGACCACGCTCCTGCCGCAGAGGGCGCGCAACAGGGAATCGTAAGACTTGATCCGTAGCGTCGTGGCGCGGCACGCCGTGTCCGCGCTAGAACGATCCGGCGAAGCGGGGCGGAACGACGGCGTGATGGTGGGTTCGGGAGTTTCGATCGTGGGGCGGGTCACCCGCCTCGCCTGCGCGGCCGGCTTGAGCCTGAGCCTCTCAGCCTGTTTCCGCCCCCTCTACGGGCCGACCGCCTCCGGCGAATCCGTCCCGGCGCTGCTCGCCGCTGTTCAGGTGGACGAGGTCGCCATGGCCCAGGGCCAGGAGCGGCTCGGGCACTATCTGCGCAGCGAGCTCGTCTTCGACCTCGACGGTTCGGGCCAGCCCTCGGCCAAGCGCTACCGGCTGAAGCTCTCCGGCTCCGAGATCGTGCAGACCCCGATCGTCTCGTCGACCACCGGCCGCGCCGAGGCCGGCACGCTGGTGGCCAACATCAAGTACAGCCTCGAGGACATGACCGGCGCCAAGGTCTATACCGAGGGCGTCGCCACTTCGACGGCGACCTACGACCGCTCGGTCCAGCGCTTCGCCAGCCAGCGGGCGGCCCGGGACGCCGAGATCCGGCTGGCCAGCGTGCTCTCCGACCAGATCAAGAGCCGCCTCGCCGCCGTGCTCTCGACGAAGCCGTAGGGCATGATGCGCGCGCGTGGCCACCGGTCTTCCGGGATCGTCCTGCGGCCCCGAGGGGCGCGGGCAGCCGGCCCGAGCCGGACGTGACCGCGGTCAAGGCCGGCGAGATCGAGGGCCTGATCCGGCGCGGCCCCGACCCCCGCATTCCCGTCCTCCTCGTCTACGGGCCGGATACCGGCCTGGTGACCGAGCGCGCCCGCAAGCTCGCCGAGGATTTCGTCACCGACCCGGCGGATCCCTTCGCGCTGGTGCGGATCGACGGCGACGCCCTCGCCTCCGATCCGGGGCGGCTCTGCGACGAGGCCGGCACGATGGGCCTGTTCGGCGGCCGGCGGTCGATCTGGGTCCGGCCCGGCACCCGCAACTACGCGCCCGCCGTGGAGGCGGTGCTGGGCGCCGCAATCGCGGACGCCCGCATCGTCGTGGAGGCCGGTGACCTCGCCAAGAACAACCCGCTGCGCGTCCTGTGCGAGCGCTCGCCCCGGGCGCTGGCGTTTCCCTGCTACGCCGATGACGAGCGCACGCTCTCGGACCTGATCGAGCGCACGCTCCAGGAGCGTGGCCTGCGCATCGACCGCGCCGCCCGGGAGGTTCTCACCCGCAGCCTGGGCGGAGACCGCCGGGCGAGCTTGATGGAGATCGAGAAGCTCGCCCTCTACGCGGCCGGGGAGGGCACCGTCACCCTCGACCACGTTGAGGCGGTGACCAGCGACGTCGCGGCCAGCGTGCTCAACACCCTGATCGACGCCGCCTTCGACGGGCGGCGCGACGCGGTGGATCGCGACTACCGGCGGTTCCGGCACGAGGGTCTGGATCCGGGCGTCGTGCTGGGCTCAGCCCTGCGTCACGCCCTCACGTTGCTGACGACCCGCCTCGACAATCCCGACAAGACGCCGGCCATGATGGTGGCCACGTGGCGTGGCCTCCATTTCAAGCGCAGGGCCAGCATCGAGGGGCAGCTCGGCACCTGGGCACCCGGTACCCTGCGGCAAGCCGTCGTGGCCCTCCAGGCGGCGATCCTGGCCTGCCGCCGGGCCGAGCCCGCACTGGCCCACGCGCAGGCCTCCGCGGCCCTGCTGCGGGTTGCCGATGCGGGCGCGCGGCGGCGGCGGTAGCGCAGAACGGGGGCAGGGGTTCTCCCGGGTGCAGCGGTCGGCGGCTTCCGCACGGCCGTCGTCGCGAGCGGAAGGATCCGGCACCGCCCTACGCGGGTGGGCGCCGTGCCGTCCCAGGCCGCTGCGCTGCGCCAACGATGACGGAGCCGGGTATCTCGGCCGGAGCCTCAGACGGTCGCCGCGGCGCGGAGCGTTCGTCGATGCGGCCCGGCCACGGACGGCCCGGCTCAGCCGTCCGACACCCGGAAGCGGTTGAGGAGCCCCTGCAGCTCGTCCTGGGACTCGTAGCGGATGCGGATCTCGCCCGAATCCCCATCCTTCGGCCGGTAGGATACCGGGACGCCCAGCGCCCGATGGATTCGCAGCTCCAGGTCGCGCACCGGTGCGGACCGCTCCGCGGAGAGGCGAGGGCGGCCGGCGCGCGGGGTCTCGGCCGGCTCGGCCTCGGCGGACGCGAGGGCCTCCACCTCCCGGACCGACAGGCCCTCCGCCACGACGCGGCGGGCCAGCGCTTCCGGATCCCGCACGGGCAGGAGCGCCCGGGCATGACCGGCGGTGAGCTCGCCCGCGGAGACCCGGTCCTGCACGGAGGGCGGCAGGTTGAGCAGGCGCAGGGTGTTAGCGAGGTGACTGCGGCTCTTGCCGAGGATCTCAGCCAACTCTTTCTGCGTGTAGGAGAAATCCTGCATCAGGCGCTCGTAGCCGGAGGCCTCCTCGATCGGGTTGAGGTCGCTGCGCTGGACATTCTCCAGGATGGCGAATTCGAGCGAGGCGCGATCGTCGATCTCGACGACGACCACCGGCACCTCCTCGAGTTCGGCGCGCTGGGCCGCCCGCCAGCGCCGCTCGCCCGCAACGATCTCGTAGGTGCCGGGCACCTCGGGGATCGGCCGCACCACGATCGGCTGGATGATGCCGCGCTGGTTGATCGAGACCGCGAGTTCGGCCAGTTCGGCGTCGCCGAAGCTGCGACGCGGGTTGCGCGGATTGGGGCGCAGGAACTCAACCGGCACCTTGCGCTGCCCCTCCGCCTTCGGCGGGGTCTGTCCGGTATCGCCGAAATCACCGATCAGCGCCGCGAGTCCGCGCCCCAGTCGAGGTCTTGCCCCCTCCTCCGCCATGATCGCCACCCGTGTCACGCTCCACACTCGCCCCGACTTCGCCGCGGGGCTCACCGGACCCGGCGCACACACCCGTCGAGTGGGCGGCCGTCTCCGCATCGTCGTCAGACGCGCCCCGGCACCGGACCGATCGTCCCGGCCGCGGAGGCGCAGGGCCGTCAGGCCGCCGCGGGCACCCGGCCCTCGCGCTGGATCACCTCCGAGGCGAGGCGCAGATAGGCCTGGCTGCCGGCACATTTCAGGTCGTAGAGCAGCGCCGGCTTGCCGTGCGAGGGAGCCTCCGAGATGCGCACGTTGCGCGGAATCACCGTCTCGTAGACTTTGTCGCCCATGAAGCCGCGCACGTCCGCCACCACCTGAGCGGACAGGTTGTTGCGCGGATCGAACATCGTCAGCACGATGCCCTGGATCGTCAGCTTCGGGTTCAGGGCGCCGCGGACCTGCTCGACGGTCCGCAGCAGCTGGCTGAGACCCTCCAGGGCGAAGAACTCGCATTGCAGGGGGACCAGCACCGCGTCCGCGGCGGCCAGCGCGTTGATGGTCAGCAGGTTGAGCGAAGGCGGGCAATCGATCAGCACGTAGCTGATCCGGCTGAGGCTCGGGGCCTGGGACAGGCTCTTCAGCATGCCGCGCAACCGGTGCGCCCGGTCGGGCAGGGTGGCCAATTCCAGCTCGAGACCGAGGAGGTCCATGGTCGAGGGCGCGATCGACAGGCGCGGAACGGCCGTGGGGACGATGGCCTGTGCCAGGGAAGCCTCGCCGGCCATCACCTCGTAGGTCGAGACCCGGCGCTTGGCGCGGTCGATCCCCAGCCCGGTGGAGGCATTGCCCTGCGGATCGAGGTCGATCACCAGCACGTCTTCGCCGATTGCCGCCAGGGCGGTGCCGAGGTTGATGGCCGTCGTGGTCTTGCCGACGCCGCCCTTCTGGTTGGCGAGCGCCAGCACACGGAGGGGGCGTCGCATGGATGAATCCATGGACCGGTCGGCGGACTCGCCGAGGATCGCTTCGCTCATCGGTGGCTCGGGGCGGCGAGGGCAGTGACGCGCACGATCCGGGCATCGGAATCAGTGCGGCTCGGCATGAGGTCGTTAACGACTGTCCACTGCGCGGCGGCCCGGGTCAATTCAGCTTGTACGTCCCGGCCCTTCGGAAACAGACCGGTGGTGCCCGTTTTCAACAGAGGCTCCGTCCAGGCGAGGAGCTGCGCCATCGGCGCCAGGGCCCGGGCGCAGACGACCTCGACCCCCGCATACTCGCCGACCACCGCCTCTATCCGCGCGTTGCGCACGCGAACCGGAGCCTCGGTCAGGCGAGCCGTCTCGGTGAGGAAGGCGCATTTGCGCGCGTTGCTCTCCACCAGATCGACCCGGATGCCGCGCTCCATCCCGGCGATGGCCAGGATCAGGCCGGGAATGCCGGCCCCAGAGCCGAGGTCGAGCCACGTGCGCGCCTCCGGGGCCAGCTCGAGGAGCTGCAGCGCGTCGTCGACGTGGCGGCTCCAGACCTCGGCCAGCGTCGCCGGGCCGACCAGGTTCTTGATCGGCTGCCAGCGCCGCAGCTCGGCCACGTAGCGGTCGAGCCGCTCGGCTGTTTCACGTGAAACACGAGACGTCGCGAGGACGCGGGCGCGATCCGGATCGGTCATGCCGACAGGCGGCCGGCCGCCGCCCGGGCCGAACCCGTCCGCTCGCCCCGGCGGGCATGGGCGGCCAGGAGCGTCAGCGCGGCCGGCGTGACCCCCTCGATCCGCGCCGCCTGCCCAAGGGTCCCGGGACGCACGGTCTCCAGCTTCGTGCGCATCTCGTTCGAGAGGCCGCTGATCGCCGCATAATCCAGCCCGGCCGGCAGCCGCACCGCCTCATCGCGCCGGAAGGCGGCGATATCGGCATTCTGGCGGTCGAGATACACCGCATAAGTCGCATCCGTCTTGAGACGGTCGGCGACGCGCGCCGGCACGCTCGCGAGATCCGGCCAGACCGCCGCCAGGCTTGTCCACGTGATCTCGGGGTAGGCCAGCAGCTGGAACCCCGTGCGGCGGATGCCGTCGCGGTTCAGGCTCATCCCGTGCACGGCCGCCTGGCTCGGCGTGAGGCTGAGGCTGCCGAGAAGGGACCGGGCCGCGTCGAGGGCCCCCTGCGAGGCGGCGAAATGCGCCGTCCGATGGCGGCCGACGCAGCCGAGGGATATTCCGCGGGGCGTCAACCGGGCATCGGCATTGTCGACCCGCAGCGAGAGCCGGTACTCCGAGCGCGACGTGAACATCCGGTACGGCTCGCTGACCCCATGGGTCACGAGGTCGTCGATCATGACACCGAGATAGGATTCGGCCCGATCGAAACCCACGATGCCGAGGCCGCCGGCGTACCGGGCGGCGTTGAGGCCGGCCACCAGCCCCTGGGCCGCCGCCTCTTCGTAGCCGGTGGTGCCGTTGATCTGTCCAGCGAGGAACAAGCCGGGCAGGCGCTTGACCTGCAGGCCCGTATCGAGTTCCCGCGGATCCACGTAATCGTACTCGATCGCGTAGCCTGGCCGCAGGATCGCGGCCCGCTCTAATCCCGGGATCGCCCGGACGATGTCGTGCTGAACCGGCTCGGGAAGGGCCGTAGAGATCCCGTTCGGGTAGACGGTGGGGTCGTCGAGGCCCTCGGGTTCCAGGAAGATCTGGTGACCCTCGCGGTCGCCGAAGCGCACGACCTTGTCCTCGATGGATGGGCAATAGCGCGGCCCGCGACTGGCGATGCCGCCCGAATACATCGGCGACCGGTGCAGGTTGGCCCGGATCAAGTCGTGGACCGCCCGGGTCGTCCGGGTGATGCCGCAGCGGATCTGAGGAGTGGTAATCCGCTCGGTCAGCGTCGAGAACGGCACCGGTTCCGCATCGGCCTCCTGCATGTCGAGGCCCGCCCAGTCGATGGTCCGCCCGTCGAGGCGCGGGGGCGTACCGGTCTTGAGGCGGCCGAGCCGGAGGCCGAGGCGGTCGAGGGTTTGCGCCAGCCCGATCGCCGGAGCCTCGCCGACCCGGCCGGCCGGGATCTGCCGCTCTCCGATATGGATGAGGCCGCGCAGGAAGGTGCCGGTGGTCAGCACCACGGAACCGCACGCGACGATGCGCCCATCCCCCAGGACGAGGCCGCTGAGGCGTCCGTCGGCATCGAAGGCAAGGTCCTCGCAGGCGCCCGCGATCACCGACAGCCCCCCGGTATCGGCCACCGCCGCCTGCATGGCGGCCGCGTAGAGCTTGCGGTCGGCCTGCGTCCGCGGTCCGCGGACGGCCGGTCCCTTGCGGCGATTGAGCAGGCGGAACTGGATGCCCGCCGCGTCCGCCACCCGGCCCATCAGCCCGTCGAGGGCGTCGACCTCGCGCACGAGGTGCCCCTTGCCGAGGCCACCGATGGCAGGATTGCACGACATCGCGCCGATCGTGGCCGGATCGTGGGTCACCAGGGCGGTGCGCGCTCCGCAGCGCGCTGCCGCCGCAGCCGCTTCGACACCGGCATGGCCGCCGCCTACGACCGCGACATCGAACCGGTCGCGTAATGGAGTGTGCATCGCCTAACGAACCGCCTCTCGCAGGGATCCCGCCGCAGCCTCATGCAGGGGAGGGGACCCGAAGGCCCGATGCCTCGCCGCCGGTCTAAGCGGGCGCGGGCGCGATGGTCAACGCGCGGCACTGCCGCCCGGGGATCGCAGTCCCGCAGGGCTTCACTGCGGCCTGGAATGACGGTGCCTTCCGTCCTTGCCGCGCTCGTCCGCGTCGAGCCCGCGCCCCTCCGGCATGTCGTGAACCGACGCCGGACGGATGGGCGTAATTATGCAGTATTCAATTCCGTCCGAGACGGAATTCTACCCCGATCCCACGCTGTATTGCGATGGATGCGGTGATCGCGCGCCACGTCGCGCTTGTCAGAACAGGGGACCCGTGTAAATCTTCTCCCCGTCGCTATACCGAGCGGATAAAGACGTCCGCCCGGCCCATCGAATGCAGTGTTCGTCCCGCGTCACCGGGTAAGGGAGACTGACATGTCGTCGCTCGCGATCGGCTTGGGCGCCGCCTGCTGCGCGGCCGGCGCCGCCGCGCATTTCCTCGATCGCACCCAGCGCAAGGAGGGCCTGTTCGGGCTCGCCGGTTTCGCCCTGCTCCTGACCGGGATGTTTCTCACCCGTTCCTGAGTCGCCGGCTGGATTCCACGGTCAGCCGGTCATGGCGGTGGTCGTATAGCCGGCCTTCGTCAGCGCTTCGGCAAGGTCGAGAGCCTGCGCGTCGGTGCGGATCGCCACCCGCCCCCCGGTCCTGTCAACCTGAACGTCAGCCTTGGGATCGATGCGTTTCACCGTGCGGGTCACGGCGGCAGCGCAGCCATCGCAGGTCATGCCGTCCACCCGCATCAGCAATTCGGGGCGTGTCGCGTCCATAGGGACCTCCGAGAACCGTGTCGCCGGCATGTCGGCGTGCGATCCGGCTCGCGCAAGCGGCTCAGAACAGGGCCGGCATGCGGAAGGCGTAATCGACGCGGAGTCCGAACTGAAACTGATTCGGGTCGCCGAACGGTCGGCGCACCAGCGGGCTGTCGCCCGAGGCGCCCAGGATGCGGGTGTAGCCCGCATAGGCCGTGTAGGCCCACGTCTCGCTCTGCGTGTAGGTCACGGCGCCGAGGACACCGGCCGAGTAGAAGCTGTCCGGGTCGTACGGGGTAACCCGGCCGTTCAGCGCGGCCTCGGCAGGCGAGACGCCGAAATACTTCCGCGCGAAGCTCGCATCGCCGATGTTGAAGCGCGGCCCCACCGAGAACAGGAACTTCTCGGTTGGGACGAGGTAGTCGGCCGCCAGGGAGCCGACCGTGCCGTGATGGCCGTACACGCCCTGACGGATCTCCGCCCGGGTGCGGATGAAGGACACCGGGTAGAACTCCACGAACAGGCCCGGTTCGACGGCGAAGCGCGCATCGCGGAAGCCGAAGAGATGGCGGCGATCGTCGCCGTAGTACCGCCCCGGTACGAAGCGCGCCGTCGGTCCGAGCCGGAAGGTCTGGTCGTCATACAGGGCCAGGCTGAAGCCGTCGTCCGGGGTCGAGAAGCGGCGCGGCTCACCCACCCGGCGGATGTCGATGGAGGGATAGCCCACGGCCGTGTAATCGCTGGCGCCGGGATAGCGCGGCACGGCCTGGATCGAGCCGCTCAGCGTGACGATCCACGTGGCCGGATCGACCATCGCGAAGGTCGGCGCGGCGCGCGGGAGTTGGGCGTTGAGGTCCGCGGCGCGCGGCGCCGCCGTCCCGCAGACGGCGAGGAGAATTCCGGCACCGCAAGCGGCGCGGCGTCGTGGGCTACGCGGAGGGACTGACGTCATGGCCACGCTTTATGCCGTCATTTCATCCCGCGCGCATGCGCAAGGCGCGCCGCCCGTCTCGGTTCGGTCCGCAATCGGACCGGCCGTGATGATTCCGCAACGTTCCAGCGGGCGTCGGCGTCACACCACCCGGAATTCACAGCCGCCGGCGCATCGGAGCGGCCTCTCAAGCCTTGCCGGGCTGCGCGGGCAGGGCCAATGATCCGAACGATTCGGTTTACGCCCGGTGGGGTTCGCTCGGGATTTCCCCCGGCGACCGGCGCGTGACCCTGGCGGGTGTTCAGACGATGGTCCCGGTCCTCGGCCGGTACGCGGGGCTGTTGACGGTCGGCCTCCTCGGGCTCGTCGTGTTCGGGCCGCTCGCCGTGTTCCTGCCGCTCTGGAGTGCGCTGACGCTCGGCGCCCTGGCGTCCGGCGTCGCCAGCCTCGCCCTCACCCGCATCGCGACCCTGAAGGCGCGCTGCGAGAAGCTGTCCGGCGAGGTGGACCTGCTGTCCCGGCGCCTGCTCAAGGTCGAGACGGCCGCGGCCAATGCTGCGGTCCAGCCGCCGCCCGAGACCGCCGAGGCCGCGTTGCTGGCCCAGATCGAGGAACTCACCGTCGAGTTCGGCCTCCTGAGCGGCATCGTGCGTGACCTGACCACGGTGGTCAGCACCCAGGATGCCGAGATCGCGGATCTCAAGGCCCGGCCCGAGATCCGGCCGGAGAATCCGCCTGCGCCCGCCCCCGCGGCGAGTCCGGAACCCGCGCCACCGCGTCCACGGGTCACCGCCGCGCCGCCGGCAGCCCATCGGGCGCCGCCCGACGCACCGCCGATGGCAGAGACACCGCCCTCCGCCCCGACTACGCCAGCGCGGTCCATCCCGCCGCGGCCATTTCCGCCGCAGCCTGCCCGGGATCCCGGGAGCGAGGCAGAGATCATCCGGGCCTTCGAGGGGGAGGGACTGGAGATCCACCTCCAGCCCGTCGTCACCTTGCCACAGCGCAAGGTGGTGGCCTACGAGGCGCTGGCGCGGTTGCGGATCGGCGGCACGCCGGTTCCGGTCGAGCCCGAGACCTTCCTGCCGGTGCTGGAGCGCTACGGCCGCACCACCGAGCTCGACCGCCGCATGCTGCAGCGCGCGGCCATCGTGGTGCGCCATCTCGCCCGGCGGGGCAGCGAGACCACGCTGACCTACGGCCTCTCACCCCTGTCGCTGTTCGAACCCGGGCTGCTGCGCGAGCTGGCCCGCACGGCGGCGGACGCCCCCCCCCTGGCCGGGGGGCTGGTGCTGGCCCTGCCGCAGGCGAGCTGGCGGGGCCTCGATGCCGGTCAGCGCAGCCTGCTCGCCGCCCTGCGGGACCGGATCGGCTTCAGCCTCGACCGGCCGGACGACCTCCGCTTCGATGCGGCGGAGTTGGCTGCACTCGGTATCGGACAGGTGAAGGTGCCGGCCGACATGCTGCTGCGATCCGGCTCCGGCCGGGGCGGCCTGTCGGACATCGCCGTCGAGGACACGGCGCCGGCCCTGGCGCGGGCCGGGATCCGCTTGGTCGCCATGGATGTCGCCGACGAGGCCGACGTACCCGATCTGATCGACCTCGACGTGCCGTTCGCCCAGGGTGCGGCCTTCGCGACGCCCCGGCCCGTGCGCGCCGAAGTCCTGTCTGCGCCGCCCACCGAAACGCCGACGCCGCCCACGGAGCCGGAACCCGAGCGGCGCCCTTTCCGGTCGGTTCTCCGCCGGGCGGTTTAGAAGCCCAGCCGGGATTGCGTGAGCGGAGGGCTGCGGTCCACCCAGGCCGGCCGTGCGGACGGCGGAAAATCCTTGCCGAAAGCGGTCTTCCGCCGACCGGCAGGCGCCGCCGGCGCCGGATCGGAAGCGGCCGTCCGGAGGGACCGACCGCACCACTCATCGTCCCATCCTCGACGCGCCATGCGGGCGGGCGAGCCGGTACCGGTGGCCTGCTGCAGGAGGCGCGTGGTCGTCCCGGGCGAGGACCCGCGCCGCGCCCTCGCCAGCCCACCCGTCCATCACCGCTCCGCCTCGGCGCTCGTCTGGCCCGCGCGAGAGCTTGAGCATCGGCGGTTCTCCGATCCTCGGGGCGGGACGGAGAGGGACGGCTCGGGTCTTGATCGGCTGTCCGGACCGGATCCAGGCCCCGACACCCGGGCGGTTCTCGAACATGCGGCGCGGATAGCACGGCGACGTCCGCGGACGGGCAGGGGCCAGCGGCGATGTCCGCTTCAGGGATCGGCCAGTCGCGAGCAGACGGCCGCGCCCCCCACGGACACCGCCACGTCCGAGCCGGCCGCGTTCAGCCCCGGGGAGGTCCGGGTTATCGCGACGCCTACCAGTAAATCTGCAGCCGCGTGATGACCGTATCGACCGAGAACGCCGCGGTGCCGAAGGCGTCGGCCTGCGCCTCGCCCGGGCGGACGCGCCCGTTGATGTAGCTGGCGATCAGGCGGAGATTCGGCTCGGGATACCAGCTCAGGCCCACGGTGACGTCCCGCTCCGTTCCGCCCCGGAAGCCCCGGGCGTCGAGTTCGATGGCGCTGTAGCGGGCAGCCAGTTCGAACACGCCGATCCCGCCGCGCGTCACCCGCCGACTCTCCGACACGCGCACGCCCTTGAAGGTCGCGTAGCTGGTGCCGCCGTCGGGCACCAGCGCGTAGCCGCGGTCGTCTCCGTTGAGCACCCAGCCCGCCTCGACATAGCCGCCCTGGAAGCCGAGGACCGGCAACGCGCCGCCGGGCCCCGCGAACCGCTCGACCTCGGCCCGGATGTACTCGGCCTGCAGGAGGAATGGCCCGTTGCGGTAGGCGAACTCGGTCCCGATCCGCGATGCCCGGGCCACATCGGGCAGGTCACCGGTGTCCACGAAGGGCCGCGCGAACAGGAAGGTCTCCGCCGGCGTGGAGAAACCGAAGTCACCGTCGCCCCGGGCGCGTCGACGATGGATCCCCGCAAGCCCGAGATGCAGGGTCTCGCGCTCCTCCAGGATCGGCGCCCAGGTAGCGCGCGCCGCGGCCGCGACCCCGTTACCGGTGATGCCATTGCTGGCCGCATCGCCGAACACGCCGGCCACGGCGGTCCAGGCCCGTCCATGATGGCCGACCGCGAAGCCGAACCGGCGGTCCGGCACGAAGGCGTTGGCGAGGGAGCGCTCGGTGAACAGGGTGTCGTTGTTGCTCTGCAGCCATTCCAGGCTGAACGGCACCTTCATGTTGCCCAGGGTCAGGATGGTGTCGGGCACCCCCTTCCAGGCCACGAACGCGTCGTTGATCGGCAGGATCGGATCGCTGAAATCGTACTGGAAGGCGATCACCCAGTCGCGGCTGACCGTCAGCGTCGGCTCGATCCAGGAGCGGCGCACCGCGATCGTGTCTGGAAAGGCATCGCTCGGTCCGGGTCGGCTGAAGCCCGCGGCCCCGGCATCGATGTGCAGACGGCCGCCGAGCTCGAGCTTCACCGCCTGTTCGGGGAAGGCGAGGGTCAGGCCCTTCGCGTCGTAGCGCAGGCGCTCGCCGTATGGCCCCGCCATCCCCTCGACGGCACCGTCCTCCGCGCGGGCAGGCCCCCCCCAGACGAGGAGGACGGCCAGGATGGCCAGGATGGCCAGGACGGCCGGTGCTGGGCAGAGACCGATCACGCGCCAGCAGAGATCAGGTCGTGCCCGGACCGCCGATACAGGGCGTGGGGTCGGCGCGAAGACACCGGCTGCGTGACCGGTCCACCCCGCGGCCCGGCTGCCAGGAGGCGGGGCGCGCGCCCCCGCGATCGAGGGGGCAGGTCCGGCGGCGAGGCGCCCGTCACGATCCATGGCGTGCCGCCTGGATCCGGACGCGCCGCGCGCGGGGTAGAGGCCGCACCTTCGGGACATCGGGCCGCGTCGTGCCGGGCGGCCTCATACGGAGAGATTGTCGATGAGTCGGGTCCGCCCCAGGAAGGCCGCGGTGAGGACCCGGGCGGGGCCGTCGACCCGCTCGACTGGCGCCAGGGTCCGGGCATCGCAGACCGCGAGGTACTGGACCCGGAAGCCCGCCGCCTCCAGGGCGGCCTTTCCGGCGGCGATCCGCCCGGCCACGGGGGTGCCGTTGCGCGAGGCGGCCGCGATATCGGCCAGCACGGCGTGGAGCTTGGGGGCGACAGCGCGCTCCTCGGGCGCCAGGTAGCGATTGCGGGACGACAGGGCGAGGCCGTCGATCTCCCGCAGGGTCGGAACGCCGCGGATCTCAACCGCGAGGTCGAGGTCGGCCACCGCCTGCTGGATCACCCGCAGCTGCTGAAAATCCTTCTCGCCGAACAGGGCGACGTCCGGCCGAACCTGGTTCAGCAGCTTGGTCACCACCGTGGCCACCCCGGCGAAATGGCCGGGCCGGAACGGACCGCACAACCCCTCCGACAGACCGGCGACTTCGATCCGCGTGGCGAAGCCCGGCGGGTACATGGTGTCCACCTCGGGCGTCCAGGCGGCGTCGGCCCCGGCCTGTGCGAGCAGCGCCAAGTCCGCCGCGAGATCCCGCGGGTAGCGGGAGAAATCCTCGTTGGGCCCGAACTGGGTCGGGTTGACGAAGATGCTGGCAACCGTCCGGCGTCCGATCTGCCGCGCCTCGGCCATCAGGGCGAGATGCCCCTCGTGCAGGGCGCCCATGGTGGGCACCAGCACGACCCGCTCACCGGCCGCCCGCCAGCCGGCCACGCAGTGCCGGAGGGCGGCGAGATCGGTGAAGCGCTGGGGCGTCGAATCGGGCACGGGACTGGCTCCGCAGGGGTCGCTGCCCGTCTAGAGCATGCGGCCGCCTCAAGGGAACAGCGGTCCGGTTCCCTGCGGAGGATCGCCTCAGGGGCAGTAGGGGAGGAGAGATCGCCCGAATGGATCATCGACGCCCAACGGAGGCGTGAAGCCGTAGTAGCTCGGATGGGACAGGCCGTACTCGGACCCCACGTAGCTCGGGTCGTCCGGCGCGTTGGTCGGCACGGGCACCCGCCGGGGCGTGCATCCCACCGCCACCGGGCGGTTCCGGATTGCGAAGACCGGGCGACGGTCGGTTCCGTCGCTGCGCGGAAAGAACCGCGGCGTTGCGGCGAGACCGGGCTCCGCGACGCCGCGCAGATCGAGGTCCGCCGCCGCGCAGGGACCGGCGAGCAGCAGCGCGCAACCGATGGCCGCCATGCCCCGTCCCGTCATCCGATGCCGCCTCACTTCTCCCGTGCGCCGTCACCGTGGGGGACCAGGGTAAACGGGCGCTTACCGGCTGCGGATCATGTCAGCGGGACGACGCGAGCCTGCAGCACGGCGACCAAGTCGGCCTCCCTCAGGCGGATCTGCAGGCCTCGGCCTCCGCCATTGACGTGGATCTCCGTATCCGGCTCACCGAGGGAGCCGGCATCGATCGCCGTGGGAAAGGGCCGCTTCTGTCCGAGCGGGCTGATGCCGCCCACATGGTAGCCCGTCAGCCGCTCGGCATCAGCGGGCTTGAGCATCGCGGCGGCTTTGCCCGAAAAGGCCGCGGCCGCCCGCTTCATCGAGACCTCTCGGTCCGAGGCGACCAGCAGGCAGACCGGACGCCCGTCCACCGCCGCCATCAGGGTCTTCAGCACCCGGCCGGGTGCGACACCCAGAGCCTCGGCGGCCTGGAGGCCGACGCGCTGGGCCTCCGGATCGTAATCGTAGGCGTGAAGGCTGTAGCGGGTGCCGGCCCTGTCCAGGGCCTGCGTCGCGCGGGTGGTCTTCGAAGCTGTCCTGGCCATGGCCTCGTCGAACGGTCGGTCTCAATCAGGCACCGGACGCCCGTGCGGCGATGAGCCGGCCGATCTCGGCATAGGCCGCTTCCCAAACCGCCGCGGGCGCCGTCGTGCCGGTCATGTACACGGCGGCGAGCACGGGTGCACGGCCGGGCGGCCGCAGGATCGCCACGTCGTTGACCGTGCCGTTGTCGCCGCTGCCGGTCTTGTCGCCCACCGGCCAATCCTTCGGCAGGCCGGCGCGGAGCCGCTTGAAGCCGGTCTGGCTTCCCGCCATCCAGCCCTCCAATCGCCCGCGCGAGGCCGGCGCCAGGATTGAGCCGAGCAGGATCCGACCGAGGGTCGACCGCATCGCCGCGGGGGTGGTGGTATCGCGCGGGTCGCCGGGAATCGCGCTGTTGAGGGTCGGCTCCGTGCGGTCGAGCCGGGTGCGGGGATCGTCGATACGCCGCAGCCACGCCGTCAGGCCCTCCGGTCCGCCCAGGCTCGGAAGAAGCAGGTTGACGGCGGTATTGTCGCTCCATTCCAGGGCGGCGGCGCAGAGGTCGGAGACCAACAGCCGCCCCGTCCCGCCACTGGATTCCAGGGCTTTCCGGGTCACCGGCGCGTAGCTGAGGAGATCGCCGGCGCCGTAAGTCACAACCCGGTCGAGGTTCTCGGACCCGGCATCGGCCCGCGCCAGAACCGCGGCCGCCGCCAGGACCTTGAAGGTGCTGCACATCGGGAAGTCCTCGTCGGCCCGGTGGCCGATCAGGAGGCGCTCCGTCGATCCGGCCGCCACACCGAGGCGGCCGCCGAGCCGCCGCTCGATCGCCGCGAGGTCGGGATCGGTGTCGGCGGCGGCCGTCCGGACCGGCAGGACCAGGGGTGCGGCGAGGAGGGCGCGGCAGAGCGCGCGGCGCGTCGTGTGCATGGCGGGCTGCATCCTCGTGCGACGGGTCTGCATCATGCCGGTCCACACCGCGGAACGCCGGCCGCGCCGGATGCTATGGAGCAGCCGGCATGTTTCACGTGAAACGCCTGCCCGGGGCCGAATGAAGGCGGTGTCTGTGCGAAGCTGCGAACCATGACCGAAACCGAAACGCTCTTCGCTCCCGCCAGTGGATTCGGCCGGGCCGCCGTCGCGGTGATCCGGATCAGCGGTCCTGCCGCCCGGGACGTCCTGACCGCCCTGGGTGCCGCGCTTCCGCCGCCCCGGCGCCTGTCGCTCCGAACCCTCCGCGATCCGGTCGACGGCGCCGAACTCGACCGCGCGCTGGTCGCGTGGTTTCCCGGCCCGGAGACGTACAGCGGCGAGGATATGGTCGAGCTGCACCTCCATGGCGGACAGGCGGTCCGGATGGGCGTGCTGACGGCCCTGGCAGGGCTGCCGGGTTGCCGCGCCGCCGGGCCCGGGGCCTTCACCCGTCGGGCGGTCCTGAACGGCCGCCTGGATTTGGCCGAAGCCGAGGCGGTGGCCGACCTGATCGACGCGGAGACCGAGGGCCAGCGCCGTCAGGCCCTGCGCCAGCTCGACGGCGCCCTGAGCCGGCAGGTCGCGGCCTGGCGGATGCAGGCGATCGATGGCCTCGCCGCCGCCGAGGCGGCCCTCGACTTCTCCGACGAGGGCGACGTGGACGAGGCCGGCCTGGATGCGGGGCTGGTCCAACGCGCCACCGCCCTCCGCGACGAGATCGCCGCCGCCTTGCGGGACGGGCGTCGGGGCGAGCGCCTGCGCGACGGTTTCACGGTGGTCCTCGCCGGTGCACCCAATGCCGGCAAGTCGACCCTGCTGAACGCCCTCAGCCGCCGGGAGGTCGCCATCGTCTCGGAGATCCCCGGCACCACCCGGGATGCCATCGAGGTCCGGCTGGACCTGGGCGGCCTCCCCGTGATCCTCGTCGATACGGCGGGGCTGCGCGAGACCGCCGAGCCCGTGGAGGCCGCCGGCATCCGGCGGGCCCGTGCCCGGATCGACGCGGCCGATCTGGTGCTCGTCCTGGTGCCGCCCGGAGAGGATCCCCCCGATCTCGGCCGGTCCGGAACGTCGTACCGCACGGTGCTCACGAAGACCGACTTAATTGCCGGCTCATTACAACCTTTCCCCGAGGCCGCGCTGGCGGTCTCGGCCCGGACGGGCCTCGGCCTCGACGCCCTGCTCGACGCCGTGCAGGCGGCGGCCGAGAGCGGCCTCGGCCAGGGCGACGCACTGATCACCCGCGCGCGTCACCGGGCGGCCCTCGAAGCCTGCGTGGGCCATCTGGACCGCCTGCTCGCGGGCGCGGGCGGCCTGCCGGAACTGGCCGCCGAGGACCTGCGCCTCGCGGTCCGGTCCCTCGGCGAAGTCGCCGGGCATGTCGGCGTCGAGGACGTGCTCGACCGTTTGTTTGCCGGCTTCTGTATTGGGAAGTGACGGGTCTATCGCGGGATCCGGAGGATGCGCGGGCGCCAGATCCCGAGCGCCACGTTGGCGGCCGAGACCGCGAGCAGCACCCACAGCGTGCCGCGCTCGCCCTCCAGAGCGGTCGCGAGGAGGCCGGGATCCGCGAGGCCCGCGAGGGCCCGGGCGCTCTGCTCGGCCTCCCGCCGCATCGGGCCCTGCACGTAGACCAGTCCGCCCTCGAACATCAGGACGCCGGTGGCGAGCTTCACCCAGGCCCAGCCGGCGTTGAGGTAGGCGCGGTTCAGCGCCATGGCCAGCAGGCCCGACAGGAGGGTGAGGGCGAGGGCGGGCAGGAAGATCCAGGTGGCGACGGCCCCCATCGCGCCCCGGATCGCCGCGTAGCCGGGTAGGGCCGTCGGCGGGGGCGCGAGGCCCAGCATGACGACCAGGGCCGCCATCGCGCCCAGCAATCCGGCGGACCCCATCGTGTGGAGGAACTTCAGCAGGCGTCGCACGGCGTCTCGCGCAGGGCCGTTTCGGCGCAGCCTAACCCGGGTTGCCCCGGGAGGGTAGCGGAGCGGCGGTCGCAGGGATCGCCCCGTCCCCGGCCCGCCCCGCCCCGCCCCGTCAGCTCCGCAGGCCGGGCGCCTCCTGGCCGGTGCGGGCCACGTACTCGGTGTAGCCGCCGCCGTACTGGTGGATGCCCTCCGGGGTGACTTCGAGCACCCGGTTCGACAGGGCCGCCAGGAAGTGCCGGTCGTGGGAGACGAACAGCATCGTGCCCTCGTACTGGGCGAGCGCCGTGATGAGCATCTCCTTGGTGCCCATGTCGAGGTGGTTGGTCGGCTCGTCGAGCACCAGGAAGTTCGGCGGGTCGTAGAGCATCAGGGCCATCACCAGCCGGGCCTTCTCGCCGCCCGACAGCACCCGGCAGCGCTTCTCGACGTCGTCGCCCGAGAAGCCGAAGCAGCCGGCGAGGGCCCGCAGGGAGCCCTGGCCGGCCTGCGGGAAGGCGTCCTCCAGGGTCTGGAAGACCGTGCGGTCGCCGTCGAGCAGGTCCATGGCGTGCTGGGCGAAGTAGCCGAGCTTGACGCTGCCGCCGACCGTGACCGACCCGTCATCCGGTGCGGTGGTGCCGGTCACGAGCTTCAGCAGCGTCGACTTGCCGGCGCCGTTGATGCCCATCACGCACCAGCGCTCCCGGCGCCGCACCGAGAAGTCGAGCCCCTCGTAGATCGTGCGGCTGCCGTAGCGCTTGTTGACGCCCTTCAGCATCACGACGTCGTCCCCCGAGCGCGGCGCCGGCTGGAACTCGAAGGCCACGGATTGCCGCCGCCGGGGCGGCTCGACGCGCTCGATCTTGTCGAGCTTCTTCACCCGGCTCTGCACCTGGGCGGCGTGGGAGGCCCGGGCCTTGAACCGCTCGATGAAGGCGATCTCCTTGGCGAGCATGGCCTGCTGCCGCTCGAACTGCGCCTGCTGCTGCGCCTCGTTCAGGATCCGCTGGCCCTCGTAGAAGGCGTAGTCGCCCGAGTAGGTGGTGAGCGCGCCGCCGTCGATCTCGACCACCTTGGTGACGATGCGGTTCATGAACTCGCGGTCGTGCGAGGTCATCAGCAGGGCGCCGTCATAGGCCTTGAGGAAGGATTCGAGCCAGATCAGGCTCTCGAGGTCGAGGTGGTTGGACGGCTCGTCGAGGAGCATCACGTCCGGGCGCATCAGCAGGATGCGGGCGAGGGCGACGCGCATCTTCCAGCCGCCCGAGAGGGCGCCGACATCCCCGTCCATCATCTCCTGGCTGAAGCTCAGCCCGTCGAGCACCTCGCGGGCGCGGCCCTCCAGCGCGTAGCCGTCGAGTTCCTCGAACCGCGCCTGGACCTCGCCGTAGCGCTCGATCAGCGCGTCCATCTCGTCGGCGCGGTCCGGATCGGCGAGCGCCGCGCCGAGCTCGGCGAGTTCCGCCGCCACCGTGCTCACCGGACCGGCCCCGTCCATCACCTCGGTGACGACGCTGCGGCCGGCCATCTCGCCGACATCCTGGCTGAAATACCCGATGGTGATGCCCCGGTCGGCGGCGACCTGACCCTCGTCGGGCTGCTCCTGGCCGATGATCATCCGGAACAGCGTGGTCTTGCCGGCCCCGTTCGGGCCCACGAGCCCGACCTTCTCGCCCCGCTGCAGGGCGGCCGAGGCCTCGATGAACACGAGCTGCCGCCCGTTCTGCTTGGTGATCTTGTCGAGGCGTATCATGGCGCGGGCCGTGTCGGGGGAAACCTCCCGGGCGCTTACGGCATGGATCGAGACGGCGCAAAGACGGGCGGCGCGGCGGTGAGACCTGCGCGCCGCGCAACCGTGGCCTTCATCCGTGCGCTTTGCGGCTATTCGGCCCGATTCTGCGAGCTACGTCGTTTCCCGGCCGCACCGGCCGCCGCTCCGGCGTATGGTGGCAGGCTCGGCCGACGGCACGGGGCTCGGCCGACGGCATGGATCGTTGCCGAAGGCAGGAATCTTAGCCACCGGCAGGGATCCTGGCCGAGGGCAGGAAGCTTGGCCCATTGGCAGGGATCTTGGCCCATTGGCATGGGGCTTGGCGGTTGCCGACACCTTTGAGGAACACGATGCTTTGCGGTTGGTGGACGACGAGCCTCGACATGGCCATGCTGGGCCTGGAGGCTCAGGGCGTGATCGCCCAGCGGATGGCGATGTTCGCCTTCGGCGGTCCGGCCGCGCAGGCCGAGGCGCAGCTCATGGTGACCGAGAAGATGCTGGCCGCCGGCGAGGCCGCCCTGATGCTGGCCGCCGGCGCCTCCAACGGCAAGGTGATCCGCAGCTACCGGCGGAAGGTGCAGGCCAACGCGCAGCGGTTGAGCCGGGGGTGAGCCCGCATCTGCTCCCGCGCCCCCGCTGAGGCCTCGGGCGACGCGTGACCGGGAGCCGCCCGCCCTCCGCGGGGAGGGAGGGCGCGTGTCGGGTCAAGCCTCGGGCGATCCCGAGAACCCGTGCCGCCTCAGTTATTCGCCGTGCGGAACGTGTCGCAGGACTTGGTCTGGCCGCTCTTGTAGCCGGCGGTGAACCAGCGCTGGCGCTGGGCCGAGGAGCCGTGGGTGAAGGAATCCGGCACCACGTAGCCGCGCGAGCGCTGCTGCAGCGCGTCGTCGCCGATCTGGGCGGCGGCGTTCAGAGCCTCGTCGATGTCGCCCTGGTCGAGTTCGGCATACTTGTCGTTGGAGTTCTTGGCCCAGACGCCCGCGAGGCAATCGGCCATCAGCTCGATGCGCACCGACAGGGCGTTCGCCTCGGTCTTGCTCGACGCCTGCTGCTGGCGGGCCTGCACCTTGCCGAGGATGCCCAGCACGTCCTGGACGTGGTGGCCGACCTCGTGGGCGATCACGTACGCGTAGGCGAAGTCGCCCTTCACGCCGAACTTCGAGGCCATCTCCTTGAAGAAGCCCGTGTCCAGGTAGACCTTCTTGTCCAGCGGGCAGTAGAACGGGCCCATGGCGGCCTGGGCCGAGCCGCAGCCCGAGCGGGTGCCGCCGGTGTAGAGCACCAGCGTCGTCGGCGTGTACTGCTTGCCGGTCTGCTGCGGCAGGATCTGGCTCCACACGTCCTCGGTGTTGCCCAGGATCTTCGACGCGAACCGACCGCTGTCGTCGGTGGGGGCCTGACGGCGCTTGGCCTGGGTCTGCGGGTCGGCCGGCTGCTCCTGGCTGCTGTGGCCGCCGCCGATCCGCTCGGCGCCGCCGATCAGGATCGCCGGGTTGATGCCGGTGAAGTAGCTGACGATCAGCAGCACCACGATGGTGCCGATGCCGAGGCCGCCGGCGCCGCCGCCGGGGAAGCCCATGCCGCCCCCGCCGCCGCCGCCTTCACCGCGCCGATCCTCGACGTTGTCGGAGCTGCGTAGATCTTCCCAGCGCATGGTTGGGTCCCGCCATCGATGCTGCGCCGGCCGCCGCGGGGGGCCGGACCTTGCTGTGCGTCGTTGTGTCCGGACAGCGGCGAACCGCCGGCGGGAACGAAGCTCTAATGACGGGAGGGGAGAGCCGGTTCCGCCACCGCGGTCAAGCTTTCCCGTCCAGCAGCGACCGCAGGGCGCGGAAATCCCGCCACGCCAGGCGCTTCTGCACCGGCTGGCGCAGCAGGAAGGCCGGGTGGAGCGTCGCCAGCAGCTTCACCTCGCGGTGCGGCAGGCGGTACGGGAACAGCCGGCCGCGGGTCCGCAGGATGCCGTCCTTGCTGCCGGTGAGCGTCTGGGTCGCGGGCGCGCCGAGGCACACGATGATGTCCGGGTCGACCAGCTCGATCTGACGCTCCACGAAGGGCCGGCACACGGCCACCTCCTGGGGCGTCGGGTTGCGGTTGCCCGGGGGGCGCCAGGGCACGATGTTGCCGATATAGGCGCTCGACCGGTCGAGGCCGACCGCCTTCATCATCTTGTCGAGGAGCTGGCCCGAGCGGCCCATGAACGGCTTGCCGATCCGGTCCTCGTCGGCGCCGGGCGCCTCGCCGAGAAACATCACCCGCGCCGCGGGATTGCCGTCCGCGAAGACGAGGTTCTTGGCGGTGAAGCGCAGCGGGCAGGCGTCGAAATCGGCCAGGATCCGCTCCAGCTCGTCCAGCGTCTTCGCCTGCCGCGCCCGGGCGCGGGCGTCGCTCGCGGCCTCGTCGGGCTGGGCGCTCGCGGCGCGGCCGAAGGTGCGGGCCGGCGCCGCGGAGGGCGGGGGCGAACCGGGGGGCGGCACGAGGGTCCGGGCCGGCGCCTCGGCCTGGACGGCGGGCCGGCGCGGGGCGCGTAGGGCCGGCGCCGGCGCATCCGCCTCCCCGAACCGGTCGTGCGGCCGCTCGTCGAGCACCGCGTCGGCACCGGCCTCCACGTGGAAGTCGAGATAGGCGATCAGGTCGGCTTGCGCGTCGGAGGGGCTCGGCATGTGACTCGGTAGATGGGGTCGCGGCAGCCTGTGGACAACTCATGAAACCCGTCCGCCGGCAAGGGCTTGCGTGACGCAACAGCGCGGTGCCCGCGCCCCGGGGGCGCCGGTCCGCCCCGGCCCCCGCAGGGTGGGGCGCCCGCGCCGGAGGGGACCGGCCGGCTGCGCGGCGCCGCGGGGCCCGCCCTGCGGCACAGGGAACTTTGCCTGCGGCCGACGCTTCGGCACCTTGCCTTTCCAGCTTGGAATCGCTTGAGACGGCAGCAGGGATGCCGGCCCGGCGACGTACCGGGCGCCGGAACAAGAATAAGGAGGCCAGGATGGCGCTGCCCGAACGCGAGAGCATGGATTTCGACGTGGTCGTGGTGGGCGCCGGCCCGGCCGGCCTCGCCACCGCGATCCGCCTGAAGCAGCGCGCCGCCGAGATCGGCGAGGAGATCTCCGTCGTCGTCGTCGAGAAGGGCTCGGAGGTCGGCGCCCACATCCTGTCGGGCGCGGTGATCGACCCGAGCGGCCTCGACCAGCTGCTGCCCGAGTGGCGCCAGGATCCGGAGCGCCCGCTCAAGACGGAGGTCCAGCGCGACGAGTTCATGCTGCTCACCCGGAACAGCGGCGTCACCATGCCGAACGTGTTCTTCCCCAAGCTCATGTCGAACCACGGCAACTTCGTCGGCTCGCTGTCGAACGTGTGCAAGTACCTGGGCGCCCAGGCCGAGGCGCTCGGGGTCGAGATCTATCCGGGCTTCCCGGCCTCCGAGGTGCTGTTCGACGCCAACGGCGCCGTGGCGGGCGTCGCCACGGGCGATCTCGGCATCGGCCGCTCGGGCGAGCCGCGGGAGGACTACACCCGCGGCATGGAGCTGCGCGCCAAGTACACGGTGTTCGGCGAGGGCGCGCGGGGCAACCTCACCAAGGGCCTGATCCAGCGCTTCTCCCTCAGCCGGCACAGCGACCACTTCAAGTACGGGCTCGGCGTGAAGGAGCTGTGGCAGCTGCCGGACGCGACCTTCGAGCGGGGGCTGGTGCGCCACACCATGGGCTGGCCGCTCCCCAACAAGGCCGGCGGCGGCTCCTGGCTCTACCATTTCGACGACAACCTGCTCTCGGTCGGCTTCGTCACGCACCTGAACTACGAGAACCCGACCCTGTCGCCGTTCGAGGAGTTCCAGCGCTTCAAGACCCACCCGCTGATCGCCGACACCTTCGCGGGCGCCAAGCGCATCGGCTACGGCGCGCGCGCCATCATGGAGGGCGGCTGGCAATCGGTGCCGAAGCTCGTCTTCCCCGGCGGCTGCCTGGTCGGCTGCTCGGCGGGGTTCGTGAACGTCCCGCGGATCAAGGGTTCGCACAACGCGGTGCTGTCCGGCATGCAGGCGGCCGAGGCCATCGCGGACGCCCTGAAGGCCGGTCGCGCCGGCGACGAGCTCACCGCCTACGAGGCCGGCTGGCGCGACAGCCCGATCGGGCGGGACCTCAAGGCCGTGCGCAACGTCAAGCCGCTCTGGTCGCGTTACGGCACCCTGGTGGGCGTGGGGCTCGGCGGGATCGACATGTGGGCGACCAGCCTGCTGGGCGCCTCGCCGTTCGGCACGCTCTCGCACGGCAAGCCCGACCATGCCTGCCTGAAGCCCCTCTCCGAGGTGACGCCGATCGTCTACCCGAAGCCCGACGGCAAGCTGACCTTCGACCGGCTCTCCTCGGTCTACCTGTCGAACACCAACCACGAGGAGGACCAGCCGCCCCACCTCAAGGTCCGCGACCTGGAGTTGCAGAAGCGCTCCGAGCACGACGTCTACGGCGGGCCCTCGGGCCGCTACTGCCCGGCGGGCGTGTACGAGTGGGTGGAGGATGCCGCCGCCAGCGACGGCGTGCGCTACCAGATCAACGCGCAGAACTGCGTCCACTGCAAGACCTGCGACATCAAGGATCCGAACCAGAACATCGACTGGGTGACGCCGGAGGGCCCGGGCGGCCCGAACTACCCGAACATGTGAGGCCGGGTCCCGGCCGGAACGCCGAGGGGCGCCGAGGCGCGCCGCCCGCGGGCGCGGGGGCGTCGCGGCCGGCCCCGTGCCGCACCGGGTCGCGGCGCGCCCGCCGACGGGACGGCGGACGACCCGCTCATCCGCCCCGCGCCATCCTTTCGCCTTGCGGGGCTGGCGGGATGGGTCCAGTGTCCCCGGCGTTTTTCCGGGGATAACCCGCCATTCTCGCGCCTGGCCCCTTGGCTGGCCGGCGCCCAGGAGCCGCGATCGGTTCATGATGACATCACGCGCCCGCCGGAGCGTCTCGGCGCTCGCCCTGCTGCTCGCCGCCGGGCTCCCGCAGACCGTGCTGGCCGCGCAGCCCAAGGAATCGGCCCCGGTGCTCGACTACGAGCCCGCGGACTCGCTGGAGGGCAACTTCCTCTCGGCCTACATCGCGGGCGCCTCCCGGGACACGGCGGCGGCGGCCACCTTCTACCGCGAGGCCGTGAAGGCCGACCCGCGCAACGCCGAGCTGGTCGAGCGCGCCTTCATCTCGCTGCTCGCCGACGGCGCCCTGCCGGACGCGTTCCGCGCGGCCGAGAAGCTGATCGCCCGCGATCCCACCAACGGGCTCGCCAACCTCTCCCTCGGGGTGCGCCAGATCAAGGCCGGCCAGTGGGCCGCCGCCCGCCAGAACTTCTCCCGCAGCGGGCGCGGGGCGGCCACCGACCTGACCGCGACGCTGCTCACCGCCTGGTCGTATGCCGGCGCGGGCGACGGCAAGAAGGCGCTGGAGACGGTCAACAAGCTCCGGGGCGAGCGCTACTACAACACCTTCCGGGACTACCATGCCGGCCTGATCGCGGCGGTGACCGGCGACAACGCCGAGGCCGAGCGGCGCCTCAAGGCCGCCTACGAGGCCGACCGCAACACCCTGCGCATCGTCGACGCCTATGCCCGGATGGAGGCGAGCCTCGGCCGCACCGACCTCGCGATCCAGGCCTATTCGGACTTCGACCAGCTCTCGCCGCGCCACCCGCTGGTGCGCGACGCCCTCGACAAGCTCAAGGAGGGCAAGCCCCTCACGCGCCTGGTCACCACCGCGCAGGAGGGCGCCGCCGAGGTGCTGTACGGGCTGGGCTCGGCCGGTTCCACGCAGGGCGACGAGCTGCCCGCGGTGATCTACCTGCGGCTGGCCCTCTACCTCGCCCCCGACCATGCCCTCGCCCGGCTGACGCTGGCCGACACCCTCGACCGGATGAAGCAGACCGAGCGCGCCAACGAGGCCTACGCGCAGATCCCCGCGACCTCGCCGCTCAAGCTCAACGCCGACATCCAGGTCGGCCTGAACTTGGAGCAGATGGGCAAGGGCGACGAGGCGCTCGCGCATCTCGACGCGACCATGAAGGCCCACCCGGACGACATCGACGTGATCTCGGCGCTCGGCAACGTCCAGCGCGCCCGCAAGAAGTACGAGGAGGCCGCCGCCACCTACTCGCGGGCGATCAACCTGATCGGCGACCGGCCGCAGGCCAATTACTGGACGACCTACTACTTCCGCGGCACCGCCTACGAGCGCGCCAAGCAGTGGCCGAAGGCCGAGGCCGACCTGAAGAAGGCGCTGTCCCTCGTGCCGGCCAACCAGCCGGCCGCCAAGGCGCAGGTGATGAACTACCTGGGCTATTCCTGGGTCGACCAGAACACCAACATCGACGAGGCGTTCAAGCTGCTGCAGCAGGCCGCCGACGCGAGCCCGCGGGACGGCATGATCGTCGACAGCCTGGGCTGGGCCTATTTCCGCCTCGGCCGCTGGGACGACGCGGTGCGGGAGCTGGAGAAGGCGGTCGAGCTGAAGCCCGGCGATCCGACCATCAACGACCACCTGGGGGACGCCTACTGGCGCGCGGGCCGGCGGCTGGAGGGCAAGTTCCAGTGGCAGCATGCCAAGGACCTCAATCCCGAGCCGGACGACCTCGCGCAGATCAACGCGAAGCTGAAGGACGGTCTGCCGGACATCGAGAAGCCGACCGCCACGGCCGAGACCGTGCCGGCGCCGGTGGCCGCCCCGCACAATGCCGAGAACCCGGAGCTTCCGAAGGGCGCGCCGCAGCCCCACGAGGCGCCCGGCGCCGCCGACAAGGCCAAGAAGTCGGGGGGCTGACGGGGCCCGGCCCCGCGACGCCGGCTCCCCTCCACCCCCGTCATCCCGCGGTGCGGCGAGGCCGCCCGGGAAGGCGGGCTCGACGGGTCGCGGCACCTTCCGGCGCCCCCTTCGCGGCCTGCGCCGCGCTCCGGCGCCTCCGGATGAGGCCCGGGGATGGCGGCCATCCCCCGGCCTCCCCCGGCCGGCGGACCAGAAACTTGTTTTTGTCCGCCGCCTCATAAAAATCGACGCGCATTTCCCGCACGTTTGACGCACACTGCGCAGCCGTTCGCGGGCGGCTGCCCGCACGAGCGGACACCGTCACGGCAACAGCCGGCGGTCGGGCTCCGAGCCCGCAATCCAGGGAGGGAACGCCCATGCCGTCAGACATCGAGATCGCCCGCGCCGCGACCCTGAAGCCGATCGCACAGGTCGCCGAGACGCTGGGCATCCCGGATGACGCACTCCACAATTACGGCCGGCACATCGCCAAGATCGACCACGGCTACATCGCCGGGCTGGAGAGCCGGACGCCCGGCAAGCTCGTGCTGGTGACCGCCATCTCGCCGACGCCGGCGGGCGAGGGCAAGACCACCACCACGGTGGGCCTGGGCGACGCCCTGAACCGCATCGGCGAGAAGACCATGATCTGCCTGCGCGAGCCCTCGCTCGGGCCGTGCTTCGGCATGAAGGGCGGCGCGGCCGGCGGCGGCAAGGCGCAGGTCGTGCCGATGGAGCAGATCAACCTGCACTTCACCGGCGACTTCCACGCCATCACGTCGGCCCACAGCCTCGCGGCCGCGCTGATCGACAACCACGTCTACTGGGCCAACGAGCTCAACATCGACGTGCGCCGCATCCACTGGCGCCGCGTCGTCGACATGAACGACCGGGCGCTGCGCCAGATCACCCAGTCGCTCGGCGGCGTCGCCAACGGCTTCCCCCGGGAGGACGGCTTCGACATCACGGTCGCCTCCGAGGTGATGGCGGTGTTCTGCCTCGCGCGTGACCTCGCCGACCTGGAGGAGCGCCTCGGCCGGATCGTCATCGCCGAGACCCGCGACCGCAAGCTCGTCACCCTCAAGGACGTGAAGGCCACCGGCGCCATGACGGTGCTGCTCAAGGACGCCCTGCAGCCCAACCTCGTGCAGACGCTGGAGGGCAACCCCGCGCTGATCCATGGCGGCCCCTTCGCCAACATCGCCCATGGCTGCAACTCGGTGATCGCCACCCGGGCCGGCCTGCGGCTCGCCGACTACACGGTGACCGAGGCCGGGTTCGGCGCCGATCTGGGCGCCGAGAAGTTCCTCGACATCAAGTGCCGGCAGGCGGGGCTGGCCCCCTCGGCGGTCGTGGTGGTCGCCACGATCCGCGCCCTCAAGATGCACGGCGGCGTCGACAAGAAGAACCTCGGGGCCGAGAACATCGACGCCCTGGAGAAGGGCTTCGCCAACCTCGCCCGGCACGTGACCAACCTGCGCGGCTTCGGCCTGCCGGTGGTGGTCGGCGTCAACCACTTCCACGCCGACACCGACGCCGAGCACGCCAAGCTCAAGGAGCTGTGCCGCGCGCGGCTCGACGTCGAGGCGATCACCTGCCGCCACTGGGCCGAGGGCGGGGCCGGGGCCGAGGAACTCGCCCGGGCCGTGGTGAAGCTCGCGCAGGCCGAGCCGGCGCCGATCCGCCACGCCTACGAGACGGAGGCGCCGCTCTCGGAGAAGATCCGGTCGATCGCTACCAAGCTCTACGGCGCGGCCGACATCCAGATCGAGGCCAAGGCGGCCGGCAAGCTCGCCGCCTTCGAGAAGGACGGCTACGGCCACTTGCCGATCTGCATGGCCAAGACGCAGTACTCGTTCTCCACCAACCCGGGGCTGATGGGTGCCCCGGAGGGCCACATCGTGGGGGTGCGCGACGTGCGGCTCTCGGCCGGCGCCGGCTTCGTGGTGGCGATCTGCGGGGAGATCATGACCATGCCGGGCCTGCCCCGGGTGCCCGCCGCCGACACGATCCGCCTCGACGCCAACGGCCAGATCGACGGGCTGTTCTGAGGAGCGCCGGTTCCCGCAGCCGGACCGGCTCGCCCCTCCGGTGAGCCGGTCCAGGGATCGGGCCGGGGCACGCCGGTCGCGCCGCCGTCGATCACCTCGCCGGTCACGACCCTCGGGCCGCGGATGAGCGCCGTCGCGGCCGGCGACCCGTCCCGATAGGGCCGGACCGGGGCGGAGACCGCGGACGGGCGCGGGCCCTCCGGCGGCCGGATCCTACAGCGTCCCGAACAGCGCCACCGCCAGCCGGGAATGCGCCTCGTGGAGCATCCCGGTATCGACCCCGAGCGGCTGCCCGTCGATCACCCGCCAGCGCCCCGCCACCATCACCCGGTCGGCCCGGGTGGCGCCGCACAGGACCAGCGCGGCCAGCGGGTCGTGGGCGCCGGAGAAGCGCAGTTCCTCCAGGGTGAACAGCGCGAGATCGGCCTCCCGGCCCGGCGCGATCCGGCCGATATCGGAGCGGCCGAGGCAGGCGGCCGAGCCCTCGGTCGCCCAGCGCAGGGCATCCAGATGGGTCACGGCCTCCGCCCCGTAGGTGAGCCGGTTGATCATCAGGGCGTGACGCACCCCCTCCATCAGGTTCGAGCTGTCGTTGGAGGCCGAGCCGTCGACCCCGAGGCCCACGGGCGAGCCCGCCGCCTCCAGTTCGCAGGTGCGGCAGCGGCCCGAGGCCAGGGTCATGTTCGAGGTCGGGCAGTGGCAGACGCCGACCCCCGCCCCGCCGAGCCGGGCCACCTCGGCATCGGTGAAGTGGATGCCGTGGGCGAGCCAGACCCGGTCGTTCAGCCACCCGACCTCCTCCAGGTACTCCACGGGCCGGCAGCCGAACATCGACTGGCAATAGCCGTCCTCGTCCAGCGTCTCGCCCAGATGGGTGTGCAGGCGGGCTCCGTGGCGGGCGGCGAGGTCCGCGCTCTCGCGCATCAGGCGCTTGGTCACCGCGAAGGGCGAGCACGGCGCCAGCCCGATCTGCACCATCGCGCCGGGGGCGGGGTCGTGGAACAGGTTCAGCACCCGCTCGCTGTCGGAGAGGATCGCGTCGTCGTCCTGCGTCAGCGCCTCCGGGGGCAGGCCGCCCTCCCGGTCGGACAGGCTCATGGAGCCGCGGGTGACGAAGGCGCGGATGCCCAGGTCCCGGGCCTCCGCGACCTGGACGTCCACGGAATCCTCCAGCCCCCTGGGGAACAGGTAATGGTGGTCGCCCGCCGTGGTGCAGCCCGAGAGCAGCAGTTCGGTGAAGGCCACCCGCGTGGCCAGCCGGAACGCCTCCGGGGTGATCCGCCCCCAGACCGTGTAGAGCGCCTTCAGCCAGGGGAAGAGCGGCTTGTCGATCGCCAGCGGGTGGGCGCGGGTCAGCGTCTGGAAGGCGTGGTGGTGGGTGTTGATCAGCCCGGGGATGACCACGTGGCGGGACGCGTCGAAGATCTCGTCCACGGGCCCCGCGGGCCGTGCCCCGGCCGGTACGTGTTCGACGATCCGGGTTCCCGCGACCACGATCCCGCCGCCGGCCCCCTCGGCCAGGATGGCGAGCGGGTCGCGGATCCACAGGCGGCGCCCCGGTTCAGCTGCCTCGGCCATGGTCGATCGCTCCGTCCGTCCGCCCGGGACTGCGTAGCGGAGGGGCCGGATCGCCCGCAAGCCCGGCCGGGGGCAAGTGCCCGGACCGGTCCGGGCGCGGACGCGCGAGTCGGGCGGGCGAGGCGCCGCCAGGCCGGGCGGGTCACGCGCCCGGGTGCCTCGGGGCGCGTCAGGGTTGACGGGCCCCGCCCTGCTTGAGAAACGTCACCGAAACTGACCTATCACGTTGGGAGCGGCCGCGCCGTGACACGGACAGCCCCGCACGAGGAGTCCTTCGCGGTCAAACCCGTCCCGGTCGCCGCGCCGGCCACCCTCGGCAGCGACGACCTGATCGAGCTCCTGTTCTTCGCCTACCGCGACTTCGTGGGCGATCCGGACCGGATCCTGGCGGATTACGGCTTCGGCCGGGCGCACCACCGGGTGCTGCACTTCGTCGACCGCTATCCGGGCCTGACCATCGCCGAACTCCTCGACATCCTGCGCATCACCAAGCAGAGCCTGAACCGGGTCCTCAAGGACCTGATCGGCCAGGGCTACGTGGCGCAGAAGCCCGGCGCCAGCGACCGGCGCCAGCGCCTGCTCTACTGCACGGAGGCCGGCGCGGGGCTGGCCGCCGACCTCACCCGCGTCCAGGCCCGTCGCCTCGTGCGGGCGCTGGCCGCCCCGGACGCACGGGGCTCGCCGGAGGATTTCCTGATGGCCATGATCGAGCCGGAGGACCGCCCGGCGGTCCAACGCCTGATGGCGCGGCGCGGGAGCGGCGCGTGACGATCCCCGTCCGGGCGGAGCTGCCCGACGAGGCCCCGCACGTCCTGGTGGTCGACGACGACCGCCGGCTGCGGGAGCTGCTCGCCCGCTACCTCACCGACCAGGGCTTCCGGGTCACCACGGCGGCGAGCGCCGCGGAGGCGCGGGCGCGGGCCCAGAGCGTGGTGTTCGACGCGATGGTGCTCGACGTGATGATGCCGGGCGAGAACGGCTTCGACTACGCCCGCAGCGTGCGCGAGACCTCCCGGGTGCCGATCCTGATGCTCACGGCCCGCTCCAACACCAACGACCGGGTGATGGGCCTGGAGATCGGCGCGGACGATTACCTGCCCAAGCCCTTCGAGCCGCGGGAGCTGACCCTCCGGCTCAACAACATCATCAAGCGCGGCGTGCGCCCCCGGGCGGCGGGCGCCGAATCCGTGACCTTCGGTCCGTTCGCGTACCGGATCGACCGGGGCGAGCTGCGCCGGGACGACGAGCTGATCCGCATCACCGAGCGCGAGCGCGAGATCCTGACCGTCCTGGCGATGGCGGGCGGCGCCAATGTCGAGCGCGAGCAGCTCGCCGGCAGCGGCGGCGCGGCGGCGGAGCGCACCGTCGACGTGCAGATCAACCGCCTGCGCCGCAAGACCGAGGTCGATCCCGCGAACCCCGTCTTCCTGCAGACCGTGCGGGGCGTGGGCTACCGGCTGGCGGTGGATTGAGCCCGGGCCAGGGGCTTCCGGCCCGGGACCGGGGCTTCCGGCCGCGGGACCGGGGCGGCCGGTCCCGGGCCGCCCTACACCGCGCGCGGCTCGTCGGGCTTCAGCTTGAGGGCCTTGGCGATCCGGGTGGAGAGGCTGCCCACGATGGCCACGGTGGCGCCCGGGTCGGCGCGCGCGCGGACCGCCTCCAGCGCCTCCTCGGCCCCCGGCATCATGACCGCGTAGACCGTGGTGCCCTGGCTGCGGGATCGTCCCGCCGTGACGGAGACGAGGAAGGTCGTGTAGCGTCTCCGCAGGCGTCCGGGCATGTCTCAGCATCTGGCATGTCGGCTAACCATTACCAATGCCCGAGTTCCCGAACCGGTCCGGAAATCCGCAGGGTTCCGGCCCGGCGATCCGGGCGGGTCGTTCAGATCAGGGCGAGGTCGAGGCCGGGCAGCGGCAGGCCCGCGAGCCGCAGGCGCCACACCTGGCCGGCGGCGACCGGCAGCGCGTCGGTGAGGGTGCCGGTGGTGACGACCTCGCCGGCGGCGAGCGGCGGCGCAGCCGGATCGTTAGCCAGCACATCGACGAGGTGGGCGAGGGCGGCCAGGGGCCCGGTCCCCATGACGTTGCGGCCGCCGCCACGATCCGCCACGGCGCCGTCGCACAGGAGATCGGCCGTGAAGCTCTCAAGGCCGCCGATCCAGGCCCGCGGGTCCGCCCGGGCGACGGGCACGCGCTCGCCGACCACCAGCATCCCGTGCAGCCCGAAGGCCGCGACGGTGTCGGGGGCCGCGAAGCGCCAGCCGGGATAGAGCGACTGCACGATCTCGAAGCCGCTCGCCACCCAGTCGCAGCACGCGAGCAGGGCCGCCGCGTCCAGGCCGGGCTCCGGCGCGCGGGCGAGGCCGAACACGATCTCCGGCTCGATCCGGGGTTCCACGAAGGCGGCGAGCGCCACCGGCCCCGTCAGGGCGTCCCGGTCACGCAGGGTCGTGTCGTAGACGTGGCCCCAGATCGGGGCGCCGACGCCGTACCGCTCCCAGATCGTCGTGTTGGTGAAGCCGATCTTGCGGCCCGCCGGACGCTCGCCCCGCGCCTCCCGCAGCCGCCGGACCTCCGCGGCCACCCGGTAGGCGGCCGGCAGGTCGAGGGCCGGATCCCAGCCGGTCAGCGGCGGGATCGGGCGCCGATGCTCGTGCGCGGCCAGGATGGTCCGGGCATGGGCGGCGGTGGATACAGGCTCGGTCATAGGTCCGCTTCCGGTGATGAGATCGGCGGCTTGGCGCCCGCGCTACGCCGGCGCGGGCGGTGTCGGCGCCGGTGGATCGGCCCGGCGATCCCGACCGCCGGGCCGAAGGTCACCCTACGACGGTCACTCTACGAAGGGGCGCCCTACGAAGGAACGGCTGCGTCAGCGGCCCGATGCCGGATCCCCGCCGGGCCGGAACCGGCGCCGCGACGTCGGCCCTGTACCGGATGAGCGCGCAGTCGACCCGCGGATCGAAGCCCGTCTCGTGGTCGTCGCGCCGCGAGCCCTCCGCCGCAAGGATGTTCCAGGCCCGCCAGCCGAGCTGGCGGGCCCCGCATCCCGGGCTGTCCCTGTGGGCGACGGCGATCCGCCGGGCGGCGAGCGCAGGCTCTCGGCCATCGCCGTGGGGTCACGGGGCGTATGCAGGCGTCCGATCCTTGAACCGGGCGGCCCCTCGTATCGGGGCTCGCGTGGCCGACGGACCGCTCCGAGGGCCAGACCTGTTCGACCCGATGCGTGCATTCACCGGATCGTGCGGCGCCGGTGCCTACCAGACCAGCCGCTCGATCACCGCGTCCGGGTGCACCGCCTGCCGGCCGAGCCATTCCGCCACGTCGCCGAGCCGGTGATGCGCGGCGGTGACGCCGAGTTCCCCCGCGTGGATGCCCCGCGCCACCAGGAGGCTCGCGATGCCGAAGCCGCTGGCGCCCGCGATGTCGGTGCGGATCGCGTCGCCGATCGCCAGGACCCGGGTCGGGTCCACCGGGGCGCCGGTCAGGTCCGCCCCCTTGCCGAGGGCCGCCTCGTAGACCGGGCGGTGCGGTTTGCCGGCATAGACGACGGTGCCGCCGATCTCCGCGTAGGCGGCCGCGAGGAGGCCCGCGCAGGGGATCAGCCGGTCGCCGCTCTCGACCACGAGGTCGGGGTTGGCGCAGATCATCGGCAGCCCCCGGGTGGCGCAGCGCGTGAGTTCCTCGCGGTAATCCTCCTCGGTCTCGCTGCGGTCGTCGAACAGCCCGGTGCAGACCACGAGGTCGGCCTCCCCCTCGGGGACGAGGCTGAGGTCGAGGTCCTGGAAGATGCCGAGGTCGCGCTCCGGCCCGAGATGCCGGATCCGGGCGCCGGGGCGCTGGGCGATCAGGCCGCGGGTGAGGTCGCCCGAGGTCAGGATCGCGTCGTAGGCCTCCCGCGGCACGCCGAACCGGTCGAGGATGCGCCCCACGCCGTCGCCGGGCCGCGGGGCGTTCGAGACGAGGATCACCCGGCGCGGCCGGTCTCCCGACAGGCCGCGGAAGCGGATCAGCGCCGCGCCGGCGGGTTCGTGCGCCTTCTGGCCATCGTGCAGCACGCCCCAGACATCGCAGAGGATCAGGTCGTACCGGTCGGCGACGTTCGAGAGGCCGTCGAGGGTCGGGATCGCGGTCATGATGGTCCGTGGAAATCGTGGTTTCTGAAGGTCCGGGACCTTGTGGGGGTGCGGGGCGGCGCCCTGCAAGCGGGCACGGCGCGCTGAAGCCCGAGCCCGCCCCGGCGGCCCGCCGGAGGGCTTGCCCCTGGGGAACCCTTTATCGGCGCTGCGGGCCCAGCCGGTGCTCGGCGAAGAAGTCGAGCATGGCGCGGGAGGCGTCGGGCCCCTCGCGGTCCGTATAGCTGCCCTCGGGGTGGCCGCCCGACCAGGCATGGCCGGCGCCGCGCACCCGCCAATCCTCGACGACGACGCGCCCGGAGGCATCCCGGTAGCGGGTGCGGGTGAAGGGGTGGCCGCGGCCCTCGATGGTCTCGGACCGCGCGGTCAGGTCCGCGACGTTGGCCTGCGCCAGCACCTGGTCGGCGTTGCGCACGCTCACCGTACCGTCATCCTCGCCGTGGACGATGATGGTGGGCACCCGGATCGCCGCGGCCGGCGCCCCGAAGGCGGTCGCGGCGCCGAGGCCCGGCGCGCCGACCTGCATGGCCATCAGCGCCGAGCCCAGGTCGCGGGCGCAGCCGGCGGCGAGGCCCGAATGGACGCCCACGGCGGCGTAGAGGTCGGGATAGGCCCGGGCGATGTTGAGGGCGGCCGCGCCGCCGGCCGACAGGCCGGCGATGTAGACCCGTGCTGGGTCGATCGGGTGCTCCGCCACGATCGCGTGGGTGAGGCCCGCGATAATCGCCGCCTCGCCCGATCCCCGGGCCTGGTCGCGGGGCTCGTACCAGTTCCAGCAGCGCTGGGCGTGGGCCTGACGGCTCTGCGCCGGATAGGCGACATACACGCCCGCGCGCTCGGCCAGTTCGTTCATGCCGGTGCCGGCGGCGAAATCGTCCGGGTTCTGCGTGCAGCCGTGCAGCATGACGATCAGCGGCGCCCGCGCCTCCGGATGGCTCGGGATGAACAGCTTGTACTCGCGGGTGCCGGCGGTCTCGGCGTGGCTCAGAGCCACGAACTGGCTGCCGGCGGGGCGCTTCCGCTCACCGGGGGGCGCGGACGGGCGCCGGGGGCTGCCGAGGCCCTTCAGCACCGGCGCGAGGCCGCGCACCACGTGGCCGACCACCTCGCGCACCCGCGTCCCCGACTCAGCCGCGCCGCGGGAGGTCTCGGCCCGTGTTTCGGCCCCTGTATCGGCCCGGGTCTCGTCGCTGCGGGCGGGAGCCGCCGGCGGGGCCGCCCTGTGGCCGCCGAGGCTGCGCTGGATCAGGGCGGTCGCCTCCTCCAGGCGGCCGAGGCCGGTGAGGCGGGTGGCCTCGATCATGTCGGCGAGGGGCGACCCGCCGCGGGATATGCCGTCCTGGGCCTCGTTGTCCCTGTCGCGAGTCCCGAAATTCTCGGCCATGCGTGCGCGCCTCGTTGCCTCAGCATTCCTGCCGCGGGCGGGACCGGCTCGCCGGTGCCGCCGCGTGCCTCGGCGTCACCACCCGGCGGGTGGGAGCGCCGACAACCTATTGTGCATTGCAATAAACGCCGATGTGCGATGCGGCAACGCCCTCGGGCGCGGACCGGTCAGGCGGGATCGTCCGCGCCGATATACTCGGACCAGATCGCGGCGGGACCGAGGCTCGCCCGGAAGCCGTCGTGGCGGGCGCGCTCCGCCTCGGTCAGGCGGCTCCGGTAGGGTCGGGACATCGCCGGGGCCGCCTCGCGGCCGGACGACCCCGCCGCCGGGGCCGCGGTCGCCGCCGCCGTGAGGCCGAGGCTGGTCTGCTTGCCGCCGAGCAACTCGACATAGACCTCCGCCAGGATCTGCGCGTCGAGGAGCGCCCCGTGCTTGGTGCGCCGGGTGTTGTCGATGCCGTAGCGGTTGCAGAGGGCGTCGAGATTGTTGGCCGCCCCCGGGTGCTTGCGCCGGGCCATGGGCAGCGTGTCGACCACGTCCTCCAGCCGGATTGGCGGGGGGGCGTTCGCCCCGAGCCGCGCGTATTCCATGTTGAGGAAGCCGACGTCGAAGGGCGCGTTGTGGATGACGAGGCGCCCGTCGGCGAGGAAGGCCAGGAGTTCGCCCACGATGTCGGCGAAGGGCGGCTTGTCGGACAGGAACGCGTCGGACAGGCCGTGGACGTTGAACGCGCCCTCGGAGACGGCGCGCTGAGGGTTGCAGTAGCGGTGGAAGGTCCGGCCCGTCGGGATGTGGTTGAGGAGCTCCACCGCGCCGATCTCGATCAGCCGGTCGCCCCCCTTCGCCTCGGTGCCGGTGGTCTCGGTGTCGAGGACGATCTCGCGCAGCATGGGTCTCGCGGCTCGCAGATGGGGGGCGGATCCTACCCGGATAGGCCGGCGTGGTTAAGCTCCCGTGCCCCTCAGCGCGAGCTGTTGCGGTAGAGGCAGACGCGGCCCTGATCCGCGTAGCCGGCCGGGCAGGCGGCCAGGCAGGCGCCGGCGGCCAGCTTCAGGGGCGGCGGACAGGACGCGGCGTACGGGGCCTGCGCCGGTGTCGTTCCGAGCAGGGCCGTCACCGCCAGGATTCCGGCGCGCCCGGTCCGATCGACCATTCCGAACCGCCGTCCCATCGCGTCCACCCCGTGGCCGGTTCGCGCCCGCGCGACCGGCACCCGCAGATATGCGGCCGTGCGGCCGTGTCATCCGTCCGCCCGGTGCGTCGGCGCACCCCCCTCCGTCAGCCGGGCGACGATCCCCGCCACCGCGGCCTCGGCAGCGGGAAAACCCCGGCTCGTGTCGATCACGAAATCCGCCCGGGCGCGCTTCTCGGCATCGGGCATCTGCTTGGCGAGGATCGCCGCGAAGGCCGCCTCGTCCATGCCGGGGCGGGCGAGCACCCGGGCGCGCTGGACGTCCGGCGGCGCGCTCACCACCGCGACCGCGTCGCAGCGGCCCTCGCCGCCGGTCTCGTAGAGGAGCGGGATGTCGAGGACGACCAGGGGCGCGTCCGCGTGCCGGGCCAGGAACGCCGTGCTGGCCGCCCGGACCAGCGGGTGGACGAGTCTCTCGAGGACCGCCATCCGGTCGGGGGCGCCCAGCACGGCGGCGCGCAGGCGCGTCCGGTCGACGCCGCCCTCCGCGTCGCGCACGCCCGGGAAGGCCTCCCCGATCGCCGCCGCGGCCGCACCGCCCGGCCCGTAGAGGGCGTGCACGGCCGCATCCGCATCGTGGACCGGGACGCCGAGCCGCGCGAACATCGCCGCGGTGGCCGACTTGCCCATGCCGATCGAGCCGGTGAGCCCGAGCACGACGGGTCCGGAACCGGCCTTCGGCCTCATGGGGCGAGATCCGCCACGATCCGGTCGCGCAGGGCCGGGGTCACGGTCGGGCGCAGCCCGAACCAGGCCTCGAAGCCCGGCACCGCCTGGTGCAGCAGCATCCCCAGCCCGTCCGCGGCGGCGAGGCCCCGTTCCCGCGCGGCGGCCAGCAGGGCCGTCTCCAGCGGCGCGTAGACGATGTCGGCCACCGCGGCCCGGGCCGGCAGGGGCGCGAGGTCGAGGTCGAGGGGCGGCTGGCCCTTCATGCCGAGCGACGTGGTGTTGACGAGGAGCCCGGCCGCCTCCAGCGCCGACGGCAGGTCGTCCCAGGCCAGCGCCGCGCCGATGCCCGGCGCGAGCGCCGCGACCGCCTCGGCCCGGGCCGGGGTGCGGTTGGCCACCAGGATGCGCGGCACGCCGCGCTCGGCGAGGCCGGCCACGATGGCGCGCGCCGCCCCGCCGGCCCCCAGGACCACGGCCGTGCCCCGCGCCGGCCAGTCCGCCCCCAGGGCCTGGTCGAGATGGGCGCAGAAGCCCGGCGCGTCGGTGTTGTCGCCGCGGATCCGGCCGTCCGGCTCGACCACCAGGGTGTTCACGGCCCCGATCCTCTCGGCCCGCGCCGTCAGGGTGTCGGCGAGCGCGAAGGCCGCTTCCTTGTGGGGGAGGGTGACGTTGCCGCCCCGGTAGCCGGAGGCCGGCAGGCCGCGGACGAAGTCCGGAAACGCCTCGGGCGCCACGTCCAGGCGCTCGTAGGAGCCGGGAATCCCGTGCGCGGCGAGCCAGTGGCCGTGGATCAGCGGCGAGCGCGAATGGGCGATCGGGTGGCCGACCACGAAGGCGCGGGGCGGCGCGGCGGCGCTCATGCCGCGCACGCCGTCGCGAGGCGGCAGGCCGGGCCGCCGGCCTCCTCGATCTGCACCGTGGCGTGGCCGATGCCGAAGCGCGCGCGCAGGCCGTCCGCCGTCTCGTTCAGGAAGCCGTTGCCGGGCGTCCGGTGCGCCTGATGGCCCTCTTCCATCACGAGGTGGACGGTGAGGGCGATGCTGGTGGTGCTCATCGGCCAGATATGCAGGTCGTGGAGGTCGGCGACGCCGGGCCGGTCGCGCAGGAAGCCGGTGACCGCCTCCGGGGAGATCTCCGGCGGCACCGCATCGAGGGACATCGCCACGCTGTCGCGCAGGAGTCCCCAGGTCGCCCAGACGACGAGGGCGGCGATGACGAGGCTGACCGCGGGGTCGAGCCAGGCGAGGCCGGTCAGCTGGATCACGAGGCCCGCCACCACGACCCCGGCCGAGACCGCGGCGTCGGCCATCATGTGCAGGAAGGCGCCGCGGACGTTGATGTCGCCCTTGGCGCCGCTGGCGAAGAGCCACGCGGTCAGGCCGTTGACCAGGATCCCGATGGCGGCCACCACCATCACGGTCGTGCCCGCCACGGGCTCGGGATGGACCAGCCGGACCAGGGCCTCCCAGATCACCGCACCCATGGCGATCAGCAGGAACACCGCGTTGAACAGGGCGGCCAGGATCGAGGAGCCCCGGTAGCCGTAGGTGAAGCGCGCGGTGGCGCGCCGCCGGACCAGGATCGCGGCGATCCAGGCGGCGGCGAGGCCCAGTACGTCCGAGAGGTTATGGCCGGCATCGGCCACGAGCGACATGGAATTGCTGAGATAGCCGTAGACGGCCTCCACCACCACGAAGGCGGTGTTCAGCCCGATGCCGATGGCGAAGGCCGCGCCGAAATCCTTCGGCGCGTGCGCGTGGCCGCCGTGGGCGTGTCCCCCGTGCCCCCCATGCCCGCCGTGTCCCCCGTGGGAATGGCTCCCGGGCCCGGGGCTGCCCCGAGCAGGGCCGCCATGCGCGTGGTCGTGTCCCGCCAAGGCGGTGCTCCCTCAGAAATCCAGACGCCCGGCGGCGCGGAGCCGCGCGAGGAGCGGCAGCAGCGGCAGGCCCAGGACGGTGCTGTGGTCGCCCGCGACCGATTCGAACAGGTGGATCCCCGGCCCTTCGAGCTGATAGCCGCCGACGCTCGACCGCACCCGGTCCGCGCCGGCGCAGTCCACATAGGCCGCGATGGCCCGGTCATCGAGGGGGCGCAGGGTCAGCCGCGCGGTCTCCACGAAGGCGTCCGTGACCGGACCGGCCAGCGCCACGGCGGCGTGCAGGGTGTGGGTCCGGCCGGCGAGCCGGGCGAGCTGCGCCCGGGCCGAGGCGGCGTCTTCCGGCTTGTGGAACACGGTGCCGTCGAGAGCGAGCACTTGGTCGGCGCCGACCACCAGCCGCCCGGGGAACCGGGCCGCCACCGCGCGGGCCTTGGCGCGGGCCAGGGTCAGGGCGAGGTCGGCCGGGGACAGGCCGGCGCACTGCGCCTCCAGGGCGCGCTCGTCCACGTCGGGGGCGGCGGTCTCGACCGGCAGGGCGGCGCTCTCCAGAAGAAGGCGCCGGGTCGGGCTGGTGGAGGCGAGGAGGAGCGGGTCCGGGCCGATCCAGGGCGAGCGGGGCATCGCGCCAGTGTCACGGATCCGGCGTCGGGCGCAAGTCGGCGGCCGCCCCGGACGCGGGGGCTGCGACGAGCCCCACCGCCGGGTTCGACCGGCCGGCGGGGCTGTCGCGGGGCCGATACGCAACCTGGCGCCCGGTGATGATCCTGGCAGGGACCGGTTAGAGGACGGTCAACGGCCGCGCCGGGCGGCGGGGCGCAACTGTGCCGCGGCGGGACACGGGCAGAGGCACCGGCCGGCCCGGCGATCCCCGGAGCTCTCCCGCGAGGTCCGCCGACGTGCGGACCCCGGATGCGGCGGGCGGCCGGGATACCCGTGGCGTCGCCTCAGGTGTTCATCGAGTCGAAGAAGTCGCCGTTGCTCTTGGTCTGGCGCAGCTTGTCGAGGAGGAACTCGATCGCGTCGGTGACGCCCATCGGGTTGAGGATGCGGCGCAGCACGTAGGTCTTCTTGAGGGCGTCCGGCGGGACCAGCAGCTCCTCCTTGCGGGTGCCCGAGCGGGTGATGTCGATCGCTGGGAAGATGCGCTTGTCGGAGACCTTGCGGTCCAGGATGATCTCGGAGTTGCCGGTGCCCTTGAACTCCTCGAAGATCACCTCGTCCATGCGCGAGCCGGTGTCGATGAGCGCGGTGGCGATGATCGAGAGCGAGCCGCCCTCCTCGATGTTGCGGGCGGCGCCGAAGAAGCGCTTGGGCCGCTGCAGGGCGTTGGCGTCGACGCCGCCGGTGAGCACCTTGCCGGAGGACGGCACCACGGTGTTGTAGGCGCGGCCCAGCCGTGTGATCGAGTCGAGCAGGATGACGACGTCGCGCCCGTGCTCCACGAGGCGCTTGGCCTTCTCGATGACCATCTCGGCGACCTGCACGTGGCGGGTGGCCGGCTCGTCGAAGGTCGAGGCGATGACCTCGCCCTTCACCGAGCGCTGCATGTCGGTGACCTCCTCGGGCCGCTCGTCGATGAGCAGCACGATCAGGTAGCACTCGGGATGGTTCAGGGTGATCGACTGGGCGATGTTCTGCATCAGCACGGTCTTGCCCGTGCGCGGCGGCGCCACGATCAGGGCGCGCTGGCCCTTGCCGATCGGCGAGACGATGTCGATGATCCGGGGCGAGAAATCCTTCTTGGTCGGATTCTCGAGCTCGAGCTTGAACCGCTTCGTGGGGAAGAGCGGCGTCAGGTTGTCGAAATGGACCTTGTGCTTGATCTTCTCCGGATTCTCGAAGTTGATCGTGTTGACCTTCAGAAGCGCGAAGTAGCGCTCGCCGTCCTTGGGGCCGCGGATCGGACCCTCGACCGTGTCGCCGGTGCGCAGGCCGAAGCGGCGGATCTGAGTCGGCGAGATGTAGATGTCGTCCGGACCGGGCAGGTAGTTCGAGTCGGAGGAGCGCAGGAAGCCGAAGCCGTCCTGCAGCACCTCGACGGTGCCCGAACCGATGATCTCGACCTCCTTGGCAGCGAGCTGCTTCAGGATGGCGAACATCAGCTCCTGCTTGCGCATGGTCGAGGCGTTCTCGACCTCGACCTCCTCGGCGAAGGCCGTGAGGTCGGTGGGCGTCTTGGACTTGAGGTCCTGGAGCTTGACCTCGCGGACGCCCACGAGGGCGGCGGGCATTTCAGCCGGCTCCGCGGTCTCGATGTCGTCGGCGAGGGCGTCGGGGTTTTGCGTCATGGAGTGTCTTGCAACCGACGGAGAAGGTGGGAGGGCCGGTTCTGTGCCATGCGCCCGGGGGACGGGCGCCGAGGGACGGGCCGCGCTGCGGCGAGGGGCCCGAGGATCAGGTTGGCGAAACCGTTTTGGCAGGACCCTCGTGGCTCACGGGCGCGCTGTGGCGCAGACCTTGTGATGAGGGCGGGACAGAAATAACGCGTTTCCTCACCGTACTCAAGGGGGCTTGCGGCGGCGCAAGCGTTCGGCAAGTTCAAGGCGTCAGGATCGGCGGGCCCGGGACTTCCCGGCGGGTCGGCCGGGGCGACGCCCGCGGCGCCGCCGGCCCCGGTTCGGAACCGTGCCGGCGCGGGGCCGTTCACCGTGCCGGCGCCGCAGCGCAACAGAAATCCGCCCGAACATCCCACGAGAGCCTGCTTGAACGCCATGCGCGACGACGCCACCGGACGCACCCTCACCGCGCACGAGCCGCGCCGGATCCCCTGGCTCGACGTCGTCTTCGGCTTCGGGCCCATGGTGCCGATCGCGGTCGGCGCCGCGGGGGCGTGGTGGCTGAACGGGCAGCCCCTCGACTACTTGGTGGCGCTGTTCACCCTGCTGTACGCCGCCTCGATCCTGCTGTTCCTGGCGGGCGTGCACCGGGGCGTTAGCTTCCGGACCGAGGGCGGCCCGCAGGTCTCGCAGATCGTGACCATGCTGATCCTGTACGTCCTCGGGCTCGCCAGCCTGTTCGCGGCGGTGATGGGTAAGGCGGTGCCGGCGCTCGCCATGCTGATCCTCGGCTACGCCCTCATCGGCATCCTCGACCCGATCGCCGCGCGGGCCGGCGAGGTGCCGCTCGCCCATGCGCGCCTGCGCCCCCTGCAGATGCCGATCGCCGTCGTGAGCCTCGCGGCCCTGCTCTGGCTCAAGCTGACGGCGCCGTACTGACGGATCCCGCCCGCGGGCCGTCGGTCCGGACCCCCGGCGGCGCTCCGGAACGACACGGTCGAGCGGAGCCGGACCCGATCGGGGAGGCGGCCTCGCACCGGGCCAGCCTCGCATCGGGCAGCCGGAAACCGAATTCCCCTTTCGCGCGGCATGCTCTAGAGCCCGGCCCCAGGATCTCCGCCCGCCGGAGACGATTCAAGATCCGATGCCGGACCCGGAATCCGGGTCCGCGAGAAGCGAACGCGCACCCATGTCCAAGGCCGATACCCCCCGGGCCGAGAAGGCCGAGACCCTGAAGCCCCGCCTGCCGCGCGGCTTCGTCGACCGGCGCGCCGGCGAGATCGCCGCGCAGGCACGGATGCTGGAGACGATTCGCAGGAGCTTCGAACTCTACGGTTTCGAGGCCCTGGAGACGCCCTTCGTCGAGTACACCGAAGCTTTGGGCAAGTTCCTGCCCGACCTCGACCGTCCGAATGCGGGCGTGTTCTCGTTCCAGGACGACGACGAGGCGTGGCTGAGCCTGCGCTACGACCTCACGGCGCCGCTGGCCCGGTTCGTGGCCGAGAACTACGACGCGCTGCCGAAGCCCTATCGCAGCTACCGGGCCGGCTACGTCTTCCGCAACGAGAAGCCGGGGCCGGGCCGGTTCCGCCAGTTCATGCAGTTCGACGCCGACATCGTCGGCGCCGGATCGGTGGCGGCCGACGCCGAGACCTGCATGCTGATGGCCGACACGCTGAACCGCCTCGGGCTCGGCGGGCAGTACGTCGTCAAGGTCAACAACCGCAAGGTGCTCGACGGCGTCATGGAGGCGATCGGGCTCGCCGGCGCCGACAAGGCCGGCCAGCGCCTGACGGTCCTGCGCGCCATCGACAAGCTCGACCGGCTGGGCGTCGACGGGGTGCGCGACTTGCTCGGCGCCGGCCGCAAGGACGAGAGCGGCGACTTCACCCGGGGCGCGGGCCTCGACGCGGCGGCGATCGGCCGGATCCTCGCCTACGTGTCGTTCCAGGCCGATGCCGGGGACGGCGCCGACAAGATGGCGTTCTGGGAGAAGTTCTTCGCGGGCTGGCACGACGCGGTCGGCGCGTCCGAGACCGGCCGCGAGGGCATCGCCGAATTGCACGCGATCATGCGGCTCTGCGCCGCCGCCGGCTACGGCCACGACGTGATCCGGGCCGATCCGAGCGTGGTGCGCGGGCTCGAGTACTATACCGGCCCGGTCTACGAGGCCGAGCTGACGTTTCCCGTCACCAACGAGGACGGCCAGACCGTGCGCTTCGGCTCGGTGGCCGGCGGTGGCCGCTACGACGGCCTCGTCGGGCGGTTCCGGGCCGAGCCGGTGCCGGCCACCGGCTTCTCGATCGGCGTCTCGCGGCTGTTCTCGGCGCTGCAGCTCGTCGGCAGCCCGCTGCTCGCCGGTGCCGAGACGCCCGGGCCCGTCGTGGTGCTGGTCCTCGACCGGGAGAACATGACCGATTACCAGCGGCTGGTGGCGCTGCTGCGGGCCGACGGCATCCGGGCCGAGCTCTATCTCGGCGCCGCCGGCATGAAGGCGCAGATGAAGTATGCCGACCGCCGCCGCGCCCCGGTGGCGGTGATCCAGGGCTCGAACGAGCGGCTGGCCGGCGAGGTCCAGATCAAGGACCTGATCGAGGGTGCCCGGGCAGCCGAGTCCATCGCCAGCAACGCCGAGTGGAAGGCCGCGCGGCCGGCGCAGATCTCCTGTCCCGAGGCCGATCTGGTGGCGCAGGTCCGCGCCGTGCTGGCCCGGCATTTCACATCCACGGCCGGTTGAAACGCCGCGGCCTCGACGGCGTTGATCCCGGTCGATGCCGCGACGCCGTCGGCAGGGAGATCCGGGGATGCGCACCAAGATCCTGATCCTGTCGGCCGGGCTGGTCCTCGCCTGCGCGGCGCCGGCCTCGGCGGCCCGTCCGGTCCCCGGTCCCCTGCCGAGCGCCGTCGCGGCCGCCACGCCGGGCACCGGCAGTGCCCCCGTCCTCAGCGCCGGCGTCGCGGGCGCCCCCGCACTCGCCTCCCTCACACGGCGCAAGCCGGCACGTCGGCCCCGCGGGGCCCGGCTCGGCAGCATCCGACCCCTCTGAGAACCTGTCCGGCCTCCGGACGCATCCGGACGCATCGCGACGTATCCGGAGGAGGGCCGAGACGGCCGGTCTCCAGCCCGCGCCCTCGTCCGGGGCCGGCTCCGCGCGGGCGCTATCGGACGCAGACGGGCGGCACGGCGGCGCAGAGGTTGGTCGCGAAGGTTTCCACGCCGCACGCACCCTCCCGCGCCCGGCAGATCCCGATCGCCAGCGGCAACGTCACCGGCGGATCGAGGGGGCCGAGCACCCGGGCGGACCGCAGCTGGTCGAGGGTCTGGGCGTAGATCCGGACCCGGACCGTCCGCGCGCCGGTCTCGGTGTTGCGCCAGAGCTCGAAGGCGAGGGCGGCGCCGGGGGGCGTGGGATCCGGCTGCCCCGGGAGCGACCAGCCCAGACCGAGGGCGCCCGACAGGTTCGCCAGGGTGGTGTCGTCACCGGCCAGCACGACGAGGCGGGCGCGCGGGCCCAGCGGCGGCACGCCGAGCCCCCGGGGCGCCTCACCGGCCAGCAGGTCCGCCAGCATCCGCAGCAGCGTCGCCGCGCGGAATGCCGCGATCTCAGGCGTCCGGTGCAGGAGATCGGCCGCGCGGCGGGGGGCGGCGGCGAGGAGCGTGATCAGCGCGGCGCACAGCCCGGTGCATCGCGGCCGGCCCACGGCCCGAGAAGCGCGCCGCCGCATCGCAGCCTTGTCCCCACTCCGTCGCCGGACGATCCGGTTACGCCATGATGGATCCGGCATCGCTCCGGACGCAATCGGCCGCGTCTTCGATCCGTCCTGAGATTTCAGGCGCCGCCTCTGCATCGCGCCGAGGGATCAGGCCTCGGAAGGGTCCTGACACGACACGATGTCCGACGACGAAACCGACCCTGTATTTGCGGTATCCACCGGGTAGACGATCCGCGACGGGGACGCGGAGCAGGTCGACGGCCGCGGCCCAGCGGCCGGGCCGGCCCGGGTGGCGCCGCGCTCACCGAGATCGCCCCGCCGGGATCGCGGCGCTGCGTCCGTGGAGAGGAAGCCGATGCCGTTCGGGTCGACCGACGGCGTCGCCAAGCTCGGTCGCCAAGCCCGGTCGCCAACCCGGTCGCCAACCCGGTCGCCAACCCGGTCGCCAAGCCCGGTCGCGGTTGCTACAGAGCGCCCGCGAGGTGGATTGCGATGACACGACCGGAGGCGGGAGAGACGGGGGCGGGGGACGCGGCGCGCACGCGGCTGCTCGCGCATCTGGCGGCGGCCGGCTACCGGCCGGTGACGCCGCCGGTGCTGCAGCCGCTGGAGCCGTTCCTCGAACTGTCGGGCGAGGATATCCGCCGGCGGATCTTCGTCACCCAGGACGCGGGCGGGGCCGAATTGTGCCTGCGGCCCGAATTCACCATTCCGGTCTGCCGCCTGCACCGCGCGGAGTCCGACGGACGGGCGGCGGATTACAGCTATTGCGGCCCGGTCTTCCGGCTCGCCGCCGACGAGCCCGACGAGTTCTTCCAGGCCGGGATCGAGTCGATCGGGCGCACCGACACGCCGGCGGCCGACGCCGAGGTGCTGGGTCTCGCCCTGGAAGGCCTCGCGCTGTTCGGCCGGACCGACCCGGCGGTGCGGCTCGGCGACATGGGCCTGACCGTGGCGCTCCTCGACGGCCTCGCGGTCCCGCCCGCCGCCAAGCGCCGGACGCTCCGGGCGCTGGCGGCCGGGCGCTCGCTCGATGCCGTCACCAACGGCGCCGAAGGGACCCGTCCCGAGGATCCCCATGCGGGCCTGCTGGCGGCGATCCAGGGCCAGGACCCGCGGGGCGTGCGCGCCTTCGTGGAGGACGTGCTGGCGATCGCCGGCATCTCGGCGGTGGGCGGGCGCAGCGCCGGCGAGATTGCCGAGCGCTTCCTCGCCAAGGCCTCCGCACAGGCCCATGGCGGGGCTGGGCTCAACGCCGAGAACCGCGCGATCCTCGACCGCTACCGGGTGATCGCCGGCCATCCGGACGCGGCCGCCCGCGACCTGCGGGCGCTGGTCGCCGACGCGCAGATCCGCCACGACGCCCTCTCGGCCGCCCTCGACCTGTTCGAGGAGCGCACCGGCTTCATCGCGGCCCGCGGCCTGCCGATCGAGCGGTTCCGCTTCCAGGGCGGCTTCGCCCGCAACCTCGACTACTACACCGGCTTCATCTTCGAGGTGACCGAAGAAGCGGGCCCGATCCTGGTCGGCGGCGGCCGCTACGACGGCCTGCTCGGCCATCTCGGCAGCCCCGTCCCGCTGCCCGCGGTGGGCTGCACCTTCTGGATCGAGCGCGTGGCGGGAGCCGGCCGATGAGTGCTTCGGACGCGACCACCCTGCCGCTGATCCTCGCCGTCCCGTCGAAGGGCCGCCTGCAGGAGAATGCCAGCGCGTTCTTCGGCCGCGCGGGCCTCAAGCTCGCTCAAGGCGCGGGCGCCCGCGACTACCGCGGCAAGCTGCTGGGCGTGCCCGACGTCGAGGTGCGCTACCTCTCGGCCTCCGAGATCGCCGCGCAGCTCGCCTCGGGCGCCGCCCATCTCGGTGTCACCGGCGAGGACCTGATCCGCGAGACCCTGCCGGACGTGCGCGGCCAGGTCGAGCTGCTGACGCCGCTGGGCTTCGGCAACGCCACCGTGGTGGTGGCGGTGCCCCAGGCCTGGATCGACGTGCGCGACATGTCCGACCTCGACGAGGTCGCGGCCGGCATGCGCACCCGCCACGGGCGGCGCCTGCGCGTGGCCACCAAGTACGTGAACCTGACCCGCCGGTTCTTCGCCGAGAAGGGCGTGGCCGACTACCGGATCGTCGAGAGCCTGGGCGCCACCGAGGGGGCGCCGGCGGCGGGCTCGGCCGAGATCGTGGTCGACATCACCACCACGGGCGCCACCCTCAGCGCCAACGCCCTGAAGGTGCTGGACGACGGCATCATCCTGCGCTCGGAGGCGAACCTCGTCGCCTCGCTGAAGGCGCCCTGGGGCGAGGGCCAGCGGGCGGCCCTGCGCACCGTGCTCGGCCGCATCGCCGCCGAGGAGCGCGCCCGGACCACCCGGGAGGTGCGCGCCGCCCTGCCGGAGAGCGGCACGATCGACCTCGCCACCATCGCGGGCCTGCACGAGGCCGAGTTGCCCTACGGCGCGCCGAAGGGCGCGGAGGGCGAGATCGTCCTGCGCTGCCCGGAGGGCGCGGTGTTCGACCTCGCGGGAGCCCTGGTCCAGGCCGGCGCCCGGGCCGTGACGGTGCGGCGCGTGGACTACGCCTTCGCGGCCGAGAACCCCCTGGCGGAGCGGCTGCTGGCGCGGTTGTGAGGGCCGATATCCGGGGGCGGAGGGCGGGCGCGCGCTAGGGGTTCGCGGCCGGCGCCGGCCGACGGCATCGGCATGTTCCGGCCGTCGTCCGCGTTCGGGGCCCTGGACCGGCCGCTCGAACTACTGCGGCCCCTGCTTGGCGAACTCCGCCAAGACCCCGCGCAGCACCTTCAGCCGCGTGTCGTACACCCCGGTGAGGCAGGCGACGTCGCCGCCGCAGGTCCGGCGCTCCGTCAGCCACGCCTCCTGGTCATCGCGCAGCTTGGTCTGGCCGCCCATCGGCAGAACGGCCTTCAGGATCTCGAACCGGGTCGCCATCTCGACGTCCCGGTCGTTGAGGGGCCGGTGTGCGCACACGGCCTTCTCGTCGGCCGCCTCGGCCCTGTCGCACGGGAAGCTCGCGGCCTGCGCGCAGGGTCCGAACGCCAGGGCGGTCAGGACCAGGACGGCGGGGAACGACTTCGACATGGCCTCAGAACGGTCCGGCCGGCGAAAGGCTCCGCGCGCCGCCGCGGCGTGGTGAACCGGCCCGGGATCCCGGGCTCAGGAGCCCGGCTTGACGATCGCCAGGATGACGATGCCGATCATCAGCAGCGTCGGCACCTCGTTGAGCACCCGGTAGAACCGGTGCCCGCGGGTGTTCCGGTCGGCGGCGAAATCCTTGACCATCCGGGCGAGCCAGCCGTGGATGCCCGACATCGCGAGCACCAGCACGAACTTCGCCTGCAGCCAGGGGCTCGCGTAGAAGCCGCTCATCCCGGCGAGCGCCAGCCCGAACGCCCAGGTGGCGATCAGCGCCGGGGTCATGATCGCCTTGAGCAGGCGGCGCTCCATCACCTTGAAGGTCGCGGCCTGCGGCTCCGAGCCGGGCGGCAGGCTCGCGTGATAGACGAACAGCCGGGGCAGGTAGAGCATGCCGGCCATCCAGGCGATCAGGCTGATGACGTGGCCGGCCTTGATCCAGTCGTACAGCACGCGTCCCGCCTCAGCCCTGCCCGCGCAGCCGCGCGAGCATCCGCTCGACATGGGCCACCGGCGTCTGCGGCGTGATGCCGTGGCCGAGGTTGAAGATGTGCGGCAGGCCGGCGGTCGCCGCCAGCACGGTATCGACCGCCGCGTCCAGGGCGGCGCCGCCTTCGATCAGCGTCTCGGGATGCAGGTTGCCCTGCGTCACCATGGTGGGCGGGACCGCGGCCCGCAGGGCCTTCAGGTCCACGCCCCAATCGACCCCGACCGCGTCGGCGCCGGTCTCGGGCACCACCCGGGCGTGGCCGTCGAGCCCCGAGCCGCGGGCGAACACGATGATCTTGGCGCCCGGCACCCGGGCGCGGACGCCCGCCACCATCCGGGCGATCGGCCGCAGGGACCAGCGGGTGAGGGCATCCGCGGCGGGCGCGTCCGGCAGCGCGCTCTCGGCGACGTCGCCCACGGGCTCGACCGGGCCGCCGGAGGCCGGCAGGGCGCGTGGCAGGGTGCCGGCATGGGACTCGAAGATCTGCACGGCGTCGGCGCCGGCCTCGAGCTGGCGCACGAGGTAGTCGGTCTGCACCGTGACGAGGCGGTCGATCAGGGCGTCCACCAGCGCGGTGTCGCCCTCGGCCAGCGCCCGCGCGGGGGCGAGGTCCGGGGTGCCGCGCCCGCCGATCATGTAGCTCGCCACCGTCCAGGGGGCGCCGCAGAAGCCGAGCAGCGTGGTCTCGCCCGGTAATTCCGCGCGCAGCCGCGTCACCGTCTCGAAGACCGGGGCGAGATGCGTCATCACGGCCGGATCGCCGGCCTCGCGCAGCCGTCCGTAGGCCGCGCGGCCGTCGAGGGGGTCGAGGCGTGGCCCCTCGCCCTCCACGAAGCGCACGTCCTGCCCGAGCGCGTGGGGGATGACGAGGATGTCCGAGAACAGGATCGCGGCGTCGAAGCCGAAGCGCCGGATCGGCTGGAGCGTCACCTCGACGGCGAAATCCGGGCTGTAGCAGAGGTCGAGAAACGAGCCGGCCTCGGCCCGGGTCGCCCGGTATTCCGGCAGGTAGCGCCCGGCCTGACGCATCATCCAGGCGGGGGGCGGTCCGACCGCGTCCCCTTCGAGGACGCGCAGCACCTTCCGCTCGGACGGCTTCCGCTCGGACTCGCGCTGCGTCCCCGTCATCGTCGTTCCCATCCCGTATCCGTCATCCCGCATGCCCGTCGGCGCGCCTCCTGTCGAGTCGAAGCGCGACGATCCCCACACAGGCCCCTTCGAAAAGAAAAGAGAGATTCTAGGACTCTGTTTTTTCTATTGGGGGGGCGAATCGCGGGAGCGCAAAAGCGTCCACAGGCGGTCCCCGGCGCCGCGCCGTTAACGGGGCTTTAAAGGATTCGCTTCATCTTGTGAGAACGGCCAAGTCCGACAGCGGCTTGGCGGCGCCGAGTCCAGTGCGGGCCCCGGATGCGTCCCGGATTCTCCCAGCGGGCCGGATTCTGCGCGTCCCGACCGTCTGCCTGTGAACGGCGGAGTCGATAGCGCGCAACGGAATCGCCCTGGACCGGCCCGGTCGGGCATCCTATCCACACTCATCGACTCCCCTGGCGGCCGGCGGTGGACAACGTGGGCCCCGCCAACGGCGACCGCAAAGGCGACCAGAATGGGCCGCAGCTACTTCCACCTGCACCTCGTCTCCGACTCCACCGGCGAGACGCTGATCAATGTCGGGCGCGCCGCGGCCGCCCAGTACGAGGGCGTCTCGGCGATCGAGCACGTCTACCCTCTGGTGCGCTCGGCCGCGCAGCTCGACCGGGTGATCTCCGAGATCCGGGCGGCGCCGGGCCTCGTCCTCTACACCCTGGTGGGCGGTGACCTCGGCGAGCGGCTGGAGGAGGTTGCCCGGGAGACCGGATCCCCCTGCCTGTCGGTGCTGCGGCCGGTCCACGACCTGCTGCGCGCCTATCTCGGCGCCGAGACCACGGCCCGACCCGGCGCCCAGCACATGCTGAACGCCGAGTACTTCAAGCGCATCGACGCGATGAACTTCACGCTGGCCCACGACGACGGCAACCTGCCGGAGGATCTGGAGGAGGCCGACGTGATCCTGCTGGGCGTCAGCCGGACCTCGAAGACGCCGACCTCGATCTACCTCGCCAATCGCGGCCTCAAGACCACCAACCTGCCGCTGGTGCCGGGCATGCCGCTGCCGCCGGCGATCGAGCGCGCCCGCAAGCCCCTGGTCGTCGGGCTGTTCGCCTCACCGGAGCGGATCGTGCAGATCCGGCAGAACCGGCTCTCCAGCCTCAACGCCGACGAATCCTCCCTCTACGTCGACCGCTCGGCGGTGGCCGACGAGATCACGATGTCGCGCCGGCTGTTCACCCGGAACCGCTGGCCGACGATCGACGTGACCCGCCGCTCGATCGAGGAGACCGCGGCGGCGATCGTCGACCTGTACCGCGACCACCGGCTCAAGTTCATCGCCGATTGAGGGCGGAGTCTCGGCAGGACCGGTCCCCGCGAACCGGAACGTTTCACCCCCCGCTCAGGATCGCCCGCACCAGCGCGAGGCCCGCCACGAGGCCGACCAGGCCGGCCGCCACCGAGGCGACGACGTAGCCCGCGGCCGCGGCCGGCTCGCCGCGCTCGTACAGGCTGATCGCGTCGAGGGAGAAGGTCGAGAAGGTCGTGAAGCCGCCGAGGATCCCGGTGGTCAGGAATAGCCGGGCCGGATGGCCGGCGGCGCCCCGCAGGGCAAAACCCTCCGCGAGCACGCCCATCAGGAACGAGCCCAGCACGTTGATGATCAGCGTGGCGAGGGGGAAGCCGAGGCCGGGCAGCAGCCGCGCCACCGCGACGTTGATCCCGTGGCGGGTCCCGCCGCCGAGCCCGGCGCCGAGGATGACGATGAGGGTGTTGATCATGCCTGCCCTTCCTGTTCGGTCGGGCGGCTGCGTCACGTCGCGGCTCGGCGCACGGCCCCACCGCGGACGGCGTCAGGCGCGCCCGTGCGGTAGGAGCCATCAGCCCGGCACGGGATTGCCGGGCGGTTGTCGGGGAGCTCCATCCCCATCGCGGACAGGGATAGCGCAGGATGCGCGACGGGGGAAACGGGTTTTCCGGCTCGCCCGCGATCCCGCCGGATCAGCGCGCGAAGGCGAAGTGGCTGCGCTGCTCGATCTGGGCGGCGTAGAAATCCTCGATGACCTCGCGCACCACCTCGGCCAGCTCGTCGCCCCGGTGCTCGTCGAGCTGGATGTCGCTGCCGACCGTCCGGCCGACGGCGCAGCTCGCCGCTCCGGGCACGAGGCGCTCGTTGTAGCGCTGGTTCAGGCCCGAGACCGAGATGTAGTTGCTGCCGCCGAGTTCGGGCCCGTACTTGATCTTGATCTTCTGCTCCGACTCGGTGCCGCGCAGCTGCGCGCAGAGGCTGATGAAGTTGTCCTGGTCGATCTTGGCCTCGAGGCCGGTGATGCTGCCGTGGACGTTGTCCTCCTCGTTGAGGACCTCGGCCATGAGGTGCAGCACGCCGACGACCGGCTCCAGCGCCCGGGCGCCGTCCTCCAGGAGCTTCTTGCGGAAATCGTTGCTGCGGGCATCGGCCTCCTGCAGCCGCGCGCGGAACCTGTCCTTGACCTCGTTCACGTGTGCCATCGCGCGCCTCCCTGATGGTTCTGCCCGATGCTTTGTCGCCCGGACATTGTGAACCTACGGAGGCAGATCAGACGATGCAATATCGTGCAAAATATTGATGCCTGCTCGAAACTTGAGCCGTTGCACAGGAATAATACTTGCTCACGAACTGTGCAACGGCGATCATCCGGTGGGTCGGCCTCGCGCGAGGCCCACCGGCAGGCTCCGTCCGGCCGGGCTCGTGGGGTCCCCGGCATCGAGGGGCCGTCGCCGTCGGGATCGTCAGCCCAAGCCGCCCTGCGGCGGGCCGCTCCCGGCGGCGCGTCCGCAAGCCGCCGACCACCGCCGCCGACCACCGCCGCCGACCACCGCCGCCGACCACCGCCGCCGACCACCGCCGCCGACCACCGCCGCCGACCACAGCCGCCGATCACCCGCCGCCGAGTCCGTGCGGCCCGTGCCCGTCGCCGGGGTCAGCCGACCGGACCGTCGAGGGGGGCGAGACGGCCCGTGCCCGGAGCCGGGCCGGCGACGCGTTCGGGGCGCGACAGGGACCGGGCCAGGGCCGGCAGGTCCGGGACGGGGGCGCCGGACGCGCCGAACACCGCCCGGTCGAGGGCCGCGAAGGACGCCGCGAGGCCGGGTCGCGCCCGCCAGATCCGGACGAGGTCCGGGGCCTCCCGCATCGCGGCGTCCAGAACCGCGCGGAACCGGGCCGGATCGCCCGTGCGGGCCGCCGCCCGCAGGGCGCGCCGGTTCGGTCCCGAGAGGCGTAAGGACGGCCGGCCGAGGCCGAAGCCGATCAGGGCCAGTCCGAGCCCGAAGGCCGCGAGGGCCGCGGCGGCGGTCACGAGCGGCGAGGGGACCGGGGGCGGCGCCCGGTCGGTCTCCTGATCGGGCAGGCCGCCGCCGATCTGCCGGGCCGGGATCTCGGTCTCCCGCATCGTGCGGGTGCTGGTGTCGAACCAGGGGATCGCGATGGCGTCGAGGGGGATGATCTCCGGGACGCCGGGCTTCACGTCCCACTGATAGGTGGCGCGGGCCACGGGGCCCGAGGGCGTCAGCAGGGTCTCGCGGGTGACGGGCCCCGCGAAGGTGATGATGCCGCGGGTGCGCATCACCGGCCGCGGCGGCAGCCCCTCGGCCACCATGCCCTGCGCCTCCAGGGTGACGATCCGGCGGGCGGTCTCGCCGATCTTGATGGTCTCGGGGTCCGGGCTCCAGGAATCCGTGATGGCGACGTCCTTGGCGGGCAGCCACCAGGGCTCCTTGGCGTCCGGGCCGCCGGCGGGCTCGGTCCAGGGCGCGACCGGGAAGGGGATCGGCTTCGAGCGCACCTCGACCACCCGCCGCTCGCCGACATCGTTGACGGTCAGCTTGTGGGTGAACGGCTCGATGGTGAACTGCCCGGCATGGTGCGGGAACACCGCCACGGTGCGGTCGAACGCGATGGCGCTCTGGCCGTCGGGGAGCTTGGTCCGGCTCCAGTGGTCGCGGCCGAGCTGCGTCCAGGAGAAATTGGCGAGGGAGGGCTGCACCACCTCCTCCAGCAGGATCGGCTGCTTGTAGACCCCGTGGATCTTCAAGAGCACCATCTCGCGGGAGAAGGGCGCGCTGTTGCCGTTCAGCTCGGCCGTCACCGTCAGGGTGAGGTCGCCGGGCTCGACCTCGGCGCGGGCGGGCAGGGGAGCGAGCAGGGGAGCGAGGAGGATGAGGACGAGGGCGCGCCTCTCGGGCATCCCGGACACAGTCACCACGGGTTGCTCCCGGCTGGAATCGCGGTGCCGGCCTCGACCCGGCGGGTCTGCTCGGCGCGCAGGCGCAGCTTGAGATAGCGGCCGGGATCGTCCGGCAGGGTCTGGAGCCAGAGCCGGTCCGGGCGGATCTCGTGGGCCTCGAAGCTCTTGGTCACCCGGCGGACCTCCCGCTCGGGGGCCTCGGCCACCATGGCGGCGCCGCCGCCGGTCCGGCCGCGACCCGCCGCGTCGCCCGCGGAGCCGCGGGCCTGGCCCTTGCCGGCGTCGATCGACTGCTGCTCGGCCTTGCCGCGGCGGGCGACCTTGCTGTTGCCGGGCAGCGACGCGCTGGCGTTGGACTCCTTGTTGCCGGCCAGACCCTCGCCGCTGGAGGCGGCGTTGATGTCGTTGTTCTGATCCTGGTTGGCGGTGTTGTTGTAGCGGGCGCCGTACTGGGCCGTGCCGTTGGCGATGCCGCCGCCGGGCCCGCGGTCGATCACCTCGGCCTGCATCCGGGCGATCAGCGAGCGGTTGGCCTGCGCGTCGGCGTCGCGGGGGTTGAAGCGCAGGGCCTCGTCGTAGGCCGCGAGCGCCCCGTCGAGGTCGCCCGCCCTCGCGAGGGCGTTGCCGAGATTGTAGCTCGCGCGCCGCCCGCCGGTGCGGAACAGCGCGATCGCCGCGTCGTAGCGGCCGGCCTCGTAGAGCGCGGCGGCGCGCCAGGCCGGATCGACGAAGACGTCGGCGGCGAGTCCCGGCAGGCCGAGACCCATCAGCAGGCGCCCGAAGCCGGTGCGGGGCTGCGAGACGGTGAGCAGCGCCAGGAGGCCGACGCCGGCGAGCGCCAGGCCGGCGATCCGCGCGCGGCGCCGCCAGCGCGGCGGCAGGCCGGCCCGGAGCGGGGCGGCGAAGCCCGTATCGGGGAGGGTGAGCCGCATCACGCGCTCCTCATCATGCGCTCCTGCGGAACAGGACCAGGGCCGGCAGGGCCGCCAGCAGCAGCAGCCAGCGCCCGAGATCCGCGTAGGCCAGGACGCCGTAGCCGCCCGCCGCGAGGTGCTGCGCCAGACCGGCGCCGACCGCGTCGAGCACCGGGCCCGGCGTCGCGATGTCGGCGGCTGTGCCACCGCCGGCCCGGGCAAGGGCGTCGAGGGCGGTCCGGTCGGGCTTGGGCGCGCCGGGGGGCAGCGGCTTGTCGGCCGGGACGAACAGGGCCTGGAGCCGCCAGCCGTGCTCGGCGATGGCGCGGGCCTCGCGGTTGGCGGCCTCGCCGATGCCGTCGCCGTCACTGATCAGCACCACGTCGGCCGCCACCACGTTGGCCTCCGCCAGGGTGCGGCGGGCCAGCGCCAGCCCGCGCTCGGGGTGGGAGCCGCGGTCCGGCACCGTGTCGGCGTCCAGCGCGAACAGGGTGGTGCCGAGGCTGTCGCGGTCGGTGGTGGGGGAGGCGGCGAGGTAGGCGTCGCCCGCGTAGACCACGAGGGCGACCGCCCGGGTGCCGGCGGCCTCGGCGACGGCGGCGGCGGCCTGCCGGACGCCCTGGAGGCTGCCGCCCTCCGTGACCGAGCGGGACAGGTCGACGACGATCACGGTCTCGTCGAGGTTGCGGAAGGTCCGCCCGTCCGCCCGCTCCACGGCCGGGCCGGTGAGCGCGAGGGCGATCAGCCCGGCCGCCAGCGCGGCGGCGAGGTTCGCCTGCCGCCGCCCGCCCAGCACCGCGCCGGCGCGGGCGAGATGGGCCATCAGCGCCGGGTCCACGGCCCGCGCCCAGTCGCCCAGCGGCGCCGAGCGCCACGCGGCGCGCAGGCCCAGCAGGACGACCGCGGGAATCGCCAGGAACCACCAGGGGCGCAGGAGGGCGAAGGCGGTGAGTGCGCTCATCGGGCCGGTCCTCCCGCCAAGATCCCCGCACCCTGAGGGGCCGGAGCGCGAAGGGGGCCGCGAAGGGGGCCACGAAGGATCCCGCCGGAAGACGCCGCGATCCCGGGAGCCCTCGTGCGGGGCTCGCGCTGCGCGCATCTCGGGATAAGGGGGCCGGCTGTAAGGGTCGGGTGCGGACCCATCACGCGCCCCTCCGGCTCGCGAGCAGCGCGGCGGCGGCGAGGAGCGCCAGGCCGGCCGGCCAGGGCCAGAGGTCCCGACGCAGGGGCAGGGGCGGCGCCAGGGCGCGGCCGCCCTCCAGCCGGTCGATGGCGTCGGCGACCCGGACCAGATCGTCGGTGGTGCGCACCCGGAACGCCTCGCCGCCGCTGGCCTGCGCCATGTCGCGCAGGGTCTCGGTGTCGACCACGTCCTGCTCGCCGTCGGCATCGGCCATGTCGCGGGGGCCGAGCGCGATCGTGTAGACCTTGATGCCCAGCGTCTTGGCGAGCTCGGCCACGTCCTTGGGGGCGGTCTGGCCGGCATTGTTGGCGCCGTCCGAGAGCAGGATCACGGCCTTCGCGGCCTTCTCGCCGGGCTTGGCGCCCTTGGACCCGGCCTCGCCCTCGGCATCCCGCGGGTCCAGGCGGCGCAGGGCGAGGCCGAGGCCGTCGCCGATGCCGGTGGAGCGGCCGCTGATGCCGATCGTGGCCTCGTCGAGGGCGCGGGCGACCGCGGCGGTGTCGAAGCTCGGGGCCGCCGCCACGTAGGCCTGGTCGGCGAAGATCACGAGGCCGATCCGGTCTCCGGCCCGGCGCCGGATGAAGTCGGTGCCCACGCGCTTGACCGCGGTGAGCCGGTTCACGGTCTCGCCGTCGAGGGTGAAGTCGCGCCGCTCCATCGAGCCCGACAGGTCCATGGCGATCATGATCTCGCGGCCCGAGGCCGGGAGCGCGGCCGCCGGCATGACCAGCCGCGGGCCCGACAGCGCCGCCACCAGGGCGATCCAGAGCGTCCAGGTCAGCAGGGCCCGACGCCGCCCGCGGGCCGCGAGGTCGGCGCCGGAGCGCGCCCCGCCCACCAGCGTGCCGGGCACGCGCAGGGCGCCGCTGCCGCCCTCGGGCTCGGCCGGGATCAGGCGCGCGGCCAGCAGGGGCAGGGGCAGGGCCAGGAGCGCCCAGGGCGCGGCCAGGTCGAAGGCCGACAGGAGCGCGCTGAGCCACGCGGGCAGGAAGCCGGTCATGCCCGCAGCCGTCCGATCAGGCGGCCGAGTTCGGCGTCCAGGGCGTCGAGGTCGGGATCCTGCCGCCGGTACAGCCCGTCGGCGAGCACCCGGCCGGCGCCCCGGGTGAAGAAGTCGGTCCGGAACAGCCCGTCCAGCCGCGCGGCCCAGTCCGCGCCCGTCGCCCGGACCTCGGCCGCGCCGGACCGGTCGAGCGTCCGGCCGAGGCGGCGCAGGAGCCGGGCCTGGGCGACGAGGCGCGCCTCCGGGTCGAGGCCGCGGCTCCGGGCGAGTTCGGCGAGGGCCGCCCGGCGGACGGTGGCCCGCGCCCGGCCGCGGGCGTAGCGCACGAGCCCCACCAGCAGGGCGGCGAGGAAGCCCAGGGCGGCCGCCGCGACGACCTCGCCCTGCACGGCGCCCGCGGCGCCGCCGGGCAGGTGCAGGCCCCGGAGCTGATCGAGGGTCAGGGGGATCTCGGCGGGCGTGACGGGATTCATCGGATCGCGCCGCCGGGTCCGGCCTCACAGCACCGCATCGAGGCGCTCCATGAGCGGCGCGTAGGCCTCCGGGCCGGTCTCGACGTCGAGGCGCACCCCCGCGATGCCCCGGCGGGCGTAGTCGGCGAGCCGGGCCTCGGCGGACTCGCCCGCCGGCCCGGCGGCCGTCGGCAGCGCGGTCCCGCGGCGGCCATCCGCGAGGGCGAAGGGGTAGAAGCCCGGCGGCCGGGCGCGCTCGAAGGCGTCGCTCACCAGGATCAGCCGGATGGCGATCCGCTCGGCGAGCAGCGTCAGGAGTTCGTCGAAGCCCGGGCCGGGATCGTCCAGGGCGCTGGCGATCACGAGGTGGCCGCCGGCCGGCAGCAGGCTGCGGGCGAGACCCAGCGTCGCCTCGAGCGGCGGCTCCGCGCGGGCCGGGGAACCGGACTCGGCCCCGAGAGCGTCGGCATGGGCCTGGGCGAGGGCGCCGGTGACCGCGATCATGGCGCGCTCGCCCCCCGCGGGCCGCAGCACGGTCGGCGCCCCGGAGGCCGCCACCGCGAGGCCGACCCGGCCGCCATCGGCGGCGATCCGCCAGCCGAGCAGCGCCAGGGCCTCGGCGGCCGCCACCGAGCGCAGGGCCCGGCGGGTTCCGAACAGCATGGAGGGCCGGAAATCGGCGAGCAGCACCACGGCCCGGTCGCGCTCGTCGTGGTGGGTGCGGACGTGCAGCTGCCCGGTGCGGGCGGTGGCGTTGCGGTCGATGAAGCGACGGTCGTCGCCCTCGGACCAGAGGCGGACATCCTCCGGCTCGGAGCCGCGGCCGCGGCGGCGGGTGACGATGCCGCCGGGGAGCCCGGCCAGCGTCCGGGTGGCGGGCGCGGAACCCCGCCGGGCGAGGTGGCGCAGGCCCATCAGGGCCTCCCCCGAGAGGTGGATGCCCGCGCCGCTGCCAATCCCGTCCCCCTTTCCGGGGACGGGTGGCCCGGCCGTCAGGCCGGGTCGGGAGAGGGCAGCGACGCTTCCGAAGAGGGATGTCGCCTTCACGTCGGGGGAGACCGTGCCCGCGGCCTCGGTCCCCGCTCCTCCCCTGCCGCGCGGGGTACCCTCCGCCGCGGAGGGGGGAGGGGATCTGCGGCGCGCCTGCCCGAACCCGAACACCGTCAGAGCGCCCGCACCCGCTGCACCAGCTCGCCGACGAGGCCGCGCGCCGTCCTGCCCTCGGCGGCCGCCCGCCAGGTCAGGCCGATGCGGTGGGAGAGGGCGTCGCGGGCCAGCTCCGTGACGTCCTCGGGGATGACGTGGTCGCGCCCCCGCAGCCAGGCCCGGGCCTTGCCGGCCATCATCAGCGCCAGGGTGCCGCGCGGGGAGGCCGGGTGCTCGATCATGGCGCGCAGGTCCGGCGCGGCCGCGTCGGTGCGGGTCGCCGCCACCAGCCGGACCAGGTAGTCCTTGAGCGCCGGCGACACGTAGGTGGCGAGTGCCGCCTCCCGGGCCGCGCGCACGTCCGCCAGCGACAACCGCATGGTCATCGCGTCGACGTGGTGGGTGATCTCACCCTCCACGAGGTCGAGGATCGCCCGCTCGGTGGCCTCGTCGGGCATGTCGACGACGACGTGCAAGAGGAAGCGGTCGAGCTGCGCCTCGGGCAGCGGGAAGGTGCCGGCATGCTCGATCGGGTTCTGGGTCGCCACCACCATGAACGGATCGGACAGGCGATGCGTGTGGCCGGAGACCGTCACCTGCCCCTCGGCCATGGATTCGAGCAGCGCCGACTGCACCTTCGGGGGGGCGCGGTTGACCTCGTCCACCAGCACGAGGGCGTGGAACAGCGGTCCCTGCAGGAACTCGAAGGTGCCGCTGTCCTGGCGCCAGACGGTGGTGCCGGTGAGGTCGGCCGGCATCAGGTCCGGGGTGCACTGGATGCGCGCGAAGGAGCCGTCGAGGCCGTCGGCGAGGCGCTTGACCGCGCGGGTCTTGGCCAGCCCCGGCGCGCCCTCGATCAGCAGGTGGCCGCCGGTCAGGAGCCCGATCAGCAGGCGCTCCACGAGGCCGGCGCTGCCGATCAGGCCGCGCTCCAGCCCCTCGCGCAGCGCCATGACGCGGCCGTGCAGGGCGGCGTCGGGGGCGCTGCTGGGCGCGGTGTCGGGCCGGCGTTCGGCGAGGGCGCCGCTCATGCGGAGAACGATCCGGTGCGGACCGAAGCCGCCCGTCGGGCCATATCCTGGGCCGTGTGCTGCATCCTGCACGTCTCCTCGGCCGGGTCCCGAATTCTTAAGGGATCCTCAGGCTCTTGCCGGTGTGCCCGCTGCCCGGTGCGGCCGTCAATCCCGATCCGGTCGCCCTTTCGAGCCCGACCCGGGCCACGGTGTCACGGTTTCGTCACCGCCCCGCTCCCATGAGACCGCGGATGATCAGCTACGCCTCCCTTCCCGAAGAGCTCAAATCCGGTATCGGCCTGCTCGTGGCCTTCGTGCTCGGCACGATCATCGGGGCCGAGCGGCAGTACCGGCAGCGCACCGCGGGCCTGCGCACGGCGGTGCTGGTCGCGGTGGGGGCGAGCGCCTTCGTGGATCTCGGCATGCGCCTGACCGGCCCGGACGGGGGCGTCCGCACGGTGGCCTACGTGATCTCCGGCATCGGCTTCCTCGGCGCCGGCGTGATCATGAAGGAAGGCATGAACGTCCGCGGCCTCAACACGGCCGCCACCCTCTGGTGCTCGGCCGCGGTCGGCGCGTTCTGCGGGGCCGACCTGCCCCTGGAGGCCGTGTTCGTGATGGTGACGGTGCTCGCCTGCAACACCGCGCTCCGGCCGCTGGTGAACGCCATCAACCGCGCGCCGATCCGCGAATCCGCCACCGAGGCGACCTACGAGGTCCAGGTCACCACGGCCCCCGGCGAGGCGGGACCCGCCCAGGACCTTCTGGTCGAGCGCCTGGAGGCGGCCAACTACCCGGTGAGCAACGTCGAGGTCGCGGAGCGGGGCGAGAGCGCGGTCGACGTGGTGGCGACCCTCACGGCCAGCGCCGTGAAGGCGGAGGAGCTCGACGCCGTCACGGCCGAACTCGCCCGCGCCCCGGGTATCCGCCACGCCACCTGGTCGCTCCAGACCGCCGACTGATTCACAGGGAGCACCCCCGATTGGCCCGGTCGTATCGGAATCCGCGTCCGGCCATCCCGGACCTGCGAGGAACGGCCCGGGATCGGCCGGGGCTTCCGGAACGCCGGTCCACGCCGACAGTCCAAGGACCGCGGGTGGACTTAAGTCGAATAGTCAAGATTATCTTCGACACGAACTCGACAGAGATGTTGCCTTTCTAGGACCGAATAGTCCCGCCGCCGCGCTGCAAGAACGTCCGATCGATGGGGTCGAGGGCCCGCAGGGCTTCAAGGATTGCGCGATGATCACCGTAATCATTCGATGTTCGAAAACAAACCGCGTCACCTGATCAACGGAAAAGTGATCGAATGCTCTGGGAATCAGCGATCCTGCGTGGTTTTCCGAAGTGCATTCTCAGGTTGATTGTGCAAAATCGGCTTGGTCGGCTCCCGCCGGCGTCGCCCGCGCCGATGCGCGTCTGCCTCGATCCGCTGGCGTAGGCGCCCGCAACGGGGCGTGGGGCGATTGTCGTGGTTCGGCCCGGAACAGACGGATCAGCGCGTGTCAGGGTCCCCAACCAGCATCGATGATCCTGATCCGGGACCGAGGGCGTACCGCGTGATCAGGCTCAGCCCCGACGGAACGGTGGGGGAGGCCAACATCCTCGACGCACGCACCGACGACGAGGCGAAAGCCTTGGCGGCCACGCTGTCCAACGGTCACGGCATCGATCTCTGGGAACGTGCGCGGTATCTCGCCAGCTTCCCCCCGCACAGCGCCCTGTATCCCGCAGGGTCGCGATGACGATCCGGCGCCCGGCGCCCGCCCTGCAGGTCCGCAACCGGTAGGGGTCGGACCCTGGCTCGTCGCCGGTGAGCCGGCGTTCCGCCTCGACCCTGCCGCGGATCTCGCCGACCGAGAGCCTTGCCGACCGAGGACCTGCCCGCCGGTGGGCGCGCACCGTCCGGCGCTCGCGAACGAGGAAGCCGCATTCGGCCTACGGCCAGGGGTCGTCCGCGTCCGGCGGGCCGGGCGATCGTTCCGCTTGGACCTGGACGGCCAACGGTCGCACGACGGCGGCGCGCTGCCTCGGCACGGGCGTGAGGACCGTTTCGAGGACGGTGCCGGCCTTGCCGCCCGTCTGCGCGCAGACGGTCGCGAGCGCCTGCTGGAGGTAGGAGAGATCGGCGTCGTCCCGCTTGAGCATGGCGGTCAGCAGAGTGGGGGTCGGGATCATGGCCTGCGGCTCGTGCGATGCGCCGCGGTCGGGCGGCCCGCGCACGGGAGCGGTTGAGTCGGAACCCGCACACAACGCGTCCGAGGCCCCGACACGCCAGGGTGTCCTGACGCGGCCACAGATCCGATCCGGACGAGGCCCGACCGCCCGGGACGTGAGCCCGGTCACGCAACCTCCGGACCCGATCGGACCTTATCCGGCCGATCCCGGAGACCGACCATGATTCCATCCCAGAAGAGCGCGCTGATCGTCGGGGCCTCCCGCGGCCTGGGGCTCGGCCTCGTCGAGACCTTCCTGGCGCGGGGCTGGCGCGTCACCGCGACCCAGCGCACGCCGTCCCCCGAACTCGGCCGCCTGAGCGCGCCGGCGCTGCGCATCGAGACCGCCGACATCGACGACGACGCGGGTGTCGCCGCCCTTCACGACCGGCTGGCGGACCAGCGGTTCGACCTGATCTTCGTGGTCGCCGGCGTCGCCACGCAGGCGCAGGACCCGCTCCACGTGGTCCCTCGGGCGGTGGCCGCGCAGGTCTATCTCACCAACGCCGTCAGCCCGATCCGCTTCGCCGAAGCCTTCCTCGATCGCCTCGCCGCCGGCGGCAGCATCGCGGTGATGAGCTCGGTCCTCGGCAGCGTCGGCCTGAACGACACCGGGGGCTGGGAGACCTACCGGGCCAGCAAGGCGGCGCTGAACACCCTGGCGCGCAGCTTCGAGATCCGCCACCGGGCGGAGAACCTGTCGGTGCTGATCCTGCACCCGGGCTGGGTGCGCACCGAGATGGGCGGGGCGGCGGCCGACATCGACGTGGCGACCAGCGTCGCCGGCCTCGCCGACGTGATCACGGCGCAGCTCGGCCGACCGGGCGCCCACTACCTCGACTTCCGGGGCGAGGCGCTGACCTGGTGAGGCCATCGCCCTGACGGCGGCTCAGCGCCGCGGGTCGAGGGGCCGGCCGCGGCGCTCGATCACCACGGTCGGTCGGGTGCGGCGCTCGACCACGACGGTGCGGGGGGCCCGGCTCGGGCTCGCATGGGTCAGGATCCGCTCCGGGACGCGCTCCGGCTTGGCCGTCCTGGCCGCCAGCTTGGCCGCCAGGACGTGGGGACGGACCTCATCCGCCGGCAGGCCCATCAGGCCGGCGGCGATCTCGACCTGCTGCTCGACGTCGTCGGCGAGGTCCTGCGCGGCGGCCACCGCCTCGTTCACCGTCGGCGGCTCGCGGCGCACCCGGATCGGCGGCAGGTCGGCAAAGCTCTTCTGCGTCTTCTTCACGGGGCGACTCGCAGTCTTCATGGGACAGACATAGCGTCTTCCGGGCCGGTTGTGCAGTGCATCAAAAACGGACGACCGCCGTGCCGGGCACATGCCTGATGGCTGCGGGAAGCCGGCTTGCAGGCGGCGCCAATGCCGCCCGACGGTCGCGTGGCGTCGAAATGAGCAGGGCGCCCGGGCGGATCCGCCCGGCGGGGTGGGGCAGACGACCACGTCTTCAGCACTCCCCATCCCAGAACGCGGCTCGTGCGGCATAATGGCGCATCGGCGGATTCGCGCGCCGGTGCCCCGGCACGGCGGTCGCGTCGCCCGGCCGCGCGGGGCGGGCGGGATTAACGAGGTGCGTGTACGATCCTCCCATGACCGACACGCTCGATCCGCGCCTGACGCCGGCCCGCCCCGACATCGCCGACAGCGGCCTGCGCGGCCGCGTCGCGGCGGCCCGCTACGTGGATGGCACGCCGCGCCGGGTCGTCGCGCCCTCGGCGCCCCTCCGCCGCGCACCCGGACCGGAGGCCGGGCTCGACACTGAAGCGCTCCAGGGCGACCCGGTCACGCTCTACGCCGAGGCGGACGGTTTCGCCTTCGTGCAGCTCGTCCGCGACGGGTATGTCGGCTACCTGCCGTCCGCCTGCCTGGGACCGGCCGAGCCGGAGCCGACGCACCGGGTCACGGCTCTGCGCACCTTCCTGTATCCCGCGCCGGACCTGAAGCGGCCGGTCCGCGCCCATCTGAGCCTGGGGGCGCGCCTCGTCGTGACCGGCGCGGCCGGGGCGTACCTGGAAACGCCGGGCGGCTTCGTGTTCGCCGACCATTGCGCGCCCGCCGCGGAGTGCGAACCCGACTACCCGGCCACCGCGGCGCGGCTCATCGGGACGCCCTACCTGTGGGGCGGGCGCACCAGCCTCGGCCTCGATTGCTCGGGCCTCGTGCAGCTCTGCCTCGACGCGGCCGGCCTGCCCTGCCCGCGGGACGCGGACATGCAGGAGCGAGATCTCGGGCAGGCCCTGCCGCTCGATCTCGCGGGCCTGCGCCGGGGCGACTTCGTGTTCTGGCGCGGCCATGTCGGGCTGATGCTCGATCCCGGGACGCTGATCCACGCCAACGGCCACCACATGGCGGTGGCTGCGGAGCCGCTGGACGCGGCGGTCGCCCGGATCCGGGCGAACAGCTTCGGCGCGGTCACGGGCCTCAGACGCCTTTAGTCTCGGGGGGCGTTCGAGGACCGGCGCGGGTCCCGGTCCGCCCCCGTCGTGCGTCCCGCGGCAATCGTGCTACAGAGCCGCTCCGCGTCCCTCTTCCTGCCCTGTTCGTGGGTGACTCCTGTTGACAGGATAGCCCCGCCCTCGCCACATCCCCCCTATGACCGTCGAAATCGCGCCTTCTGAGCCCGTCGCGGGCACCACCGGCAAGCCGCCGCTGGAAATCCTGCTCTGTGCCCCTCGCGGCTTCTGCGCCGGCGTGGTGCGGGCCATCGATGTGGTGGAACGGGCGCTCGCCATCTACGGGCCGCCCGTCTACGTGCGGCACGAGATCGTGCACAACAAGTACGTGGTCGAGAGCCTGAAGCGGAAGGGCGCGGTGTTCGTCCGCGAGCTCGACGAGGTGCCGGACGGCGCCGCCCCGGTGATCTTCTCCGCCCACGGCGTCGCCAAGACGGTGCCGGCCAACGCCGATTCGCGCGGCCTGACCACCATCGACGCCACCTGCCCGCTGGTGACGAAGGTCCACCGCGAGGCCGAGATCCACCACAAGCGCGGCCGCCACGTGCTGCTGGTCGGCCATTCCGGCCATCCCGAGGTGGTCGGCACCATGGGCCAGCTGCCCAAGGGCTCGATCACCCTGGTGGAGGATCTCGACCAGATCGCGGCCCTGACCCCCGACAACCCCAACAACCTCGCCTGGGTCACCCAGACGACCCTGTCGGTGGACGACACCCGGCACATCGTCGAAGCGTTGAAGAAGAAGTTCCCGACCATCACCGGGCCGCACAAGGACGACATCTGCTACGCCACCACCAACCGCCAGGAGGCGGTGAAGCAGGTGGCCCCGCTGGTGGACGCCCTGATCGTCGTGGGCTCGTCCAACTCGTCGAATTCGCAGCGCCTGCGCGAGGTCGCCGAGCGCGTCGGCTGCCCGATCACCCGCCTGGTGCTCCGCGCCGAGGAGATCGACTGGCCGGCCTTCGAGGGCATCCGGAAGCTCGGCCTCACCGCCGGGGCCTCGGCCCCCGAGGTGCTGGTTGAGGAGATCATCGACGCCTTCGCGGCCCGCTACGACGTCCTGGTCGACACGGTCTCGACGGTGATCGAGGACATGGTCTTCCCGCTGCCGCGGGAGCTGCGCAGCGAGGCCGCCGAGTAGGCAGCCTGGACACGGGCGCGGCAGGCTTTATGCGGGGGCGCTTCGGCGCCCCTCGTTGTATCGAAGATCCGAAAATCCAGAGCGCGAACACGTGGCCGTCTACACCGAGGTATCCGACGCGGCGCTCGCCGACTTCCTGTCCGCCTACGCGATCGGCAGCCTGCTCTCCTACAAGGGCATCGCCGAGGGGGTCGAGAACTCGAACTTCTTCCTGCACACCACCGACGGTTCCTACATCCTGACGCTGTACGAGAAGCGGGTGCGGGAGCAGGATCTGCCGTTCTTCATCGGCCTGATGGAGCACCTCTCCGCCCGCGGCCTCGCCTGCCCGCAGCCGGTGCGGGACCGGGCCGGCCAGGCCCTGGGGCAGCTGTGCGGGCGGCCCGCCGCGATCGTGAGCTTCCTGGAGGGCGTGTCCGTCAAGGCGCCGGGCGCGGAGCATTGCCGGGAACTCGGCCGGGCACTGGCCGAGCTGCATGCGGCCGGGCGGGATTTCGCGATGGCGCGGGAGAACAACCTCTCGGTCGAGGCCTGGCGACCGCTCTTCGAACAGGCCGAGGCGCAGGCCGATTCGGTCGAGCCCGGCCTCGCGGCGCGCACCCGCGCCGACCTCGACGTCCTGGAGGCGCACTGGCCCCGGGACCTGCCGGGCGGGGTGATCCACGCGGATCTCTTCACCGACAACGTGTTCTTCATCGGCGACGCCCTGTCGGGGCTGATCGACTTCTACTTCGCCTGCACGGACGCCTTCGCGTACGACCTCGCGGTCTGCCTCAACGCGTGGTGCTTCTCGGTCGACGGCACCTTCCACCGCGACATGGCGGCGGCGCTGATCGCGGGCTACGAGGCCGTGCGGCCGCTCGAACCCGCCGAGGTCGCGGCCCTGCCGGTCCTGTGCCGGGGCGCGGCGCTCCGGTTCATGCTCACCCGGCTGGTGGACTGGCTGAACGTGCCGCCGGGTGCCCTGGTGAAGCCCAAGGACCCGCGGGAATTCGATCGCCGGCTCACCTTCCACCGGCGGGCGCGGGACGCGCGGGATTACGGGCGGCAGGGTTGAGGGCTGGATGCGCACCGATCTGAGCGAGGCTGGACCCGAGGCCGGGTCCGAGGCTGAATCCGAGGCTGGGTCTGCCGCCGAACCGAAGCGCGTGATGATCTACACGGACGGCGCCTGCTCGGGGAATCCCGGGCCCGGTGGCTGGGGCGCGATCCTGATCTTCGGCGACACCCGCAAGGAACTCTCCGGGGGCGAGGCCCACACCACCAACAACCGGATGGAGATCCTCGCGGCGATCGCGGCGTTGGAGGCGCTGAAGCGCCCCTGCCGGGTCGACCTGTTCACGGACTCGCAGTACCTGCGCCAGGGCGTCACCAGCTGGATCCACAATTGGAAGGCCCGGGGCTGGCGCACCGCCGACAAGAAGCCCGTCAAGAACGAGGATCTCTGGCGCCGCATCGACGCCGCCCGGGAGCGCCACGAGGTGGCGTGGCACTGGGTGAAGGGCCACGCCAGCGACCCGCTGAACAACCGGGTCGACGCCCTCGCGGTGGCCGCGATGGTGCCGTTCAAGCGCCGCTGAGATTCCGGGTTTCGGAAGGATTGCCCACCGCCGGCGGGTCGCCCGGGCGGAGTTCCGCCGCGCTTCCGGAGGGCACGGCCCTGCACCCGCAAACGGTCACGGGCCGTCCGAAGCCGCGAGGTCGCCCGCGGGCCGATCGCCGCGAGGCGGATCCGGGTGGGGTCCCGCCTGACGGACAGGAGCGCCGGCTCCAGTTCCGCCTCTCAGCCCTCGAGGGCGGGGGCGTCGCCAGGGGGCGTGAAGCCGGGCGGCCCGGCCGGCAGCCCCCGCCCGGTTCCGCCCGGTTCGCTCAATCCGTCGTCCCGTCGAGACCCAGCCAGTGGCGGCCGTCGCGCGCCAGGAGCGCGTCGGCCTCTCTGGGGCCGGTGCTGCCGGCGGGGTAGAAGGCCACTTCCGCCTGCGGCCAGCCCGCGAGCAGGGGCTCCACCGCGGCCCAGCCGGCCTCGATGTTGTCGGCGCGCTGGAACAGCGTCGCGTCGCCGGTCATGCAGTCGTACAGCAGCGTCTCGTAGCCGACATTCGGCGTGTCGGCGAAGAAGTCCTTGTAGCGGAAGCCGGACCGCACCCGGCCGATCCGCATCTGCGGCCCCGGCACCTTCACGTTGAACTCGGTGCTGACCCCGTGATCGGGATCGATCAGGATCCGCATCACGGTGGGCCCGAGATCCGCATTGGGCGTATCCGCGAACATCTTGAACGGGGCCGGCTTGAACAGCACCGCGATCTCGGTGCGCCGCCCGGCCATGCGCTTGCCGGTGCGGACGTAGAACGGCACGCCGGCCCAGCGCCAGTTCTCGATATGGAGCTTGAGGGCGATGTAGGTCTCGGTGACCGAATCCTCGGCCACGTGCGGCTCGTCCCGGTAGGCCGGCACGTCGCGCCCCGCCGAGGTGCCGGCCGTGTACTGGCCGCGCACCGCATCCGTCGGCGGGATCGGCCGCACGGCTTCGGCGAGCTTGGCCTTTTCGGTGCGCACCGCCTCGGCGTCGAAGGAGTTCGGGGGCTCCATGGCGACCATGCAGAGGAGCTGGAACATGTGGTTGGGCACCATGTCGCGCAGCGCCCCGGTCGGCTCGTAGAAGCCGCCGCGCTCCTCGACGCCCACCGTCTCGGCGGCCGTGATCTGGATGCTGTCGATGTATTCCCGCCGCCAGACCGGCTCCAGCAGCCCGTTGGCGAAGCGGAACGCCATGATCGACTGCACCGTCTCCTTACCCAGGAAGTGGTCGATCCGGTAGAACTGGCTCTCGTCGCCCTGCTTGAGGATGCGGGCGTTGAGTTCCCGGGCCGAGGCGAGGTCGGAGCCGAACGGCTTCTCGATGACCACGCGGCGGAATTCGTCACCCTCCTGCTTGAGCAGGCCGGCCTGCCCGAGCCCGTCCACGATCGTCCCGAAGAAGCGGGCCGCCACCGCGCAGTAGAACACCGCGCTGCCCGTCACCCGCTCCCGGATCGCGGAGAACGTCTCGGGCTTCTCGAAGTCGCCCTTGAGGTAGTGCAGCCGGTCGCGGATGAAGCCCCAGCTCGTCTGGTCGATATGGTCGGCGTGGAACTCGGAGGTCGGGTCCTGGCTGAACGCCTCCAGGGTCTTGGTGAGGGTGTCGCGCAGACCCTCGTCGGTGCCGTCGTTGTGGTCGACCCCGAGGATCGAGAAGCCCTCCGGCAGGAGCCCGGCCCCCGCGAGGTTGTAGAGCGAGGGCATCAGGAGGCGCTTGGTCAGGTCGCCGCCGGCCCCGAAGATCACCAGCGTGCAGGGCGGCGCCGGCTTGGTGCCGCAGGCGGCCTTGTCCTTGAGGGTCGTCGTCGGCTCGGCCATCCCTGCCTCCCGTGCGGCTGCGCTGCAGCAAACCGGCCAGACAACCCGCCGGGGCGGGGCCCGTTCCGGAGTCCCGGCGGCTCCGCGGAGCCGACCTTAGGATGGCGGCGTCCCGGATGGACATCGGCGTCTGCGACGCCGGCGCCCGCTGCGCATCGAGCGCGGCGCGTCTGGAGACGTCATCGCGACGCCGCACGGCCGGAAACCGGTCCCGGCGCGCCGGCGGCCCCGGGACGCGGAGGGGCGGCCTTCCGTCCGACCAGCCCGGCGCGCCATCCGATGCGCTGCCAGCTGCGCTGGCCGAGGCACCGTCCGAGGAAAGCCGCCCTCAGCCGACGGCGTCCTCCACCAGGATCTCGCGCTTGCCGGCATGGTTGGCCGGGCCGACGATGCCCTCGACCTCCATCCGCTCCATGATCGAGGCGGCGCGGTTGTAGCCGATCTGCAGGCGGCGCTGGATGTAGCTGGTCGACGCCTTCTGGTCGCGCAGCACCACCTGCACGGCCTGATCGTAGAGGTCGCCGCCGGTCTCGCCGAACGAACCCTGATCGAACACGGCACCGTCGAGTTCGAGTTCCGCCGGGCCGGCCTTGCCCTTGGCGCCGCCCTTCTCGGCCGCGCCCTCCTCGTCGTCCGCGGTGACGGCGTCGAGGTAGCTGGGTCGGCCCTGGCGCTTGAGGTGGGCGACCACGGTCTCGACCTCGCTGTCCGAGCAGAACGGCCCGTGCACGCGCGTGGTG
>NZ_BPQS01000014.1 GCF_022179385.1 Methylobacterium longum | reverse complement strand
GCTGAAGATCATCGACGTGTTCATCTGCAAGCTGCGCAAGAAGCTCGCCAACGCCAGCCAGGGCAAAAACTACATCGAGACCGTCTGGGGCCGCGGCTACGTGCTGCGTGAGCCGATGGACGGCGAGGAGCGGATGGCGGTCTGATCCGCCCACCTTCGGTTTCTCGAAAACCCCGCGCGGTCCGGCCACGCGGGGTTTTCGCGTTCAGGACCGGTGCAGCGGCGCGACACCCTCCCGAGCCGCGAGCCCGGGATGCGGTGGAGAAGCGGCGGAGCTGCGCCGCGGGTGCCCTCCGCCGGCAGCCCGTTGGCTGGCACATGGGCCGCGCTTCGACGTTTCAGCCTTGGCGGTCATCCGACAGGAACCGGCAGAGCCGCTCCGGCCGTCGCGGCTCCGCGAACCCGGATGCGGGGCTACACCCGTCGGACGGCGCCGTGGGCCGCGCTGGTGGTCAGCATCGCGTAGGCGCGCAGCGCCGCACTGACCTTGCGCGGGCGCGGGTTTTCCGGCTGCCAGCCCGCCGCATCCTGCGCGGCGCGCCGACGCTCCAGTTCGACCGGATCCACGTCCAGGCGGATGGTGCGTGCCGGAATGTCGATCGCGATAATGTCACCGTCGTGCACGAGGCCGATCAGGCCACCTTCGGCGGCTTCCGGCGACACGTGGCCGATCGACAGCCCGGAGGAGCCGCCGGAGAACCGACCGTCTGTGACGAGGGCGCAGGCCTTCCCCAAACCCTTCGATTTCAGGTAGCTCGTCGGGTACAGCATCTCCTGCATGCCGGGGCCACCCCGAGGGCCCTCGTAGCGGATCAGCACGACCTCACCGGCCGTGACCTTGCCGTTCAGGATCCCGTTCACGGCCGCGTCCTGGCTCTCGAACACCCGAGCCGTACCCGTGAAGGTGAGAACCGCCGCGTCGACGCCCGCGGTCTTCACGATGCAGCCCTGCTCGGCGAGGTTGCCGTAGAGCACCGCGAGGCCGCCATCCTGCGAGTAGGCGTGCGCGGCGTCGCGGATGACGCCGCCCGCCCGGTCGAGGTCGAGCTCGTCGAAGCGCGACTCCTGGCTGAACGCCACCTGGGTCGGCACGCCGCCGGGGGCCGCCCGGTAGAAGGTCTGCACTGCGGTGCTCGGCGCGACGCGCACATCCCAGCGGGCCAGGGCCGCGCCGAGGGTCCCGGCCGACACGTTGCCGGCCTCGGTGTCGATCAGGCCCGCCCGGTCGAGCTCGCCCAGGATCCCCATGATCCCCCCCGCGCGGTGCACGTCCTCCATGTGGACGTTGGCGACCGCCGGGGCGACCTTGCAGAGCACCGGAACCCGCCGGGACAGGCGGTCGATATCGGCCATCGTGAAAGGCACCTCGCCCTCATGGGCGGCGGCCAGCAGGTGCAGCACCGTGTTGGTCGAGCCGCCCATGGCGATGTCGAGGGTCATGGCGTTCTCGAACGCTCTGAAGCTCGCCACGGCGCGCGGCAGCACGCTCGCGTCGTCCTGCTCGTAGTGGCGCCGGGCGAGGTCGACGATGAGGTGGCCGGCCTCGACGAACAGGCGCCTGCGGTCGGCATGCGTGGCCAGCACGGAGCCGTTGCCCGGCAGCGCGAGTCCCAGCGCCTCGGTGAGGCAATTCATCGAGTTCGCGGTGAACATGCCCGAGCACGAGCCGCAGGTCGGGCAGGCCGAGCGCTCGATCACCGCGACGTCCGCGTCGGAGATCCGGTCATCGGCCGCCGCGATCATCGCGTCGACGAGGTCGACCTTCCTGGCGATGCCCGGGAGCTGGACCTTGCCGGCCTCCATCGGGCCACCCGAGACGAACACGGTCGGGATGTTGAGGCGCAACGTCGCCATCAGCATGCCGGGGGTGATCTTGTCGCAGTTCGAGATGCACACCATCGCGTCGGCGCAGTGCGCGTTGACCATGTACTCGACGGAGTCGGCGATCAGCTCCCGGGACGGGAGCGAGTACAGCATGCCGTCGTGGCCCATCGCGATGCCGTCATCGACCGCGATGGTGTTGAACTCCTTGGCGACGCCGCCGGCCGCCTCGATCTCGCGGGCGACCAGCTGGCCGATATCCTTGAGGTGGACGTGACCCGGCACGAACTGCGTGAACGAGTTGACCACCGCGATGATCGGCTTGCCGAAATCGGCATCCTTCATGCCGGTGGCGCGCCAGAGTCCGCGAGCGCCGGCCATGTTGCGACCGTGGGTGGTGGTACGGGAACGATAGGCAGGCATCGCGCGATTCGACCGGTTCGAAGGTGGTGGGCTTCTGCGCCCGCAGGCGCATGTCCGCAAGCGTCGCCGGGCGGCACGCAGCCATGGCATGCTTCTGGCGGATGACGGGACGGGACGGAGTGTGAGCCGATGACACAGGTGGATCTCCTGCGGCGCGCGATCGCGCAGGGGCAGGGCCACGCGGAGGCCGACCTCGTTCTGAAGGGCGCGCGGTTCCTCGACCTCGTCACCGGCGACTTGGTGGATTCCGACGTCGCGATCTGCGGCGAGCGGATCGTCGGCACCTTCGGATCGTATCGCGGCCGCCGGGAGATCGATCTGCGCGGCAAGATCGTGGTGCCGGGTTTCATCGACACGCATTTCCACGTCGAATCCTCGCTGATGCCGCCGCAGGAATTCGAGCGCTGCGTCCTGCCGCACGGGGTCACCACGGGGATCTGCGACCCGCACGAGATGGCCAACGTCCTCGGGACCGACGCCTTCGCGTGGTTCCTCGAATCGTCCGGGACGCTGGCGATGGACCTGCGGGTGCAGCTCTCCTCCTGCGTTCCGGCGACCGACCATCTGGAGACGTCCGGCGCTCGGATCACCGCAGCCGATCTCATGCCCTTCGCGCAGGACCCGAAGGTGATCGGTCTCGCCGAATTCATGAATTTCCCCGGCGTGCTGGCGGGCGATCGGGCCGTGCTGGAGAAGCTCGCCGCCTTCCAGGGCCGGCACATCGACGGCCACGCGCCCCTCCTGCGCGGGGCGGCGCTGAACGGCTACATCGCGGCCGGCATCCGCACGGAGCATGAGGCGACGACCCCCGAGGAGGCCCTGGAGAAGCTCTCGAAGGGGATGACCGTGCTGATTCGCGAGGGATCCGTCTGCAAGGACCTGCACGCCCTCGCGCCGATCCTCACCGAACGCACCGCGCCGTTCCTCGCCTTCTGCACCGACGACCGGAACCCCCTCGACATCGCCGAGGAGGGCCACCTCGACTACGTCATCCGCACGGCCATCGCGCTGGGCGCACCGCCGCTGGCGGCCTACCGGGCCGCCTCGTGGTCCGCGGCCCGGGCCTTCGGCCTCCACGACCGCGGCCTCGTGGCGCCCGGGCAGAGGGCCGACCTCGTCGTGCTCGACGATCTGGCCGCCTGCGCGGTGTCGCGGGTGATCAGCGCTGGGCGCCCGGTCGACGACGCGCTGTTCGCGGGTCGGACACCCGTGGCGCCGATCGGGCGCGGCAGCGTGCGGGCGCGGCACGTGCAGGCGTCCGACTTCGCGGCCCCGGGCTCGGGACCGTCGACGCCGGTGATCGGCGTGGTGCCGGGCAAGATCATCACGCTGCGGCACGACCTGAATTTGCCCTACCGGGGCGGCGAGCGTCGCGTCGATCTCGGCCAGGACGTCATCAAGGTCGCCGTCGTGGAGCGGCACGGCCGGACCGCGCCCGGGGAACGCGGCATCGGGGTCGCCTTCGTGAAGGGGTTCGGGCTGCAGCGCGGCGCCATCGCGTCGTCGGTGGGACACGACAGCCACAACATCACGGTGGTCGGCGCGGACGAGGCCGACATGGCCGTGGCGGTGAACCGCCTGGGCGAGATCGAGGGCGGCTTCGTGGTGGTCGCGGACGGCCGCGTGCTCGCCGAGATCGCCCTCCCCCTGGCCGGCCTGATGAGCCTGATGCCGTTCGATGCCATTCGGCGCGATCTGGTCGCCCTGCGCGCCGCCGCGCGCGGCCTCGGCGTTGTCCTGCCCGAGCCGTTCCTGCAGGTGGCATTCCTGCCGCTTCCGGTGATCCCGCACCTCAAGATCACCGACCGGGGGCTGGTGGATGTCGACAGATTCACCCTGATCGATCCTTGAAATTAGATTGCGCGCAATTAAAATGATGGAACGCGGTTGCCCGCTGACCGCTTGATGCTGACCCTCTTCCAGACATCGGAGACCGCCATGTCCGTAGACGTGAAGTACCGCACCACCGCCACCGCCACCGGGGGCCGCGACGGCGCCGCGCGGACGGCCGACGGCAACTTCGAGGTCAAGCTCTCGACCCCGAAGGAGCTCGGCGGCGCGGGCGGCCCGGGCGCAAATCCGGAGCAACTCTTCGCCTCCGGCTACTCGGCGTGCTTCCTCGGCGCCATGAAGGCTGTGGCGCCGTCGTTGCAGCTGAAGGTCCCGGCCGACACCAGCGTCACCGCCGATGTCGGCATCGGCCCGCGCTCCGAAGGCGGCTTCGGCATCACGGCCGACCTGACCATCAGCCTGCCCGGCCTGGACCGCGCCGACGCGCAGAAGCTCGTGGACGCCGCGCACCAAGTGTGCCCGTACTCGAACGCCACCCGCGGCAACGTCAACGTCGGGCTGAAGCTCGCCTGAGCGAAGCTTCGGCGGGCCTCGCCTCCGCGGAGCCCGCCGCGACGAACGTGATCCACGGGCATCGTGGGTGAGCCGGAACCAGCGCGTAGGCCTGCAGACCCCACCGGCATCCCCAACCCGTCACCGACCTTGCGAGTGCAGCGACGCAGGGCGCCGTCGCTGCGCACGACCACGGCGCCGGTGATCTGCCGATCGAGCCGATCGCGTTTCCCGGTCGGACGGATCGCTGATCGGTCGGGCGCTAGCCCTCACCCCGCGCCCGCATGCACACCCGGCTCGCCTCGTCGAGCGTCACGCCCTCGAAGCCGGTCTCCGTGAGCCGGCCGCACACCCGGAAGGTCTGGTTGGCGGTCATCGGCGAGACGCCGCGATAGGCGAAGCTGCGCGGCGCCCGATCCAGCAGCGTGGCCGCGAGGTTCATCAGCAGCGTCGCCTGCATGGGACCATGGACAACCAAGTCCGCATAGCCCTCCACCTGCGTGGCGTAGGGTTGGTCGTAGTGGAAGCGATGGCCGTTGAAGGTCATCGCCGAGTAGCGGAACAGGAGCGTCGGCGTCGCCGGCACGGCCCAGACCCGCGCGTAGGCCTCGGCCGAGTCCCGCTCAGCCTCGACCGGGCGGCCGGCCTGCGCGGCGGCCGCTTCGCGGTAGACGATGTCCTGCCGCTCTCGGATCGCGACGCCGCGCTCCGTCGCCATCGCGTGATCGACGGTGACGAAGCATAGGGTCCCGCTGCGCCCCTCCTTGAAGGCCACGTCCCGCACGGTCTCGGTGCGCGTCACCAGATCCCCCACGCGCAGCTCCGCGATGGTCTCGATCTGCCCGCCGGCCCACATGCGCCGCGGCAACGGCACGGGCGGCAGGAACCCGCCCTTGGCGGCGTGACCGTCCGGTCCCAGTGCATCGGCGGGGGGCGTCTCCGGAGCGAGGCACCAGTGCAGGGCCGGCAAAGCGTGTCCCTCGGCGACCGGTGCCAGATGCGGCGCGAGGGTCGCGCGGAACTCGGCCAGGAGGCGCGGCGTCACGAGGTCGGACGCCGTGCGCGTCCGTCCGATCCAGGCAGCGAAGTCCGTCATGTCAGTACGAGCGGGGCATGCCGAGGACGTGCTCGGACAGGTAGGCGAGGATGAGGTTCGTGGAGATGGGCGCAACTTGGTAGAGGCGCGTCTCGCGGAACTTGCGCTCCACGTCGTACTCCTCGGCGAATCCGAAGCCACCGTGGGTCTGGATGCAGGCATTGGCGGCCTCGAAAGAGGCGTCCGCGGCGAGCATCTTGGCCATGTTGGCCTCGGCGCCGGGATTGGCGCCGCCCTCGTAGAGGCTCAGTGCCTCGCGGACCATCAACTCCGCGGCCCGCATGTTGGCGTAGGCGCGGGCGATCGGGAATTGCACGCCCTGATTGGCACCGATCGGACGGCCAAAGACCGATCGGTCACCCGCGTAGGCCTTCGCCTTGTCGATGAACCACTTGGCGTCGCCGACGCATTCCGCCGCGATCAGGATGCGCTCGGCGTTCATGCCGGACAGGATGTAGCGGAAGCCCCTGCCCTCCTCGCCAATCAGGTTCTGGGCCGGCACGCGGAGGTTGTCGAAGAACACCTCGGTTGTGGCGTGGTTCATCATCGTGCGGATCGGCCGGATGGTGAGGCCGTTGCCTCGCGCCTCGCGCATGTCGACGAGGAGGACGGACAATCCGTCCGTGCGCTTCATGCCCTCCGTGCGGGGGGTCGTGCGGGCCAGGAGCAGCATCAGGTCCGAATGCTCGGCGCGGCTCGTCCAGATCTTCTGGCCGTTGACCACGTAGGCGTCGCCCTCGCGGCGCGCCGTGGTCTTGAGGCTGCCGGTGTCGGTCCCGGAGGTGGGCTCGGTGACCCCGAAGGCCTGGAGCCGCAGGCGCCCCTCCGCGATGGGCGGCAGGTACTCGGCCTTCTGGGCGTCCGAGCCGTGCCGCAGAAGGGTGCCCATCGTGTACATCTGCGCGTGGCAGGCGCCCCCGTTGCAGCCCGCACGCTGAACTTCCTCGAGGATCGCCGCCGCAGCGGAGAGCGGCAGGCCGGCACCGCCGAACGCCTCCGGGATCAGGACCGACAGGTACCCGCTCCCGGTCAGCGCGTTCACGAATTCGGTCGGATAGGCCATCTCCCGGTCCAGCGCCCGCCAGTACGGGCCGGGAAAGCCTGCGCAAAGCTTGGCGACCGCCTCGCGGATCTCGGTATAGGCTTCCATGACGGGCTCCTCAGGCCGTGCGGCCGCCGTCGACCGGCAGGTCGACCCCGGTGATGAATTCGGCCTCGTCGGAGGCCAGGAACAGGGCCGCCGCCGCGATGTCGCGGGCCTGCGAGAGACGCCCGAGCGGGATCGTGGCGATGAAGCGCTCCCGGTTTTCCGGCGTGTCGGGCACGCCCATGAAATGCTCGAGCAGGCCGGTAGCCCCCATGACCGGGCAGAGGGCGTTCACCCGAATCTTCCAGGGTGCCAGTTCCAGAGCCAGCGACTTGGTGGCGAGGCTCGCCGCGCCCTTGGAAGCGTTGTACCACGTGAGCCCGGGTCGCGGCCGGAGCGCCGCCGTCGAGCTGACGTTGAGGATCACGCCACCGCCCGCGTCGCGCATCACCGGCGCGATCGCGCGGACATAGCGGAAGATCGATTTCACGTTCACCCGGAACACGCGGTCGAACTCGTCCTCGGTCACCTCCAGGAGCGGCTTGTTCCGGTGGGTCGTACCGGCGTTGTTGACCAGGATGTGCGGTACCCCGAAACGCTCGCGGGTCGCCGCGACGCTGGCTTCGACATCGGCGGCGCTGCCGACATCCGCGCCGACGGCGAGGGCCTTGGCGCCGATCCCCGCGGCGACGCGTTCGGCCGCCCCAAGGTCGATATCCACGCAGGCGACGGCGGCGCCCTCGGCGGCGAAGTGCTGGGCGATGCCCGCTCCGAAGCCGCCGCCGGCCCCCGTGACGATCGCGACCTTGCCGTCGAGCCTCTTCGTCCCCTCCCGTTCCCACGTCGTGGTCCGATGTAGGCTTTCAGGGTGCGGCGGCGAATTCCGCGCGGATGCGATCGCTGTGCGCGCCGATTGCGGGAACGGCACCGAGCGCCCGCACCTGCCCGTCGATCAGGACCGGCGGCGCCACGATGCTGGCCGGGCCGGCGGGGGTCTGGACCTCGGCGCGGACCAGGGCCGGATGGGTCGACAGGTCGGCGAGCGTGTTGACGAAGCCGTAGGCGGTACCCGCCGCCTTCAGCCTGGACGCGGCCGCGTCGCGGGTAAGACGCACCAGTTCCAAGCCGATGCGCTGATCGACGGCTGCCCGGTTGGCCACGCGGGCGTTGTTCGAGCCGAACCCCTCGGCGGTGGCGAGGTCCGGCTCCCCCAGCACGCCCCCGCAGAAGCGCGCCCATTCCCGCTCGTTCTGGATCGAGATCAGCACGAGGCCGCCGTCCGCGGTGGGAAAGGCGCCGTAAGGGCAGATCGTGGGATGGGCGAGCCCGACCCGCTGAGGCATTCGGCCCGTGCCCTCGAAGTAGAGGAGCGGCACGTTCATCCAGTCGGCCGCGCCGCTGAACAGGCTGACCTCCAGGGCGCAGCCTTCTCCCGTGATCCCGCGGGCGATCAGCGCCTCCAGCACAGCGGCGTGCGCGTCCATCCCGCAGGCGACGTCGCAGACGGAGACCCCGACCCGCCCGGGCCCCGCCGGGTGGCCGGTGATGCCGGCGAGCCCGCTCTCCGCCTGGACCAGCAGGTCGTAGGCCTTCATGTCGCTGTAGGCGTGGCCGGCACCGTAGCCGGAGATGTCGACGGTGATGAGCCGGGGATGGCGCGCCCGCAGGTCCGCCGCGTCGAAGCCCGCCCGCCTGGCGGCGCCGGGCGCGAGGTTCTGCACGAACACGTCGGTCCGCGCGAGGATCGCGTGGAGCAGGCGCGCATCCGCCGGGTCCTTGATGTCGGCAACGAGGCTTTCCTTGCCGCGGTTGAGCCATACGAAGTAGCTCGCCAGCCCGTTGACGGCGGCATCGTAGCCCCGGGCGAAATCGCCTTCCGGCCGCTCGATCTTGATGACCCGTGCGCCGGCATCGGCAAGCCGCGACGTGCAGTAGGGAGCGGCGACCGCCTGCTCCAGGGCGAGGACGGTAAGCCCTCGCAGGGGCAGAGTCTGGCTCATCCGCATCGTTCCGGAGCGCTGCGACCCCGCGGGGCCGTTCACGCATCAACTGGTTCGGCTCAGGACCGTGCCAAGCTGATGGCGGTGACAGGGGGGGAGCCGCCGTCGACGCCCCCGTGATCGCGAGCGCAGCGAAGACGGCCGCGGATCGCGCCTTCGTACCCCCCTTACTCCGCGGCGCGCAGAGCGGGCGGCCCGCGGACCTCCTCCACCGGATCGTCCGCGGCACCGACAGCGGCGTCCACCGCCTCCGGCCTGTCCCGGAACGACAGGCGGTGCGCCAAGCGGTCGAGGTAGATGTAGATCACCGGCGTCGTGAACAGCGTCAGGATCTGGCTCACCGCGAGGCCGCCCACCATGGCGTATCCGAGCGGCTGGCGGATCTCCGAGCCGGTTCCGTGCGCGAACATCAGCGGGATGCCGCCGAGGAGCGCCGCCATGGTGGTCATCAGGATCGGGCGGAAGCGCAGCAGCGCCGCCTTGCGGATCGCCTCCTCGGGGCCGATGCCCTCCTCGCGCTCGGCGACGATCGCGAAGTCCACCAGCATGATGCCGTTCTTCTTCACGATGCCGATGAGCAGGATGATGCCGATCAGCGCGATCAGGCTGAAGTCGAAGCCCGCCGCCATGAGCACCGCCAGCGCGCCGACGCCCGCCGACGGCAGCGTCGAGAGGATGGTGATCGGGTGGATGAAGCTCTCGTAGAGGATGCCGAGGATCAGGTAGACGACGAACAGCGCCGCCAGGATCAGGAGCGGCACCGTCGAGAGCGACTGCTGGAACGCCTGGGCGGTGCCCTGGAAGCCGCTCACCACGGTTGGCGGCACCTGGAGGTCCCGCATCGCCCGGCCGATCGCCTCCGTGGCCTGCCCGAGGGCCACGTCGGAGGCGAGGTTGAAGCTGATGGTTACCGCGGGGAACTGGCCCTGGTGGTTGACCGAGAGCGGCGCCACCGGGTCGGTGGTCCAGCGGGCGAAGGCCGCAAGCGGCACCTGCCCGCCGCCGTTCGGCGCCTTGATGTAGATCTTGTCCAGGCTGTCGAGGCTGCCCTGGAGGACCGGCAGCACCTCCAGCACAACGTGGTAGCTGTTGAGCTGCGTGAAGTACTGCGCGATCTGCCGTTGGCCGAACGCGTCGTAGAGCGTGTCGTCGATCAGCTGCGGGGTGATGCCGTAGCGCGAGGCGGCGTCCCGATCGATCGCCATCGTCAGCGTGGTTCCGCGCGTCTGCTGGTCGGTCGCCACGTCGCGGAGTTCGGGCAGCGTCTTCAGCCGGTCGAGGATGCGGGGTGCCCAGGTGTTGAGCTCGGCGAGGTCGGGATCCTGCAGCGTGTACTCGAACTGGGTGCGGGAGGTGCGCCCGCCGGTGCGCACGTCCTGGGTGGCCTGGATGAAGGTCCGGATGCCCTCCACGCGCTCCAGCTTCGACCGAAGCCGGGCGATGATCTGGAAGGCGTTGACGTCCCGCTCGTCCCTCGGCTTCAGGGTGATGTACATCCGGCCCGAGTTGAGCGCCTGCCCGTTGCCGCCCAGCGACATGCCGACGGTGGCCACGCCCGGATCGGCCTGGACGATGGCTCCGACCTTCTCCTGCAGCGCCTTCATCGCCGAGAAGGAGGTGTCCTGGCCCGCCTCGGTGACGCCGATCATGAAGCCGGTGTCCTGCTGGGGGAAGAAGCCCTTCGGGATCGCGACGAACAGGTAGCCTGTCAGCCCGAGGGTCGCGAAGAAGGTCAGCAGCGTGATGCGGTGGTGGCGCAGGGCCACGTCGAGGGCACGCTCGTAGATCGAGAGCAACCCGTCGAACCCGGCCTCGCTCATCCGGTAGAGACGCCCGTGGCGCGCAGCGCCGTGGGGCTTGAGCAGCCGCGCCGCCATCATCGGCGTGAGCGTCAGCGAGACGAAGGCCGAGACCGCGATCGTCATGGACAGCACCACGGCGAATTCGCGGAACAGGCGGCCGATGATGCCGCCCATCAGGAGCAGCGGGATCAGCACCGCGATCAGCGACACCGAGATCGACACGATGGTGAAGCCGATCTCGCCCGCGCCCTTGAACGCGGCCTCCATGGGCCGCATCCCCTCCTCGACGTAGCGGCTGATGTTCTCCAGGACGACGATGGCGTCGTCGACCACGAAGCCGACCGCGATGGTCAGCGCCATCAGCGACAGGTTGTCGAGGGTGTAGCCCACCATCCACATCAGCGCGCAGGCGCCGAGCAGGGCGAGGGGTACCGTCACGCTCGGGATGACCGTCGCCCAGAAGCTGCGCAGGAACACGAAGATCACCGCCACGACCAGCACGATGGTCAGCAGGAGGGTGAACTGCACGTCCTCCACCGAGGCGCGGATCGTCTGGGTGCGGTCGCTGAGGATGTCGACCTTGATCCCGGCCGGCAGGGTCGCGGTCAGCCGCGGCAGCTGCGCCTTGATGCTGTCGACCGTATCGATCACGTTGGCGCCGGGCTGCTTGAAGATCACCAGGAACACGCCGCGGCGACCGTTGGTCCAGCCCGCCTGCTTCATGTCCTCGGGCCCGGCGATCGCTTGGCCAATGTCGCGCACGCGGAGGGGCGCGCCGTCGCGGTAGGCGATGATGACGTCGTTCCAGTCCCGGGCCGCCGTCAGCTGGTCGTTGGCGTAGATCGTGTAGCTGCGGCTCGTTCCGTCGATGCTGCCCTTGGGGTTATTCACCGTGGTGATGGCGAGCTGGTTGCGCACGTCCTCCAGGGACAGTCCCTTGGCGACGAGCTTGGCCGGATCGACCTGGATACGCACCGCGGGCTTCTGCTGGCCGCCGATGAAGACCTGCGCCACGCCGGAGATCTGACTGATCCGCTGAGCGAGCTGCACGTCGACCGCATCGTCCACGTCAATCAGCGGCAGGGTGTCGGAGACCGCCGAGAGCAGCAGGATCGGCGAGTCGGCCGGATTGACCTTGCGGTAGGTCGGCGGGCTCGGCAGGTTCTTGGGCAGCTGCCCGCTCGCCGCGTTGACCGCCGCCTGGATATCGCTGGCGGCGCCGTCGATGTTGCGGTTCAAGTCGAACTGCACCGTGATCGTCGAGATGCCCAGCGAGCTCGTCGAGGTCATCTGCGACACGCCCGGGATCTGCGAGAACTGCCGCTCCAAGGGCTGCGCCACCGAGGACGCCATGGTCTCGGGACTGGCCCCCGGCAGCTGCGCGGTCACCTGGATCGTCGGGAAATCCACCTGCGGCAGGGGCGCGACGCCGAGCAGCGGGTAGGCCACCAGCCCGAGGAACAGGATGCCGACCATGATCAGCGTGGTCGCCACCGGGAACCGGATGAAGGGTGCGGAGATGCCGCCTGTCATCGGTGCCCCCCGTCCTGCCGCGTCCCATCCGCGTTCGGTCCTGCGCTCATCGGCGCACCGCCTCGGGCTGCCGGCCTGCATCCGGCTCGCTCGCCTGCGCGGTGTGCGCCGCCCGCGGATCCGCCACGAGGCTGCCGTCCTGGACCTTGTACTGCCCGGCGACGATGACGCGCTCGCCGGGCTTCAACTCGCCGCTCAGGATCTGCGTCCGGCCGGAATCCGAGCGCCCGGCCTTGAGGGCGACCTGATGGGCCCGCCCGGCCTCGTCGACCACGAAGGCGAACAGGCCCGAAGGCCCGTGCTGCACGGCGTCGTCCGGCACCGTCGTAGCCGCGGCCAGCGTCGCGACGCGCATCTTGGTGGAGACCGAGAGGCCCGGCCACAGAGCGTGGTTCTTGTTCTCGTAGACGGCCTTGAGGCGGATGGTGCCGGTCGCCGTGTCGACCTGATTGTTGAACAGGGCGAGCTTGCCGTCGGCGAGCTTGGTGAGACCGTCCGAGCTCCAAGCCTCCACCGGAACGTCGCCCTTCCGGAGCGCCGCGGTGATGGCGGGGAGCTGATCCTCGGGCGCTGTAAACACCACGAAGATCGGCTCGACCTGCGTGATCGTCACGATCGCCGACATGCCCGCCGCGTTGACGATGTTCCCGATATCGACCTGACGGAAGCCGGTGACGCCGTCGATCGGCGCGCGGATCGTGGCGTAGCCGAGCTGCGTCGTGGCGTTGTCGATGGCGGCCTGATCGGACGCCACCTGCGCGGTCAGCTGAGCGACCAGCGCGGTCTGCGTCTCGGTCTGCTGCCGCGACGCGTAGACGCCGAGGCCGGTGTAGCGGGTGAGGTCCACCTTGGCGTTGTTGAGGTTGGCGGTGTCCTGCTCCTTCTTGGCCTTCGCCTGATCGAGCGTCGCCTGGTAGGGCCGCGGATCCACCTGGACCAGCACGTCCCCCTTGTGGACCGTCTGCCCCTCGCGGAACGCGACCTGCTGGATCTCGCCGTCGACCCGCGTGCGCACCTGGACGGTGTTGTAGGCCTGCACCGTGCCGAGCCCGTTCGCCATGAGCGCGAAGGGCCCCTGCTCGACGGTCCCCAGCGTCACCGGCACCGGGAGCGGTGCGCTCGCCTTGGGTCTGGCCTTCGGCTGATTGTATTGCGTGTACCCGTAGGCGCCACCGCCCGCTGCCGCGAGCACGAGCAACACCAGGGCCATCCCGCGTGATCGGCTCGGTTTCCGTTCGGCCCGAACCGGCTTCCCACCGCCCGAATCGTCGAACGCGACGATCTCCTCCGTTCGGGACGCGCCGCGATGGTGCTCCTCCCCGCTCAGCATGCGTCCGCTTCCGCCCTCAGGTCCGGCCGCCGGTCAGCCGAAGATAATTTTGCATTCATTAGCATACAATCCCGCACGCCGACACTGAGGCGACACGCTCCCGACCGTGGCGGACCGCCGACGGAGGGCGTGCAACCGCGCCCGTTGCGGGGTAGCGTCGCGGGGACCGTCGTCGCCCGCTGGCCGCCATCGCGACCTGCGAAGCCGGCGCGGAATCATCGGCGCGGACCGGACACGATCGCCCCACGACTTCGATGGGCGCACCCGTCCGCGCCTCGGATCTGAGACCGGGACGGCGCATGGCCTCGACGCTGGAACTTGACGGATTGAACGAGCTGCGCGCCGCGCTGATCGAGGAGCGGCAGATCATCGTCGCCTCCGTGCGCAAGCTCCGCGAGACCCGGCGCCAGAGGGGCACGTTCGTGATGGGCGATGGGTCGGAAGCCGGGCCCCGCCTCGTGGCCGTGCAGCAGCAGATCGCAGTCGTCGAATCCATCATCGCCACCCTGATGGCGTCCGAAGCCCACGATGTCTGACCGGCCGTCGCCAGCAGATCGGCGCAGGCCTGCGGGGGACGGGTGAGGCGCTCCGGAGCCGTAGCGCGCCCCGGTGTCCGATATGTTTCTGGGTTTCCCGATGACTTCCGTTGCCGGCGCTTCCTCGGGCCAGCCGGCCGATCTTGAGGTTCCGGCGCGGTCTCATCAAATCATGGGTATCATACTGTATCTAACCAAGACATAAAAACCTTTGAAGCGAAACTTACTTCCGGCGGATCGGTTCGCACGCCGTTACATCAGTACAGTATGCCCGCCGCTCTGCCGGACATCATGGCGCGCTTGAGCGCGGCACTGACGCAAATCGGGTCGCCGGAGGCGGAGCGCGCTCCGGACGTTTCCGTGGAGAAGCCGACGCGAGCTCAGATCGGCAAGTCGATCCAGGGCGACGGGATGGTCAGTTTCCCCGACGGGAAGAGCCACACGTCGCTCAAGAGCCACTTGGCGAGCCGCGGCCTCGACCCGCGAAGCTACCGTGATCACTCCGGGCTTCCGGCGGACTATCGGGTGGTCGTGCCATGGCATGCCGGGCAGCGTTCCGCACTGGCCAGGCCGTCGGCCCGGGTCGAGCGGGCCCGGCGTCTCGGACCAGATCACGCGATGGTTGGAACGCAGCCCGACGAGCGCGCCGAAGTCACCGCGTAACGATCGGCGCGGGATGTACAATGTCGGGGTGGACGCTCGCCAGGATGTCCTGTTAGCGGACAGCATCTCGACGCGCGGGGATCCGGGCATGGACGCCTTCGAACACGGCGATTCTTCGTGTGACACGACCGTAACGGTCGAGCCGCGGGACAAGAGCGAGCTTATGGCCCTCTGGTCGGCTCTCGATGCCGATTACCGTGCGCGGGATGAGCGCACGGCGCGCCTCCGCGCGATGCGCCTGATCGCGGGCGAGGACGAGGCCGCCTGATCAATCCGCGGTGTGCGCGCTCAACGGAAGATGCGCCGCCAGCGCGAAGCCCACTGCCATCGCCATGGCTTCCGCCTGGGCGATCAGCGCGGGATCACCCGCATCCCGCGCCGCCTGAAGCAGCGCGATCGCGTGCCGGCCGAGGCGCTGGAGCACCTCGTCGTCGTCGATTCCGGCGTGGCCACGGGCCCGGTCGTGTTGGCCTCGATCAGTCATTCGCGTGCGTCTGGCTTGAAGCGGCCGTCGTGGGCCGGAACGGTGCGGAGCCGGAGATCCAGGACTGCGTGTCCGTGACATCACCGAACGCGCGCATCACCGCACTCACCGTGCGATGAATGTCGCTGGCGGCGATCCCCTCCAGGCCGTGGCTGGCGGAGGCGTCCGCAAGGAACGTCACCTCCTGGCCACGGTGGAAGCCGTCGACCGCCGTGGCGAGGCAGGCCGCCTCGCCGGCGAAGCCCGCGATAACGAGAGGCGGGCAGCCGCGCTCCATGGCGTCGGCGAAGGCCGGGCTCGCGTAGCAGGAAGGACGATCCCGGTCGAAGATCATGTCGCAGCCATGCGGCTCGAAGCCCTCGATCCATCGGGCGAAGCGGGTACCCGCCTGGAACAGGGGCGCACCGATCCAGCGCACGTAGGCGACCTGGATGCCGCTCTCGCGGGCGTGGCCGAGGGCCAACCGGCAATTCGCCAGGGCCGGGGCGATCCCCGTAAGGGCGAGCGGACGCCCCGCAACCTCGTATTCCTGCTGCATGTCCACCAGCACGAGCACCGGGACGCTGCGCGGCCGGCGGTAGAGCGCCGGGTTGAAGGTCCGGATCATCGCGCCGCCTTCTGATCGACGGAGGGCCGGGTGACGGCCCGGGCCCGGGAGCGGTCGAGGGTGCCGGCGCGGTGCCAGCGGCCTTCGGGCCGGATGATGACGTAGGGATCGATGCCGATGCCGATGGCCTCGGGATGGGGCTCGGCCTCCAGCAGCATTTCGATGTAGTCGAAATCCGAGAACACCAGTTCCTGCGCGCCCTCGAACACGCGGAAGCCGAAGCGGCTCCAGAAGCCGACGAGGCGCTTCTGGGCATGGCCGTAGAGGCGGCGGTAGCCCTTCACCCGCGCCAGTTCGATCCCGGCCCGGACCAGCGCGAAGGCCATGCGCGTGTTGCGGTGCTCGGCCCGCACGGCGAGGCGCTCGATTTTGGCGAAATCGGCGAAAAAGCGGATCCGCAGACAGCCCGCGGGCTCGTCCCCGACGTAGCCGATGAGATGGGTCGCCGAGAGATCGTTCCCGTCGAACTCCTCCTCGTAGGGGCAGGCTTGCTCGGCCATGTACACGGCGGCGCGCAGGGCGATGACGCGCGACAGGTCCTCGAAGGTCCGCGCCACGGCGACGCTGGTGCCGGTGGCGCCGGGCCGGTGGCTGTCATAGGGCGGCAGGCGCTCGGCGCGCTCCGAGCGGTGGAACATGTGCAGGCCGGGCGCGCGCAGGGCGCGCCAGGCCGCGCCCTTCGTGAACCCGATGCCCTCCAGGTAGTCCGCGCCCTCCGCGGTGGCGGCGCGGGCGAAGAGATCGACGTCGCGGCACAGCGGCGTCGAGATCCGCTGCAGCATCAAGGCGACCGCCGCCGCCAGTCGGCGGCGGGCGTGGATCACCCACAGATAGATGCCGGCCGGGCGCTCGTGCTGCCGGGCGATGAAGCGTATGTCCGGATCGCTCGCGTCGAAGCTGCCCGTCAGCAGGGCCGCCATCCCGGCCTCGTTCAGCGGCAGGACCGCGGTCAAGCCCTCGCCGCGGGGCGAAAGCGCGTCGTAGCCCTCGCGCCGGGCGATGGCGAATACGGTATCGGGATTGGCGGTCATCACGCGGCGGACCACCGCGATGTCGGCAACGCCCGGCAGGGCGGACCGGGTCTCGTCGAGCAGGCGTTCCAGATCGTCCTGGGTCGGGGTGAACAGCACCAGATGGCGGGCGAGACGCGCCGAACGTAGGTCGATGATGTCGTGCCGCGCCTCCGGCGTCCCGTAGGGATGGGGCACGTGGTCGGGCGGGGATACGTGGACCGTCATCGCGTCGAAATCCGCAGATGATTGGGAAGAGCCCCCGGCTTCGCATGGCCGAAGATCCGCGTCTGTGCAAAACTTGAAGTATGGGAGTCTCACAGATGGAACACGCCTCGGTCTTCGAAGCCGGCATGCCGGACTGGCAGGACCTGCGGCTGTTCCTGGAACTCGATCGCCGGGGCAGCTTCCGAGCGGCGTCTGCCGTCGTCGGATTGTCCATCAACACGCTGCGGCGGCGGATCGACGACCTGGAGGCGCAGCTCGGCGTCACCCTGCTCACGCGCCACGCGGCCGGGATCCGCCTGACCACGGAGGGCGAGGCGATCCTGGCGGCGGCCCGCACCATGGAGAGTGCCGCCTACTCAGTCCTGCGCGCCCGGGATGCCGCTTCGGCGACGCCGACCGGCGAGGTGCGGATCGCCGTCACCGAGGGCCTCGGCACGTTCTGGCTGGCGCCGCGCCTCGTCGAGTTCCAGCGCGCGAATCCCCGGCTCGTGGTGGATCTGCGCTGCGCGATGGATCCGGCCGATGTCGGCCGCCTCGAAGCCGACGTGGCGGTGCAGCTGGTGCGGCCGTCCAATCCCGACCTGAAGGTCGTCAAGCTCGGCCGCTTGCACGCCATGGCGTTCGCGGCGCGCAGCTACCTGGACATCTACGGCGTGCCGGCCGGCGTGGAGGACGCTGCGCGGCACCGGATCGTGCTTCAGGTCTCGAACCAGACCGTCAGCATGGCGGAGTACGACCGGCACACGCCCGACAAGCCGCAATCCGGTTACGTGACCCTCAAGACCAACGTGAGCAGCGCCCATTACTGGGCGGTGGCCAACGGCGCCGGGATCGGCTGGCTGCCCACTTACGCGGCGGCGATCGGCGCGCGGCTGGTGCCGATCGACGGACTTGTCCAGATCGGCCTCGACATCTGGCTGACCTATCACCCGGATGCCGAGCGGATCGACCGCGTCCGCCAGGCGATCAACTGGATCCGCACCAGCTTCGATCCGGTGCGCTATCCGTGGTTTCGCGACGCCTTCATCCATCCCCGGGACCTCCCGGCGACGCTGAAGGGCGGGACCATGCCCGAGCTGTTCGCCGGATTCGCCGGGATGGAGCGGTAGCGGGCTGCCGCATCCTTGACCGCGCATCGCGCATGATCCTTGCTCCCGCGGCCGCAACGACGAGGTTTGCCGTGCTGCTGACGCCCCGTGAGAAGGACAAGCTGCTGATCGCCATGGCCGCGCAGGTCGCGCGGAACCGTCTGGCCCGCGGCGTGAAGCTCAACCATCCGGAGGCGGTGGCGCTGATCACCGACTTCGTCGTCGAGGGCGCGCGCGACGGCCGGACCGTCGCCGAACTGATGCGAGCCGGCGGCACCGTCCTCACGGCCGATCAGGTGATGGAGGGCGTGGCCGAGATGATCCCCGACATCCAGGTCGAAGCCACCTTCCCGGACGGCACGAAGCTGGTGACCGTTCACCACCCGATCCGGGGGGCGGCCTCCCGCGACAGGCCGGGTGCGGTGACGACCTTGCCCGGCGAGATCGTCTTCAACGCGGACGCGGAGCGCACCGTCCTCGAGGTCGCCAACACCGGTGACCGGCCGATCCAGGTCGGCTCGCACTACCACTTCTACGAGGTCAATCCGGGCCTTGTGTTCGAGCGCGAGCAGGCCCGCGGCAAGCGCCTCGACATCGCGCCCGGCACCGCGGTGCGCTTCGAGCCGGGATCGACCCGGGCAGTCACGCTCGTGCCGCTTGCCGGAGGCCGCACCGTCTACGGGTTCCGAGGCGATGTGATGGGTAAGCTCTGACCATGTCCAACGCCCCGAAGCCCGCGAGCCTTCCCCGCGCAGCCTACGCCGACATGTTCGGACCGACGGTCGGGGACCGCATCCGCCTGGCCGACACCAGCCTGGAGATCACGGTCGAGCGCGATCTCACCAGCTACGGCGAGGAGGTGAAGTTCGGCGGCGGCAAGGTCATCCGCGACGGGATGGGCCAGAGCCAGGTCACCAATGCCGGGGGGGCCGTCGACACGGTGATCACCAACGCCGTGGTGCTCGACCATTGGGGCATCGTGAAATGCGATGTCGGCATCGTCCGCGGCCGGATCTTCAAGCTCGGCAAGGCCGGCAATCCGGACGTGCAGCCCGGAGTCGACATCGTGGTCGGCCCCGGGACCGAAGTCATCGCCGGCGAGGGCAAGATCCTGACGGCCGGCGGCTTCGACAGCCACATTCACTTCATCTGCCCGCAGCAGATCGAGGAGGCGCTCTGCTCGGGCATCACAACGATGCTCGGCGGCGGCACCGGGCCGGCGCACGGCACCTTCGCCACCACCTGCACGCCCGGACCCTGGCACATCGCGCGGATGATCGAGGCGGCGGACGCCTTCCCCATGAACCTCGCCTTCGCCGGCAAGGGCAACGCGTCGAGGCCCGAGAGCCTCGTCGAGATGGTGCGGGCCGGCGCCTGTGCGCTGAAGCTGCACGAGGATTGGGGTACGACGCCCGCGGCGATCGACACCTGCCTGTCGGTGGCGGATGCCCACGACATCCAGGTCATGATCCACACCGACACGCTCAACGAATCGGGCTTCGTCGAGGACACGATCGCGGCCTTCAAGGGCCGCACCATCCACGCGTTCCACACCGAGGGCGCCGGGGGCGGCCACGCGCCCGACATCATCAAGGTAGCGGGTCTGCCGAACGTCCTGCCCTCCTCCACGAACCCGACCCGGCCCTACACGCGCAACACGATCGACGAGCATCTCGACATGCTCATGGTCTGCCACCACCTCGACCCGTCGATCCCCGAGGATCTCGCCTTCGCGGAGAGCCGGATCCGCCGCGAGACCATCGCGGCCGAGGACATCCTGCACGATATCGGCGCGCTCTCGATGATGTCGTCCGACAGCCAAGCCATGGGCCGGGTCGGCGAGGTCGTGATCCGCACCTGGCAGACCGCCGACAAGATGAAGCGCCAGCGCGGGGCCCTTGCGGGCGACACCTCGGGCACCGACAACCTGCGGGCGCGCCGCTACGTCGCCAAGTACACGATCAACCCGGCGATCGCGCACGGGATCTCGCGGCACGTCGGGTCCGTCGAGCCCGGCAAGCTCGCCGATCTCGTGCTCTGGACGCCGGCCTTCTTCGGGGTGAAGCCCGACCTGATCCTGAAGGGCGGCAGCATCGCGGCCGCGCCTATGGGCGATCCGAACGCCTCGATCCCGACGCCGCAGCCGGTGCATTACCGTCCGATGTTCGGCGCCTACGGCCGGGTGCCCTTCGCCACCGCCCTCACCTTCGTGTCCCGGGCGGCCATCGAGGACGGGCTGCGGAACCGGCTGGGCGTGCAGAAGGAACTGGTTGCGGTGGAGAACGTGCGGGGCGGAATCTCGAAGAAGAGCATGGTGCTCAACGACGCAACCCCGGTGATCGAGGTCGATCCCGAGACCTACGACGTCCGCGCCGACGGGGAGCTTCTGGTCTGCGAGCCCGCCGAGGTGCTGCCGATGGCGCAGCGCTACTTCCTGTTCTGAAACGGGATGGGGTGGCTGACGCCAGGGCCGCGATGCCGAAGGCTGCGCAGCGCGCGGACACGAGCGACCTCTTCACCCAGGCTTCGGAGACGATCGGTGTTCGATCGACCCCGGTCACCGAACAGACGGCACAGATCATGATTCGCGCCACCCGTATCCTTCGCCGGGACGCGCTCTCGGGCGGCGAGATCGTCGACCGCGTCGTTCTCGATCACGGCGACCGTCATCGCCGCCGCGTCGCCATGCGCGGGAGCGGCGGACTGGACTTCCTGCTCGATCTGCCGGAACCGGCCGTGCTTGAGGATGGCGATGCGCTGGTCCTTGAAGACGGCCGCCTCGTCTGGGTCGAGGCGGCGTCGGAACGCCTCCTGGAGATCCGCGCGCCGAGCGAGCACGCGCTTAAGCGCCTGATCTGGCACATCGGCAACCGGCACATCCCGGCTGAGATCGGCGCCGACGCGGTCTGGATCGCGGACGATCACGTGCTCGCCGAGATGGTGCGTGGGCTCGGTGGCACGGTCGAGCCGGTGATTCGCCCGTTCCGGCCCGAGGGCGGGGCCTACGCGGGTGGTTCGGCGCAAGCGCACGCGCATGGCGGCCATCACCATCACCATGTCGCCGACTGAGGCCCTCGACGCCCTCCGCCTGATGGCGTGGCTGTCGCCGGGGTATCCGGTCGGCGCCTACGCGTACTCGCACGGCCTGGAATGGGCGGTCGAAGCCGGTGACGTGCGCGACGAGGCGAGCCTCGCGGACTGGATCGGCGACGTCTGCGAGCGCGGCGCGCTGCGCAACGACCTGATCCTGGCGGCCGAGGCCCATCGGGCGGCGATGTGCGGCAGCGACGCGATCCGCGCCGTCAACGACCTCGCCCTCGCCCTCGCGCCGTCGCGCGAGTTGCACCTCGAGACGAGCCAGCAGGGTCGGAGCTTCCTCGACGCCACCCTCGGCGCATGGCCCTGCGCGCCGCTCTCAAGCCTGACCGAGCACCTTCCGGGCCCCGTCGCCTATCCGGTCGCGGTCGGGCTGGCCGCCGGGGCTCACCGCATGGTGCTGGCACCCGTCCTCGCCGCTTACGGTCTCGCCTTCCTGCAGAACCTTGTCTCTGCGGCGCTGCGGGCGGCGCCGGTGGGACAGGCCGCCGGCACGCGGGTGGTCGCCGCCCTCGCCCCGCGCATCGCCCGCCTCGCCGACGCGGCTGCCGGTGCGGGTCTCGACGCCCTGGGAGCCGCCACCTTCCGCCTGGATCTCGGCTCCTTCCGGCACGAGACCCAGTATTCCCGCATCTTCCGATCGTGAGACCGCAGCATGACCTCTTCGAACGGCCCTCTCCGCGTCGGCATCGGCGGTCCTGTCGGATCCGGCAAGACAGCCCTCATGGAGCAGCTCTGCAAGCGCTTCCGAGATCGCTACGAGATCTGCGCGATCACCAACGACATCTACACCAAGGAGGATGCGCGGATCCTGACGGTGGCCGGCGCCCTGCCGGAGGAGCGCATCCTGGGGGTCGAGACGGGCGGCTGCCCGCATACCGCGATCCGAGAGGACGCTTCCATCAATCTCGCGGCGGTGGCGGAGATGAGCCGCCGCTTTCCCAAGCTCGACTTGGTGCTGATCGAATCCGGCGGCGACAACCTCGCGGCGACGTTCTCGCCGGAACTCGCCGACATCACGCTCTACGTGATCGACGTGGCCGGGGGCGAGAAGATCCCCCGCAAGGGCGGACCGGGCATCACCCGGTCGGACCTGCTGATCGTCAACAAGACCGACCTCGCGCCGCTGGTCGGCGCCGACCTGTCCGTCATGGAGGCGGACACGAAGCGGATGCGCGGGGCGCGGCCCTACGTGTTCGCATCCCTGCGCGGGGGTGCTGGCGCGGACGATGTGGCGCGCTTTGTCGAGGAGGCGGGCGGCCTCGGCCGCTGATCCGGCGCGGGGGGCTCGGCGTCAGCGCCCGGCTTCGGCGGACCGCGACCGCGCGGCCGCAACCGACGGCACTCCCATCAGTCGGTCGAGGCGGCTCATCCGCGCGCTGAAATCGTTCATGGCGTTCTGGCGCGCCTGGATGGCAGCGCTCGGCTGCGGCTTGGCCGGCATCCGTGCCGAGCGGGCCTCCGCCGCCGAGGCGGCCAGGATCGCCGCCAGGGAGACGATGGTCAGAGAGCGTGTCATGACGGCGATCCCTCGCGAATCCGCCGGATCGACCGGCGAAACGTGTGCGAGATTATGTCCGCGCTGAGCTTGGCCGTGTGCGTCGCCGCACAGAGCGGGACCGGCGTCAGCCCGGCCCGCGACGGGCCGTCAGCCAGGAGGCCAGCAGCACGGCCGCACTGACGAGCGCGATCAGCAAGGTCGAGGCGGCGTTGATCTCGGGATTCACCCCGAGCCGGACCTGACTGTAGAGGCGCATCGGCAGCGTGGTGGAGCCCGGCCCCGAGACGAAGCTGGCGATCACCAAGTCGTCCAGCGACAGGCTGAAGGCGAGGAGCGCGCCGGCCACCACGGCGGGCGCCAGCAGCGGCAGCGTCACGGTGGTGAGCACGCGCCAGGGCGGCGCGCCGAGGTCGGCCGCCGCCTCTTCAAGGGAGCGATCGAGACCGCGAAGGCGCGCCGCCACGACCACCGCCACGAACCCGGTGCAGAAGGTGGCGTGCGCGATGACGATGGTGACGAGGCCCCGATCGAGGCCGACGCCGATGAACATCAAGAGGAGCGACAGGCCGATCATCACCTCCGGCATCACGATCGGCCCGAGGATCAGTCCGGCGAACAGCGGGCGCCCGCGGAAGCGTCCGTGCCGCTCCAGCACCAGCGCTGCCAGCGTGCCGAGCACCGTGGCGATGCCGCTCGCCAGCACGGCCACCTTGAACGAGACCCAGGCGGCGGCCATCAGCGGCGCGTCCGACATCAGCGTGCCGTACCAGCGCGTCGAGAACCCGCCCCAGACCGTGACCAGCGGCGAGGCGTTGAACGAGTAGGCGACCAGCACGAGGATCGGCGCGTAGAGGAAGCCGAGCCCGGCCACCAGGGCGGTGCGGGTCACCCAGGTCACGGCCGTCCGTCCCCCGCCTCGCCGACGCGCAGGCTGTCGCGGAACAGCACCACCGGCCCGACGATGATGGCGAGGATCAGGACGGCGACCGCCGATGCGAGCGGCCAGTCACGGTTCGAGAAGAACTCGGTCCAGAGCACCCGGCCGAGCATCAGGGTCTCCGAGCCTCCGAGCAGGTCCGGTATCACGAACTCGCCGACCATCGGGATGAAGCACAGGCCTGCGCCAGCCAGGATCCCGGGCAGGCTGAGGGGGAGGGTCACGCTCCAGAACACGCGGGTGGGCGACGCGCCGAGGTCGGCCGCCGCCTCCCGCAGGCTCGGATCCAGGCGGCTCATCACGGCGTAGAGCGGAAGCACCATGAAGGGCAGGTACGCGTAGACGAGGCCGACGAGGATGGCGGCCTCGGTGTTGAGGATGGTCAGCGGCTCGAAGATCAGGCCGGCCCGCAGCAGGATCAGGTTGAGCAGTCCCTCGGGCTTCAGGATCGCGATCCAGGCGTAGATCCGGATCAGGAAGCTCGTCCAGAACGGCACGACGACGAGGGCGACGAGGAGCGGCTGCCAGCGAACCGGCGCCCGGGCCAGGGCGTAGGCGAGCGGGGTACCGAGCGCCACGAGGATGAGGCTTGCCACGGCCGCGTAGGTCAGCGAGCCGAGGGCGGCGTCGCGGTACAGCGGGTCGGCGTAGAGCGTCGCGTAATTGTCGAAGTCCAGGCCTTCGAGAAAGGCCGACCAGCCGTCCAGGCCGGCGCGCCAATCGAGCACCGGTAGGTAGGGCGGGATCGCCGTGGCCGGCTCCGACAGGCTGATCTTCAGCGTAATCGCGAACGGCACGAAGAAGAACGCCGACAGCCACACGAACGGCGGCAGCCGCACCAGACGGTCGAAGCCTCTGCCGAATCTGGCGCGGCTCATGGAGCACCGTTCGGCTTGGGGACACCGAAGGACGGGGAGCCGCGCGTCGCGCGGCGTCCGCGGATCTGCGGCAGGGTGTGGCTACCGGGGTGCGACCTGCGTCCCCTTCCCTCGGGCAGAGGATGGGGATGAGGGTCCGGTCGAGGGGCGAGGAGTCCCGGGATGAGGCGCGCCGTCCCGCCGCGTACAGGCCGTGCATTCCCCGGGGTTTTCTCCCGCACCGGCGAGGAGGCGCGCGCGCCCACGGGCACGGGTCCCAGCGTCGCTGCGATCGATCGGGCCGCACGCGCGACGGACCTCATATCCGCAATGCGCTCGCGGGCGATGCGACACGTACGGGGCGCGAGCGCCCTCATGCCGGCAGGATCACCGCGGCCTCGGGCGCGAAGCCGACATGCGTCCAGGACCCCACGGGCGCGTCCGCGTCGGCGGGTCGACCGCTCGCGCGCAGGATCGATCCGTCGGGCAGCCGCAGGGTGCGACGCACACGGTCGCCCAGGAACGTCGCGTCGGCGACGACGACGGGGAGCCCGTCGGCTCCGAGGACCAGATCCTCCGGACGCACCGCGACCAGGACCGGGGCACCCTCGGCCAGTTGCGTCGCCGCCGCGCCCCGCACGTCGCCGTGGGGCGTCCGAACGGGGCGCTCGCCGCCCGACCCCTCGGATCCCAGGCGGCCGGGGATGAAGTTCACGTCGCCGAGCAGCCCGGCCACGAAGCGGCTGGCCGGACGCCGGTAGAGCACCTCCGGCTTCCCGACTTGCACGAGGCGACCCCCCTCCATGACGCCGATCCGGTCGGCCAGCATCATCGCTTCCTCGGGATCATGCGTGACGACCACGAAGGCGGTGCCGAGCCGGCGCTGCACGGCGCGCAGTTCGCCCTGCGTCTCCTCCCGCAGGCCACGATCCAGGGCGCCCAGCGGCTCGTCGAGGAGCAGCAGCTTCGGCTCGCGGGCGAGCGCCCGGGCCAGGGCCACCCGCTGCCGCTGCCCGCCCGAGAGCGTGTCGGGCCGGCGGTCGCCGAAGCCGTCGAGGCGGACCAGCCGCAGGAGGTCCGCCACCCGGGCGGCGGCGGCGACCCGGCCGATGCCCTTGAGGCCGTAGCCGACATTGGACGCCACGCTCATGTGGGGGAACAGGGCGTAGGACTGGAACATCATGTTGACCGGCCGCCGGTGCGGCGGCAGCGCCGTGAGGTTCTCGTCGCCGAGCCGGATGTGCCCCGAACTCGGCACCTCGAACCCGGCGATCATGCGCAGGAGTGTACTCTTGCCGCAGCCGGACGGTCCCAGCAGGCAGAAGAACTCGTCGGGCTCCAGATCCAGCGTCACCGCGTCGACGGCGCGGTGCGTGCCGTAAAGCTTGGTCAGATCCTCAAGCCGCAGGCGCGGTGCCGGCGTGCCGGGCAAGGATCAGGAATCCTCGCGCAGCGCCTCGGCCACGCGCGCTTCCAGCAGGTCCGGCCGGCGCAGAACCAGCGCGCCACGGGTGCGGTCGACCAGCCCCTCGGCCGCCATCGCGGTGAATTCCCGTGTGACCTGCTCACGTCGGCAGCCGATCCGGGCCGCGAGGACGTGATGATAGGGCGGCGGCGAGACGACCCGCTCGCCCGAGGCGCCGGTGCGCGGCACCGACAGGCGCAGGAGCTCGGCGTAGAGCCTGTGCTTGAGGTCGAGCAGCGCGTGCTCCATCAACCGGGTGTTCAGCTCGCGCACGCGCTTGGCGAGCAGCCGGAACAGCCGGTCGGCGATCGCCTCGGACGCGAAGACGATCTGCCGGAACACCGCGGCGGGGACCACGCAGACCTCGCCGCGGGTGAGCGCCGTAACGTTGGCCGAGCGGCCGATCCCGTCGATGGCGGCGAGTTCGCCGAAGAAGGCGCCGCCGCGCATCTCGCCGAGGATCACCTCCTTGCCCGACTGCGTGCGGTTCAGGATGCGCACCTCCCCGGAGGCGATGAAGTAGACGTCCGTAGAGATGTCGTCGAAGTCGACGAGGACTTCATTCTCATCGACCCGGCGCCAGTGGCAGCGGGACTCGTAGGGGCTCAGCTCGATGCCCGGATCCTTGAAGAACGGTATCGTGCCCAGCCGCGCCATCGAACGTGTTCCCTCAACTCCGGCCTCCATCCCTGCCCTGACGGGTGCCGGCCAACGGATCAGGGGACGGGAGCAGCCCGCACGGTGAAGCTGACCAGCGCCGCAGCGCTGCTTGACCGGTCGGGCGGGCGCGATCGTGACGGGCGCGGGCAGAGCGGTCAAGCCGCGCTCCGTTGAACAGGAGTTTATTAGCGTGGATCAGGAACCAGGGTTATTTTCCGCCGCCGCGTGGGGGCGCGGCAGCGATGTTTCACGAGATCAGAGTCCCGCGCGACGCTTCCTGTGCCGCCGCACCGCCACGTCGCCCACAGGCCACCCTCGCGGCTTCGTTCGAGCGGTCCGGGCACAGTCTCCATTCCGGACGCCACGCCACTGTTCGTGTCAGCCCGGCGCCTTCGGGACACGGCATCATCTTCCGTCGCCGCCTCAAGGACGGCCGCTGCGTCGACGTGCCCGCGCTCTGGCCCTACCGTGAACCGCAGCCGCTCTCGTCGGCGATCCGGCGCGAGGGCGTCTTCGTCCGGACCATCGAACACCTGATGGCGTCCCTGAGCGCCCTGCGGATCGACAACGCGCTGGCCGAGATCGACGCCGACGAGCTGCCGATCTTCGACGGGAGCGCCACGCCGTGGTGCCAGGCGATCCGGTCCGCCGGGCGGATCGAGCAGGCGGCACCCTGCCGCGTCATCCGGGTCCGCCGCGCCGTCACGGTCGAGTGCGGTCAGCGCCGCCTGTGGATCGAACCCGGCCCCGGGCTGCACCTGACGGGCCATGTCGCCCTCGCGTATTTCGGCGCGATCGACTGGTCGGGTAGCCTCAGCCCGGAGACCTTCGAGCGCGAGATCGCGCCTTCGCGCAGCTTCGGCCGATTCGGCCGGGCGATGGCCGGGCGTGCCTACGGGTGCCTCACCCGGAAGAGCTTCCTGCAGGGGGTGTCGCCGCGCTCGGCGGCGCTGCTGGTGCGCGGCCGTGTCCTCGGCGGGATGCGGGTTCCGGGCGAGCCGGTGCGCCACCGCATCCTCGATCTCGTCGGCGATCTCGCCCTGGCAGGTCACCCGATCGAGGGACGGATCACCGCCCTGCATACCGGGCACGAGCTGAACCACGCCCTGGTGGCGGCGCTGATGCGGGACGAAGCGGCGTGGGACCTGACCTGAGACGAACCGTGCCGGATCAGGCGGATGCCCGCACGGGCGTCTCGCAGGCCGTCGCGACGCCGCCGAAGGCGCGCACGAGGTCGACGTCGAGCTTCGCGTCCATCCCCTCCAGGACCGCGAAGGCTTCATGAGCCGGTTTCGGCCTCTTGTAGGGCCGCTCCTCGATCAGCGCCGCGAAGATGTCGCAGATCGTGATCAGACGGACGAGGTCCGGGATCTCCCGACCGTGGAGCCGGTCCGGATAGCCGGTGCCGTCGAGGTATTCGTGGTGCGAGCGGACCACCGCCAGCGTCAGCGTGTCGTAGCCGCCTGCGAGGAGCATGTCGTACCCGAGCGCCGGGTGACGGCTCATCTCGACCCGCTCCTCCGGCGTCAGCGGCGCCGGCTTGTTCAGGATGGCGAGGGAGATCTTGGCCTTGCCGATATCGTGGAGCAGCGCGCCCTTGATCAGGTGGTTCGAATCCACCTCGTTCAGGCCCAGCTGCCGCGCGAAGGCAGCGGCCAGACCGGCGACGCTCAGGCAGTGCCGGTGGGTCACGTCATCGAAGTTGGCGACGATGGTGAGCCAATCCCGAATCTTCGCCTCGCGGACGGCGCGGTTCACCAGCACGGCGCCGGACTCGACGATCGCGGGCTCGGGCATCCGATCCGGACGGAAGATGGCCGCGAAGGCTTGGCGCGCGCCGTCGACCTGATCCCGCAGCAGGGAACCGCGCGCGACGCCGGCCGCCCTGGCCGGTCCGGGGCTTCCGGTCAAAGCGGCGACCGCGTTGAGCAGCATGGCACCCGCCACAGACGCCGGCAGGACCCGAGTCGCCCCGAGGGCCGTCGCCTGGATCTCACCGCGGCCCAGATTGCCGTGGATCAGGGCGAGGAACGGCGTGCCGGCGCCCCGCGCGACGGCGAGCGCCTGGCGCAGGCGACGCACGGATTCGGAGGTCAGCGCGCTGACGTCGCTGATGATCAGCGAGGATCCGCTGGGCGGCACGGCATCGCCGTAGAGATCGTGGAGCGTCACGCTTCCGCCGGCGCCGAGGTTGCGCGCGAGGCGCTCGCCGCGGCTGGTATCGTCGGTGAGGATCAGGGTCCGGCCCAAGATTTCGCTCCCGTCGTCCGCTCCCTCCCGAGCGTACGATGACCGCAGGCTGCGCCGCGCCGCTCGCGCGACGCGTCACCACGCAATACTGATCCGCCTGCCTTCGCGATCGTACCGGCAGAGCGGCCGGTGCCTTCATTCGCAGGCTAGTCGGCAGATACTGACGCAGCTTTGATGCGAAACCGTTAAAATGTCGGCGGTTGAGCGACTTTCAGGACGGGCAATAGGGCCCGGGACTGTTCCTGTGCTTGCGGACGAACGCGCGGGCCCTGCGCGCCGGCAGGGCGCTTGCCTCGCCGCGTCCGGACCGCCAGAACGCCGCCATGCTCCGCGTCAACGACCTCACCTACCGCATCGGCGACCGCCTGATCCTCGACGCGGCGAACTTCACGATCCCGGAGGGAGCCCGTGTCGGGCTCGTCGGCCGGAACGGCGCGGGCAAGACCACGCTGTTCAAGGCCATCCTGGGCGATCTGCCGGTGGATGCGAAGTCGATCGGGCTGCCCAAGGGCATGCGAATCGGCGCCGTCGCGCAGGAGGCTCCCGCAGGTCCCAAGACCCTGCACACCGTCGTGCTGGCCGCCGACACCGAACGCACCCGCCTGATCGCGGAGGCCGAGCACGCGGACGGCCTGCGCCGGGCCGAGATCGAGACCCGGCTCGTGGATATCGGTGCGCATTCGGCGCCCGCCCGCGCCGCCGCGATCCTGCACGGGCTGGGCTTCGACGCGGCCGCCCAGGCGCGGCCCTGCGCGGACTTCTCCGGCGGTTGGCGGATGCGGGTGGCGCTCGCCGCGGTGCTCTTCTCCGAGCCCGACCTGCTGCTCCTCGACGAGCCGACCAACTACCTCGACATCGAGGGCACGCTCTGGCTCTACGACTACCTGGAGCGTTACCCGCGCACCGCGATCATCATCAGCCACGACCGCGACCTTTTGGATACCAGCGTCGACCACATCCTCCATCTCGACCGGGGAAAGCTGACAATCTATCGCGGCGGCTACACGAGCTTCGCCAAGCAGCTCTCCGAGAAGCGCGTCCTTCAGGCCAAGGCGAAGGCCAAGCAGGATGTCGAACGGGCGCATCTCCAGAGCTTCATCGACCGGTTCAAGGCCAAGGCCACCAAGGCGCGCCAGGCGCAGTCGCGCATGAAGCGGCTCGCCAAGATGGAGCCGATCGCGGCCCTCATCGAGGACGACGTGCCGGTGATCCATCTGCCGAGCCCGGAGAAGCCGCTATCGCCGCCGATCGTCGCCATGGAGCGGGTGAAGGCCGGCTACGGTGACCGGATCGTGCTCACCGGCCTCGATCTGAGCCTCGCCCCCGACGACCGGGTCGCGCTGCTGGGGGCCAACGGCAACGGCAAGTCGACCTTCTGCAAGCTGATCGGCGGTCGGCTCGGGCCGCTCGCAGGCGAGGTCAAAAGGTCGTCCAAGATGGAGGTGGCGTATTTCGCCCAGCACCAGCTCGACGAGTTGCGTCCCGCCGAGAGCGCTTACGCGCATGTCCGGACCCTGATGCCGGACGTGCCCGAGGCGAAGGTGCGCTCGGCCACCGCCCGGCTGGGCTTCGGCGCCAACAAGTCCGACACGCCGGTGGAGAAGCTGTCGGGCGGCGAGAAGGCGCGGCTGCTGATGGGCCTCGCGGCCTTCCACGGGCCGCACCTCCTGATCCTCGACGAGCCGACCAACCACCTCGACATCGAGAGCCGGCAGGCCCTCGTGGAGGCGATCAACGACTACGAGGGTGCGGTGATCCTGGTCTCCCACGACCGTTTCCTGGTGGAGGCCTGCGCCGACCGGCTGTGGCTGGTCGCTGACGGCACGGTGAAGACCTTCGACGGCGATATGGACGATTACCGGCGGTTCGTCCTGTCGGGCCCGGAGCGCGAGGTGGAGCGCGACGCCGAATCCTCCGGCGGCCAGAAGGCCGAGGCGCGCCGTGCCGGCGTCGAGCGGCGCGCGGCCCTGGCGCCGCTCCGGAAGCGGCTGGAAGCGATCGAGGCGCGGATGGCGAAGCTGACCGCCGCGATCCAGAAGATCGACGCCGCCCTGGAGGACGGGTCCGCCTTCCGCGAGAACGCCGCCAAGGCCGGCGAGATCGCCAAGATGCGGTCGGATGCGGCGAGTGCGCTCGCGGCCGCCGAGGAAGAGTGGCTGACCGTGAGCGCGGAGATCGAGGCGGCGTAACGCCGGAGCGTCGCGATCCCTCGAGCCCGGGCACTCGTTGCGGGCGCAGCAGCGCCTCAGACGGAGCTTTCGAGGGCGCGCTCCAGAATGTCGAGCCCGAGATCGAGTTCCGCGTCCGAGGCCGTCAACGGCGGCGCGATGCGGAACACGCCGCCCATGTCCGGGAGCTGGACGATGTTCATGCTGAGCCCGAGTTCGAGGCAGCGGCGGGTGACGGCGTCGCCGAGGTCCGGGGCGGGTACCTTGGTGGCCCGGTCGGCGACGATCTCGACACCCTGCAGCAAACCCCGCCCGCGCACGTCGCCGATGCAGGCGAAGCGCTGCTGGAGCGCGCGAAGCCGCGCCGCGAGCCGCGCGCCCGCCGTCGCCGCCCGGGCGACGAGCCCGTCGCGCGCGACGATTTCCAGTACCTTGAGGCCGACCGCCGCGGGGAGCGGATCGGAGACGTGCGTGGTGTAGAACAGGAACCCGCGGGCGTGACAGAGATCCTCGATCGCCGCGGTGGTCATGACCGCCGCCAGGGGCAGCCCCGCACCCAAGGTCTTCGAGAGCGTGAGGATGTCGGGCACAACGCCGTCCCGCTCGCAGGCGAACATGAGGCCGGTGCGGCCGATGCCCGTCTGCGCCTCGTCGAGAATCAGCAGCATGCCGCGCTCCACGCATTTGCGCTTCAGCGCCGCGAGGTAGCCGGGCGGCAGATCGAGGATGCCGCCCGAGCTGAGGATCGGCTCGGCCAGGAAGGCCGCGAGGTTGCCGGTGCTCTGCCGGTCCACCAAAGCGAAGGCGTAGTCCAGTTCGCCCTGCCAATCGGCCGCGCCGTCGCGCTCGAAGGCCGGCCGGTAGGCGTTCGGCGCCGGGATCGCGAAGGACCCGACCTGCGCGGGACCGTAGCCCTTGCGGCCGGCGCTGTAGGTCGCCGCGGCGGCTCCGGCCGTCATGCCATGCCAGGACTGGGCGAAGCCCACCACCTCCCAGCCGCCGGTCGCGAGCTTGGCCATGCGCAGGGCGGCCTCGTTGGCCTCAGCCCCCGTCGTGAGCAGCAGCGTCCGTTCGAGGCCGCCCGGAGCGATCCCGGCCAGCTCCGTCGCCAGATCGACAACCGGTCGGCTCAACATGCCGCTGAACAGATGATCGAGCGTCCGCGCGTGATCGGCCACCACGGCGGCGATCTCCGGGTGGCCATGGCCCAGGATGGCGCTCATCTGCCCGGAGGTGAAGTCGAGGATCTTCCGTCCGTCGGCATCGATGACGAAGCTGCCTTCGGCCCGCTCGATGATGACCGGTGCGAAGGTGCCGCCGTAGCGCACCAAGTGCCGGCGGGCCCGGGTCCAGAGGTCCGGGTCGGCGTTCCGCGTCATGGTCGATCCTGCTCTCGTGCTCGGCGGGATCATGGTAGGAGCGGCCGGATCGCCGGAGAAGCTTATAGTTCTGAACGGAGGGTTCAGGGATCCTGATGGCTCGAACGCTCGACGTCGATCTGTTGCGGAGCTTCGCCGTCGTCGCGGAGACGGCGGCGCTCAGCCGGGCCGCAGAGCGCGTCGGCCGGAGCCAGGCCGCCCTCAGCATGCAGATGAAACGGCTCGAAGAGCTCGTCGGCCGGCCGCTGCTGACCCGAACGGGACGCGGCGTCCTCCTCACCGTCCAGGGCGAGCGCCTGCTGGTCCACGCGCGCCGCATCCTCGCTTCGCATGACGACGCTCTGGCCGAGTTCTCGGGCGGGACATTGAGCGGCTCCCTCCGGTTCGGATGCCCGGACGATTACGCCCAAGCATTCCTGCCGACTCTCCTGCGCGGCTTCGCGCAGCATCATCCGGCCGCGGCGATCGAGGTGGTCTGCGCCGCGACACCGCGCCTGGAGGGACGGCTCGAGCGCGGCGGCCTCGACCTCGCCCTCGTCTCCGTGCCGATCGCGGCGGAGCGCGCGATCCTGCGGCGGGAGGAACTCGTCTGGGTCTTACCTAAGGGCGGGACGGTCACGCGACCGGACCCGCTGCCGCTGGCCTTGGGCGACCCCGACACCCTCGATCACCGTGCCGCCCTCGCCGCGCTGGACGGGGCCGGGCGGGCCTACCGGATCGCCTACGCGAGCGGCAGCCTGTCGGGGCTGCTGGCGGTGGTGCGCTCCGGCCAGGCGGTGGCGGTGCTGACCCGCTCGGCGGTCCCACCGGACCTGCGGATCCAGGGCCGTGGGAGCGGGCTGCCGTCCCTCCCGCGGATCGGACTGACGCTCCGTCTGGACGAGCGCCACGCCTCGCCGCTGACGCGTGCCTTCGCCGCCCACCTGCGTACCGTGCTTCCGGCACTCTGAGGCAAACGGCGAGCGGGCGCCTCCGTGAGAGCGGCTGCGCCCGCGACGACGATCACCTAGTCCGGGTCCGCCTCTTTCGGCCAGAACAGCAGGATGTCATCGTCGTCGATGTTGATCCAGTTGATCTTCGTACCCGGATGGTCGTCGCTGAAAGCCTTGAACTTCTCACTGTTGCAGAGAAGGTAGATATCCGTCTGCCGTCCGTTGAACCCGGCCTCCTTCGCGGCCTCGGCGAGCGCCGACTTGACGTGCGTGTCCGAGACCTGAAGACCACGGAACTTCCGGCCCGCGATATCCGGGAACGCCGCGCTCCACGCCGCCATCACCCGCGGGTTGTCGTATCGGACGGTCAGATCGGCGCCGACCTTCCGGAATACGACGGGCTGCAGCCGGACATCCTCGTTCCAGTTCCGATTCGCGGCGCTGACCGACTTCGTGGGCTCCGTCGTGATGATCGGCGTCGCCGTCACGGCCGTGGCGATCACCGCGTCGGCAGCTTGAGCGCCGTGCCCGTATCGCGTGCCGAATTCCGCAGTCTGGACTGCCTGCGTCCTGCTCTGCGCGAGTGACAGCACGGCGTCGGCCGCGACCGGCGACAGCGTGTAGATCGACCGCGGATCGAGCCCCGCCGCGACCGGCGTTTCGAGTTCCTTCGCCACCGTGAGTGAAGCCGCGTCGGCCGCTTGCGCTTTCTGCGTCGCCGCGGAGATCGCGGCCATCGACGGTATGTGGTCCATTGCGACCCCTCCTCCTGCCCAAACCCACCCCGGCTTCGCTGACAGAACACTACGATCGCTGATGGGACGATATCTCAACTGTACTTGCTGCATTCTTGGCGATCGGCCCCTCAAACAGGAACCTTGGAATTGCGGGGACGCCGATACCGACGATTGCCCAGGCCGGATCGCCAACAAGAACGATCGGGCCAGTGGACGCTCTGATCGCGTCCGCCGTCGCCTCACGCCCATGCAGCGTCACAAACGGGTCGAAACCCATCGACCCGACGTGCCGATTCTGGATCGTCTACACGCAACCCGGTAGGCACAGACATGAAACCTGTAAGGCCCCGACACTTCGCGGACGGAGGCGAGTCACCTCGCTCGACGGGCACCCGGCGGTCGTCATGCCCGGAGGTGCGCGATTCTTGAGCTTCATGCTCTGCGATGTCGAATGTGCGCGCCACAGGATATCCCTGTCAATGGCAGATCATCCCAGCTCAAATGTTGTCCCAGGCAAGATCCCTCAACCCAATCCGCATAAAGTATGTATTACCACATCCTGGATTTACTAGATTACGCCTCAACATCACCCTACAATATCTTCAATCCGTCTCTTAAAATCGACCGCATTGCCATTTGCGCCCTTTGGCGTCGACACGGCTGGTCGACAAATCACGGTGCGGGAGCCATCCGCGGCGTCCTCCGACGGGGACGGGAGCGACGACGGCGGAGGCTTTCCCCCAATGCCCGGTGTCGGCGTGGCCATGGCGGACCGATCCTGGATCGACGGCGCCCCAGGCCGACAGAGCCGTTTGCCCGCGGCCGGCGGACATGCGATTGAAGCCGGATGTTGACCGTCGATAGCCTCTGGCGCGCGCGGCACCGGCTCGCGCAATTCGGAAAGAAGCGGACCGGCTCTCCGCGCATCCTCGTGATCGGCGTGTGTCAGGCCGGCGCGATCGCCAAGGCGATGCGCTACCTGCTGCCCGACGCACACGTGGACTTCGTCTCCGCCTTCACGGCGGCGCGACGCTTCCCGCGACTCGCCGACCTGATGGCGCACGCGGACGGCTACGATCACGTTTTCTCCAGCATCTACCTGCCCCGGTTCAAGGGCGGCGGCACGATCGACACGCTGCGCACCCATCCCAAGGTCCGCCTGATTCCGACCATCGTGTTCGGCGCCTACCATCCCGACCTCGTCCATGTCGGCGTGCAGGATCACGTGACGCTCAACGGCCTGATCTCCGGGCCGATGGGACATTCGCACTCGGCCGTCACGCTCTACGCCTACCTCGCGGGTCTGTCGCAGGCGCAGGCGCTGCGGTTGTTCGCCGAGCCGGTATTCGAGCGCCTCGGCTACTACAATCTCTGGGACGAGTCGGTGGCCTACCTGCGCAGTTTGGGCGTCCAGGCGGGTTATGACCTCGACACGCATCTGACGCGCTGGGCGCGGCGCGGCTGCTTCATGCACTCGATCAACCACACCAAGCTCTACGTGGTCTGCGATCTCACCCGGGGCCTCCTGACCAAAGCCGGCGTGCCCTTCGAGGAATGCGACCTCGACGCCTTCCTGCCGGACGATCTCGGCGGCCAGGGCAGCTGGCCGGTCTATCCCGAGATCGCCCAGCACTACGGCATCCCGGGCAGCGCCCTGTTCTTCAAGGCGGAGACGCGCCGCTCCGGTCCCGCCCGCACCATGAGCCGGGCCGAGTTCGTGGCGGCCTCGTACGCGAACTACGACCGGCGCGCGCGGAACCTGCTGGTCTCCCAGCGCGTGCAGGGCTGGCGCAACGATCCGCCGACCGTGGACTTCCTCCGCGAGGCGGCGGGCCGCGGCGACGCTCCCCTTCGCTCGGCGGCCCAGGTGCCGGCACTCAAAGCCGGGAGCCTCGCCGGTCACGCCTCGTAGGTAACCCGGACTTCGCACGATCGTGCGGGCACTTCCCGGCAGGACCGGCGTTGTCGCCCACCGCCCACAGCGCGGGATTGATGGCGAGGTGTTGCGATGACGTCCCCGTTCCGGCACCGCGCCGGCCGCTCGGCGGCCGCGGCGGCCCTCACGCTCGCCGGCGCGGCGGTCGGCCTCGTCGGCTGGAGCCGGCTCGCCGTGAACCGGCGCATGCCGCTTCCGCCGGCGCTGCCCGGCCGGCACGAGCGGCTCGAGACAGCGCGAGCCGGCGATCTGTCGCTCTACAGCACCGCCGATGCGCAGGGCGTGCCGCTCCTGCTGATCCACTCCATCAACGCCGCGGCCAACGCGTACGAGGTGCGCCCGCTGTACCTGCACTATCGCGGCCTGCGGCCGGTCTACGCCCTCGACCTGCCGGGCTTCGGCTTCTCCGAGCGCTCGCGCCGCCGCTACACCCCTCGGCTGATGGTGGAGGCGATCCACGCCGCCACGGACGAGATCCGGCGCCGCCACGACAACCTGCCGATCGACGCCCTGGCCCTGTCCCTTTCGGCCTCCTTCCTGGCCCGCGCGAGCCTCGAGCGGTCGGACTGCTACCGGAGCCTCGCCCTGATCAGCCCGACCGGCTTCGACGCGAAGCTCTCCGGTGAGGGGCCGCCCGATGGCCATCGCGGGCGGGACTGGCTGCGCGATGCCCTCGACCGGCCGCCCTTCGGCCGGCCCGTGTTCGACGCCCTGGTCACGCGGCCGAGCATGCGCTTCTTCCTTCAGAAGACCTTCGGCTCGCCGCGGATCGACGAGGGCCTGTTCGACTACGATCACGCCTCGGCGCACCAGCCCGGCGCCGAGCATGCCCCGTGGTGCTTCATCGCCGGCCATCTCTTCCCGACCGACACGACGCGGCTCTACGAGCGGCTGCGCCTGCCGGTCTGGATGGTCCACGGCGTGCGCGGCGACTTCGTCGACTACCGCCTGGTACCCCGCGTCGCAGGCCGGGAGAACTGGCGCGTCGAGACCCTGCCGACCGGCGCCTTCCCGCATTTCGAGCAACCGGACGCGGTGACCGCCGGCTACGACGCGTTCCTGGCCGGCATCACGCGCCTGCCACCGGCTCGACCGATGTGATGGATCGCGCGGACGGACTGGCCGATCCCTGCGTCAGCCTGGGCCCGGCGTCTCCGCAGCCGCACCCCTCGTCGACCGGGGGACGCCACCCGGGTGGTCCGGCGTCCGCGTGGATGGGTCAACGCGACGGAGTCGCGTCGCGCTGAGACGACACGGATGCGGCCGGCCGCTCGGCGCATCCATCCGCCGTCGCGGGCCATCCGAATCCAGGCGCGCCCGGAAGCAGTGGACCAGCCGCGACCCGATCCATAAGGTCTGGGCGGCCGCCCGAAGCGGTCCGCGCCCTGGTATCCCATGATCGACCTGACCCTCGAGGCCGCCCGCACCATCGTGGAGACCGCGCTGCGCGAGGCGCGGGCGCGTGGCCTGAAGCCGCTCGCCGTGGTGGTCTACGACGCCCGCGGCGCGCTGAAATCCGTGTCCGTCGAGGACGGGACCTCCCTGCGTCGCGCCGAGATCGCCTGCGGCAAGGCCAACGGAGCACTGGCGCTGGGCCTCGGCTCCCGGGCGATCCACGCCCGCGCAGAGGCGCAGCCCTACTTCGTGGCCGCGGTGACCCACCTCGCCGGCCCCGCTGCCCTCGTGCCGGTGCCGGGCGGCGTCCTCATCCGCGCCGGCGACGGGCGGCTGCTCGGCGCGGTGGGCATCTCCGGTGACACATCCGACAACGACGAGATCTGCGCGGTGGCGGGGATCGAGGCGGCCGGCCTGATGGCGGAGACCGGCGCCTGACAATGCGTCTGCGCCGCCGCGACTGGCTGGCCGGCGCCGCCGCCCTGGCATCGGTCGGTCCGGCCGAGGCGGTCGAGGCAGTCTATCGCCGCGGCAACGACGCCGATCCGGAGACCCTCGATCCGCACCGCTCGTCCACGGTCGCGGAGGCGCACATCCTGCGGGATCTCTGCGACGGCCTGCTCACCTACGACAACTACGGCGCGCTCATCCCGGGCGCCGCGCGACACTGGACCGTCGCGGAGGACGGGGTTACCCTGCTCTTCGACCTGCGGCCGGACGGCCGCTGGTCGAACGGCGAGGCGGTCACGGCCGCGGACTTCGCCTACTCGCTCAGGCGCATCCTCGACCCGGCCACGGGGGCGAAATACGCCGAGGTGCTGTTCCCGATCCGGAATGCCGCCGCCGTCAACCGGGGCGAGAAGCCCGCCACCGCCCTCGGGGTCGCCGCCGAGGCACCGCTTCGGCTGTCCATCACGCTGGAGCAGCCGACCCCGTACATCCTGGAGCTCCTGACCCACCAGACGGCCCTGCCGGTGCATCGCGCGTCGGTGGAGCGTCACGGCGACAGCTTCACCCGCCCCGGCAATCTCGTGACCAACGGACCCTATCGCCTCCGCGACCGGGTTCCGGGCGGCGCCATCAGCCTGCACGCCAACCCGCACCATCCCGAGGCGGCGACGCTGGCGATACGCCGGGTCGACTTCCTGCCCACGCCGGACATGGCCTCGGCCGTGCGCCGCTACGCCGCCGGCGAGATCGACTCCCTCGCCGATCTGCCGGTCGATCAGATCGCCGATCTGCGCCGCCGCTTCGGACCGCAGGTGGTGCTCGGGCCCGGCCTCGGCCTGGCGGCCCTGGTGATCAACACCCGCAAGGCGCCGTTCTCGGACCCGCGCGTCCGGCAGGCGCTCTCGCTGGTCATCGACCGGGAATACCTCGCCGACGGGCTGAACGGCGGGACCATGAGCCCCGCCTATTCGCTGTGCCCACCCGGCCTCGACAATTACCGGACGCCTCCCGAGACCGCGGGGCGGCTCGGCCTGCCGATCGATCACGAGGCGGAGGCGCGCCGCCTGCTCGCCGAGGCGGGCATCGGGCCCGACCGCCCCCTCACCGTGGAGTACCGGTTCAACGTCAGCGACAACAACCGCACCGTCGCCCTGGCCGTCGGCGACATGTGGCGCGACCTCGGGATCGTGACCCGCTACGTCTACACCGATGCCAAGACGCATTTCGCTTATCTGCGCGACGGCGGCGACTTCGACGTGGCACGCTACAGCTGGATCGCGGATTATTCCGATCCGCAGAACTTCCTGTTCCTGCTCCAGAGCGGGAACGTCGGAATGAACGCCGGGCACTGGTCGAACGCCGCCTACGACGACCTGATGGCCCGGGCCGCAGCCGAGCGCGATATCCCCCGGCGGGCGGATCTGCTCTACCAAGCGGAGGCGATCGCGTTGCGCGAATTGCCCTGGATCCCGCTGATGCACTACCGGTCCAAGGCGTTGATCGCGCCGCGGCTGCACGGCTACCACCCGAACCTGCGCAACGCCGCGCCGACCCGGTTCCTGAGGCTCGACGCGTGATCCGCTTCATCCTGCGCCGCCTCGCGCAGGCGCTCCCGACGCTGCTCGCCGTCGTCACCGTCAGCTTCTTCCTGATGCGTCTGGCGCCCGGCGGGCCCTTCGACCTGGAACGCCCGCTGGCGCCCGCCGCCCTGGAGAACCTGCGTCGTGTCTACGGCCTCGACCGTCCCCTGATCGTGCAGTTCGGGAGCTACCTCGCATCCCTGGCACGGGGCGATCTCGGGCCATCCTTCTCGTTCCGCGATCAGAGCGTCCTCGACCTCATCGTCCGGGGGCTGCCGGTGTCGGCGACGCTCGGCGCCCTCGCGCTCGGCCTCGCGGCCCTCCTGGGTGTCGGTCTCGGGATCGCGGCGGCCCTCCGGCGTGGCGGTGCCGTCGACCGGCTCCTGGGTGTCGGTGCGGCCCTGACGCTCTCGCTGCCGAGCTTCGTGGTGGCCCCCCTCCTTCAGATCGCCTTCGGGTTGACCCTCCGCTGGCTGCCGCTCGGCGGCTGGGAGGGCGGATCGCCGAGCCACCTTGTCCTGCCGGTCGTCACCCTCGCCCTGCCCCAGGTCGGCGCCCTGGCCCGGCTGACGCGGGCTTCTCTGGGAGAGGTGCTGCGCACGCAGCCGATCCGCACCATGCGCAGCCTCGGCCTGCCGCCGGCCCGTGTGACGCGCCATGCCCTGCGGGGGGCGCTGCTGCCGGTGGTCGCCTATCTCGGGCCGCTGGCCGCGGCGCTGCTGACCGGATCCGTGGTCGTCGAGACCATCTTCGGCCTGCCGGGCATCGGTCGCTACTTCGTGGAGGGCGCGCTCAACCGCGACTACACGCTGGTGATGGGCACGGTGCTTCTGGTCGCCGGGCTCGTCATCGCCCTCAACCTCGCGGCCGACCTCGCCTGCGCGTGGCTCGACCCGCGCCTGCGGGCCGACGCTTGAGCGCGGCGCCCGCGATGACGAGCCCGGCCGGGCGCGCCCTAAGCCGCCTCGGCCGGACGCGCACGGCGATGGCGGCTCTCATCGTGCTGGTCCTGATCGGCCTCGCCTGCCTGATCGGTCCGGGTGTCACCGGTCGCGAGCCCGAACGCGCCTATCCGGACCTCCGCCAATTGCCGGCCGGCCTCGCTGCGCAGCCGGATCCAGCGCATCTCGGACCGGCTCTGGAGCGCCTCGCCTTCCGCATGCGGGTCAAGCTGGAGGCGGTGGCCCGCGAGGGCGACACCCTGCGTTTGACCCTGCGCTCCGACGCGGGCGTCGACCGGCGCAGCCTCGCCTACCTGCCGCGCTCAGGGCTGTTCGGGCCGCCGGACGTCTTGGAGGAGCGGGACGCCGGACGCAGCCTCGCGATCGCGGTCCCGATCCGACAGCTGCATTTCCCCCTCGGCACCGACGTGCAGGGGCGCGATCTCCTCACGCGCTGCCTCGTCGCCGGCCGGGTCTCTCTGGCGATCGGGCTCGCAGCAAGCCTCGTGGCGCTGCTCATCGGCGTCGCCTACGGCGCCACGGCGGGTTTCCTGGGCGGGGCCGTCGATGCGGTGATGATGCGCCTCGTCGACGTGCTCTACGCCCTCCCCTTCGTGTTCTTCGTGATCCTGCTGCTGGTGTTCTTCCGCCCGAGCCTCCTGCTCATGCTGGTGGCGATCGCGGCCGTGGAATGGCTCGACATGGCCCGCGTGGTGCGCGCCGTGACCCTGTCGCTGCGCGAGCGCGACTTCGTCCGGGCGGCCCGCGCCCTCGGGCTCGGCACGCCCCGCATCATCCTCCGGCACATCGTGCCCAACACGCTCGGCCCGGTGGCGGTGACGGCCACGCTGCTGGTGCCGCAGGTGATCCTGCTGGAAAGCTTCCTGTCGTTCCTGGGCCTGGGCGTGCAGGAGCCGCAGACGAGCTGGGGCGTGCTGATCGCGGAGGGTGCCCGCTCCATCGAGGCGGCCCCCCACCTGCTCGCGGGACCGGCGGTCCTGCTGATCGCCACGCTGGTGGCGCTCAACCTGCTGGGCGACGGCCTCGCCGATGCCCTGGATCCGCGCGTCGGGTGACCTCAGCCCAGTTCGCGGATCGGAGAGCCCGCGAGCCACGCCTCGATGTCCTCCACCGCCTGGGTGAAGAAGGTCCGATAGTTGTTGCGCGACACGTAGCCGAGATGCGGCAGCGCCAGGACGTTCGGCAAGCGACGGAACGGGCTGTCGGCGGGCAGCGGTTCCGTCTCGAACACGTCGAGGCCGGCCCCGGCGATCCAGCCCGCCTCCAGCGCACGCACGAGGGCGACCTGATCGACGATCGGCGCGCGGGAGGTGTTCACCAGGACGGCGCCCCGCCGCATCCGGCGCAGCTCGGCCTCGCCCAGCAGGCCGCGCGTCCGCTCGCCCAGCACGAGGTGGATCGTGACGACATCGCTCGCCTCCAGCAGCGCCTCCTTCGACGCCGCCCGCTCGACCCCGGCGGCGGCCGCGCGGGCCTCGTCCAGGTTCGGGCTCCAGGCGATCACCCGCATGCCGAAGGCGCGGGCGATCTCGGCGACCCGCGTGCCGATCTTGCCGAGCCCGAGGATGCCGAGGGTCGCGCCGGCGAGGTCGGAGCCGATGGTGCTCTGCCACGGTCCGCCGTCGCGCAGATTTCGGCTCTCCGGCACCACGTGCCGGGCGAGCCCGAGGATCAGCGCCCAGGTCAGCTCGGTCGGCGGCGTCGGGCTCGACTCGGTCCCGCAGACGGTCACGCCGCGGGAGCGGGCGGACGCCACGTCGATGGCGAGGTTGCGCATGCCGCTGGTGACGAGCAGCTTCAGCCGCGGCAGACGCTCCAGCAGCGCCGCCGGGAAGGGCGTGCGCTCCCGCATGATCACCAGGATCTCGGCCTGATCGATCCGGGCGCGGAGGGTCTCGCGATCCGGAATGTGCTCGGCGATGGCCGAGACCGCCACGCGATCGGCGATGCGCCCCCAGTCGGCGAGCGCGAGGGCCGCTTGCTGGTAATCGTCGAGGATCAGGCACGTCCGCATGGCGATGGCGTAGGGCTCGGTGCCTGGAGCGTCAATCGACGGTTGCCGATGGCGGACGGCATCCTGCCGGAAGCCGGTATACGCGTCCCGGGACGAGGCGCCGCCGCCCCTGACAACCAAGACCGCCGACATGGCGCTGCGCACAGGACACGACCGGGCGGCCGAACCATCCCGGCGCGGACGGCTCACCAAGGCGGATCCCGATCTTGATGTGCCGGAGCGCAGCCGAGGCTTCCGCGAAGCCTCCGGCCGGCGACGCGATTGCTAAAGCCGTCCGCGAAGGTCCGCCGGCGCGGGCAGCTCAGGCAGGGGGATCGGGTGCGCCTTCACGCGGACGCGCTCGGCGGTCCCGGGCCGCGCGGGAGCAGCCGCGCGCCTACGCGCCGGCAAGTGCCGCGAAAGCCTCCGCGACGCCGGCGGCGCCCGGATCCTGGACGCCCGCGAGATCTCCGGCCGCGAGGTAGCTGGACCGGCCGGCCCCCGCCCGGTCCATGCGGGCGGTGGCCTCGGCGCCTGCACGTGCCGCGGCGGCGGCCTGCCGAAGGTCGCCGCCCTTCAGAGCCGCGACGGCCGGAATCAGGGCGTCGAGCAGCGTACGATCGCCGGGGTTGGCGCCGCCGTAGCCCTGCACCCGTGCGACGCCCTGCCCCAGGGCCTCCGGCCACGCGGCGCCGTCCGCCAGGGCCGCGGCGGCCGCGGCGAAGAAGATCGAGCCGAGCACGCCGCTCGACCCGCCCACGGCGCGCCCGATCCGTTCGGCGAGGGCCCGGCAGAGGGCGGCGGGATCGGCCTGCGGCAGCCGGTCGAGATCGGCCCGGACCGCACGGGCCGCCCCGGCGAAGGTCGTGCCCGCATCGCCGTCGCCGACCTTGGCGTCGAGGGCGTTCAGCGCGCCTTCCGCGGCGACGAGCGCCTCCGCGACGGCGGCGATCCGCGCGGCCGTGACCGCGTCGCGCGACGCCGCGAAGGCCTCACCGGCGAGCCCCTCCGGCAGCGGACGCAGGACCGGCGGGGCGACGCGTACCGCGGTCGGCCAGGCGTGGACGGGCACGGGTTCCGCCAGCGCCGCCTCCAACTCGTCGTCGAGCGGCAGCACCGACAGCGAGGCGCCGTGCATGTCGAGTGCGGTCATCAGGGGCGCGGGGCCGAGCAGGAGGCGCACGCGCCGGCCGAGTTCGGTGGCGAGCACCGCCCGGGTCAGCACCTGCATCTCGAGTGCCGAGGCCGAACCGAGATTGTTGACGAGGAGCGCCAGCCGGTCGGCCCCGCCGATCGCACGGGAGAGGCGTTCGGCCATCATGCGGGCGAGGTCGCTGGCTTGCGGCAACGCGATGCGCTCGACGCCGGGTTCGCCGTGGATGCCGAGGCCGAGCTCGGCCTGCCCCTCGGCCAAGCGCTCGCTGCGGGGCGAGCCCGGGATCGTGCAGGTCGAGACGGCGATGCCGAGCGACTTCGCGGCCGCGGCTGCGCGGCGCGCGAGGGCGGCCACACGCTCCAGCGACGCCCCGGCCTCGGCGGCGTGGCCCGCGACCTTGTGCACGAACAGCGTGCCGGCCACGCCGCGGGGCTGCCTGGCCCCGGGCAGGGCGATGTCGTCGGACACGATGACGGTCTCGACCTTGTGGCCCAGCGCCCGGGCACGCTCGGCGGCGAGGCCGAAATTCAGCCGGTCGCCCGCGTAGTTCTTGACGACGAGCAGGCATCCCGCCGGGCCCGTCGCGGCCAGGATGCCGGCCAGCACCGCGTCGACGCTCGGCGACGCGAAGACGTCTCCGCAGACGGCGGCGCTCAGCAGGCCCGGCCCGACGAAGCCAGCATGGGCCGGCTCGTGGCCGGAGCCGCCGCCGGACACCACCGCGACCTGTCCGGCCCGACGCTCGGCGCGCAGCACGACGCGGATGCCGGGATCGCCGTCGAGCCGGGCGAGGCGCCCGCCGCTGCCTGCCAGCAGGCCGTCGAGGGCGTCGTTGACGAGGGAAGACCGGGCGTCGATGAAGTGGGCCATGACGTGACCTTCGAGGAAGCCAGTCCGCGATTCGTCAGGGGCGGCGGCGCCGGCATCGTTCCCGGACTTGGGCGACCCGCGCAACGTCCGCCGTCGCCGAACCGGCCGCCGTCACTCCTTCACGGCGCCGGTCAGCGCCGAGACGTAGTACTCGACGAAGAACGAGTAGAGGATCACCAGCGGCAGCGAGCCCAGCAGGGCGCCGGCCATCAGCGAGCCCCACTTGTAGACGTCGCCGTCCACGAATTCGCTGACCACGGCGATCGGCACCGTCTTGTTCTGGGTGGAGGACAGGAAGGTCAGCGCGTAGATGAACTCGTTCCAGCACAGGGTCAGGGAGAAGATTCCGGCCGAGATCAGGCCGGGGAAGGCGAGCGGCAGGATGATCTTTGTGAGGATCTGCCACCGGCTGGCGCCGTCCATCAGCGCGCATTCCTCGAGCTCGTACGGGATGGTCTTGAAGTAGCCCATCAGGAGCCAGGTGGAGAACGGGATCAGGATCGTCGGGTAGGCGAGGATGAGGGCGATCGGGGAGTCGAACAGGCCGTAGGCCTGGATGATGGTGGCGAGCGGGATGAACAGGATCGAGGGCGGCACGAGGTAGGCGAGGAAGATCGCCGCCCCCACCCAGCCCGCGCCCCGATAGCGGACGCGCACGCAGGCGTAGGCAGCCAGCACGCTCGCGAACAGCGACAGCACCGTCGCCGCCACCGACACGTACATCGTGTTCCACAGCCAGCGGGGATACTGCGTCTCGAAGAGGAGCTTGTTGATGTGCTTGAGCGTCGGATCCACCACCCAGAACGGGTTGAACCGCTCCATGTCGATCAGCTGCTCGTCCGGTTTGATGGCGGTGAGCGCCATCCAGTAGAACGGGAACAGCAGCACCGCGAGGATGATCAGGAGCGGCAGGTAGGTGGTCACGAGCCGCCGGGGCAGCCGCTCCAGATAGGCCATGCCCTCCGAATTGTCGGTGATGCCGGCCGGCTGGGCCGCCATGACGGGCGTGAGGTGCGGATCGGCATGGGCGGGCGGTGCGGGCGCGCTCATCGGTCGGACTCCCCGGACTGCCAGGCCCGGCGCTGCAGGCCGAACCACGAGATGCCGATGGCTGCGAGCAGGAACGGCACCATGGCGGTGGCGATGGCGGCCCCCTCCCCCAGCGTCCCCGAGAGGATGCCGCGCTGGTACGACAGGGTCGCCATCAGGTGCGTGGCGTTGACCGGCCCGCCGCGGGTCATGGCCCAGATCAACTGGAAATCGGTGAAGGTGAACAGCACCGAGAAGGTCATCACCACCGCGATGATCGGGGTGAGCAGCGGCAGGGTGATGCGCGAGAAGATCTGCCAGTTGGAGGCGCCGTCGAGGGTCGCGGCCTCGTAGAGCGAGGGCGAGACCGTCTGGAGACCGGCGAGGAGCGTGATGGCGATGAACGGAACGCCGCGCCAGATATTGGCGAAGATCACGCAGGCGCGCGCCATGGCCGGGTCACCGAGGAAGTCGATGTTCCCGTCGATGATCCCGAGATGACGCAGCGACCAGGAGATGATCGAGAACTGGCTGTCGAAGATCCACCAGAACGCGATGGCCGAGAGCACGGTCGGCACGACGAACGGGATCAGCACGATCGACCGGACGATCGACTTGAACGGCATGTTCTTGTTGAGCAGCAGGGCGAGGTAGAGCCCGACCCCGAACTTCACCACGGAGGCGACCGCCGTGTAGAGGCAGGTGTTGAACACCGACAGCCAGAAGACGTCGTCGTCCCAGAGCCACGCGTAGTTCTCCAGGCCGATGAAGACCCCTTCCCGGCCGATCCGGGTGTTGGTGAAGGACAACCAGATGCCCTTCAGCAGCGGGTAGGCCAGGAACAGGCCGAGGATCAGCGCGGTGGGCAGCATGAACCAGAAGCCCGCCCAGCCGCGGCTCGCGCGCATGCGCTGCCAGGCCGAGCGGGTCGGGATTGCGGCCGGGGCGGGCTGCGTCAGGGCCGTGTGCGCCATGGTCTCGCCTCCGGCGGGTGCGGTCAGGTGTTCCGGAAGATGCGGGTGGCGGCGCGCTCGGCGTTCTTGATGGCGCCCTTCACGTCCTCCCGGCCGGTGCAGTGGGACGCGAACATGTCGACGACCACGAAGTCGGCCAGCACCGCGGCGATGCGCTCGCTCACCGGGGCGAGGCCGCCTGCGGCCAGGGAGCGGCGGCCCGCCTCGGCGAAGACCGCATTCTTCGGGTCGTTGGTCCAGATCGGGTTCTTGGGATAGTTGGATAGCGGCTCGCACAGGTAGCCCTGCGCCGCCTCCAGCCAGGGATTGTAGTTCGCCGCCTCCATCATGAAGGCGATGAACGCCTTACAGGCATTGGGCACCTTGGAGTACTTGAAGGCCAGGATTGGGAAGGCGAGCTGGAACTCCGTGGGCTTGCCGGCCGGTCCGATCGGCCACACCGCGTGGTCCATGTCCTCGGCGAGCTTCGGGTTGTCCTTCTTGGCGGCGGCGTAGATCGAGATGCCGTTGTTGGTCAGGTACAGGTCGCCCGCCAGGAACGCCTTGTTGTTCGACGAGTCGTTCCACGACACGGTGCCGGGGACGAAGGTCTCGTACAACGATTTCACGTATTCGAGCGCCTTAGCGGTCTCGGGCGAGTTGATCACGATCTTCTCGTTGGCGTCCACGAGGTTGGCGCCGTGGGACCAAAGGGCCCAGTGGCACCACGTGTTGCCGTCGCCCGTGGCGTGGCCGAGGGCGAAGCCGGCCGGCGTGTTGTTCTTCTTCAGGCCGCGGCACAGCTCGAGGAAGCCCGCCGTGTCGGTCGGGAACTTGTCGAAACCGGCCTTCTTCATCGCCGAGATGCGGTAGTTCGGATAGCCGCCGTTGAAGGCCACGGGGATCGCGATCCACTTGCCCTTGACCTTGCCGTAGGCCTCGGCGGACGGGAACCAGGGGCCGTACTTCTTGGCCAGGGAATCGGCCACGTCCTCCAGGGGCAGGCACTTGTCGGGGAACAGGGCGGGAAACGAGAACAGGCCCCAGACCATGTCGGGCCCCTGCCCGGTATTGGCAGCCACCGATGCCTTGGGCTGGATGTCGTCGAAGGATTCGTTGGTCACCGTGACCTTGACGCCGGTCGCCTTGGTGAAGGCGTCGACCATCTTCATGAAGGCTTCGTCTTCGCTCGGCACGAAGCGCTTCCAGCGCAGCAGCGAGAGGCTGGCGCCGGGCTCGGGCTTCCACTCGGTGCTCTGCGCCCAGGCCCGGGCGAAGCCCAGGAGGTCGCTGCCGGCGGCGAGACCGGTCGCGGCAGCGCCCGCGAGGAGGGAACGGCGATCGAGTACGGACATCGTAGGCTACTCCCTCGGTGATCCTGGTGTCGGCGGGCGCCCCGCCTCCTGCATCCGCTGGGGTGCAGGTCAGTTGGCCAAGCGACGGCCGGTCTCGGCGTCGAAGAAATGCACGCGGTTCGGCCGCAGGGAGACGGTCTCACCCGGGCGCTCGCTGACGCGCTCGCGCAGGACGCAGGTGAGATCCTGGCCGACGGCACGCACCGCCAGCATGGTCTCCGAGCCGGTCGGCTCCACGACGACCACCTCGGCGGCGATGCCGTCGGGCGCGAGGTCGAAATGCTCGGGCCGGACACCCAGGATGAGGGGCCTGCCCTCGACGCCGGCCGGCGCGCCGGTCAGCGGGATCGTCAGTCCCGTGTCGGTGGCGAAGACGAGGCTCCCGTTCGTCCGAACCTTGCCGGGCACGAAGTTCATGGAGGGGGAGCCGATGAAGCCCGCGACGAACAGATTATCGGGCCGGTCGTAGAGTTCGAGGGGCGGCCCGATCTGCTCGACGATCCCGTCATGCATCACGACGATCCGGTCGGCCATGGTCATGGCCTCGATCTGATCGTGGGTGACGTAGATGGTCGTCGTCTTCAGGCGCTGATGCAGTTCCTTGATCTCGGTCCGCATCGCGACGCGCAGCTTGGCATCGAGGTTCGAGAGCGGCTCGTCGAACAGGAACACCTGCGGGTCACGGACGATCGCCCGGCCCATGGCGACGCGCTGGCGCTGGCCGCCCGAAAGCTGGCGCGGGTAGCGGTCGAGGAGGTGGGTGAGCCCCAGGATCTGCGCGGCCTTGTTGACCCGCAGGTCGATCTCGGATGTCGGCGCCTTCCGGATCCGCATCGAGAAGGCCATATTCTCGCGGACCGTCAGGTGCGGGTAGAGCGCGTAGTTCTGGAACACCATCGCGATGTCCCGCTCCTTGGGCGGCACATCGTTCACGACCCGCTCCCCGATGCGGATCTCGCCGCCGGAGATGTTTTCCAGCCCCGCGATCATCCGCAACAGAGTCGACTTTCCGCAGCCCGATGGGCCGACCAGAATCACGAATTCACCATCACGGATGTCAACGGACACACCGTGCAGGACGTTCGTCGATCCAAAAGCCTTGCGAACCTCGCGGATTCCCACCGAGGCCATGCTTCCTCCCGATCTAGGCCACTCTGTCGGCGGCTCTAGAACATCAGTACAAAGGAGGGTGTGCGGGAAAGCAAGCGGGCTCCACGGCAAAGCTGCAGATAATCTTCGATTTGTCAGGCGATCCGTTGCGGACGGGTGACGAGGCCGCCGCGGTGAAACACAAGGCGGGATCAGGCGCGGCCCGGGATGCTATGGGACCGCACTCCGGCCGCGATGCCGGGGCGACGATTCGGATCCGCCGCGCGGGACCGCCTCTTCGTGACTGCGGCGTTCGAGCCGGGCGCCCCGCTGGCGGAGATCTCAGGGGAAGTGAGCGCATGTCGTCATCGGGCCTGACCGCGCGGGAGATCCTGCCCGCGGATGGATGTCGCGGAGCCCTCGTGGGCCGGGTGTGGCGGCCGGACGTATCCGGCCCGAGCGTCGTGGCGATCCGCGCGGACGCGGCGGGCGCGGCGCGGGTCATCGACATCAGCGCCGCCTTCCCGACAGTCAGCGACCTGTGCGAGGCCCGCGATCCCGGCGCGGCTCTGCGGAGTGCTGAGGGCGTGGATCTCGGCAGCCTCGACGCGATCCTGGCGAACACGCCGCCCGACGGGCGCGATCCAGCACGGCCGTGGCTCCTCGCCCCCGTGGACCTGCAGGCCCTGAAGGCGGCGGGCGTCACCTTCGCCACGTCGATGCTGGAGCGCGTGATCGAGGAGCGCGCCCGGGGCGATCTCGCCGCCGCGGCGGCGATCCGCGCCGAAGTCGAGCGTCTGGTCGGCCGGGACCTGCGCCGGCTCAAGCCCGGCTCGGCCGAGGCCATGGCGCTCAAGGAGGTGCTGGTCGCGCAGGGCGCCTGGAGTCAGTACCTGGAGGTGGGGATCGGTCCGGACGCCGAGATCTTCACCAAGGCGCAGCCGCTTTCCGCGGTGGGTTGCGGGGCGGATGCGGGTCTCCATCCGGAATCGCACTGGAACAATCCGGAACCCGAGGTGGCGCTCGCCGTCGCCTCGGATCAGCGGATCGTCGGCGCGACGCTCGCCAACGACGTGAACCTGCGCGATTTCGAGGGCCGGTCGGCGCTGCTCCTCGGGAAGGCCAAGGACAACAACGCCTCCTGCGCGCTGGGACCGTTCCTGCGGCTGTTCGACGACACCTTCGGCCTCGACGACGTGCGCCGCACCACCGTCACCCTGGAGGTCACCGGCACGGATGGCTTCCGGCTGGAGGGCGCCTCGCCGCTGGCCGAGATCAGCCGCGACCCGGAAGATCTGGCGGAGGCGCTGATGGGGACCACCCACAATTACCCGGACGGCGCCCTCCTCCTCCTCGGCACGATGTTCGCGCCGATCCAGGACCGGCACGGGCCGGGCCTCGGCTTCACCCACGCCGAGGGCGACCGGGTGGTGGTGGCGAGCCCGGAACTCGGCAGCCTCGTCAATCGCATGCGTCCCTGCGATGCCTGCGAGCCCTGGACGTTCGGCGCCCGCGCGCTGATGCGCAACCTCGCGGCGCGCGGGATTCTGTGACAGAGCGTCGGGCGGAGCGACGCCCGACGCGGCAACCCGAACACTCCTGAGATGATGCCGATGACCGACGCCGCCTTCCTCGACCGCCTCGCCGCGATCGTCGGCCCGTCCGGCGTCGTCACCGGCGACGAGCTGCGCGGGCGCTCGGCCAACTGGACGCGGCCGACCGAGCCCTGCGCCGCCCTGGCGCTGGTCCGGCCGCGCGACACCGGTGAGACCAGCGCCGTCATGGCGGCGTGCCACGAAGCCGGCGTCGCGATCGTGCCGCGGGGCGGCGCCACCGGCCTCGTCGACGGCACCCTCTGCGCGCCCGACGAGATCACCCTCTCGACGGAGCGCATGACCGGCATCGAGGCCGTGGACCCGCTGGGCATGACGGTGGTGGTCGGCACCGGCGCCACCATCGAGAGCGTTCAGGATGCGGCTGCGGCCGCCGGCCTGTTCTTCCCCCTCGACCTCGGCGCCCGCGGCTCGGCGACGATCGGCGGCGCCGTCTCCACCAATGCGGGCGGCCTGCGCGTCCTGCGCTACGGCATGATGCGCGAGATGGTGCTCGGCCTGGAGGCCGTGCTCGCCGACGGCACCGTGGTGTCGTCCATGCGGCCGCTGATCAAGAACAACACCGGGCTGGACCTGAAGCAGCTCTTTGTCGGGACCGAGGGGACGCTGGGCCTCGTCACGCGGGCGGTGCTGCGGCTGCGCCCGGAACCCGCCGGCTACGCCACGGCGCTGATCGCCTGCCCGGGGGTGGACGACGGGGCGCGGGTGCTGCGCGCGGCGCAGAGCGCCTTCCAGGGGCGCGTCTCGTCGTTCGAGGGACTGTGGCCGGATTTCTACCGGCTGATGACGGCGCCCGGGCGCGCGACGCCGCCCCTGGGGCACGATTATCCGTTCTACGCGATCATCGAGATCGAGTGCGTGACCGAGGAGGCCGACCGCTTCCTCGGGCTGCTGGACGGATTGATGGACGACGGCACGATCCTCGACGCGGCGATCGCCTCGTCGGAGGAGCAGCGCCGGGGCATGTGGCGCATCCGCGACCGCGTGGAGCATCTCAACGCCGACGGGATCGAGCGGGCCTTCGACGTCAGCGTGCCGCTGTCCAGGATGGACGGCTACGTCCGCGGGGCACTCGACCGGCTCGCTGCCATCCCGGGCTGCCGCGCCGTCGTCTACGGCCACATCGGCGACAACAACCTGCACTGGAACACGACCCGCCTCGACGCGGCCGGCAACGCCGCCATCGACGCGGCGATCTACACGCCGCTCGCGGAGCTGAACGGCTCCGTCTCCGCGGAACACGGGATCGGGCTGGAGAAACGGGGCAAGCTGCCGCTGTCGCGCTCACCGGAGGAGATCGCCGCCATGCGGCTGGTCAAGCGGGCGCTGGATCCCGACAACCGGCTGAACCCCGGCAAGATCTTCTGAGCTTACTTGCGGTGGCGATCCGGCTGGCAGTCCGCCTGACACCCCGCGGCGGGCGTGACGCGATCGACGGTTGGGCCCGCGACGAGAAGGGCCAGTTCTACCTGAAGGCCCGTGTTGCGGCTCCGCCGGTGGACGGGTCCGCGAACGCGGCGCTCGTGTTGATGATGGCGAAGGCGCTCAAGATCAGCCGCCGCTCGGTCCGGATCGCCTCCGGCGATCAGACTCGGTTGAAGATCCTGGAGATCGAGGGTGTCGCGCGGATGGATCTGGAGCGCATCTTGGGCCAGCCCTGAAGGAGGCACAGCGATCGCGACCGTCCTTGCGTGCTGAGCGAAACAATCCCGGGGCGGCAAGATCTCCGATGTCGCGCCAGACTGGGTTGCTTCGCTCCGCGCGCAGGGACGGAAGGGTTGCGTGAACACGAGCAGCCCTCGGACGATGCATCCCGCCATCGCGACGCATCGTCCATCTCCTGAAGGACGGCGCCTCTAGAACGCGACCTTGTCGCCGCCCTTCAGCGACAGGATCTCGCGCGCCTCGTCGGGCGACGCTACCGCGAGGCCGAGCCCCTCGATGATCGAGCGGACGCGCCGGACCTGCGCGGCGTTGGTCTCGGCGAGCTTGCCGGGCCCGTCCCAGAGGCTGTCCTCCAGACCGACGCGGACGTTGCCGCCCATCGCGGCCGCCATGGCGGCGATGTTCATCTGGTTGCGGCCGGCCCCCAGCACCGACCAGCGGTACTGGTCGCCGAACAGCCGGTCGGCGGTGCGCTTCATGTGCATCACGTCGTCAGGATGCGCGCCGATACCGCCCTGAAGACCGAACACCGTCTGGATGAACAGCGGCGCCTGCACGAGGCCCCGATCGAAAAAGTATTTCAGGTTGTAGAGATGCGCGGTGTCGTAGCACTCGAACTCGAAGCGCGTCCCGTTCGGGCGGCAGGTGGTGAGGATGTGCTCGATCTGCCCGAAGGTGTTGCGGAAGATGATGTCCTTGTTGCCGAGGTAGTCCCGCTCCCACTGGTGCTTCAGATCCTTGAAGCGGTCGAGCATGCCGAACAGGCCGAAATTCATCGAGCCGAGATTCAGCGAGGCGACCTCCGGCTGGAAGGTCGCCGCCGGGCGCACCCGCTCCTCGATCGACATGGTGGGCGCGCCGCCGGTGGTGATGTTCACCACGCAGGACGAGCGCTGCTTGATCACCGGCAGGAATTTGGCGAAGGCCTCGGGCGACTGGTCCGGCTGGCCGTTCTCCGGGTTGCGGGCGTGCAGGTGGACGATGGCGGCTCCCGCCTCGGCGGCGCCGATGGCGGCGTCGGCGATCTCCTCGGGGGTCACCGGGAGATGCGGCGACATGCTCGGCGTGTGGATCGCGCCCGTCACCGCGCAGGTGATGATGACTTTCCGCTGTGAGGCCATGCTCAGTCCTTCTGTGAAGCCTTGTGGGCCCGCAACGCCGCCAACCGCGCGTCGCGGCGGTTCATGCGGGCGGGCAGATCGGCGGGGGCCTGCCAGTTCGCCATGATGGCCTCGGTGGCCGGCGCCTCGTAAACGCTCGGCGGCGCGGGATCGGCGGCGAGATTCTTGTAGAAGCCCGTGTAGCGGGCGCAGTAATCGGCGATGCCGCCCGGCGCATTCAGCTCGATCGTCTCGAACGGGCCCATGAAGCTCCAGCGCAGGCCGAGCCCGTCCGAAACGGTCTTGTCGAGATCCTGAGGGGTCACGTAGCCCTCGGAGGCGAGACGGAACGCCTCCGCCAGGAGCGCGCCCTGCAGCCGGTTGAGGATGAAGCCCTCGATCTCCTTGAGCACGGTGATCGGCACCTGGCCGATCCGCTCGTAGACCGCCCGCGCCCGCGTCAGGACGTCCGGCGCGGTCCAGGAGGCGCCGGAGATCTCCACCAGCGGGATCAGGTGGGGCGGATTCACCGGATGGCCGATCAGGCAGCGCGCCCGGCCAGGGAGGTTCTCGGTGAACAGGGAGCAGCGGATCGCCGAGGAGGAGGACGCGATGATGGCGTCCTGCGGCGCCTGGGCATCGAGTTCAGCGAAGAGGCTTCGCTTCACGTCGAGCCGCTCCGGCCCGTTCTCCTGCACGAACGTCACGCCCTGGAGAGCAACGGCGAGAGTCGCCGCGGCCCGGATGCGGCGCGCTGCGCCCTCCGGATCGGGGCAGAGGCCGTTTTCCGCCAGCGTCCGCAGCCCCCCCGCGCAGAGCGGGACGGCGGCCTCGGCGACGCCCGCGGCGGCATCGAACAGGCGCACGTCCCAGCCGGCGCGGGCGAAGATCATCGCCCAGGCCCGGCCGATCAGGCCGCTGCCGACGATCGCGACGCTCTCGGTCATAGCCACAGCACCTTCCGCCTCAGATCCTGATCCTCGCGCAGGAGGCGCGATTCACCCGTCCACTGCACGCTGCCCCGTTCCAGCGCCACCGTCCGGTCGGAGAGTGCCAGCGCCAGGTCGAGGTGATGATCCACCAGAATGATCGCGATCTCCCGGCGCAGGCGGTCGAAGGCCTCGAACAGCTCCTCCGTCACCGCTGGCGATAGGCCCTCGAACGGCTCGTCGAGGAGCAGGAGCCGCGTGTCGCCAGACAGGGCGCGCGCCACCGCCACCATCTGCTGCTCGCCCCCCGACAGGCGGGCGGCATCGACGTTCCAACGCTCCTTGAGCCGCGGGAAGAACTCGAGGACCTTGTCTTCGTCCCAGTGGATGCCGGCGCCGGTGAGCCGCCGCAGCCGGCCGAGGCCGAGATTTTCGGCGACGCTCATGCCGGCGAACAGCGCCCGGCCCTGCGGCACGTAGCCGATGCCGAGACGGGCAATCCGGTCCGGCGACAGACCGGCGATGTCCTTGCCGCCGAGCACGATGCGGCCGGCGGCCGGGGGCGCGGTGCCGATCAGAGTCTTCAGCAGCGTCGACTTGCCGGCTCCGTTGCGGCCCAGCAGGGCTACGACCTCGCCCCGGCGCACCGCGAGGTTCACACCGTTGAGGATATGCGACTTGCCGTAGAAGGTGTCGACGCCCTCCATGGCGAGCAGCGTCTCGGCCTCGGCGGCGCTCGCCCGCGGCTTGGCGGCGATCGCCGCGGTGCCGGAGCCCAGATAGACCGCCTGCACCCGGGCGTCGTCCCGGGCGTCCGCGACCGATCCGTCGACCAGCACGGCGCCGTCGGCCATCACGGTGACGCGGTCCGCGAGGCGGAACACGCGGTCGATGTCGTGCTCCACCAGCAGCACCGGGATGTCGGCCGAGAGCGCCTTGATCAGGTCGCCGACGCGCTCGCGTTCGGCCGCCGCGAGGCCGGCCAGCGGCTCGTCGAGGAGCAGCAATCGGGGCCGGGTCGCCAGCGCCAGCCCCATGTCGAGGAGGCGCTGGCCGCCGTAGGAGAGGCTGCCGGCCTCGGCCCGCTCGATTCCGGCGAGGCCGGTCCAGCGCAGCAGTTCGGCGGTGTCGTCGGCGACCTCGCGGATCGAAAGGGCATCCCGCCACAGGCTGAAATGCGCCGCGTGCCGCGCCTGGACCGCGAGACGGATGTTCTCCTCCACCGACAGGCCCGGGAACAGGTTGGTGATCTGGAACGAGCGGCCGAGGCCGGCCCGCGTGATCGCGTGCGGCTCCAGGCCCGCGATCTCGCGCCCGTCGAGGCGGATGCTGCCGCCGCTCGGCCGGAACATCCCGGAGAGCAGGTTGAAGGCCGTGGTCTTGCCGGCGCCGTTCGGGCCGATCAGGGCGTGCAGCGTCCGGTCGGCCACCGCGAAGGACACGCCGCGCACCGCCGCCACGGGGCCGAAGCTCTTCCTGATGTCGTCGGCGACGAGGACCGGCCCCTCGGTACGCCCCTCCGCGATGAAGCGCGCCGGGACCCGCCCCGACGCGCCGGTCCGGCGCGCCGACATGGCGGCGCCCTCGGCGGGCACGCGCCGGAAGGGCTTCAGAAGCCGCGCCGCGATGCCGACCAGCCCGTCCGGGGAGAACACGATGAAGGCGACGAACAGAAGGCCGAAATAGAGCAGCCAGTCGGCGGTGTAGATCGACAGGAACTCGCGGAACAGGATGTAGAACAGGGCGCCGAGCGCGGGCCCGAGGAACGAGCGCATCCCGCCGATCACCACCATGGCGAGCAGTTCGCCCGAGAAGGCGATGGAGATTGGGTCCGCGGAGGTGAAGCGGTGGCTGTAGGCCGAGAGCGCCCCGGCGAGCCCGGTGATCGTCGCCGAGATCACGAAGGCCGCGAGCTTGTAGCGGTTGGTGGCGTAGCCGAGGAAGCCGGCGCGCTGCTCGTTCTCGCGGATCGCCACGAGCACGCTGCCCATGGGCGAGCGGCGGAAGCGCCACAATCCGACGAGCACCACGAAGGCGATGGCCGACACCGCGGCGTAGTAGGCGCCCGGCTCCTGAAGCGCCGCCCAGCGGTGCAGGTTGCCGATGCCGTTCTCGCCGCCGGTCAGGTCCGTCCAACGGAACGCGATGGCGTAGAGCATCGCCGTGAAGGCGAGGGTGAGGAGCGAGAAGTAGACGCCGCGCCGCCGCAGGATCAGGCCGCCCGCCGCCACGGCCGCGAGCGCGGTGATCGCCAGCGCCCCCAGCAACGGCAGCGCCATGTCGCCGGGGAACAGCCGGGTCTGCAGGATCGCCACCGCGTAGGCGCCGACGCCGAACCACGCCCCGTGGCCGAACGAGGTCAGGCCGGTCCAGCCGACCAGGATGTTGAGGCCGAGCACCGCCAGGGCGAAGATCACCACGTCGGTGGCGGTGATCAGCGTCAGCCCGATCGCGTCGAGGGCGAAGGGCAGGACGATCAGGGCGGCGAGTGCCGCCCAGAGCTGGCGGCTCTCGCGCAGGATCGGACCGCGCTGCGGCAGGGCGAGCGGCAGCGGCTCGGCGGTTCCGGACATGGGACGCTCTCCGCTCACTCGAACCGGGCGATGTGCTCGCCGAACAGGCCGCGCGGGCGCAGCAGCAGGACCAGCACCATGAGGGCGTAGACGGCGGCCTCCGTGGCCGGGGGATAGGCGTAGGCGGTCAGGCCCCGGACCACGCCGACGATCAACGCGGCGAGCACCACGCCCCAGAAGGAGCCGAGGCCGCCGATCACCACCACCACGAAGGCGAAGGTGAGGATCTCGGCGCCCATGGCGGGATGGACGCCGGTCACCGGCGCCATCATGGTCCCGGCGAGCGCGGCGAGCCCGACTGCGATCGTCACCACCGCGGTCATGTAGGGCCGGAGCGAGATGCCGAGCGCCGCCACCATGTCGGGGTTCTGCACGCCGGCGCGGACCACGCGCCCGAAGCTGGTGCGGGTCAGGAGCAGCCACAGGCCGGCCACGCAGGCGAGCGCGACCACCAGGATCGAGAGCCGATAGCGCGAATAGATCAGGTCGCCGATAAAGACCTGCCCGCGCAGCCATAGGGGGATCCCGAACGGCACCGGCGCGGCGCCGAAGGCCATCCGCAGCGCCTGCTCGGCCACCATGGCGAGCCCGAAGGTGAGGAGCAGGCCGAGCGTCGGGTCTCCGCGGTAGAAGCGCCGCAGCAGGAAGCGCTCGATCACGAGGCCGAGCAGGCCGACCACCAGGGGCGACGCGACGAGGGCGCCGCCGAAGCCGATCGTCGGCGTCAGCAGCACCGTCAGGTAGGCACCGATCGCGTAGAACGCGCCGTGGGCGAGATTCACGATCCCGCCGAGGCTGAAGATCAGCGACAGGCCGAGGGCGATCAGCAGGTACTGGACGCCGATCAGCAGGCCGTTGAGCACCTGCTCCAGGATGAAGACGAGCTGCATCGCCGCCTCACGCCGGGAAGGTGCAGGCGTTCTCGTCGCGGGTCGTGGCGAGCACTTCCAGGCTCTCGCCCGGACCGGGCAGCGGCCCGGTCGAGGAGAAGATGTCGTAGGTGTTCTTGACCTGATCGGCCGGCAGGGCGGTGATGGCGAACATCTCCTGCATCAGCTCGTGGTCCCAGGGGCGGAAGTAACCCTCGCGCACCTTGGCGATGTCGAACTTCGCCCCCGATTCCAGGTGCTCCACCACCTTGATCGACTCGGTCGACTTCAGCTCGTTCATCGACTGCGCGACGATCTTCATCGCCGTGTAGTCGCCCCAGCCCTGGTTCTCCGGCGGCTTCTTGTACTTGGCCTTGAAGGCCGCCACGAACTTCTTGGCCGAGGGCGAGTCAATCTGGTGATGCCAGATCACCGGCCACGTGCCGAGGAAGTTGCCCGGTCCGGCGCCCCAGGCGAGCGCCGTGTCGAAGCCGAAGCCGGCGACCGGGAACGGCAGGCCGAACTCGCTGAACTGCTTGAGGAAGTTGGTGATCTGCGCTCCCGCGAGGTTGCAGATCACGAGGTCGGGCTTGGCCTGGCGCAGCTTCAGCAGGAAGGGCGAGAAGTCGGTCAGCTCCGTCGGGATCAGATCCTCGCCGACCAGGGTCGCGTCGTGGGACGCAAAGTACTTCTTGGCCTGCTTCAGGAGATCGTGGCCGAAGGCGTAGTCGGCGGTGAGCGCGTAGACCTTCCGGCCCTTGATCAGCCCACGATCGAGCAGGGCGCGCCCGCAGGCGCGCACCATCATGGTGTTCTGCGCCTCCACGTGGAACATGAAGCGCTTGCAGTCGGAGCCGCGCAGCGCGTCCGAATTGGCGCCGGTGTTGATGAACAGGATCTTCTCGCGCTGGGCCACCTGGCTGATCGCCAGCGCCGAGGCGGAGTTGATCTCGCCAACCAGGCAGGCGACCCGGTCGCGCTGGATCATGCGCTCGGCCTTGGCCGACGCGGTCTGCGGGTTGACGCTGTCCTCCGACAGCAGCTCGACCTTCCGCCCGGCGATGCCGCCGGCGGCGTTGATCTCCTCGACGGCCAGTTGGGCCGCCTGCATGGCGAACTCGCCGAGCGGGCCGAGGAAGCCCGTGCGCGGCGTCAGATGGCCGATGCGGATCACATCCGACTGCGCCTGCGACAAGGCCGGACTGGCCAGGGCGGGCGCGAGGAGCGCTGCGCCGCCGGCTCTCAGAAGGCTGCGGCGAGAAAGGGAATCCCCGAACCGGTCCGTCATCGTTCCGCTCCCGTGCGTGTCCTCCAGTCGGGTTCTTTGAACGGGCTCTGGCGGCCCTCACCCGAACTGTGATCACAGATCACTAGCGCGATAGTGCCGGATCCGTCTAGTGTCGGCACATGAATTCCACCGCGGCCCTCGCCGAACTGCCCCAGCTCGAACGGCGGACCTTGTCCGACACCGTCTACGAGGCGCTCTCGGACCTCCTCGCCTCCGGCCGGCTGGCGCCGGGGGACCGGCTGTCGCTCCGTCAGAGTGCGGCGGCGTTGGGGGTCTCGGTGATGCCGGTCCGCGAGGCGGTCAGCCGTCTGGCGGCGGACGGGGTGCTGGAGGTGGCCCCGAATCGCATGATCCGCGTGCCGTTCATGAGTGCGGCGGCCTTCCGGGCGCTGGCCGAAACCCGGATCGCCGTCGAGGGGATTGCGGTGGCGAGGGCGGCGGAGCGCCGGACCGAGGTCGATCTCGCGGCCATCCGGCGAGCCGAAGCCGCCTTCCGTGCGGAGGCGGAGGCGGCGCGTCCCGATCGTGCGCGGGCGGTACAGCTCAACCGTGACCTGCACTTCGCGATCTACGACGCCTGCGGTCTGCCCCCGCTTCAGGAAATCATCGCCCGGCTGTGGCTGAAGGCCGGTCCGGTGATCAACCTGGACCTGCGCGCCCATCCGGAGCGCCTGCTCCAGGGCTTCGCGCTTCGGCGGCACGCCGAGGCGCTCGCGGCGATCGAGGCCCAAGACAGCGCGGCGGCCTCCGCCGCCATTGCGGCCGACATTCGGGAAGCTGCAGAGTTCATCATGTCCCGCGGCGGGTTGCGGGACGCGTAAGGGAAGGATTGACCATGGATCTCGGGATCGCCGGCCTGCGGGTCGTGGTGACGGCGGGTGCGGCCGGTATCGGGCGTGCCATCGTGGACGCCTTCCTGGAGGAAGGCGCGCGGGTCTTCGCCTGCGATGTCGACGCGGACGCCCTGGCGGCGATGCCGGACTCGGTCGGGCGCTGCCGCACCGACGTGGCCGACCGCGATGCGGTCGACGCGATGATGAACCAAGCCGTCGAGTTCCTCGGTGGCCTCGACGTGCTGGTGAACAACGCCGGCATCGCCGGCCCCACCGGCCGGGTGGAGGAGATCGCCCCGGAGGAGTGGGATCGCTGTCTCACCGTCTGCCTGACGAGCCAGTTCAACTGCGCGCGGCTGGCGGTGCCGCACCTGCGCCAGAGCGAGAACGCCTCGATCGTCAACCTGTCCTCGGCCGCGGGCAAGTTCGGCTTCGCCCTGCGCAGCCCCTACGCGGCGGCCAAGTGGGGCGTCATCGGCTTCACCAAGTCCCTGGCGATCGAACTCGGCGGCGCCGGCATCCGCGTGAACGCGATCCTGCCCGGCCTCGTGGCGGGCGACCGCCAGCGGCGGGTGCTGGAATCCAAGGCGCAGCAGCAGGGCGTCAGCTTCGCCGAGATGGAGACCCGCGCCTTCTCGTTCGTCTCGGTCAAGGAATACGTCACCGCCCGTCAGCTCGCCGATCAGGTCCTGCTGCTCTGCTCGCCCCGCGGCCGCACCATCTCGGGGCAGGCCATCTCGATCGACGGTGACACCCGCATGCTGTCTTGAAATCAACTCAGCGTCGATCCTGCTGCGAGTTGCCTCGCGGCAGGCTAGGTACTGGGCCGATCGAGAGGGCGAAGCCCGCGGCGTGCGTGACCGACCGGCGTACGCCTGCCCCCGGACGATGTGAGGAGCCGACCATGAGCGATAAACGCCGCGTGTCCCCCGCCGACCTGCGCTCGAAGGCCTGGTTCGACAACCCGCACAACCCCGGCATGACCGCGCTCTACCTGGAGCGATACCTCAATTACGGTCTGACGCCGGAGGAACTGCGCTCGGGCAAGCCGCTGATCGGCATCGCGCAGACCGGATCGGACCTGTCGCCGTGCAACCGGCACCATCTCGAACTGGCCAAGCGGGTGCGCGAGGGCATCACGGCCGCCGGCGGCGTCGCCTTCGAGTTCCCGTGCCACCCGATCCAGGAGACGGGCAAGCGGCCCACCGCCTCCCTCGACCGCAACCTCGCCTACCTGTCGCTGGTGGAGGTCCTGTACGGCTACCCCCTCGACGGCGTCGTGCTGCTGACGGGCTGCGACAAGACCATGCCGGCCTGCCTGATGGCCGCCGCCACCGTGAACATCCCGGCGATCTCGCTGAACGTCGGCCCGATGCTGAACGGCTACTTCCAGAAGGAGCTGACCGGGTCCGGCACGATCGTCTGGAAGACCCGCGAGCGCCATGCGGCCGGCGATATCGACTACCAGCAATTCATGGACATCGTCGGCTCGTCGGCGCCCTCCACGGGTCATTGCAACACGATGGGCACGGCCTCGACGATGAACGCGCTCGCCGAAGCGCTCGGGCTCGCCCTGCCCGGCTCGGCCGCGATCCCGGCCCCCTACCGGGAGCGCGGGCAGGCGGCCTACGCCACCGGCCAGCGGATCGTCGAGATGGTCTGGGAGGACCTGAAGCCCTCCGACATCCTGACCCGCGAGGCATTCGAGAACGCCATCGTGGCCAACGCGGCCATCGGCGGTTCGACCAACGCCCCGATCCACATCAACGCCATCGCCAAGCACATCGGCGTGCCGCTGAGCTGCGACGACTGGGAGCGCGTCGGCTTCGAGATTCCGCTGCTGGTGGACATGCAGCCCGCCGGCCGCTGGCTCGGCGAGGAATACTTCCGCGCCGGCGGGTTGCCGGCCGTGTTCGCCGAGCTGATCGATGCCGGCAAGGTTCACGAGGGCGCGCTGACCTGCAACGGCCGCACCGTGGGCGAGAACTACAGCGGCCGGCACAGCTGGAACCGCGACGTGATCCGCACCTACGGGGAGCCCCTGATGGAGCGGGCGGGCTTCCTCAACCTGAAGGGCAGCCTGTTCGATTCGGCGATCATGAAGACCTGCGTCATCTCCGAGGAGTTCGCGGCGCGTTACCTGCGCAACCCCGCGGACCCGATGGCCTTCGAGGGCCGCGTGGTCGTGTTCGACGGGCCGGAGGATTACCACACCCGCATCGACGATCCGGCCCTCGACATCGACGAGAACACCATCCTGATCATGCGCGGCGCCGGGCCCATCGGCTATCCGGGTGCCGCCGAGGTGGTGAACATGCAGCCGCCCGGCGCCCTCATCCGGCGCGGCGTGACGTCGCTGGCCTGTATCGGCGACGGACGGCAATCCGGCACCTCCGGCACCCCCGCCATCCTCAACGCCTCGCCGGAGGCGGCGGCGGGCGGCGGTCTCGCGCTGCTGCAGACCGGCGACCGCGTACGCGTCGACCTCAACCGGCGCAGCGCCGACATCCTGCTCCCACCCGAGGAGCTGGAGCGCAGGCGGACGGATCTCGCGGGACGGGGCGGCTTCCCCTATCCAGCGACACAGACGCCGTGGCAGGAGATCTACCGCGATCAGGTGGGCCAGCTCGACCAGGGCATGGTGCTGAAGGGTGCGGTGAAGTTCCAGAAGGTCGCCCAGGTCTCGGGTGTGCCGCGGGACAATCACTGAGACGGACGGGAGCGCCGCCGCGACGGCTGTCCCTCGCCGCTCGGCCGGGACGGTGTCGCGGCCGGACGTTCCGGTCGTTGCGCCGGAAGCGCGCAGGTCGCCGGCCGGCGATTTCCGATCCGGTGAATTTTGAATACAACCAATTCCGGCGGACGCCATCCGCCGCCGGAGGATTGAGTCGTGACGGACGCGAGGGCTGAGACCGCGACGGCGCCGCGCGCCGCAGCACGCCTGGATGCCGGGTTGGCGCGCAGGCTGGCGGAACAGCTCCAGGGCGAAGCGCGCTTCGATGCCTTCACGCGCGGGCGCTACAGCACGGACGCCTCGATCTATCAGATCATGCCGGCGGGCGTCGTGCTGCCGCGCTCGGCCGCCGACATCGCCGCGACGCTGCGGATCGCCGCCGATCACGGCGCCCCCGTGATCATGCGCGGCGGCGGCACCTCGCAGAACGGCCAGCCGATCGGCCGGGGACTCGTCGTCGACTGCGCGCGCCATTTCAACGGCGTCCTGGCCTACGATCCGGAGGCCGGCACCATCACGGTCGAGCCCGGAATGGTGCTGGAGCGGCTCAACGCGCGGGTGAAGGCCGACGGCTGGTTCTTCCCGGTCGAGCCCTCGACGGCAACCCGCTGCACCATCGGGGGCATGGCGGGCAACAATTCCTGCGGTGCCCGGTCGCTGCGCTACGGGAAGATGAGCGACAACGTGCTGGCGATGGAGGCGCTGTTCCACGACGGAGAGGGCTTCGCCTTCGGCCTCCGCGGCGATGCGGCGGGGGTTACCGGCTCGGCGCGAGCGGAGGCGCTCGCCGGTCGCATGTGCGCCCTCGCGGAGCGCCACCGGGACGAGATCGTGTCCCGCTATCCGACGGTCCAGCGCCGGGTGGGCGGCTACAACCTCGATGCGCTGATCGAGGCCCGGCCGAACCTCGCACACCTGCTGGTGGGCTCCGAGGGGACGCTTGCCGCCACCACGTCGGTGACGCTGCGGCTGTCCCGCCTGCCGGCGCACCGGGTGATGGGGGTCTGCCACTTCCCGTCGTTCCGCGACGCCATGGAGACGACGCGGCACATCGTCGACCTTGACCCTGTGGCCGTGGAACTGGTCGACAACAACGTGCTGGTGCTCGGGGCCGACATCCCGCTGTTCCGCACGACGCTCGCGGACATCACCCGGGGCAAGCCGAACTGCCTGCTGCTCACCGAGTTCGCCGGTGACGACCTCGCCGCCCTGAAGCGCGGCCTCAAGCGCCTCGATGCCTGCATGGCCGATCACGGCTTTCCGAACGCCGTCGTCGAAGTGGTCGATCCGCCCCGGCAGAGGGCGGTCTGGGAGGTGCGCGAAGCCTGCCTCAACATCATGATGTCGATGAAGGGCGACGCGAAACCGGTCTCCTTCATCGAGGATTGCGCGGTGCCGCTGGAGCACCTCGCCGACTACACCGATGCGGTCACCGCGGTCTTCACCAAGCACGGCACGCGCGGCACGTGGTACGCCCATGCCTCGGTGGGCTGCCTTCACGTCCGCCCGATCCTCGACATGAAGGAGGCGGGCGACGTGCGCCGGATGCGCCTGATCGCGGAGGAAACCTCCGAGCTGGTGCGCCGCTACAAGGGCTCCTATTCCGGCGAGCACGGCGACGGCATCTCGCGCTCGGAATACATCGAGCCCCTGTTCGGGCCGGTCCTGACCCGCGCCTTCGAGGCGGTGAAGGACGATTTCGATCCCGAGAACCGGCTCAATCCCAACAAGATCGTCCGGCCGCTCAAGATGGACGACCGCGACCTGTTCCGCTTCAAGCCGGACTATGCGGTGACGGCGCCGCCGAAGACCGCTCTCGACTGGTCGGATTGGGGCGGCTTCGGCGCGGCCGTCGAGATGTGCAACAACAACGGGACCTGCCGGAAGCTCGTGGGCGGGGCGATGTGCCCGTCCTATCGCGCCACCCGCGACGAGCAGCATCTCACCCGCGGCCGCGCCAATTCCCTGCGGCTCGCCATCTCGGGCCAGCTCGGCAAGGACGCCTTCACCAGCCCGGAGATGAAGCGGACCCTGGATCTCTGCGTCTCCTGCAAGGCCTGCCGCCGGGAATGTCCTACCGGCGTCGACATGGCCAAGATGAAGATCGAGTTCCTGCACCACTACCACGCCCGGCACGGGCTGCCGCTGCGGGAGCGGCTGATCGCCCAGATGCCGCTCTACGCCGGAGCCGCGGCGAAGCTCGCGCCGCTCCTGAACCTGCGCGACCGGTACCCGGTGCTCGCGGCCCTGTCGGAGCGAATGGCCGGACTCTCGGCGCGGCGCACCCTCCCGCGCTGGCGGCGGCCCTGGAGCGAGCAGGGCGAGGCCGCCCATCCGGGCGACGTGGCGGGCGACTTCCGCGACGTGATCCTGTTCGGCGACACCTTCAACCGCGCCTTCGAGCGCGAGAACCTGGAGGCCGCCGAGCGCGTGCTCCGGGCTGCCGGCTATCGCCTGCACCGGGTCGACCCGCCCCGTGGGCGGCGGCCGCTCTGCTGCGGCCGGACCTGGCTCGCCTCCGGCCAGACCGACCGGGCCCGCCAAGAGGCGCGGCGGACCCTCGACACCCTGCTGCCCTTCATCCGCGCCGGCGCGCGCGTGGTCGGCCTGGAGCCGTCCTGCCTGCTCACCTTCCGTGATGAGTTCGGCGCTCTGCTGCCGGGCGAGGATGCAAAGCTCCTGGGCCGGCAATCGGTCCTGTTCGAGGAACTGCTGGCCGCCGATCTCGCGGCGGGCCGGATCGAGCTGAAGCTGGCCGATCAGGGCGGCCGCGTCGCCCATCTGCACGGCCACTGCCACCAGAAGTCCTTCGGACTGATGGGTTCGGTGGAGACGGTCCTGCGGAGCGTGCCGGGGCTCGATCTGCGCGTGATCGAGTCGAGCTGCTGCGGCATGGCGGGTGCCTTCGGCTACCGGCCGGAATCGATCGACACCTCGTTCGCCATGGCCGAGCTGTCGCTGTTTCCGGCGCTGCGCGCCGCGGGGCCCGACGATCTCGTGGTGGCCGACGGCACGAGCTGTCGTCATCAGATCCACGACGGCCTCGGCATCCGCGCGGAACATGTGGCTCGCGTTCTGGATCAAGCCCTTGTGCCTCGACACTGAATTGCCGGCCCCATACACATGGAGCACAGGTCGTTGCGACCTGCCGTGTGTCGGGGGACCATGAACAAAATCGAGCCCGGGATCGGTATCAGCCGCCGTTACCTCCACGACGAGGTCGCGGAGCGGATGCGCGAACTGATCCGATCCGGCGAGATGGAGCCGAAGGCGCGGATCAACGAGAGCGAGTTGACGGAGCGCTTCGGGATCTCCCGCACACCGCTGCGGGAGGCGATCAAGATCCTGGCCACGGAAGGGCTGCTGGAGCTGCTGCCGAACCGGGGAGCGCGGGTCGCGAGCATCTCGGATGCCGAACTCGAGGAGATGATGGAGGTCATCGCCGGCCTTGAGGCGACCGCCGGGGACCTCGCCTGCCGCACGATCTCCGACGCCGAGATCGACGCGCTGCTCGTCGACCACGAGGCCATGGTCGCCGCCTGGAAGGCGAGCGACGAGGCCGGCTACTTCAGCCACAACCGCCGGATCCACGAAGGCATCATGGCGGCGAGCCGCAACACGATCCTGGCGAACATCTACGAAGGCCTGTCGGGCCGGATCCAGCGCTCGCGCTACTCGGCGCACCAGACGGCGGCGCAGTGGGCCCGGGCGGTGGCCGAGCACGAGCGGATGATCGAGCTGCTGCGTGCCCGGGACGGGGCGGCGCTCGCCGTGCTGATGCGCGAGCATATCCGCGGGAAGAAGTCCGTGATCGCCGCCAATTACGGGGTGGCCGAGGACGTCTGAGCGCCCCGGGACGACCGCGGGTCAGGCGGCGCTCGGTGCCCGCAGGCCCGCGACGAGGTCGGTGAAGCGGTCGCCTTGCACGACGACGTGGGTTCGCAGCGCCTCGGCGGCCTTGGTCTCGTCGCCGGCGAGGATCGCGGCGACGATCGCTTCGTGCTCGGCCAGCGATTGCGGCAGGCGCTGGCGGACGCGCAGCTGAAGGCGGCGGTAGGGCGCCAGGCGGCGGTGGAGGGACAGCGCCTGCTCGGCCAGGAACGCGTTGCGGCTCGCCCTGTAGACGACGGTGTGGAACACGTAATTCTCGGCGTAATACGCCTCGGTGTCGGACAGCGCGAGCGCGGCCCGGCACCCGTCGAGGGCGGCGCGCAGAGCCGCCGCGTCGTCGGGCACAAGCCGCCGCGCCGCGAGCCGGCCGCAGGCCGCCTCGATCTCCGCCATGGCCTCGAACATCGCGAGCAGGAGATGGGGCTCGGGGGCGCTGACGATCGCGCCGCGCCTGGGCTTGGTCTGCACCAGCCCGGTGACGGCCAGTTGGAGGAGCGCCTCGCGGATCGGCGTGCGCGAGACCCCGAACCGCGCCGCGAGCTGGTTCTCGTCGAGCCGCGAGCCCAGCGCGAGCTCGCCCGAGACGATCTCGTCCTCGATCCGCTGTCTCAGACGCTGGGTATGGTTCATTCTCCGGCAACCTCCCTCAGGATCCGGACGACGCACCTGACGCGACTCAGCGCTGTCAGGCCGCTGACACGTCGATGCATTATGCTGAAGCGTTGACAAAATATACAAGCCAGTCATTCATGCATACAACGAAGCCGCCGCAATATTGCAGCGCACAATACTAAGCCGCTGTGTTTGCGGTGCGGGAGAGTATGATGACGCCGACTCGTCGTTCGCTTGTCGCAGCCACCCTCGCGGCACCCGTGGTCCTGAAGTTCGGCCTCGGATCGGCGCAGGCGGCCACGACGCTGAAGCTGTCCCACCAGTTCCCCGGCGGCACGATCGAGGAAGGCGACTTCCGCGACCGCATGTGCCGGAAGTTCGCCAAGATCGTGAACGAGCGCTCCAAGGGCGCCCTGGAGGTTCAGGTCTATCCCGGCTCCTCGCTGATGAAGACGAACGCCCAGTTCGGCGCCATGCGCAAGGGCGCGCTCGACATGTCGCTGTATCCGAGCCCGTACGCGGGCGGCGAGGTGCCGGAGCTCAACATCGGGTTGATGCCGGCCCTGGTGACCTCCTACGCCCAGGCTGTGGCGTGGAAGAGCGCCCCGGTGGGACGCAAGCTGGCCGAGATCCTCGACGCGAAGGGCATCATCCTGGTCTCGTGGGTCTGGCAGGCGGGCGGGGTCGCCAGCCGCGAGCGCCCGCTCGTCGCTCCGGCGGACGCCAAAGGCATGAAGGTCCGCGGCGGCTCGCGCGAGATGGACATGATGATGAAGGAGGCGGGCGCCGCGACCCTGTCGATCCCGTCGAACGAATCCTACGCCGCGATGCAGACCGGCGCGTGCGACGCGGTGATCACCTCGTCCACCAGCCTGATCTCGTTCCGCCTGGAGGAGCTGGCCAAGGCGCTGACCTCCGGGCGGGAGCGGTCGTACTGGTTCATGCTCGAGCCGATCATGATGTCCAAGACCGTGTTCTCCGGGCTGCCGAAGGACCAGCAGGATCTGATCATGGCGGTGGGCACCGAGCTCGAATCGTTCGGGCAGGCCGGCGCGAAGGAGGATGACACCCGGGTCGAGGAGATCTTCACCAAGGCGGGTGCCAAGGTCTCGCAGCTGGATGAAAAGTCGCTCGGGCAGTGGCGCGATCTCGCCCGGAATACCGCCTGGAAGGATTACGCCGGCAAGAACGCCACCTGCGCCGAGTTGCTCAAGCTCGCGGAGCAGGTCGCGTGAGCCACGGCTTCGACGCGGCTACCGCGGCCCCCGATGGGCAGGCCGCCGACGAACCCCGCCTGCCCGGGCTGCTCGGCCACTTCGACCGGGCGATGCGCCTCCTCAACCGGGTGATCCTGGCGCTCGGCGGCCTCTGCCTCGTCTCCGCCTGCCTGGTGCTGACCCACAGCGTGGTCGTCCGCTACGTCCTGAAGGAGCCGACGGACTGGCAGGACGAGATGGCGGTGTTCCTGATCATCGGGGCCACCTTCCTGTCGGCCGCGGGCGTGCAGGCCAAGCGCGGCCACGTGGCGATCGAGGCCCTGACAGGGCTGCTGTCGCCGACGGTGAACCGGATCCGGCTCCTCCTCGCGGACGTGATCAGCCTCACCTTCTGCCTGTTCTTCGCATGGAAGAGCTGGTCCCTCGACCACGAGGCCTGGGTCGACGGCCAGGTCTCGCAATCGACCTGGGGACCGCCGCTCTGGATCCCCTACACGCTCATGTCGTTGGGCATGAGCCTCCTCTGCCTGCAATTCGTCCTCCAGATCGCGGAGGCGCTGGCCTACGGACCCCGCGCCGCGGGCTGGGCGAAGCCGAAGATCGGGCTCGGTGCCGATCTGAACCGCAACCTCGAGCCCGAGGGCCCGGATCCGATGGGACAGACCGTGGCCGCGAAGGGAAAACGATGAGCACCGCGGCGATCGGCTTCCTCTATGCGGGCGCGACCCTCGGCGCGATGCTCTCGGGCATCCCCATCGCGTTCGCGCTGGGCTTCGTGGCGCTGGCCTTCATGGTGGCGTTCATGCCCGGCGCCTCGCTCGATACGGTGGCGCAGAACGTCTACGAGGAGATGGCCTCCATCACCCTGCTGTCGATCCCGCTGTTCATCCTGAAGGGCGCAGCGATCGGGCGGTCCCGGGCGGGCCAAGACCTCTACTCGGCCATGCACGCCTGGATGCACCGGATCCCCGGCGGGCTCGGCATCGCCAACGTCTTCGCCTGCGCGCTGTTCGCCGCGATGGCCGGATCGAGCCCGGCGACCTGCTCGGCGATCGGCTCGGCCGGAATCCCGGAAATGCGCAAGCGCGGCTACTCGCCGGGTTTCGCAGCCGGGATCATCGCGGCCGGCGGTACGCTGGGCATCCTGCTGCCGCCCTCGATCACGATGATCCTCTACGCGGTGGCGGCGGAGCAGTCGCTCGGGCGCCTGTTCCTCGCGGGGATCGGGCCGGGGCTGCTGCTCGTCGGTCTGTTCGCGACTTGGTCGATGATCCGGTTCCGGTCCGAATACGCCACCGCGAAGGCGATCCTGGAGAACGGCGGCCCGACCTCGCCGATCCTCACCGATGACCAGTACAGCATGGCGCAGCGCTTCTCGACGCTGCCGCGGGTCCTGCCCTTCGTGGTCCTGCTCACCGGCGTGATGGTGGCGCTCTACGGCGGCTATGCCACGCCCTCGGAGACCGCCGGCCTCGGCGGCCTGCTGGCCCTCGGGCTAATCGCCGCCATCTACGGCGTGTGGCGGTTCCGCGACGTCAGCCCGATCCTGACGGCGACGCTGCGGGAATCGACCATGCTGATGCTGATCATCGGCATGTCGCTGCTCTACGCCTACGTGATGAGCTACCTGCACATCTCGCAGGCGGCCGCGCAGGCGATCGTGGCGATGCAGCTCTCGCCCTGGCTGCTTCTGCTGACGATCCTGGCGCTGGTGATCGTGCTGGGCTTCTTCCTGCCCCCCGTCTCGATCATCCTGATGACCGCGCCGATCATCCTGCCGCCGCTGAAGGCCGCCGGATTCGACCTCGTCTGGTTCGGCGTGGTGATGACCATCACCATGGAGATGGGCCTGATCCACCCGCCGGTCGGCCTCAACATCTTCGTCATCAAGAACATCGCGCCGGACATCCCGCTGTCGGACATCATCTGGGGCACCCTGCCCTTCGTGCTGCTGATGGCGGTGGCGATTTTCATCCTCTGCCTCGTGCCGGGGATCGCCATGTGGCTGCCGGACCTGCTGCTGGCCTCGACGCGGTAGGATCCCGAGCGTCCGCCGCGGATCTCCCTCTGCCCTCCGTGGGAGAGAGAGAGCGCCCTTCCGCGGCGCCTCGACCTTGGCGGCGATGATGCGAGGTCCATGCGCCGGCCGGCGAGATCACCGCTTCGTCATCGCGCGGAGCGATCGGCGAGCCGCTCCGTCCCTCGCGAAGCGTCCTCGAAGCGTCCTCGAAGCGTCGTAGGATGAAGGACTGGTCGGCCGGCGGCGGCGAGGTGCGTCCTCGTGCGATCGTCACGGTCGCGTCCGCGGGAACGGATGCCCAGGTCGCCGCGCACCGCGCCAAGACCCGCACCCCGGCCTCGCTGCGGGCTATCGTATTCGCCGTATCAGGATCGTTCATGAGTCTCGCATCGGTCCGGGCCTTCTTCGCCGAGAGGTCGCCCGACATCGCGGTCGTGGAACTGGACACCCGGACCGCCACCGTCGCGGAAGCCGCGGTCGCCCACGGCGTGGACCCGGCGCAGATCGCCAAGACGCTTTCGCTCCGGGTCGGCGATCAGGTCGTCCTGGTGGTGACCCGCGGGGATGTCCGCCTCGACAACAGGAAGGCGAAGGCAGTGCTCGGCGGCAAGGTCCGGATGCTCGATCTCGACGCGGTCGAGGCGATCACGGGCCACCCGGTCGGCGGTGTCTGCCCGTTCGGGCTCGCCGCTCCGCTACGCATCTACTGCGACGTCTCGCTCAAGGCGTTCGACGCGGTGGTTCCGGCCGCGGGCAGCGCCTGCAGCGCCGTCCGCATCGCGCCGGAGCGCATGGCCGCGCTCACGGGCGCCACCTGGGTCGATGTCTGTCAGGCACCGGGCTGAGCGCTGCGCTCAGCGCCCGGTCCAATTGGGCGGGCGCTTACCGAGGAACGCCTCCATCCCCTCGCGGAAGTCCTGGCTCATGTAGCACATCAGGATGAGGTCATCGCCCGGATGCGACGCGCCCTCTTCCGGCGCCTCCTCCTCGGCGAGGCGCCGCAGCCCCTCCTTGGTGGCCTGCATGGTGAGCGGCGCGTGCCCGGCCAGGAGCTGCGCCAGCGCATCGACCCGCTCGGTAAGCGCGGCGCGATCTTCGACGACCTCGCCGATCAGCCCGATCGACAGGGCCTCCTCGGCTCCGACGAGCCGCGCGGTGAAGATGATGTCCTTGACCCGGGCCGGGCCTATGAGGTCGGACAGCCGCTTGAGGTTGCCCTGGCTCAAACAATTGCCCAGCGTCCGCGCGATCGGGAAACCGAAGCGTGCGTCGCGGGTGGCGACGCGCAGGTCGCAGGCGGCCGCGATGGCCGCGCCGCCGCCCGTGCAGGCGCCCGCGATCGCCGCGATGGTTGGCACCCGGAGTCGCTCCAGGGAGCCCAGCACCCGGTCCATGAAGCGCTCGTAGCCCAGCGCGTCCTCGGCGGTGTTGAAGCTGCGGAACTGGGCGATGTCGGTTCCGGCCGCGAAGGCCTTGTCGCCGGCACCCGTGATGATCAGCGCCTTCACGGCCGGGTCGTCGGTGATCGCTTCGCAGCAGGTGATCAGGCCCTGATACATCGCGAAGGTCATCGCGTTGCGGGCCTGGGGCCGGTTGAGGACGATCCGGGCGATGCCGGCTTCGTCCGTCGTGAACAGCAGCTCGTCTGTCGCGGGCGCGGCTTGCATGGCACGGTCTCCGTTCGGCGGGGTCAGGCGACGGTCTCGCGGACCACACCCCGTGCGATCAGGCCGTCGATCTCGGCGGCCGCGTAACCGGCCTCCGCGAGGATCGCCCGGGAATGCTCGCCGAGCAACGGGGCAGGCCCGTGCACGCGACCGGGCGTGGCGGAGAATTTCACAGGCAGCCCCAGCGTCTTCATCCGGCCGACGCGGGGATGATCGACCTCGACCACCATCTCGCGGGCCAGCGTCTGCGGATCCCGGTGCATGGCGTTGACGTCGAGCACCGGGCCGGCCGGCACACCGCCGGCCTCCAGGCGCGCCAGCCACTCCGCCGAACCGTGGGCGCGGAAGACCGGGGCGAGGGTCGCGGCGAGTTCGTGCCGGTTGGCCATCCGGTCCCGGTTCAGCGCGAACCGGGGATCCTCACCGAGCGCCTCGGCGCCGATCGCCTTCAGGAGCCGCAGCCAGTTGGTCTGGTTGGCCGCCCCGATGGTGATCCAGCCATCGGCGGTCTCGACCGCCTCGTAGGGCGCGTTGAGCGGGTGGGCCGAGCCCATCGGCCCGGGCGCGATCCCGGTCGCCATGGCGATGGCCGACTGCCAGTAGGTGTGGGTGATCCCCGCCTCGAACAGCGAGGTGTCGACGGCCTGGCCCTGTCCCGTCCGGAGCCGGTTCGCGTAGGCCGCCAGGATGCCCATGGCCGCCAGGATGCCGGCGGTGATGTCGGTCACGGGCGGTCCGCACTTCATCGGCGGCCGGCCGGGCCCCTCCCCGGTCACCGACATGAGCCCGCTCATGCCCTGCGCGACGAGATCGAAACCGGCGCGATCAGCGTAGGGCCCGGTGCGGCCGAAGCCCGACAGCGAGCAGTACACGAGTTCCGGGAACTCCTGGCGCAGGGTCTCGTAGCCGATCCCGAGGCGCTCCATTGTGCCGCCCCGGTAATTCTCGATCAGCGCATCGGCCCCGCCGAGCAGGCGCCGCAGCACGGCCACGCCGTCCGGATCCTTCAGGTCGAGACTGATCCCGCGCTTGCCGCGGTTCATCATCATGTAAGCGGCGCTCTCACCCTCCAGGGCGGGCGGAACCGTACGACGGGTGTCGTCGCCGTCCATCTTCTCAACCTTGATGACCTCCGCGCCCATGTCGGCGAGCATCAGCCCGCAGACCGGGCCGGCCATGATGTGGGCGAGTTCGATCACCCGCATCCCCGCGAGCGGACCGGACCGCTTCGTCGCCCCCGCCATGGCGCCTACTCCCCGGCCGGGACGGTGGCTGCGGGACCGACCGGCGGCGTGACGGGATCCACGAACTCCCGCTCGGGATGCATCGTGAAGGCGAGCCCGGCCCCGAGCAGGCACAGGCCGATGGAACCGACGAACGGCAGCGTCCAGCTCCCCGTCAGGTCGACGATGACGCCGAAGACGATCGGCGAGACGATCGCCGCGAGGGCCGAGCCGGTGTTCATCAGGCCGCTGGCGGTGCCGGCATATTTCGGCGCGATGTCCATGGGCACGGACCAGATCGGCCCGATCACCAGCTCGGCGAAGAAGAAGCCGGAGGACAGGAGCAGCGCCACCAGGGTCAGGTCGCGGGTCATGAACACGCCCGCGAGGCTGGCTGCCGCGCCCAGGAAGCCGACGACGATCACCGACAGGCGGGCGAGCTTCACGTTGCCGGTCCGGTGCAGGATGGAGTCGCTCATCAAGCCGCCAACCGTGTCGCCCACCACGCCGGCGAAGAAGACGCCGGAGGCGAACAGGGCCGAGTTCTTCAGATCGAGGCTGTAGTTCTCCTTGAAGAAGCTGGGCAGCCACCCGAGGAACAGCCACAGCGTCCAGCCGTAGCAGAAGTAGGTGATGCTCACCGGCAGCATCCGCTTGGTCAGGGCGCCCCACGGCACGCTCTGCTTCGCGCCGACCTTGCGGGGCTCCGGCAGCGTCTCGAGTTCGGCGCGGGTGATCGCCGGATGGTCGGACGGGTCGTCACGGAAGTAGAGCCACCAGGCCACCACCCAGAAGAAGCTGACGGCGCCGAGGATCACGAAGCTGGTGCGCCAGCCGAAATGATAGATCAGGAAGGCGACGATCGGCGGCGCCACCGCGTTGCCCAGCCGCGCGAAGGCGTGGGTGATCCCCTGTGCGAAGCCGCGCCGACCGGGCGCCGTCCAGTTCTGCATGGCCCGGGTGGCCGTCGGGAAAGTCGCGCCCTCGCCGAAGCCCAGGAGCACGCGGGCCATGAACAGGCTCACGAGGCCGCCGACCATGCCGGTCAGGATCGTGGCCGTCGCCCAGATCACGCCGCAGGCGAGCAGCGTCCGCCGCGCGCCGAACTTGTCGCCGACGGAGCCGCCGATCACCTGGAAGATCGCGTAAGGGTACGCGAAGGCCGACAGGATCAGGCCGAAATCGGTCTTCGACATGCCGAACTCGCGCATGATCTCCGCGCCGGCCGTCGCAATGTTCACCCGGTCCAGGTAGGTGATGAAGTACATCACGCAGAGCAGGCCGAGCACGCCGTTCGTGGCGCTGAAGCGCTTCGACATCGACCGTTCCTCCCAGGGTGGGCACCGCGCAGGGTCGCCCGGCGCCTCGACCACGCGGTCGGGCGCTCTCTCGTAATGCATTATTCAAACGCGTCGCGAGGCAGAAGGCAACCGTTGAACTGACCGCGACGCGCGAATTGGTCGGGCACCGCAACGGGAAACGGGGACCGCGAGGGTCCCCGTTCCAGGTGCTCCTCTAGCGGCGGGACGCGATCCGCTCAGGCTGTGGCGGGGCGAAGCTGGCCCTGCTCCGCCTCGGCCGCGGTGCCGAGCGCCTTGCCGCGCGGACCGACCCAGCTTCCGACCCACTTGCGCTGCCACAGCGCCAGGCAGCCGAGCACGATCGCCGCGAAGGCCGCGTAGCCGATGAAGCCGTACGAGAACGATCCGGTATATTGCTTGGACAGGCCCATGACGTTCGGCAGGATCGCGCCGCCGAGGGCACCGACCTCGCCGATCATCGAGCCGGCCACCGCCGTGTTGTTGGGCCAGCGCAGGGGGACGAGCTGGAACAGCGCGCCGTTGCCCGCCCCGAGAGCCGCGAAGCACAGCATGAACAGGAGCGTCGTGAGGGCGAGGGACGGGGTCGCGGTCAGCGACAGGAACGTGGCGATCGCCGCGAGCAGCACGACCGACAGGACCGCGATGCCGCCCATCCGGTCGGCGAAGTAGCCGCCGACGATCCGGATGCCCGACCCCATGAAGGCCGCCAGCATGGTCAGGCGCCCGGCTTCGACCTTCGTCACGGCGAACTGCTCGTAGAAGAAGGTCGGAAGGAAGTTGGAGAGGCCGACGAAGCCGCCGAAGGTGATGACGTAGATCAGCGAGAAGGCCCAGCCGTCCTTCGTGAACAGGCAGGAGACGTGCTCCTTGAACGACTGGTGCTCGGCATCCGGCGGTTCCTTCGCCAGGACGATCATGACGACGAGCGGCAGCAGCATCACGACGCCCGCGAAGGCGTAGGTGGTCTGCCAGCCGTAGGCCTGGGCCAGCGGCGGAGCGAACAGCACCGCCAGCACGGTACCGGAATTCCCGGCCCCCGCGATGCCCATGGCCAGCCCCTTGTGCTCGGGCGGATACCAGCCCGAGCCGAGCGACAGCGCCACGCCGAAGGACGCGCCGGCGATGCCGAGCAGCACGCCCATGGCGAGCACGTCGTTGTACGAGGAGACGAACAGGTAGCCGTAGGCCATCGCCAGCATGATCACGCCCATCTCAGTGATCGCGGCGTTCTTGCGGCCGATATACTGGGCCAAAATTCCGAGCGGGAAGCGCATCAGCGCGCCGGCCAGGATCGGCAGCGAGATCATGAAGCCGGTCTGGGCCGGCGTGAGCTTGTAGGTCTCGGTGATGAACGGACCCATGGCCCCGTTCAGGACCCAGATGGCGAAGCAGAAATCGAAGTAGAGGAACGCCGCGAACAGCGTCGGGGGGTGACCCGACTTCATCACTGTCTTGAAGCTGGCCATAGCTGGTGCTCGTCTTGAGTGGGCGAACCGTCACGCGGTCGCTCATGCCGGGGAACCGGACTCACACCGTCCGCTGTTGGAGCGTCGTTGCTCCCGGCCGCATCAGGCGCGGCCCCTCCGTCATTGCAGCAAGCGTGCCAAGCTTCCGGTCTGCGGAGCCGGCACCGCGGCGACGCGGCGTCTGGCCGGCGCCGGATCAGCCGGTGCCCGCAATCCGGGCAGGCGTTGCCGAGCAAACGGGCGGCGCACCGCGCAGCGGGCCTCAGACCATTGAGGCGCAGCAGCAACACCCATGGGGAGAAAGCGATCGAGAGTCCCGGCGAACGCCCCGATAGTCCCTCCTGCAACTTGGCGGCGATGCGCGATATTTGCTAAGCCGCGGATTGAGCTGCCCCACGACTTCGTGCGTGCCGGCTCGATCGCGCGCCGTCGCAGAAGCCGGTGTCGCCATCCAGGGAAATCCGTACGATGTCCGTTCCAATCCGCCGCCTTCTCCTGGCCGGCTTCGCCGTTCTCGCCCTCGCCTCGACCGCCGAGGCCCAGGGCCGTGGACCGGTCGGAGAATCCGGGATCGACGGGTTCGGCGACGACGGACAGCTCTACCGGGATCAGAACGGCGCGTATTACGTCCGGCGCGGCGATCGTTACCTGCCCTACACGGGGCGCACCGACTTCGTCCGCCCGACCCCGGGCGCGCCCCCGGCCGCCCCCCCGCCGGCCGCGGGTCTGGACGCTCCCCTGTCGGAGCCGGCCCGTCCAGGCGCGGCACCGGGCGCCCAGGGATTGTCACCGCTTGAGGCCGCCAAGGCCAAGGCGGTGCTTCGCGCACCCGACAACGAGCCGATCGACTACGCCAAGGCCTATGGGCCGATCGCCGACGACGTGTTCCCGGTCCAGGCCTTCAATTATAAGAAGATGAACCCCGCCTACCTCCGGCAGGAGATCGCTTACCGCGGGCCCTACGAGCCGGGCACGATCATCGTCGACCCGCGGGCGCACCAGCTGACGCTGGTCGAGGAGAACGGCCGGGCCCGGCGCTACGGTGTCGGCGTGGGCAAGCAGGGCTTCTCGTGGTCCGGCAGCGCCACGGTCAATTCCAAGCAGGCCTGGCCGGACTGGTACCCCCCCAAGGAGATGATCGCGCGCAGCCCGAAGCTCGCCGGCGAGGTCGACAAGCTTCAGAGCGGCCTGGGCGTCGCGGGCGGCCTGCGCAATCCGCTCGGGGCACGGGCCATGTACCTCTGGCAGGGCAACAAGGACACGCTGTTCCGCATTCATGGCACGCTCGAGCCGTTCTCCATCGGCAAGAGCGTTTCCTCCGGCTGCATCCGGATGATCAACCAGGACGCCATCGACCTGTTCAGCCGCGTCAACGTCGGCAGCAAGGTCGTCGTCCTGAACTGAGGCCGCGCGGCAGCGGCCGCGCGACGCTTCAGCTGAGCCCGCGCCGGTGCTCCCCGAGGATCCGCCGGACGGTACCGGCTTCCGACCGGTAAACCAGCGTTTCCGTCTGGATCCGGTCGGGCCGGAACCGCACGCCCCGCAGGAGCGCCCCGTCGGTGACGCCGGTGGCGGCCACGATCACGTCGCCGCTGACCAGATCGGTGAGGTCGTACTTCCGGTCGAGATCGGCGATGCCCATCTCCGCCGCGCGGCGACGGCGCTCGGACGTGTCGAGGATCAGGCGCCCCTGCATCTGGCCGCCGATGCACCGCATGGCGGCCGCCGCCAGCACGCCCTCGGGGGCGGCACCCGTCCCGAGATACAGGTCGATGCCGGTATCCTCGGGGCTCGCGGTGAAAATGATGCCGGCGATGTCGCCGTCCGAGATCAGGCGGACCGCCGCGCCCGCCGCCCGCACCTCCGCGACCAGGGCGGCATGCCGCGGCCGGTCGAGGATCAGCGCGGTGATCTGCTGCGGGTCGACACCCTTGGCACGGGCGAGCGCCGCGATGTTCTCGGTGGGGCTGGCGTCGAGATCGACGAGGCCCGCGGGATAGCCCGGACCGATGGCGATCTTCTGCATGTAGACGTCCGGGGCAGCGAGCAGCGAGCCGCGCTCGGCCATCGCCATCACCGCGATCGCGCCCGGCATGTCCTTGGCGCAGAGCGTCGTGCCCTCCAGCGGATCGACCGCGATGTCGACCTCGGGCCCGTCGCCCCGACCCAACGTCTCCCCGATGAACAACATCGGCGCCTGATCGCGCTCGCCCTCCCCGATCACGACGGTCCCGCGGATCGGCAGCAGGTTGAGTTCGTCCCGCATCGCGTCGACGGCCGCCTGATCCGCGGCCTTCTCGTCGCCTTTGCCGCGCAGGCGTGCGGCCGCGATGGCGGCGCGCTCGGTCACGCGGGCGAGTTCGAGGGCGAGCGTGCGCGGCACGCCGCGTTGCGCGGACCTGGGGGCGTCAGCCATCGTTTCCTGCCTCTGTCCGGGCCCGATCTTGAAGTCGGATCCCGGTTTGAACGCCGCCGGGCGTCGGGCGTTCAGTCTAAGGCCCGCTTACCGTGGTCGAATAACATGCATCAACCTGCGAATAGCACTCACAGGTTGTTTTACTCCCGCTCGATCCGGATGACCTGCGGGGGCTCGGCCAGCAGCCCGTCGTCGCCGATGGCGTCGAGCGCAGCCCGGATGTTGCCCTCGGTCGCCGCGTAGGTGATCAGCACGAGAGGCACGGGCCGCCCGGACCGCCCGCGTGGATCGGTGTCGGCACTCTCGGTCCGACGCTGCAGGATGCTCTCCAGGGAGATCTCCCGCTCGGCCATGCGCTGGGCGACACCGGCCGCGACACCGGGACGATCGTGGACAGTCAGGCGGATGTAGTAGCCGCCTTCGTGGCGCTGCATCTCGACCCGCTCGCTGGCGCTCATCGCCGAGGCCGGGATTCCGAAGGTGGCGCGCACGATGCCGCGGGCGACGTCGGCGATGTCGGCCAGAACCGCGGAGGCCGTGGCCTCGCCGCCGGCGCCGGGCCCGATGAGGGTCAATTCGCCGACCGCGTCGGCATCGATGGTCACGGCGTTGGTCACGCCCATGACCTGCGCGATCGCGGAGGATTTCGGCACCATCGTCGGGTGAACGCGCTGCTCGATCCCGGCCTCGGCCGCCTGCGCCACGCCGAGCAGTTTGATCCGGTAGCCGAGCTCGTCCGCCATACGCAGATCCAGGGGCTGAACCCGAGAGATTCCCTCCACCGACACGCCGTCGGCATCGACGGCCGTGCCGAAGGCGAGGCTCGTCAGGAGCGCGAGCTTGTGCGCGGTATCGAAGCCCTCGACATCGAAGGTCGGGTCCGCCTCGGCGTAGCCCAGCGCCTGTGCGTCCTTGAGGCAGGCCTCGAAGGTGAGGCCCTCGCGCTCCATGCGGCTGAGGATGTAATTGCAGGTGCCGTTCAGGATCCCGTAGATGCGCAAGATCGTGTTGCCGGGCAGCCCCTCCCGCAGGGTCTTGATCACCGGGATGCCGCCGGCCACCGCCGCCTCGAAGGCGAGGGCCACGCCGTTCTCCTCGGCGAGCGCGGCCAGGGCCGCGCCGTGACGCGCCAGAAGGGCCTTGTTGGCGGTGACCACCGGCTTGCCGACTCCGAGCGCGGCCTCGACGACCGCCTTGGCCGGGCCCTCCGCGCCGCCGATCAGCTCGACGACGCAGTCGACGTCGCCGGATCGCGCCAGCGCCACGGGATCGTCGAACCACGCCACGTCGGTGAGATCCAGGCCGCGGTCGCGGCTGCGGTCGCGCGAGGAGACCGCGGCGACGCGGATGTCGAGGCCGGCCGCAGCGAGCGCCGCACGGCGGCGCTCGACCATCCGGACCACGGACGCACCGACGGTGCCGAGCCCGGCGATCCCGAGGCGAAAGCTCACTGTCATCACCCTTTCCGTGCCCGGGCAGCCGCGATGGACCGGGCGCCCGATGCGGCGCACTTCTGCAAGAATTCCGCACGGGCCGCAAGGAAACCGCCGGGCGCCCGGGACCGGCTCATCCGGCGGCCTCGCGATGACGGATGGCGGTCGCCACCAGCGCGTAGAGGACGGCCGCGTTCATGAGGTGCCAGAGCGCGTGCGTGCCCGTCGGCCACGCGGCACAGACTGCCTGATCGGCGGTGCGGGCAACCAGCGAGACCAGGAACAGTACGCCGATGCCGGCGAGCCGCCACCCGGTGTTGAGGATGCGCGCCTCGGGCCGGCCTAGCACGGCCGCGGCCATGCCGAACAGCGCGAGCAGGGCCGGCAGGTAATCGATCGAGCCGTTCGTCAGGCTCGAAACGTCGGCACCGGCCAGCCCGTCGAGCATCGGTGTCAGCGCGAAGCCGAACAGGACGAAACCGGCGGTTGCCGCGGCGACGCGCGTCGGACTGAGCCTCAGGAATCGACGCAGCGCCAGCGTCAGGTAGGCGTAGATGAAGAGCGCGATCGGGATCACGTCGGCGAGCAGCGCCGCGTAGATCGCCAGCGTGTGGAACAGGAACGAGCCGAGGCCGACCACGGCGATCAGGCCCGCGAGGGCGAGACAGGCGCGGTCCGGCGGCTCGGCCCTGAAGGCGCGCCGCGCCGAGGCGGCCGCCGCGAGCAGGAAGGCGCCGTTCGAGAGGGCGTTGGCCGGTTCGGCCCAGAAGCCCGGGTCGTTCCGCTCGCAATAGGCCTTGATCGGCTCGAACCAATCCATCCCGCGACCCTAGTATTCCGATCTTGCGCCGGGATGGCCTTGTCAGGGCGCGGCGAAGCGCGGATGACGGCGCGGCGGCGACCGGAAGCGAGGCGATGCGGATCACCACCTGGAACGTCAATTCGATCAAGCAGCGGCTGCCGCATCTCCTCGCCTTCCTGGAGGAGGCGCGGCCCGACGTGGTCTGCCTGCAGGAGTTGAAGTGCCAAGACGAAGCCTTCCCGCGCGCCGAGGTTGAAGCCGCCGGCTACGCGGTCGAGACGCTGGGTCAGAAGGCCTATAACGGCGTCGCGCTCCTGGTCCGGAAGCCCCTCGAGATCGCGCCGGATTCCCTCCGGCGCGGCCTGCCCGGCGACGCGTCCGACGAGCAGGCCCGCTACATCGAGGTGCTGGTGACCGGCACGGAGACGCGGCCGGTGCGGGTCGCGTCGATCTACCTGCCCAACGGCAACCCGGTGGACAGTCCGAAATATCCGTACAAGCTCGCCTTCCTGGAGCGTCTCCGGCTTCACGCCCGGGCGATCATGGCGGACGAGATCGCGGTGGTCCTGGCGGGCGACTACAACGTCATCCCCGAGCCCGCCGACGCAGCCGATCCCGAGGCTTGGCGCGGCGACGCCCTCTTCCTTCCCCAGAGCCGGGCCGCGTTCCGGGTCCTTCTAGCCGAGGGCTACACCGACGCCCTGCGCGCCTGCGATCCGCGCGACGGGCTCTACACGTTCTGGGACTATCAGGCCGGCTGCTGGCAGCGGAATGCCGGCATCCGCATCGACCACCTGCTGCTGTCGCCCCAGGCGGCCGACCGGCTGATCTCGGCCTCGGTGCAGAAGCACCTGCGCGGTCTCGACAAGCCCTCCGACCACGTGCCGGTGACGGTCGAACTCTCCGCCGGCTGAGTCCTGCCCTAGATTGCCGGGACGGGCCGGCGCAAGGTCGCGGCCGTGCCCTTCAATCCTGGGAGTTCCGCTTGATCGTCTATGGTACCGGCTATTCGCCCTACGTCCGCAAGGTTCTGGTCTCGCTCACCGAGAAGGGCGTCGCCTACGAGCACCGGCCGGTGATGTTTCACGCGCCGGATCCCGACTTCCAGGCGGCGAGCCCCCTGGGCAAGATCCCGGCCGTCGAGGTCGACGGGTTCAGGCTCGCGGATTCGTCGGCCATCCTCTGGTACCTCGAGCGCAGGCACCCGACGCCGGCCCTGGTGCCGACCGATCCGCAGGCCCTCGGCCGCGCGGTCTGGTTCGACAAGTTCGGCGATACCGAATTGTTCGGGAAGCTGATCGTGCCGTTCGTCGAGCGGGTGCTGAAGCCCAACATGATGGGTCAGCCCACCGACGAGGCCGCCGTCACCAAGGCCCTCGACAAGGACCTGCCGCCGCTGTTCGACTACCTGGAACGGCAGATCTCGGGCCCGTACCTCGTGGGCGACGCGTTCAGCATCGCCGACATCTCGATCGCCACCGGCTTCTACAATTTCCACGTGGCCGACGCGCAGGTCGACGCGGGCCGCTGGCCCAAGCTCGCCGGCTACGTCGCCGAAACCCTGGCACGCCCGTCCTTCCAGGCCGCGCAGGCCGCCAAGAAGGGCTGAGGATCGCGGATCAGGCGGCGGTCAGCGCCGCCGCCTGATCGAACCCACGGTCTGCAGCTGCGTCTGCGCCTCGGCGCGGTCGTCGTCGTTGGCGGCCGCCCAGTTCTTGTCGTAGAGCCCGACGATCCAATCGTCCTTGCGGCTCTCCGCGCCCTCGCGGGCCAGCGACAGCCACATCAGGCCCTTCACGCGCTGGATGGGGATCCCGCCGAGGCCGTTGACCAGCATGTCGCCGAGCAGCGCCTGCGCGGGGTGATGCCCCTTCTCGGCCGCAAGGTTGAACCAGCGCGCCGCCTGCCGCGGATCGGACTCGACGCCGGTGCCGTCGAGGTAGAGCCGGGCCAGATTGTACTGCGCGTTGGGGTCGCCGTAATACGACGCCGCGTAGTTGAACATGTCGTAGGCGCGCTCGGGGTTAGGGCGCACGTAGCTGCCCTTGATCCCCTCCAGGAAGTAGGTGCCGAGCGCCGTGAAGGCGCTGCCGAGGACCGCGGAATTCTGCGGATCGGGGCCGTCATCGGTGCTGGCGTCGGCGATCCGGGAGAAGAACTCGAACGCCTTCAGGTCGTCGTGGGGCACGCCGTCGCCCTCGGCGTACATCCGGCCGAGCTTCCACAGCGCCAGGGCATGACCCTGGCCCGCGGCGTATTCCAGCGCCCGTGCGGCGCCCTGCTTGTCGCCGGCATTGTACTCGCGCACGCCCGCCCGGAGCGCGTCCTTGGCCGACCGGTAGCCCTTGTCGGCCACGGGCACCTGAGCCGGGACCTGGACCGGCGTGCGGATGCTGGCATCGAGGGCCCGGGGCGCGGCCGTCGGCACGACGAGCAGGGCCAATGCCCAGGCCCCGGCGGCGATCCTGCCCGCGCGCCTGAGTCGGATCCGACCGGGATCGACCCCGGCCGGCGCCTGACGCCGGCTGAGGTCAGTCCTAGACGTCCGCATAGCTCTGCGTCTCCTTGGCCCCTCCCGGATGGGTGACGGCGCCGTACAAGGCCGGCCCGACGCCCTGCGCGTATTTCCAGAGATAGCCGGAGGTCGCGGCGTTGGTCCGCGGCGTCCAGGCTTTCCGACGTTCGGCGAGTTCCTCGTCCGAGAGAGCGACGTCGAGCGTGCCCTGGATCGCATCGAGGGTGATCATGTCGCCGTCGCGGATCAGGCCGATCGGACCGCCGACGGCAGCCTCCGGCCCGACATGGCCCACGCAGAACCCGCGGGTGGCGCCGGAGAAGCGCCCGTCCGTGATCAGCGCGACCTTGTCGCCCATGCCCTGACCGTAGAGGGCCGCAGTGGTGGACAGCATCTCGCGCATCCCCGGACCGCCGCGCGGCCCCTCGTAGCGGATGACCAGAACCTCGCCTTCCTTGTAGGTGCGCGCCTGCACGGCCTCGAAACAGGCCTCCTCGCCGTCGAACACGCGGGCCGGGCCGGTGAAGACCTGCTTCTCGGCGGCCATGCCGGCGACCTTCACGATCGCGCCCTCGGGCGCGAGGTTGCCCTTCAGGCCGACGACGCCCCCGGTCGCCGTGATCGGCTTGTTGGCGGGGTAGACGACGTCCTGGTCGGGATTCCAGGTCACGCGGTCCATGTTCTCCGCGATGGTGCGGCCGGTGACCGTCAGGCAGTCGCCGTGCATGAAGCCGTGATCGAGCAGCGTCTTCATCAGCAGTGGGATGCCGCCGACCTCGAACATGTCCTTCGCGACGTAGCGGCCACCGGGCTTCAGGTCGGCGATGTAGGGCGTGCGCCGGAAGATCTCGGCGACGTCGAACAGCGTGAACTCGATGCCGCACTCGTGGGCGATGGCCGGCAGGTGCAGGGCCGCGTTGGTCGAGCCGCCGGAGGCGGCGACCACGGTGGCGGCGTTCTCCAGCGCCTTGCGGGTGACGATGTCGCGCGGGCGGATCTGCTTGGCGAGCAGCTCCATCACCTTCTCGCCGGCGGTGGCGCAGAACTTGTCGCGGATCTCGTAGGGCGCCGGGGCACCGGCCGAGTAGGGCAGCGCGAGGCCGATGGCCTCGGAGACGGTCGCCATGGTGTTGGCGGTGAATTGCGCGCCGCAGGCGCCGGCCGACGGGCAGGCGACCTGCTCCAGCTCGTCCAAATCCTCCAGGCTCATGTCGCCGACCGCGACCTTGCCGACCGCCTCGAACAAATCCTGCACGGTCACGGGCTTGCCGCGGAACGAGCCCGGCAGGATCGAGCCGCCGTAGATGAAGATCGACGGCACATTGAGCCGGACCATCGCCATCATCATGCCCGGCAGCGACTTGTCGCATCCGGCGAGGCCCACCAGGGCGTCGTAGGCGTGGCCGCGCATGGTCAGCTCGACCGAATCCGCGATGACTTCGCGGGACGGCAGCGAGGCGCGCATGCCGCCATGGCCCATGGCGATGCCGTCGGTCACCGTGATGGTGCAGAACTCGCGCGGCGTGCCGTTGGCGGCGGCGACCCCCTTCTTCACCGCCTGTGCCTGGCGCATCAGCGAGATGTTGCAGGGCGCGGCCTCGTTCCAGCAGGAGGCGACGCCGACGAGCGGCTGGTGGATCTGCTCACGGGTCAGGCCCATGGCGTAGAGGTAGGAGCGGTGCGGGGCGCGGTCGGGCCCCTCCGTGACGTGGCGGCTCGGCAGCTTCGACTTGTCGTTCAAACGCGTCACCATGACTTCAGACCAAGCCTTCGCACAGCCAATCCCGAAGGTGCGCAGGACCGTGGCGCCTCGCCGTTCGCGATGCGCCGGATGGGTCGTCCGCCTGCTCGGGAAGTCCTCTTTTCCGAACGGTAAAGCGTTGTCGAAATTGCCGTTTACCGCGGATCTTGAGGTGGGCCCGGACTATGGCGGGATCGCGGCGTTTACGGGCAGGTCTCGGGGCGGAGCCGGGATCGTTTTACGGTGTTGCGACCCCGCCACAGCCACGCTTGGGGCCATTTCGCGAGATCAGAAATGGCCAAGGTCAATCACGCTGGGACAGACCGCATGGTGGCCGCGGCACGGCGTTCGCGTTCGGCCGGAGCCGGTGCCGGGCGTCCATGGCGGCCGGTCCGGGATCGTGCCGCCCCGATCAGTGCGCGGGTCCGCAGCCTGAGGCAAATGTCGGGACGGGGCTCGCGCCGGAGCATGTCCGGGCCGGCTCCAGCGACGCCGGCCCCGCTCCGAACTCAGTCCGACGTTCCGTCCGCGTCGGGAAGCGGGCGCGCAGGTCCCCGGGCCGCCAGGGCGCGGTCGCTCTCGTCCTTGAGTGTCACGCCGGTGAGACCGAGGGAGAGCGCGCGCGCCAGCAGCCAAGCGAGCTTAAATGCCGCGAGATCGGGCGCGAGGCCGGCGCTCCGCACGTTCGAGATGCAGTTGCGCTCGGCGTCCGAGCGACCCGGCCGTGGGCCGACGGTGAGGTAGATGCCCAGGCTGTCGGGTGACGACAGGCCGGGTCGCTCGCCGATCAGGACGGCGACGGCGCGCACGCCGAGCGCCTGTCCGATATCGTCCCCGAGGGCCACCCGCGCCTGCCGGGCGATGACGACGGGCGCCAGCGTCCACCCCGCCTTCCCGGCATGGGTCCCGAATGCCGCCAGGACCGGCGCGGCGTTCTCGTGCACCGCCCGGGCCGACAGACCGTCCGCGACCACTACGGCGAGATCGGCGCCGTCGGCCTCACCCTGGAGCGCGACACGATCCTCCGCCGCGAGCCGGCGTCCGAGATCGGGCCTGCGCAGGTAGGTCGCCCGGTCGGGCGCCTGCGAGGCGACCGTCAGCGTGGGGAAACCGAGATCCGCGATCCTGCCCGCGAGGGCCGCGGCCTCGAGCGGCGCGTGCACGGCGTCGCGGGCCTGGGCGTGATCGAGGCCGAAGCGCAGCACCGCGCGGGTGGGCAGCCCGCTGCCCGCGCGGCCGAGCCCGATCCGGGCCGGTGTCAGTCCGGCGAGACGTGCCCAGATCGCGCGGTTGTCGCCCACGCCGTCTGTCATGCGGCGAGACCGGGCGCCGAGGACAGGAGGGGCGTCTCCGCGCCCTGGATCAGGGCTCCCGCGCCGTCCGTGAGCCCGAGCCCGTGCAGCCACGCCTCGAATTCCGGGGCGCGCCTGAGGCCGAGCACCTCGCGCAGGTAGAGCGAATCGTGGAACGACGTGGATTGATAGTTCAGCATCACGTCATCGGCCCCCGGTACGCCCATGATGTAGGTGCAGCCGGCCGCGCCGAGCAGCGTCAGCAGGGTGTCCATGTCGTCCTGATCGGCCTCGGCGTGATTGGTGTAGCAGACATCGACGCCCAGGGGGACGCCCATCAGCTTGCCGCAGAAATGGTCTTCCAGTCCGGCCCGGATGATCTCCTTGCCGTCATAGAGGTATTCGGGGCCGATGAAGCCCACGACCGTGTTCACCAGCAGCGGTCGGAAGGGGCGGGCCACCGCGTAGGCCCGTGCCTCCAGGGTCTGCTGGTCGATGCCGTGATGCGCATCCGCCGACAGCGCCGAGCCCTGGCCGGTCTCGAAGTACATGCAGTTGTCGCCAATCGTGCCGCGCTTGAGCGCCGATGCCGCCGCATGGGCTTCCTTCAACATCGAGAGTGTTACCCCGAAACTGGCATTGGCCTTCTCGGTGCCGGCGATCGACTGGAAGACGAGATCCACCGGCAGGCCCCGCTCCATGGCGGCGAGCGTGGTCGTGACGTGGGTGAGCACGCAGGCCTGCGTGGGGATCGCGTGGCGCTGGATCACCGCGTCGAGGAGTTGCAGGAGGTCGCCGATCGCCTGGACGGAATCCGATGCCGGGTTGATGCCGATGACCGCGTCGCCGCAGCCATACGCGAGCCCGTCGAGGATCGCCGCCGTGATGCCTTGCGCATCGTCGGTCGGGTGGTTCGGCTGCAGCCGCACGGCCAGGGTGCCCGGCAAGCCGATCGTGTTGCGGAAGCGGGTCACCACCCGGCACTTCCGCGCCACCGAGATCAGGTCCTGATTGCGCATGATCTTGGAGACCGCGGCGGCGATCTCGGGGGTGATGCCGGGTGCGATCCGCGCCAGCGTCTCGGGCGCGGCGGTAAGCAGGAACTCGCGGAAATCGCCGACCGTCAGGTGGCTGATCTCCGCGAAGGCGGCTGCGTCGTGGGTGTCCAGGATGAGGCGGGTGACGTCGTCGGCCTCGTAGGGGATCAGGGGCCGCGCCAGGATCTCGGCGAGGGGCACCTCGGCGAGGCACCAGCGGGCCGCCGCGTTCTCCTCCGCGGATCCGGCCGCGATGCCGGCGAGCCGGTCGCCGGACCGGACCGGCGTCGCCTTCGCCATCAGCGTGGCGAGGTCGGCGAAGGCGTGGGTACGTGGGCCGACGACGTGACGGTAGGCCATGCGGACTCCCCGGGGACAGGATCACCCGATCACAGGATAGGGCGATCCGATGCGGATGTCCGCTCAGGCCGCCCCCGCATGCGGCGCCGGGATCTCCGTGGAGATCGCGTCCACCGTGCGGGGCATCGGGCTGCCCTGCCCGTCCGCCCGCTGGATCCGCACCTGCTGGTTGACCGGCTGCATGTTGCCGAACGGCGTCGAGAAGGCGATCTCGGCGGCATCGCGCCCGACGCCGATGCGCACCAGACCGTCGAGGTCGGCCTGCCGGGTGGCGTCGAACAGCCACCAGCGGCCGTCGAGATAGGCCTCGAAGACCGCGTGGAAGTCGCTGGGCACGAGGCCGTGGGCGTAGCAGCTCACGAACCGGGCCGGGATGCCGAGCGCCCGGCAGAAGGCGGCGCCGATATGCGCGAAGTCGCGGCAGACGCCCGCCCGCTTGAGCAGGGATTCGTCCGCCGTCGTCTCACCGTCGCTGGTCCCGGGCTGATAGGCGATATGGTCGTGGATCCAGTTGCAGATCTGGTTCACCCGGGCGTAGCCCTTGGGCAGCGCCCCGAACTCCGCCAGCGCGAACGGCGTGAGCCGGTCCGAGGAGACGAACCGGCTCGGCAGGAGGAACGGCAGGATATCGAGGGGCAGTTGCCCGATCGGCGTCTCGTTGATGGTTTCGGGGTCGGCGCGGTGGACCGTGAGATTGACCTCGGCATTGTACTCCAGCGCGAACTGGCCGGTCGGCACATTGACCGCGAGATAGCGGTTCTGAAGGTCGGGCGTCGTGTACAGGTCGCGCTTCAGGTTCGGTGTCAGGACCAAGCTCTCGCTCAGGATCTCGACGCTCTTCAGCTTCGCCACCTCCAGATTGAAGATGAAGGTGGTGTCCGACAGGATGTTGTAGGACAGGCTGCAACCCAGGATGTAGCGCATCGGATCTCCTTGCCGGACGACGGCTTCGCCATCGTCCAAGCAAGGGATGCGCCCGATCGTCGGTTCCGGCTCAGGCCGCTCGCGGCAGCATCAGCACCGTCAGCGAGCGGACGCCCTGGGCGCCGTGGATCAGCACGCCCTCGATGTCGGCGGTGGCGGACGGGCCGGTATGCAGCACGGCGTAGGCGGAGCGACCGAATTCCGGACGCCGGTAGGCCGCCTGCACGTTCGGCAGTATGTCGGCCGGGTCGAGCAACACAACGAGGTGCTGCGCGAGATAGGCCACCGCGTTCACGATCAGCTGATCTTCCGTGAACAGGACCGAGCCCGTCTCGGCGATGCCGAACACCGCCCGGACCACCGCCACATCGACGTCCTCGACCTCCTGTGGAGAGCGCACCGCCCGGAGGTCGCGATTGCCGGCGAGTTCCGGGACCGCGGACGCGATGACCGTCGCCGCATCGAGCCGCTCGCGCACGCCCGCGAAGACGTCATCGGTGCCGGGCTCGGCCACCCGGCCACCCATGCGCTTCAGCCGGTCGCCGAACTCGACCACGAGGTCGTCGCCGACCAGCGGGGCGAACAGCGGCACCTCCGGGAGGGGGAAGTCGCCCGCCGGGCGGTTCCGGCGGATGTCGGCCAGGATCGCGTCGCGGGCGCTCATCGGGCCGTGTCCTTCATCCGGTTCTGCTTGTACCACGCGTGGAAGGTCTGGCGCGGCGCGTCCGGCATCTCGCGCTTCTTCCCCCAGGTGTTCAGCGGATTGTAGACCGCGAAGCGCGGCAGAACCTTGAGGGCGGAGTCCGCGGCGCCAATCGCCGCCCGGTAGGCCGCCGGCCGGGACAGCACCGCGCCCGCGGCCTTCATCATGCCCTGCTTGAGGGCGGGGATCTGGTGCTCCTCCACCAGCACCTTGCGCCACGCGAAGATCTGCTCGTGAATGTTGATCTTCACCGGGCAGACGTTGGTGCAGGAGCCGTTCATCGTCGAGGAGAACGGCAGCGTTGAATATTTCCGCTTGTTGAAGGTCGGGTCGATGATCAGGCCGATCGGCCCGGAATAGGTCGCCCCGTACGAGAGGCCGCCGGAGCGCCGGTAGACCGGGCACGTGTTCATGCAGGCGCCGCAGCGGATGCACTTCAGGGAGGTCCAGAACTCCTCCATGCCGAGCCGCTCCGAGCGGCCGTTATCGACCAGCACCATGTGCATCTCGGTCCCCGCGCGGGGACCGCGGAAATGCGATGTGTACTGCGTGATCGGCGAACCCAGCGCCGAGCGCGACAGCAGGCGGATGAAGACGCCGAGATGCTCGACCTTCGGGATGATCTTCTCGATGCCGATCGAGTGGATCTGCAGCGGCGGCACGTTGCCGGAGAGGTCGGCGTTGCCCTCGTTGGTGCAGGTGACGACCGAACCGGTCTCCGCGATGGCGAAGTTGCACCCGGTCATGCCGGCATCGGCCTTCAGGATGTAGGGCCGCGTCGTCTCGCGCTGGCTCTCGGCGAGGTAGTGGGCGTCGTCGTTGTCCGGATCGGTGCCCAACGTCTTGGCGAAGACCTCGGCCACGTCCATCCGGGTCTTGTGGACCGCCGGAGCCACGACGTGGCTCGGCTCCTCGTTGTCGAGCTGCTGAATGCGCTCGCCGAGATCGGTCTCGATGACCTCGATGCCGTTGGCCGCCATGTGGTGGCGGAAGCCGCACTCCTCTGTGAGCATCGACTTGGACTTGACCAGGGTCCTGGCGCCGCGGCTGCGCAGGATTTCCAGGACGATGCGGTTGTGGTCGGCGCCGTCCCGGGCCCAGTGGACCTGGACGCCGTTCGCCTTCGCGGCCGCCTCGAACTGCTCGAGATAGCGGTCGAGATGGCTGAGCGTGTGGGTCTTGATCTGCGACGCGAGGTCCCGCAGCGCCTCCCATTCGGGGATGCCGTGCGCGGAGACGTCGCGCTTCTTGCGCAGATCCCAGAGGCGCTCGTCGTGGGCGGCCTGATGCAGCGGCGCGGCGAGGAAGCGCTCGGCCGCCTCGGCCTGATCGATCGGCCGGTCGCCGCGGATCTTGGCGCCCCGCGGTTGGGGCTCGCGGACCTTCGGCGCGCGGATCGGCTTCGAGGCGGCCTCGGCGTGCTGGAGGCGGCCGCCGTCCTGCGAACGCTCGCTCTCGTCGTCGCGGGCCCGCACTTCCGGGTGGATGACGCCCTCGCGCTCGCGCGGGTTCAGATCCTCGACGCTCATGCGGCGGCTCCGTTCAGCACCTGCGCGATGTGGATGTACTTGAGCGGCAAGCCCAGGCGCTCGGCGCAACCCTTCTGGTGCATCAGGCACGAGGAATCCGCCGACACGACGTACTGGGCACCGGCCCGGTTCTGATCGGCCACCTTGTCGTAGCCCATCTTGGCCGAGACCGCCGGCTCGAACACCGAGAAGGTGCCGCCGAAGCCGCAGCACTCGTCCGGCCGGGCGAGATCGACCAGCTCGACGCCGTTCACGAGGCGCAGCAGGTCGAGCGGCTTGGAGAAGTACGGCTTCACCAGCTCCGACGGGCGCGCATGGTGGATGCCGCGCAGGGCATTGCAGTTGCCGTGATAGGCGACCTTATGGGGGAAGTTCGCCCAGGGCAGCGCCTCGACCTTCAGCACGTCGTGCAGGAACTCCACCAGCTCGTAGGTGCTGGCGCGGACATGCCGCACCGCCTCGGTCTGCGGGATCGCGGTCAGGTGCTCGCGCACCTGATGCACGCAGGATCCCGAGGGCGCGACCACGTAGTCGAACCCGGAGAAGTTCTTGACGAACAGCGCCTCCGTGGCCGCCGCCTCGGCGTGGCAGCCGGTATTGGTCATCGGCTGCCCGCAGCAGGTCTGGTCGAAAGGATACTCCACCGTGCAGCCGAGCCGCTCCAGCAGCTCGAGGGTGGCGATCCCGACCTCGGGTTCGAAGGCATCGACGTAGCACGGCACGAACAGGCCGACCCGCATGGTCCGGCATCTCCCTGGATTGCCATTCCGCTGGTCTGGAACGGTTCGAGACTGATCGGACGGGTCTACCGGATGAGGTTGGTCTTGGCGAGGTCGAGGACCGCGTCACCGCGTCCATCCATCACCGCCCGCAGCACGTAGAGGCTGAACCCCTTCATCTGCTGCCCGTCGATCTTGGGCGGCATCGACAGCTCGTTGCGGGCCGTGCGGACGTCGAGGAGCGAGGGGCCGTCGAAGTCCAGGAACTCGCGCATGGCGCCCGGCAGGTCGGCCGGATCCTCGACCCGCAGGGCGAAGATCCCGGCGGCGCGCGACAGGGCGGCGAAGTCCGGGTTGTCGAGGGCGACCCCGGTCTCAAGGTACCCGGCCGCCTTCATCTCCAGCTCGACGAAGCCGAGCGTGCCGTTGTTGAACACCACCACCTTGAGGGGCAGGCGGTGCTGGCGCAGGGTCAGGAAGTCGCCCATGAGCATGGCGAAGCCGCCATCGCCGCAAAGCGCGATCACCTGCCGGTCGCGCTGGGACGCCTGCGCGCCGATGCCCTGCGAGAGGGCATTGGCCATCGATCCGTGCACCCACGAGCCGAGGAGTCGCCGCCGGCCGTTCATCGCGAGGTAGCGCGCCGCCCAGATCGTCGGCGTGCCGACATCCGCGGTGAACACGGCATCGTCCGCCGCCGCCTCGCTGATGGTGCGGGCGAGGTATTGCGGGTGCAGCGGACCACCCGGCTTGCCGGTCGCCAGCTCGTCCAGGCCGGCGCGGGCCTTGGCGTAGTGCTTCAGGCTGGCATCCAGGAAGGCGCGTTCGGCCTTCGGCTTGAGCCGCGGCAGCAGCGCCCGGAGCGTGGCGCCGACATCGCCCACGAGGCCGAGATCGATCCGACAGCGCCGGCCCAGCTCGGACGGGCGCAGATCGACCTGTGCGACCGTGGCGTCCTGCGGATAGAACTGCTTGTAGGGGAAGCCGGTGCCGAGCATCAGCAGGGTGTCGCAGGCCATCATGGCCGCGTAGCCCGACGGGAAACCGATCAGGCCGGTCATGCCGACGTCGTAGGGGTTGTCGAACTCGACGAACTCCTTGCCGCCCAGCGCGTGCACGATCGGGCTCTTCAGCGCCTCGGCGACCTGAAGCAGCTCGGAATGGGCGCCCGCGCAGCCACGGCCGCAGAGCAGGGTGATCCGCTTCCCGGCGTTGAGCATGGCAGCCAGGGCGTCGAGTTCCGGATCCGCGGGCCGGACCACCGGCTTGGCCGGGATCAACCCGGCGCGGGGCGCCAGGGAGCGCTTGGGCGCCTCGCGGAGCGCGACGTCGCCCGGGATGACGATGACCGCGACGCCCCCTTCCCCCACGGCGGCGCGGATCGCATTCTCCAGCACGAAGGGCATCTGCGCCGGGTCCGAGACCATCTCGCAGTAATGGCTGCAATCGCGGAACAGCTCGGTGGGCTTCGTCTCCTGGAAGTAGCCGGAGCCGATCTCCGCCGACGGGATATGGGCGGCGATCGCCAGGACCGGGCTGCGGCTGCGATGCGCGTCGTAGAGGCCGTTGATCAGGTGCAGGTTGCCCGGACCACAGGAACCGGCGCAGACGGCGAGCTGCCCGGTGACCTGCGCCTCGCCGGCCGCCGCGAAGGCCGCGGCTTCCTCGTGACGCGTATGGACCCAGCTGATCCGTCCGCGGGCCCGCAGCGCCTCGGTGATGCCGTTCAGGCTGTCCCCGACGACGCCGTAGACGCGGGAGACACCGGCCTCCTGAAGGGTTTCGGCGACGACGTCGGCGACGTTGCTGATGCGCATGGTCCGGCTCCGCGTTCGGGCATGATGCAGGGATGTGGCACCGGGATCACGGATGTCACCCCGTGCCGCCGGAGACCGGACCGCGATGGCGATGCCGGACCGCCGCTCCCGGGGCCGAACTGAAGACGCGGGGGGATGTTCCGCCGGGTCGGCGCGCGGGCAGCGGCGCCGGTTCGGCAAGCTGCGCGGCGCGACCCGGCTTCGGACGCACTGAGGCGATGGCCGGCGGGCGGCGCCACGCAGGGCGGATCACTCTTCCGGCCCGCTCCGCGGGCCGTCGCAGGTCGTTCAAGGAGCGGATCGGTTTCCGCCTCCGAGCGAGACCCCGACCCGGGGCCAAGCCGTCCCTCTGACGGCCGCGGCGCCGGCGCCCCGCCAAGACCGTGCGGCCGAGGCGCGTCCTAGCGCTTGGTCAGGCCGCCGAGCACGTTGCGCAGGATGGCGTTGCCGACCTCCCGCCCGACGCTGCGGGCCATGGACCGGGCCGCGTTGCCGACCACCTGCTCGGCGAGGCTCTGCGGCGGACGCCGGCCGCCCTTGGCCTTCGCGGGCGTCCCGAACACGCTTCCGAACAGACCGCCGAGCATCCCACCGAGCCCGCCCACGGAGGCGTCGCCGTCCGGCGACGCGTCGAGGTTCTTGCGTCTGGCGAGCATCTCGTAGGCGCTCTCGTTGTCGACGCTGGTGTCGTACTTGCCCCGCACGGGGCTCTGCGCGATCAGCACCGCCCGTTCCTGCGGTGTCAGCGGGCCGACACGTCCCTGCGGCGGCGCGATCAGCGCCCGCTCGACCAGGGATGGCGTGCCCTTCGGCTCCAGGAAGCTCACCAGCGCCTCTCCGACCCCCAGCTCGGTGATGGCCGTGGCCACGTCGAAGGCCGGGTTCTTCCGGAACGTCTCGGCCGCGGCACGGACGGCGCGCTGATCCCGCGGCGTGAACGCCCGCAGCGCGTGCTGGACGCGGTTACCGAGTTGCCCGAGCACGGTCTCGGGCACGTCGAGGGGATTCTGCGTCACGAAGTAGACGCCGACGCCCTTCGAGCGGATCAGGCGGACCACCTGTTCCACCGCCGCGAGGAGGGACTTCGGCGCGTCGTTGAACAGCAGGTGCGCCTCGTCGAAGAAGAAGACGAGCTTCGGCTTGTCGAGGTCCCCGACCTCCGGCAGCTGCTCGAACAGTTCCGAGAGCATCCAGAGCAGGAAAGAGGCGTAGAGCTTCGGCCGCTGCATCAGCTTGTCGGCGGCCAGGATGTTCACGAAGCCCCGACCGTCGCGGTCAGTGCGCATGAAATCGGCGAGGTCCAGCGCCGGTTCGCCGAAGAACGCGTCGGCACCCTGGTTCTCCAGGACCAGCAACTGGCGCTGGATCGCCCCCACCGAGGCCGACGACACGTTGCCGTAGCGGCCGGAAATGTCCTTCAGGTTCTCCGCGCAGAAGGTCAGCAGCGCGCGCAGATCCTTCAGGTCGATGACCGGCCACTGGTTCTCGTCCGCAACCCGGAAGGCGATGTTGAGCACGCCCTCCTGCGTGTCGTTGAGTTCGAGGAGGCGGCCGAGCAGCAACGGCCCCATCTCGGTCACCGTGCAGCGGATGGGATGGCCCTGCTCGCCGAACAGATCCCAGAACACCGTGGGGAAGCGGTCCGGCTCGTAGGTGAGGCCGAGTTCCTCGGCACGCTTGACGAAGGCGGGCTTGGCTTCCCCCGCAGCCGCGATGCCCGACAGATCGCCCTTGATGTCGGCCGCGAAGACCGGGACGCCGGCATTGGAGAAGCCCTCCGCCAGAACCTGGAGGGTAACGGTCTTTCCGGTCCCGGTGGCACCGGCAACCAGCCCGTGCCGGTTGGCGAGGCGCAGGGCCAGCACCTCCGGCTTGCCCGGGCCCGCGGGCTGAACGCTCTTGCCGACCAGGATCAAACCGTCGCCCATCGCCGTTGCCCCCGAGGCGCCAGGGTTCCGTTATGGACAAGGCGTCCCGACTTTTCCAGGGACGCGCCCGGCCGCTTGATTTCCGGCGCCTCAGAGTCGAAGGACGTCCCGAAGCGTTCCGAAGAGATCATCACCATGGAAGAATTGCTTGCCCGCGTCACCGCCCGCACCGGGCTCGATGCCGCGACGGCACAGACCGCAGTCGGACACATCCTGGCCTTCCTGCAGAAGGAGGGGCCGGCGACGGAAGTCGGTCAGCTGCTCGCCGCGCTGCCGGGTTCCGAGACGCTGATCACCGACGCGAATGCCGGCGACGGCGGCGGTGGCGGCCTGATGGGCATGCTCGGCGGCATGATGGGCGGCGGCGGCGTCATGGCGCTCGGCCAGAAGCTGATGTCGGCCGGCGTGCCGATGGGCCAGATGCAGCCCCTCGGTCAGGAGCTGTTCGCCTACGGTCGCGAGAAGGTCGGCGAGGACGCGATGGGCCCGATCATCGGCTCGATCCCGGGGCTCAACCAGTTCGTCTGATCCACCGCTGCGGTGTGCGCCGGCGCACCGCATTCGGGCAGCGCCTGGACAATCGTAAAAAAGTGGTTTCGCGGCGAAAGCTTGGCGGAACCTGTCCACGCGATGCCCGTTATTCAGGATGTGGTACGGAACGCTGCCTTCGGCGGTATCCGGGACCGCACTCAAGCAGGCCGGCCATGCCCGTCTTCGACTCCAAGAATCTGGACTGCGCGTTCGAGGGGCAGGCGCTCCTGGCGTCGATACTCCACCCGACCCGGGCGGCCCAGACCCGCGCCCTGCGGCACGGGCGGCGTCGCGCCGAGCGCGCAGCCGCGATGGCCGATCCCATGACGATCGAGTCGCGCTTCCCGCTCACCCCCGACGTGCTCGCGCAGACGGCCTGCTCGACCCGCTGACGGCGTCGTCCGCCGCTGGAGAGCCCGGCTACCAGGGTTGCGGCGTGACGAGGCCCTGACGGGTCACCACCACCCACTCACGTCCGCGCCGCTCGACGGACTCGACGCGGCCGACGCCCGGCACGACGTCGCCTGGACCGACCTCGACGAGACGATGCCGCCGGTTCTCCAGGATCGCCGCGCCCTCGAAGATGTCGCGCAGCGCCCAACCGTCGATCACCGGCGCCTTCTCCGCTGCGGCGGATTTCGGTCGCACGTCGGCCGGCTTGGCGTCGGCCATCTTCACGTCGCTCGCCCGGAATTCGCTGGACTTGGTCTCGGGGCCCTTGATCTCGGGGCCCTTGGCCTCGGAGATTCTGGCTTCCTGCAGCTTGGCGTCCGGAACCCTGGCTTCAGAGACCTTGGCGTCGATGCTCTTCGCTTCGGCATTCCGGGTCGCGTCGGCGAGGCTCCCCGTCTGCGTGGGCTCCCCGCGGGCGGCTTGCGTGGCGGCCGCCGGGGCGCGGCGGTCGAGCTGGGCGGCGAGGGTGGCGATCCGCGCATTCTGTTCGCGCTCGACCTGCTCGAAGCGCTCGCCGAGGGCGGCGGTCTTGGCGTTCAGAGTCTTGTCGAGCTGGGCGAGGCGCTCACCGAGGGCGCTGCTGCGGGTGCCGGCCTCCTTGCGCGCCGTGTCGGTGGACGCCCTCAGGTCGGCGAGGACCTGATGAAGCTGCGCGATGTCGCTGCCGAGGCGGGCGGTCTCGGTCCGGCCGGCATCGAGCGTGGTGGTGAGGGCCATGACAGCGTCGTTGGACGGCGCCGATCTGGTGAGCGCCATGACGCCGCCGCCCAGCAGGGCGCCGACTGCCAGGGCCGCGCCCGGGATGGCGAGACGGTGCCGGTCGAGACGCGGAAGCGGCGGGAGCGCGAAGCGCCTCGCGGCCGGCGAGGCCTTCGCCGCGGTGTCGGTCGCGGGCTTCGGATCCGTCGTACCGGTCACCGCAGCCTTCAGCAGGTCGACCGCGGATACGGCCTGCTTGGCTTCGATCTTCGTCATCGCCCCGAACTCCGCACGCAGGATGTCGCTGCAAGCGTTCGTTAAGGACGTTTGTTTACGAAACCCTTACCGCGGGTTCGCCGCTCAAGCCGCCAGGCCCCGCTTCTTGAGCAGCGGCGCGAGGCTCGGCATCCGCCCGCGGAAGGCCGTGTAGGCCTCCCGGGCGTCGCGCAGGTTCCCGGCGCCGTACACGAAGGTGCGCAGGCGCTTGGCCGTCTCCGGATCGAAGATGTCGCCGGCCTCGCGGAAGGCGTCGAACGCGTCGGCGTCGAGCACCTCGGACCAGAGATAGCTGTAATAGCCGGCCGCGTAGCCATCGCCCGAGAAGATGTGGGCGAAGTGCGGGGTCCGGTGCCGCATGCTGATCTCGGCCGGCATGCTGATCCGCCGCAGCGCTTCGGCCTCGAAGGCCGGCACGTCGAGGCCGGCCTCACCCTCGGCGGACAGATGCAGCGTCATGTCGACAATCGCCGAGGCGGTGTACTCCACGGTCGCGAAGCCCTGGTTGAAGGTGCGCGCCGCCAGGAGCTTGTGCAGGAGCGCGTCGGGCATCGCCGCGCCGGTCTGGTGGTGCCGCGCGTGCGTGCGCAGGACCTCCGGCTGCTCGAGCCAGTGCTCGTAGAGCTGCGACGGCAATTCCACGAAGTCGCGCGAGACGGCCGTGCCCGACAGGATCGGGTAGGTCACGTCCGACAGGAGGCCGTGCAGGGCGTGGCCGAACTCGTGGAAGAGGGTCCGGGCGTCGTCGAACGACAGCAGCGTGCTCTCGCCGGCGGGCGCCTTGGCGAAGTTCATCACGTTGACGATGATCGGGGTGATCGGCCCGTTCAGGCGTTCCTGCGAGCGGAACGCGCTCATCCAGGCGCCCGACCGCTTCGAGGCGCGGGCGAAGTAGTCGCCGAGGAACAGCCCGATCTCGGACCCGTCCGGATTGGCGACACGCCAGACCCGCACGTCGGGGTGGTAGCGGGGGACGTCGGACAGCTCCTCGAAGGTCAGCCCGAACAGCCGCGTGGCCGTGTCGAAGGCCGCCTGGATCATCCGCTCCAAGAGCAGGTACGCCTTGATCTCGCTCTCGTCGAGGTCGTGCTCGGCGCGCCGGACCTTCTCGGCGTAGTGCCGCCAGTCATGGGCCTGGAGGTCGAAGTCGTGGCCCTCCGCCCGGATCGTCGCCTGGAGGCGGTCGCGCTCGTCGGCCGCGCGCGCGCGGGCCGGCGTCCAGACGTCGCGCAGCAATCCGGTGGCGGCCTCGGGGCTCGCCGCCATCGTGTCGTCCAGGGCGAAATGCGCGAAGCTCTCGTAGCCGAGGAGCCGCGCCCGCTCGGCGCGGAGGCTGACGATCTCGGCGCTGACGGCGCGGTTGTCGGTCTCGCCCCCGGTCTCGCCGCGGCGCGTCCAGGCCGCGTAGGCGCGCGCACGCAGGTCGCGGCGGGTGGAGAAGACCAGGAACGGCTCGATCAGGGAGCGCGACAGGGTGATCACGTGGCCGTCGAGCCCGCGCTCCCGCGCGGCGCTGGCCGCGGCGGCGCGCAGGAACGGCGGCAGGCCGGCGAGGTCGTCCTCGGATTCGAGCGGCAGCGTGAAGCTGCTCTCATCGGCCAGCAGGTTCTGGCTGAAGCGGGTGCCGAGTTCCGACATCCGCGCGGCGATCTCGGCGATGCGGGCCTTGTCGTCCGCGCCCAGATCGGCCCCGGAGCGACGAAAGCGGATGCGGTAGCGGTCGAGGACCCGCCGCTGCTCCGGGTCCAGTCCCTCGGCCTCGACGGCCGAGATGCGCGCCCAGAGTTGCGGGTTGAGATAGATGGCGCTGCCGTGCCGGGCGAGCTTCGGGCCGATCTCCCGCTCGATCGCCTGCAGGTCAGGGTTCGTGTGGCTGCCGGTCAGGTTGTAGAAGACGCCGGCCACCCGATCGAGGGCGATGCCGGCCCGCTCCATCGCGGCCACCGTGTTGTCGAAGGTCGCGGGGGCCGGATCGGCCGCGATGGCCCGGATCTCCGCAGCGTGTGCCGCGAGCGCCGCGTCGAAGGCCGGCCCGTAATGCGCGGGCCTGATCCGCTCGAACGGCGGCAGGCCGAACGGCGTCGTCCACTGTGCCTCGTGGAAGGGATTGTCCTGCGGCAGGCTCTGGAGCCCTGCATCCGCTGAATCCGGCATGCGATCCTCGACATTCGTTCGTACGACGGCCATTGCCGTCCGCAGAGGGCCCGACGCCCAGGCGTCGATGGCCGCGATCCGAGAGACAGTGGTTGGTTCGGCGCGTCCGTCAACCGCTCGGCGTCGATCCGAACGGCGTCTCGGCCGTTAGCTAGGGCCAACGCCCACGCTTCGAGGCTCCATGCCGGGATGTCGCCTGCCCTACCTTCGTCCGTTGACGGCGCTCGCCTGCGGTGCGCTGGCCCTCGGCTGCACGGTGCCGTCGCGCACGTCGAGCGCGGCGGAAGCGCCGGTCGCCACCGTGCCGGTTCCGCCGCCGGTGCCGCCCGTGCGGCCGGACGCGCTGAAGCCCCCGGCCGTCGCGGAACCCGCGCCCGCGGCACCGGCCGCGCCCGGCAAGGGATCGGGGGCGGACGGCGTCGTGGAACAGGGCAAGCCGGAGATGCCGACGCCGCCCCCGGTTCCACCCGGCCGGCCCGCCGAATTGTCCGGTCCAGGCGCGCTGGCGCTCAAGGTCGTGCCCCCCGACGACACCGCCTGCCGGATCCGGCTCAAACGCCTCGGTGCGGAGTTCGAAGAGCTGTCTCCGATCGCCGAGGGCCAGTGCACCGCGCCCCTCCCCCTGAAGGTCACGAAGCTCGCGGACGGCATCGCGCTGCCCCAGGGGGCGACGCTCACCTGCCGGGCGGCCGAGGCCCTGGCGCGCTGGGTCACCGAGGCTCAGGTCGAGGCCGAGCGGGTGCTCAAGCACCCCCTGACCGGGCTGGAACTCGGCGGCACCTACGTGTGCCGGGGCCAGAACCACGATATCGATGCCAAGCTCAGCGAGCACGCCTTCGCGAACGCCATCGACGTCATGGGCTTCGCGTTCGGCGGCCGGGCGAGCATGCCGGTCAAGGTGTTCCCGGAGCAGTCCGACGAGGCGCAGTTCCTCGGTTCGGTGCGATCGAAGGCCTGCGGTTTCTTCCGCACGGTGCTGGGTCCGGGCACGAACGCCGCGCACGCCAATCACCTCCACCTCGACGAGCGCGAGCGTACGGCGGGGCACCGCCTCTGCGAATGAGCCGACGTGGAACGTTCCGGGCGGCTCGATGCTTTTGCGACCGGAGTGCGACCGCTCCCGGAGGCGACGACGTCGATGAACCCGACACCCTGGCGGCTGGCAAGCGTGGCGCTCCTGGCGGGCGGCATCTCGGCGCAGGCCCTGGCGGCACCCGACAGATCCGCGCCCCGGGACACGGCCAAGTCCGAGGCCTTGACGGCGGACGCCGTCAACGCCGCGACCTTCACGCCCCCGCAATCGGGCAAGGCCGATGCGAAGACGCGCAGGTCCAAGTCGCGGGACGCTAAGAACCGGGCCGCGAAGACCGATCCGCTGATCCTGAAGGCGCAGGTGCTGCTCGACCGGGCCCGCTTCTATCCCGGTGCCATCGACGGCCGGAAAGGCGAGAACTACCAGCACGCCCTGTCGGCCTTCGCGGTGGCGCAGGGCCTTCCGGCGACGACGGACCTCACCCAGGAGGTCTGGGACAAGCTCCAGGCCACGAGCGACAAGCCGGTCATGACGGACTACACGCTCACGGACGCGGACGCCTCGGGCCCCTACGTCGACCAGATCCCGCCCAAGATGGAGGAGCAGGCCGAGCTCAAGGCGCTCAGCTACACCAATCCCCGGGAGATGCTGGCCGAGCGGTTCCACATGAGCCGCGACCTCGTCAGCGCGCTCAATCCCGGCAAGCCGCTCGACAAGGCCGGAACCACGATTGCCGTGGCCGCGGTCGATCCGATGACCCTGGACAAGCCCAAGGGCAAGGAGCTTCCGCAGGATCCCAAGGTGGAGCGGATCGAGGTCGACAAGGGCAGCCGCGACGTGCGTGCCTACGGCGCCGATGACAAGCTGATCAGCTACTACCCCGCCTCGATCGGGAGTTCCGAGAAACCCGCGCCGAGCGGCGACACCAAGGTCAAGGGCATCGCCTTCGACCCGGACTACACCTACAATCCCAAATACGCATTCAAGGGCGTGAAAGCGCAGCACAAATTCTCGATTCAGGCGGGGCCGAACAATCCCGTCGGTCTCGTCTGGATCGATCTCGCCATCCCGAGCTACGGCATCCACGGCACCCCGGAGCCCGAGAAGGTGGGGAAGACCGAGTCCCACGGCTGCATCCGCCTGACCAACTGGAACGTGCGCGACCTCGCGATGCACGTGGCCCGCGGGGCCAAGGTCAGCTTCAAGGACGACTGACCGGCCGCGTCGGGATGCGACACGGTCAAAAATGTATCATCGGTTAACATCCCGGGCTCGAAAGGCCGCGGAACGACCCGAGAACGCTTGACACGTTGCGCATTACGGGCGACGCCAAAGGTCATCTCGCGGGCCACCCGTCGAGGCTGAACCGGTATTTCCGGGCGCGGCTCATGCGGCCCGCGCGGCGCGACCAACTGCACGGCAAGATCCCCGGCGACGGGGGCGTTCGAAGGGAAGACGGCCCGGCGTGACTGCTGACCCCAACGATGACGTCCTCAACGGCATCCGCGTACTCGTCGTGGAGGATGAGGCAGCGATCTCGATGCTCCTCGAGGACATGCTCCTCGATTTCGGCTGCGCCGTCGTGGGACCGGCCGCGCGCCTGTCGTCGGCTCTCGAGATGGCGTCGCAGGAGGCTTTCGAGGTCGCGATCCTGGACGTGAACGTCGCGGGCGAACCGATCTACCCGGTGGCCGAGGCGATCGCCAAGCGCGACCTGCCCTTGGTCTTCTCGACGGGCTACGGCGGCGCGGGCATCCGTGAGCCGTTCCGCGACAGGCCGGTCGTCCAGAAGCCCTTCAGTCAGGCCGACCTGAAGCGGACGCTGATCGGTGCCATCCGAGCCGTGCGCACCTGACGGACGCCGGGGCCGCGCGGAACGCCCGGCACCGTCACAGCCCTTCGATCACGAAGGCGTCGGCGACGTGGGCCGGCCATTCCCGCAGGCCGACGAACACGGCATCCGCCCGAAACGTCATGCCCGCGCACCAGGCGTTGCGACCGATCCAGGCCCGGACGGCACGGGAGAAGCGGCGCCGCTTGGCGGCGTCGATGGCCTCCCGGGCATCCTCCCGCCGGGGCCGCGCCTTCACCTCCACGAACGCGATCGTGCTCCAGCGCCGGACGATCAGGTCGATCTCGCCACCGGCGATGCTGACGCGACGGCCGATCGGCCAGTAACCCTTGAGCATCAGCGCCGCCAGCGCCAGCCACTCGGCGCGATGACCGCGCCGGTAGGCCGCCCTGCGCCGCGCAACCCGGTCGGGCAGCGGGCCGGTCAAGCGTCGCCCCGCGCCAGCACCAGCGCCCGCGCATAGACGAGGCGGCGCGGCTGCCCGGTCTCGTCGGCCACGAGGCTGGCGGCATCCTTGATGGAGTGGCGTTCGAGGGCGGTCCGGACCAGGGCGTCCAGGGTGGCGTCGCTGTCGGCGGTGCGCTCCGGCGTCGTGGCCGCACCGATGATGACGACGATCTCGCCCTTCGGCGGGCCCTCCTCGGCGAAGCGCGCGCTCAGCGACCCCAGCGTGTCCCGGCGGACGGTCTCGTAGAACTTCGTCAGTTCGCGGGTCACGGCAGCGGGACGGTCGGCGCCGAGGACGGCGGCGGCGTCCGCCAGCATCTCCGGGAGACGATGCGGCGACTCGAACAGGACCAGCGTGCCCGGGACCGGCACCAGCGCCTCCAGCCGGTTGCGCCGCGCCCCCGCCTTCTGGGGCAGGAACCCTTCGAAGAAGAAGCGGTCCGTCGGCAGACCCGCGGCGACCAGGGCGGTCATGACGGCGGACGGACCGGGGACCGGCGTGATCGCGATGCCGGCTTCGATGGCGGCCTGAACGAGCTTGTAGCCGGGATCGGAGACCAGCGGCGTGCCGGCATCCGAAACCAGGGCCAGGGCCTCGCCGGCGCGCAGGCGGCCGACCATGCGCTCGCGCACCGCGTCGTTGGAATGCTCATGGTAGGCCAGCAGCGGCGTCGTGATGCCGTAATGCGCCAGAAGCGTGCGGGTCACGCGCGTGTCCTCGGCGAGCACCGCGTCCGCCGCCGCGAGGGTCGCCAGCGCGCGGATGGTGATGTCGCGCAGGTTGCCGATCGGCGTCGCCACGATGTGCAGGCCGGGCGGGAGCGGCTCGGCCTCGCTCGCCAGCCCGAAGGCCGTGAACGTCTGGGTCCTGGGCCGGTCGCCGCTCGGCCTGTGGGATGGGGCTTTCGTCGGGGAAGCGGCCCCCGGAGCATCGAATCGTCGGGTCATCGTCGACCATGTTGCCACACTGGCCGCCCTTCGTCGCGGCGAGACGTACCCGAACGTGGGCAAGTCCCGGTCGGCGCGTTTACATTTCCGAGGGCCGCGGTCAGGCTCGCCCCGCCTGCACGAGGGAGTCCGCGCGATGGCGCGTCCGATCGGCGCGCGGGATGGTCGCCCGCGCGTCACTGCCCTGACCGTCGCGCTCTGCGTCGCGCTGCCGCTCCTCGGCGGCTGCCTCGGCACCGATATCGGCCGACGCCGTACGGCACCGCAGGCCGCGCTCACGCCGCCCGCCGAGGTGCCGCAGGCGCCCCAGGCGGCGTCGCCCGCCGAGGCCCCGACGCCGGCCGCCTCCGGTGCGCAGCGGCGCATCGGTGCCGGCGCGGTGAAGGTCGCCCTGGTGCTGCCGCTGAGCGGACAGGGAGCCGCGGTCGGCGCCGCCATGCGCAACGCGGCCGAACTCGCATTCGAGGAGGCGCAGCAGCCGGACCTGACCATCCTGGTGGAGGATGACCGGAGCAGCCCGGACGGCGCCCGGGATGCCGCGCAGGAGGCCGTGCGGCAGGGAGCCGAGATCATTCTCGGCCCCGTCTTCGCCGGCAACGTGCAGGCTGCCTCCACGGTGGCGAGGACGGCGGGCAAGCCGGTCATCGGCTTCTCCACGGATGCGACCGTGGCGGCCCGCAACGTCTACCTCCTGAGCTTCCTGCCGCAGGCGGAGGTCAACCGGGTGGTCGAGGAATCCGTTGCCGCAGGCAAGCGCTCCTTCGCGGCACTGATCCCGGACACGGCCTACGGCAACGCGGTCGAGGCGGAGTTCCGCGAGGTCGTGGCGCGGCGGGGCGCCCGGGTCGCGGCCGTCGAGCGGTATCCGGCCGGTGCGCCGGGTCCCGCCGTGGAGCGGCTGTCGCGGGTCATCACCGGTCCCGGGGCGACCGCCGACGCGCTGTTCATCCCGGAGACCGCGGAGGGCCTGCCGGCCGTCGCCACGGCCCTGACCCGGGCCGGCTTCTCGCCGGACCGGGTCCGCCCGATCGGGACGGCGCTGTGGAACGAGCCCGCCCTGTTCGCGCTGCCGGTCCTCCAGGGGGGCCGGTTCGCGGCACCGGACCGGAGCGGGTTCTCGAATTTCAGCGGGCGCTACCAAGCCCGCTTCGGCAGCGTCCCGCCGCGCGTGGCCTCCCTCGCCTACGACGCCGTGATGCTCACCGCCGCGCTGGCGCGGCAATACGGCTCACAGCGATTCGTCGAGGCAACCCTGACGAACGGATCGGGATTCGCCGGTATCGACGGCACCTTCCGGTTCCGGTCGGACGGGCAGAGCGAGCGGAATCTGGCCGTCTACGAGATCCGCAACAACGCCGCGACCGTGGCGAGCGCGGCTCCGCGGCTCCTGTCGAAACCCGCGATCTGAGGACGCGATCCGAGCCCGCGCTCCGAGCCCGCGATCCGATCAGGCGGCCAGCTCGGCCACGAGGGCATTGAGGACCGGCGCCCCCCGTGGCGTCGCGGCGATGCGGCCGCCGGGCCGCCGCTCCAGCAGGCCGTCGGCCACCAGCACGCCGATGCGGTTGCCGTTCAGCGGACGTCCCTTCAGGGCCGCGTACCGTGCCGGATCGATGCCCTCCATGAGGCGCAGGCCCATCACGAGGAATTCGTCGGCCTGATCGGGCGCCGACAGCGCTTCGGTCTCGACGATGCCGTGACCGTCGCGCTCGACCCGGGCGAGCCATGCCTCCGGCGACCGCTCGACGACGGTGCCGATCCGGCCGGCCGCGGTGACGAGCCGCCCATGCGCGCCGGGACCGATCCCGGCATACTCGCCGTAGCGCCAGTACAGGAGGTTGTGGCGCGACTCCGCCCCGGGCCGCGCGTGGTTCGATATCTCGTAGGCCGGCAGGCCGGCGCGCCCGCACAGCTCCTGCGTCACGTCGTAGAGGGCGCGACCGGTATCGTCGTCGGGGATCACCAGCTTGCCGGCGGCCGCCAGCCCGTGGAACGGCGTGCCGGGCTCGATCGTGAGCTGGTACAGGGAGAGGTGTTCCGCGGCATGCGTCAGCGCCGCGCCGAGTTCCGCCCGCCACATCTCGGGGGTCTGCCCCGACCGCGCGTAGATCAGGTCGAAGGACGTTCGCGCGAAGACGGCCTGCGCGACGCGGATGGCATCGAGTGCCTGGGCGACGTCGTGCAGCCGGCCCAACGCCCTCAGCGACGCGTCGTCGAGGGCCTGCACGCCGAGGGAGACCCGGTTGACCCCGGCGGCGCGGTAACCGTGGAAACGACCGGCCTCGACGCTGGACGGGTTGGCCTCCAGCGTGATCTCCGCATCCGGCGCCACGCTCCACCGGTCCGCCACCGCGTCGAGCAGGCCCGCGACCGTCGCCGGCCGCATCAGCGACGGGGTGCCGCCCCCGAGGAAGATGCTGGTGACGATCCGCCCGGGGGTCCGGCCGGCGAAATGCGCGATCTCGGACCGGAAGGCGTCGAGGAAGCGCGGCTCGTCGATGCCTCCGTGCCGGACGTGGCTGTTGAAGTCGCAGTACGGGCACTTCGCGGCGCAGAAGGGCCAGTGCAGGTAGACCCCGAAGCCCGCGTCGCGGGTGGGATGGTCGGGGCCGGGCAAGCTCATGATGGGTCGGATGTGAGGCCGCGCGGCCGGTTTGGCAATCAGGCGCCGGGCGGGAGGCAGGCCCGGCTCAGATCCACGAAGGCGCGCGCCCGGTGCGACAGCCCCTCGCCCTTCTGCCAGTCGACGCCGTGCTTCTCGTCCGCGCTCATCTCGCCGAAGGTCCGCTCGTGTCCCTCGGGGCGGAAGATCGGGTCGTAGCCGAAGCCGGCCGAGCCCCTCGCCGCCACGAGGTCGCCGAACACCCGGCCCTCGAACAGCTCCGTGTGGCCGTCCGGCCAGGCGAGCACCAGCGCCGAGACGAAGTGCGCCCGGCGGCTGTGGGCCCCGCGCCGCTCCAGCTCGTGGAAGATGCGCGCCATGGCGCCGTCGAAATCCTTGGCCGGACCGGCCCAGCGGGCCGAGAAGATGCCGGGCGCGCCGTCCAGCGCGTCCACGCACAGGCCGGAATCGTCCGCGAAGGCCGGCAGGCCGGTGGCGTCGGCGGCGGCCCGCGCCTTGATGGCGGCGTTCTCGGCGAACATCGTGCCGGTCTCCTCCGGCTCCGGCAGGCCGAGTTCCCCGGCGGAGACCGCCTCGATCCCGAAGGGTGCCAGCAATTCGCGCATCTCGGTGAGCTTGCCGGCGTTGTGGGTGGCGATCACCACCTTGCCGGTGAGGCGGCGGCTCACGCGATCGCCTCCTTCTGCAGGGCGACCAGCCGGTCGGTACCGGCGCGGGCGAGCCGCAGCAGCTCCAGGAGCTGTCCCTCCGAGAACGGCTCCATCTCGGCGGTGCCCTGGACCTCGACGATGCCGCCCCGGCCGGTGAGCACGAAGTTGGCGTCGGTCTCGGCGGCCGAGTCCTCGGCGTAGTCGAGGTCGAGGACGGCCGTCCCCTTGTAGAGCCCGCACGAGACCGCCGCGACGTGGTCGCGCAGCGGGTCGACCGAGATGATCGAGCGCGTGCGCATCCAGGCGAAGCAGTCGTGCAGCGCCACCCAGGCGCCGGTGATGGCGGCGGTCCGGGTGCCGCCGTCGGCCTGGATCACGTCGCAGTCGACCGTGATCTGCCGCTCGCCGATCGCCGGCAGGTTGGTGACGGCGCGGAGCGAGCGGCCGATCAGCCGCTGGATCTCCTGCGTCCGCCCCGAGGGCTTGCCGGAACCGACCTCGCGCCGGGTGCGTTCGTGCGTCGCACGCGGCAGCATGGCGTACTCGGCCGTGACCCAGCCCTTGCCCGAACCGCGCAGCCAGGGGGGCCCGCGCTCTTCCAGGGATGCGGTACAGAGCACCCGGGTGTTGCCGAAGCTCACGAGGCACGAGCCCTCCGCGTAGCGCGAGACCGCGCGCTCCAGGCTCACGGGCCGCAACTCGTCGGCGGCACGCTTGGAAGGCCGCATCGCGGGCCCTTTCTGTCGAGGAAGTCGAGGGCCGGGCTCTTAGGCCGCCGCGCCACGGCGAGCAAGCATCTCCGTGCGGATTGATCCGCGCGGGTCGGTTAGCCATGATCGGACCACAGGATGACCGCGTGACAGACCCGAACCTTCGAGTGACCAACGGCCAGTCCATGCAGGCCCTCGCCGCGCTCAACGAGCGGGCGCGCGAGATCTTCCGGCAGATCGTCGAGAGCTACCTCACGACGGGGGAGCCCGTCGGCTCGCGAAACCTCGCCCGCATTCTGCCGATGGCGCTGTCGCCGGCCTCGATCCGCAACGTGATGGCGGATCTCGAGCATTCCGGCCTGATCTTCGCGCCCCACACCTCGGCGGGGCGGCTGCCCACCGAGCTGGGCCTGCGGTTCTTCGTGGACGCGATGCTCGAGCTCGGAGACGTCAGCCAGGACGAGCAGGGTCGCATCGAGGCGCAGATGCGCGCCGCCGCGTCCGGCCACACCTTCGAGTCGGCGCTCGCCGAGGCGTCGACGATGCTGTCGGGCGTCTCCCGCGGCGCCGGCGTGGTGCTGACCACCAAGGCGAACGTCAACCTGAAGCACATCGAGTTCGTCCGCCTCGATGCGGCCCGCGCCCTGGTGATCCTGGTCTCGGACGACGGCTCCGTGGAGAACCGGCTGGTGGACCTGCCGCCGGGCCTGCCGGCCGGAGCGCTCCAGGAGGCCACGAACTTCCTCAACTCCCGGCTTCATGGCCGCACCCTCGGCTCGCTTCGCGCGGAGATCGAAGCCGGCCGCAAGGCGATGAAGCGCGAGCTCGACGCGATCACCGAGCGGCTGGTGGATGCCGGGCTGGCCACCCCGGTCGGACCGACGGAAGCGCGGCAGCTGATCGTGCGCGGTCAGGCCAACCTGCTCGACGACCTGCGCGCCGTGGAGGATCTCGAACGCATCCGGCTGCTGTTCAACGACCTGGAGACCCAGAAGGACGTCATCGACCTGCTCGCGCGCGCCGAGGGCGGCGAGGGCGTGCGGATCTTCATCGGTTCGGAGAACAAGCTGTTCTCGCTCTCGGGCTCGTCGCTGATTGCGGCCCCCTTCCGCGACGGGTCGCAGACCATCGTCGGCGTCGTCGGCGTGATCGGGCCGACCCGCCTGAACTACGCGCGCATCGTGCCGATGGTCGATTATACGGCCCGCGTCGTGTCGAAGCTCCTCGACGGAGGCCGGTGAGAGGCGCCGGGCAGGCGCGAACCTGCCCGGCTTGACCGAGGGGAACGCTCAGGCGGGGATCACATCCACGATCTCGTAGGTGTCGGGATCGATGATCACGATGTCGTCGCGCACGAGGATGAACTCGTAGCCCTCGTATTCCGGGACGATCGACACGATGGCCGGCGGCAGCCGGTGCAGCGTCACCGAGCGCGGGATCGCGGTGCCGACCGCCAGCCCGAAGGCCACGTCCCTCAGGGGCGAGACGCCCAGGCGGGTGACTGAGCTGCGAAACTCGGTGCGCTGCCGGGTGTCGAGCCTGCCGACCGCGCCGCGGACGGAACCGCCCTCGCGGACACCCCCACGACCGCCCCGCTCGCCGGCCGGACCGCGGCCACCCTGGTTCGGACCGGCGCCATCCCGGCCGCCACGATCCCCCCGGTCGCCCCGGTCACCCCGGTCGCCACGGTCGCCGGCTCCGGGATTGGCGCCCGCGCCCGGACGTTCCGGGGCCCCATTGCGCTCGGCTGCGCCGCCGGGACGGCCGGGCCCTTCGGCTCCGCGGCCGGCCGGGGCTCCCGGCTCGGCGCCGCCCGGTCCCCGCATCGCACCGCCGCCTTCGGCACCGCCGGCGCCGCCCCGCATGCCGCCGCCAGCACCACCCGGTCCCGCGCCGCCCACTCCCGCGCCGCCGCCGGCGGCCGGCCCGGCACCGCCCGCTCCGCCGCCGGGGCCGCCTCCTGCGCCGCCCGCGCCGCCGCCGGGTCCGCCCTGCGCGAACGCCGTCGCCGCCCCGGCCACCACGATCACGGCCGCCACCGTGTCCCTCAGAATCCGCTTCATGGCCTGTCCTCCCGCCGCTGAGGGCGCGCCGTCGACGCCCGCGTCCGGCCGCAACGACCCCTCGTGCCAAACCGTTCCTTCCGGTGCGGGACAGGCGGGACGTGACACGGCATCGCCCTGTCCTCGGCAAAGACCCATCACGGACTTGCGATCAGGATCGTCACCTGTAACGTCGCGCCGCACGAAGAAGAGTCCGGCGCGGGCCGGCACAAAGATTGATCGACGGAGACGCCATGTCCGCTTCGAGAGACGATACCATCGGTATCGCACCGGGCGCCCTCGACGACGCCGCGGACCGGAAGCGCCGCATCTGGGCGATCGTCGGCTCGTCCTCGGGCAACCTCGTCGAGTGGTACGACTTCTACTGCTACGCCTTCTTCGCCCTGTACTTCGCGCCCGCGTTCTTCCCGAAGGGCGATTCCACCAGCCAGCTTCTCCAGACCGCCGGCATCTTCGCGGTGGGCTTCTTCATGCGGCCGATCGGTGGCTGGCTGTTCGGGCGCATCGCCGACCGGGTCGGACGCCGGACCTCGATGGTCATCTCGGTGCTGATGATGTGCTTCGGTTCGCTGCTGATCGGCATCCTGCCGACCTACGAGCATGTCGGCACCCTGGCACCGGTGCTGTTGCTGCTGGCCCGCATGCTCCAGGGCCTGTCGGTGGGCGGCGAGTACGGCACCTCCGCGACCTACATGAGCGAGGTGGCGATCAAAGGGCAGCGCGGCTTCTTCGCCTCGTTCCAGTACGTCACGCTGATTGGCGGCCAGCTCCTCGCGTCCCTGGTCCTGGTGCTGCTGCAGACGGTGATGACCGGTCCGGAGCTGACGGCCTGGGGCTGGCGCATTCCGTTCTTCATCGGCGCCGGCCTGGCGATCGTCGCGCTCTACCTCCGGCGCTCGCTGGCGGAGACCCGAGACAGCAGCGACAAGGAGACCGCCGGAACCTTCTCCGCGCTGGCCAAGCACTGGCGGGCGTTCCTGGTCGTGATCGCCTACACGGCCGGGGGCTCGCTCAGCTTCTACACCTTTACGACCTACATGCAGAAGTACCTCGTCAACACCGCCGGCATGCCGAAGACCTCGGCATCCCAGACGATGACGGTGGTGCTGTTCGTCTACATGATCATCCAGCCGCTCTTCGGCGCGCTCTCCGACAGGATCGGCCGCAAGGCCAACATGCTGCTCTACAGCGGGCTCGGCACGCTCATGGTCGTGCCGCTGATGACCGCGCTGGGGACCAACAAGGACCCCTACCTCGCCTTCGCGCTGATCACGCTGGGGCTCGCCGTGGTGTCGTTCTACACGGGCATCAGCGGCATCGTGAAAGCCGAGCTGTTCCCCACCAACGTGCGCGCCCTGGGCGTCGGCCTGTCCTACGCGCTGGCCAACGCCACCTTCGGCGGCACCGCGGAGTTCGTGGCCCTGTGGTTCAAGGACAACGGCATGGAGAGCACGTTCTTCTGGTACGTGACCGTGCTGATGGCGATCGCCTTCGTGGCCTCGCTGATCATGCCGAACCCCAAGGTCCACGGCTATCTCGACGGCGCCGGCACCGTCGAGGAGGCGCTCGGCAAGAAGCCGCGCCTCGCCCACGCCTGATCGGGGAGCCGGACGTCCGGAGCGGTCCGGCTCCTTCCGCCAACTGACATTCCGCCGGGCGCCGGACGTCCGCGGGGAACCCACGCCCGGGAGGACACGATGCGCACGTTCGCTGCTGCCGGAGCCCTGGCTCTCCTGGGTCTCGCTGCGGCCTGCCCCGGACACGCGGACGACACCGCGCCGTTCAGACCGACGCAGCCCGCCGGCTACTTCTTCGTCGGCGGGCACTACCAGGCGGCCAAGGACAAGACCGTCGCGGCCGGGCAGATGTTCGTCGAATACCGCGCGCCCGCGCAGATCACGCAACCCTACCCGATCGTCCTCGTCCACGGCACCGCGCAGACCGGGACCAACTTCCTCGGTACGCCCGACGGCCGGCCGGGTTGGGCGGACCGCTTCGCGGCCAAGGGTTTCGCCACCTACGTGATCGATCAGGTGGGACGCGGTCGCGCGGGCGGAGACGCGGAGGCCTACGGTCCCTATGCCCGCCTTCCGGTCGAGGATCTCGAGACCGTCTTCACCGGGCAGGAGCGGTCCACGCTGTATCCGCAGGCCAAGCTGCACACGCAGTGGCCGGGCGGACCGGGCGTGCGCGGCAACGCCGCCTTCGACCAGTTCTACCTGTCGCAGGTCCCCTACATCGCGAGCGCCCTGAAGAGCGAGGAACTGGTCGATCCGGCGCTGATCGCGCTCCTGGAAAAGATCGGGCCCGCGATCCTGCTCACCCATTCCCAGGCCGGCGTCTTCGGCTGGGCCGTGTCGGACCAGAGGCCCGACCTAGTGAAGGCCCACGTCGCGGTCGAGCCCAACGGTCCGACCTTCTACGACATCCGATTCAAGGGCGGGACGGACTGGTACGAGCGCGTGAGCGAGGCCCGCGCACGGCCTTACGGCATCACCCGGGTTCCCCTGCATTTCGAGCCGCCCGTGAGCAGCCCCGCCGACCTCACCGTCGTCCAGGCCGACACCCCGGCCCGGCCGGACCAGATCCGCTGCTGGCTCCAGGCGGCCCCGGCCCGGACGCTCCCGAACCTCGCCAAGGTGCCGGCCGTGATCGTGACCGCGGAGGCATCGTTCCGCGCGACGATGGACGACTGCACGGCCGCCTTCCTCACGCAGGCCGGGGCAAAGCCGGACCGGCTGGCCCTCGCCGAGCACGGCATCCGCGGCAACGGCCACATGATGATGCTGGAATCGAACAGCGATCAGGTGGCTGACGCGATCATCGGCTGGATCGAGCAGCGGACGCGCTGACCGGCCGCGACGCGCGCGCCGCGTTTAACCCGCCGCTAACCCCGTCCCGGCGAGGGTCCGCCGGTCATCCAGCGAGGGTTTGCAGCGAGGGTTTGCATGACGGACATGACCGATACCGTGGGCATCGCGGGCGATCGCATCCGCTCGATCATCGAGCGCGTGGAGCGGCTGGAGGAAGAGATCAAGGACCTGATGGAGGCCAAGAAGGAGGTCCTCGCCGAGGCGAAGGGCGAGGGCCTGGACGTCAAGGTTCTCAAGGAGATCCTGAAGATCCGCAAGCAGGACAAGGACGAGCGGGACGAGCAGGAGACGCTGCTCGACGTGTACCTGCGCGCGATGGATGCCCCCACCCCGGCCCCGATGGCCGCGGCCGCCTGAGGGCCCGATCGCGGTGACGATCGCGCAGCCGAACTTCGGCGGAGGAGAGACCCAGGTCCCTCCCCCGCGGGGCCGCCCCGATCCTCAGCGTCGCGCGTCCGCGCCCAGGTAGGCGGCGATGTTGCGCCGGATCCGGTCGAGGGGATCCTCGGCGGGATCCGGCAGCACGAAGCGTTCACCGGTGATGGTCTCGTAGGCGCGGATATAGACGGCCGCCGTCTCCAGCACGATTTCGGCCGGGATCTCGGGGATCGGATCCGTATAGGGATCGCACCGGGCCACCACCCAATTGCGCACGAAATCCTTGTCGAAGCTCTCCGGCGCCGCCCCGGCGGCAAAGCGCTCGGGGAAGCTCTGGGCGAACCAGTAGCGGCTGCTGTCGGGCGTGTGGATCTCGTCGGCGAGGACGATGCGGCCCTGACCGTCGGTGCCGAACTCGTATTTCGTGTCCGCCAGGATCAGCCCGCGCTCGGCGGCCAGCGACTGGCCGCGGGCGAAGAGCGCCAGCGCCGCCTCGGAAACCGTCCGCCACTGATCCGGCGTGAGCAGACCGCGCTCCAGGATCTCGCCCTCGGTCAGGGGCTCGTCATGGCCGCCGTCGAACGCCTTCGTGGTCGGCGTGATGATGGCCTGCGGCAGGCGCGCATTCGGCTGCAATCCATCCGGGAAGCGGTGTCCGTACATCGCCCGCTCGCCGGCGCGGTAGCGCGTCAGGATCGACGTGGAGGTCGTGCCCGCGAGGTAGCCCCGCACCACGACCTCGACGGGGAGGATCTCCAGGCGCTGGCCGACGACGACGTTCGGGTCGGGATAGGCGATCACGTGGTTCGGGCAGATGTCGGCCGTCCTCTCGAACCAGTAGCGCGCCGTCTGCGTGAGGACCTGTCCCTTGAAGGGGATCGCCGCGAGGGCGCGATCGAAGGCGCTGATCCGGTCGGAGGTGATCAGCACGCGCCGTCCGTCCGGCAGGTCGTAATTGTCCCGGACCTTGCCGCGATAATGGTTCGGCAACTCGGGCAAAGTCGCCTCGCTCAGGACTTGGTGCGCGTGCGGAGCGAGGTCGGCCGGGTTCATCGGAGCTTCCCGTCAGGCTGCGCGGCGATCCCGCCGCGATCCCTGTGTGCGCGGACGGACGGGAGATTTCCAGTCCCAGGCCCCCGGCCTCGCCCGCGCGCGGGGCCGGGCTTACCGCCCGCAGCTCGGCGACCGGCCCGATCCATCCTCACCTGCCGTCGGACCACGGCGCACCGCGTCGAGCGACGACGCGGCCGCCGCGCCGGGGCCGGCGACCGGCCGGATATCGACCTCGGCCGCGGGCGATGGCTCTGGTCGCGATCGATCGCCGGCCCTATCCTAGTCCGCCAGAGCGTGTGGTGAGGGTGTTGGTGGCCGCGAGGACGCGCGACGCCGCCGGACAGCCGAGGCGCGATGATCGAATCCACGCACCAGCCGGGCAGGCATCCATTCCTGCGCAAGCTCGACAGCATCGCCCTGTTCAAACCGACCGACGAGGAGCGCGCGGCCCTGCACGCCCTGCCCATGCAGATGGCGACCGTCGAGGCCTACCAGGACATCGTGCGTGAGGGTGACCGTCCGTCCCGGTGCTTCGCCCTGCTGGACGGTATAGCCTGCACGTACAAATCGACCCGGGCCGGCAAGCGGCAGGTCATGAGCTACCACGTTCCCGGCGACATCCCGGACTTCCAGAGCCTCCACCTGGAAGTCCTGGACGTCAGCATCGCCACCATCAGTCCGTGCCGCCTCGGCTTCGTGCAGCACGAGGCGGCGCGCGCATTGCTCCGGGCGCACCCGCGGCTCAACGACCTCTTCTGGCGGGGGACCCTGATCGACGCCGCCATCGTGCGGGAGTGGATGCTCAATACGGGCCGGCGCGACGCGTATGCCCGCATGGCCCATCTGTTCTGCGAGCTGGTGACGCGCCTCGGCGCGGTCGGGCTCGCGCCGGACCGGAGCTGCGAGTTGCCGATGACGCAGCCGGAGCTCGCGGACGCCCTCGGGATTACACCGGTTCACGTCAACCGGACCATCCGGGATCTGAAGGCCGCGGGCCTGATCACCCTGCGCAGCCGGCGCCTCTCCGTCGACGACTGGGACGGCCTGAAATCGGCCGCCGAGTTCGATCCGACGTATCTGCATCTTCGCGACCAGGATGCGCCGTAGCCGGTCCGCGTCGCGGCGTCATCCGCGTCGACCGTCAGCTCAGCCGGCGGCGCCGCTCCGTGAGTTCCTGCGCGGCGAGCCTGCGCCCGATCTGGTTCAGGAGTGCCTCGGCACGCGACGTCAGCTCACGGTCGTTCAGTGCGCCCAGCGTCTGATAGGCCGCGATCGCCGCCGCGGCGGCCTGATCCAGCGACGAGGTAGAGCGATCCGACCCCGTGTCGGAGAGTCCGTCGCCGTCGCGGTTCGCACGAAGGCGGGTGATGTCCACGATGATGCCGCGGCCGCTGACCGGTTGGCCGCGGTGATTACAGAAGAACCGGCCGCGGGTGAGCACCCAGCGCGTGACGCCGTCCGCGGAGCGGACGCGGTACTCGAAAAGATAGGGTCTGCCCTCCTGGGCGTCCTTCCGGAACGCCGCCAGCACCTGCCGTCGATCCGCCGGGTGGATGCTGGCGACGTACGCGGCGACCGGCAGACCGACCTCGGCGTCGACCGGATCGACATTGAAAAGATGCGCCACATAGGTATCGGCGAACGCGCGATCGGACGCGGCGTCCCACGACCACGCTCCGATCTCGTCGCGGGAGTCGCGCGCATACCGGAGCGTGTTACCGAGGTGCCAGCCGCCGGGCGCGTTCAGTTTCGGCATGGGATGTCGAGCCGGTTGAACAAAAGCTGATCCACGTTATAGTGAAATCAGGTCTCCGCAAGAAAGATTCGGATTGAGATCGCTGCGGTGGCCGCGCGACCGGTACCATTCTACGCCCCGACACGAGACCGTCGCCCACCGTCGAATCTCAGCCGGCAGAGGTTCGGCGCTCCACGCAAAGGATCGTGGCAAAACCTCTAAATGGATGATGCGCTTCGACTGATCGAAGCGCTATTCAACGTCTCCTGAATGCGAGAACCGTGTTGACGCGGAGGCGTGGATGACAAATCTCGCGCAGCTCGAACTCTTCTATTGGGAGGCCCGGGACATCGTGTCACGCGCCGAGACCGACATGCTCCGCCTCGAGCGGGACGGCGCGCGCGAGGGTCATCTGTTGATGGCCGCGCAGATCCTGGCGGCGGTCAGGCATCTGAGCCGCATCATCGAGCACCACTGCCATCACCCCGAGCGCGCGACGCTGCCCCTGCCCGCGACGGCGGGCCGGCCGGCTGCCCGCAAGCGCGTCTGGTGGATCGTGCCGTTGCGGCCAGGACGGGGGTATTCAGGCAACTGGACATCCCGCCCGTCGGATCTCCCCGTTGGCGGACAAACCGGCGGAGCCGAGACTACGCTCCGATCGGGCCGGTGATGGTGCCGTGATGCCCTCGGGGCGCGGCAACGTCAGGCTCGCAACTTGGCTAGTCGCGCCGCTGCTCTTCTGCGCGCCCTTCAATGCGTTTGGCGAGCGACACCCCCCGCCCTCCCACCAAGCCGCCGAGATCGAAGCCTTGGTCAACCGGGCGGCCGAGGCTCTGGAGCAACAGGGTTCCGCGGCCTTCTCGGCCTTCCGGAGGAAAGGCAGCGGGTGGCGCTACGGCGATGTCTACCTGTTCGTCGTCGACATGCAGGGCATCGTGCTTCTCAATGCCGCCCGCCCGAACCGCGAAGGACGGGATCTGCTCGACGAGCGCGACGCCGATGGAAAACGGTTTCACAGGGACTTCGTCGACGTGGTCATACGCTTCGGATCCGGCTGGGTCGACTACATGTTTCCCAAGCCTGGCGAGGCTGCCGCAGCCGTGAAGTGGAGTTACGTTTGCGGCACGCGCGTCGACGGCGTCGAGGCGCTGGTGGGCGCCGGCGTCTACGTCGATGGGCGCTGAGACCGCCGTGCACGACCGCGGCAGGCGGTACCCGCCAGGACGGCGAGCCTTCTCACCGATGGCTTGTTCTCTGCATCTGGTTCGACGAGCGCCGCGTCGAAAGCGTCATGCTCGCGCCACGAACAGTATCGGATCGTAGCAACGCAGGCACGGAAGCGGTTTTCCATTCGCCGCCGCATCGCGCCGCCCGCGCGGTTCCATGGACGGTCGGTACCGCCGATGATCTCAGCCGGGAAGCTGGGTGCGGGCCAGCGGGGTCGATCAGACGACAAGCCCTCGGGGGACGGAGCCGCGCTGGACGCGACACAGCGAACCCGATACCGCGGATTGGAGAGGCGCTAGGCCTCGGTCCGCTGTCAGGAGGCGGATGGTGCCCAGGGACGGAGTCGAACCGCCGACACTGCGATTTTCAGTCGCATGCTCTACCAACTGAGCTACCTGGGCGTCGCCCGCGCCGCTGTCGGCCTCGGACGCCGCGGGGTATAGTGAAGGCTGCGCGGCCTGTCCAGCCTTGCCGTGACACCGGCGTGACCGAACGGCCGGAAAAATCGTCAGGCGTCCGGATCCGGCTCGCGGGGCGGCTCATCGGAGTCGAGCTCCTCGGGTATGGCGTAACGCTCGTTCAACCAGCGCCCCAGGTCGACGTCAGCGCAGCGCTGAGAGCAGAACGGCCGGAATTCCGCCGACTCGGGCCGTCGGCAGATCGGACAGGCGGGACGCATCGCGCGGCTCACGCGAGGCCGCCCCACCCGGCCCGGATCGGATACCCCTCGCCGTCGAGCAGGCTCATCGTCTCGTAGAGCGGGAGGCCGACCACCGCGCTGTAGGACCCCACGAGTTTCACCACGAACGCGCCCGCCAGCCCCTGGATGGCGTAGCCGCCGGCCTTACCACGCCACTCGCCGGAGGCGAGGTAGCCTTGGATGTCCCGGCCCGAAAGGCGCTTGAACCGCACGCGGCTCTCCACGATCCGCTCCCGCCGCCCGCGCGGCGAGAGCACGCAGACGGCCGTGAAGACCCGGTGCTGGCGCCCGGACAGCAGACGCAGGCAATCCGCCGCCTCGTCCGGGACCTCGGCCTTCGGAAGGACGCGCCGTCCGACCGCCACGACCGTGTCGGCCGATACCAGCCAAGTCGGCGTCGTCGTGGCGTCCAGGTGCAGCGCCGCCTCGGCGGTCGCGAGCTTTGTCCGAGCGAGGCGCCGAGCGAGTTCACGCGGGGGCTCGGCCTTGCGCGGCGTCTCGTCGACCTCGGCGGGCAGCAGCGCGTCCGGCTCGATCCCGATCTGCTGCAGGAGCGCGAGGCGTCGAGGCGAGGCGGAAGCCAGCACGAGGCGGGTCTTCGCTCCCTGCGTCGCACCGACCGCTTCAGGTGTGGCGTCCATGGTGTTCCACTCGCACGGGCGGCCGGGGGCGACGGGGCTCCTGATCCAGAGCGCCATCATCGGCCAGGACAGCCTTGATCCGGCAGCCTGATAAGCGAAGGGGTCCGGGTTGTGAACCGGAGCCGGCAGCGGGCGGCAATGGATCCTCGATCTCCGATCGCCGCCCGCGACGTGCTGGCACGAAGACGTTCCCAGCCTGCCCTGGTGCCCGGCATTCCCGATTGAAGACACGTTCATGATCAAAATTCGGGCGTCGGGACCGGTTTTAATATTCGGCAAGTCAAGCCGCAGACGTCGCACCGAACCGTAACCGAGTGTTAACCAAGACGGGCGGAGAATGCAGACATCGGAAGAGGTGGACCCCGATGCTCAACGCCGATCCGCTCCTGCGACGCCCCAAGCTCGTCACCGCAGCGCTCCTCACCCGTGCCCTCGACGGATTGCGGCCGAAGGTGAGCTCGCCGGTTGAGATCTGGCAGAAGCTCACCGACCAGTACGTCGTGGATCTCGACGCCGTCGCGGCGCTGCTGCCCGCGACCGAGCCTGAGACGCACTGGCTGCCCGCCCGCGACTGACGCGTCTTCTTCCAGACCGTCACGGGTGCCCGCCCTTGGCACGCGACATGCAAAGATCGCGGTCAAAGAGTGATCGATAACCGGAGGAAGCACTCAGGCAACGACAACGCGGTGGCTCTCACGCCGGAGCACCCCGCGGACCTTTCGTTCACACGGAGTGGAGGTCCGTCATGTCAGAACTGCTCTCTGTCGCCCTTGTCTGCGCCGGTACTCTGCTCGCGCAGGATTGCTCCCGCGTCACCGCACTCGACGTCATCGTCGCCCCGGCCCACTCGCCGATGGAATGCCTGATGCACGCCCAGACAATGGCCGCGCAGGCCGGACTTCCCGGCGGCAGCGACCGCTATCTCAAGATCGCCTGCGAGCATCGGCGCCTGGAAGGCGATCCCGGCCGGGTGATCCGACGGGCATCGTGAGCCCTATATGCCGGGCACACCACCGCAATCCCGCCGGCCGACGCCGTTGTTGGCCGGCGTGCCGAAATTCTCGGCAAGGTCTGCCGGCGATCCGCCGAGACTCCACCGCGTGACCTGCCCCGATTCGACGGAGGAGAATTGAATGGTGCACCAAAGACACGTCAGTACAATTCCTGCTTCACTAGGGCTTTAGAACAGTTGCGGCCGTACGGCACCGGACCCATCCTGCTTGGCCACGCTGATGCAAGCCTGATCCCGGCATCTGCCGACCGAGCCGTCCCGAAGGCCCCGTGCTGGGCCGGGTTCCGCGAGTGCCCGACCCCATGATCTACCATGCGTTCGACCTGCAGACCGACATCGCAGCCCAGACCCGGGCCTGGGGACGGCTGCTGAACGACGTCTGGTCACCGTGGCGCGCATGGGGCCAGCCGATCACGTGGATGTCCGCCGGCGCCCGGATGATGATGCGCACGGGGCTGACCTTCGCCCGACCGGCCTATGGCATCGACGCGGTGAAGGTCGGCAACCGCAGCGTTCCGGTCGTCGAGGAGCCCGTCGCGGTCACACCGTTCGGCACCCTGCTGCACTTCCGGAAGGACATCCACACCGACCAGCCCAAGGTGCTCATGGTCGCGCCGATGTCGGGGCACTTCGCGACGCTCCTGCGCGCCACGGTGCGCACGATGCTGCCGGACCACGACGTCTACATCACCGATTGGCACAACGCCCGCGACGTGCCGCTGTCGGAGGGTCGGTTCGGGTTCGACGACTATGTCGGCCACCTCGTCCACTTCCTGCAGACGATCGGTGAAGGCGCCCACATGGTGGCGGTCTGCCAGCCGGCCGTGCAGGCGCTGGTGGCTGCGGCCGTCATGGCGCAGACCAAGGACGCGGCGGCTCCGCGCAGCATGACCCTGATGGCCGGCCCGGTGGATTGCCGCGTCAACCCCACGGGCGTGAACGAACTCGCCACCTCGAAGCCGATCGAATGGTTCGAGCAGAACCTGATCGCCACCGTTCCTGCGCGCCACAAGGGAGCCGGCCGCAAGGTCTATCCGGGTTTCGTGCAGGTCTCGGCCTTCATGGCGATGAACGCCAAGCGCCACATCCAGGGCCATACCGACCTGTTCTGGCACATGGCGAACGGCGAACACGCGCAGGCGGAGGCCATCGAGACGTTCTACGACGAGTACTTCGCCGTTCTGGATCTCGCGGCCGATTTCTATCTGGAAACGGTCAAGACCGTCTTCCAGGATCACGCCCTGGCCAGGAACGCGGTGCGCTATCGCGGCGATCCGATCGACCTCGGAGCCATCCGGCGGACCGCCCTGATGACCGTGGAGGGCGAGCGGGACGACATCTGCGCCGTCGGCCAGACCATGGCGGCGCACGAACTCTGCACGGGTCTCGCGCCTTACATGCGGACCCATTATCTGCAGGCCGGGGTCGGCCATTACGGCGTTTTCGCGGGACGGCGCTGGGAAACCCAGATCTACCCCCAGGTGCGCAACTTCATCCAGTCCCACAACTGACGCCGGATCGTACGGCCGACGTCGCGCCGATTTGACCCGCCGACGGCCGCGGCTCACCATGATAGCCTCTTCGGACAGAGCCGGGCCCCTGCCGGGCTCATAGGCGTGGGGCGGAACGGTCGGCGTGATCGACAGGGACGGTTTCGGCAGCGACGACGGCAAGACCGGCCGCGCATCAAAACGGCCCGTGGCGGCCACGCGCCTCGACCGGCTGGTGGCCCAGGCGCGGGCGGCCGTCCTGTGGGAGCAGGCCTGGCCGGTTCTGTGGCGCGGATTGGGCGTCGGCCTCCTGTTCCTGGTCCTCTCATGGACGGGCCTGTGGCTGGACCTGCCGCCGCTGGGGCGGCAGATCGGCCTCGGCGTGGTCGCGGCTCTCCTGGTCACCGCGCTCATGCCGCTCGTTCACCTCGCCCGGCCTGACCGCCGCGCGGCACTCGCCCGGATCGATCGCGAAGCCGCGTCGCGTGATCCGTCCCTGCGCCACGGGCCCGCCTCCGCGGCGCAGGATACCCTGATTGTCGGCGCCGCGGATGCAGGCAGCCGCGCCCTCTGGGACCTGCACCAGAGGCGCGCCGCACGGGCCGTGGCTGCCCTGCGCGTCGGCTTGCCCCGCCCGGGCATGACCCGGCTCGACCCCTTCGCGCTGCGGGCCGGTCTGATCGTCGCCGCCGTGGCGAGCCTGTTCGCGGCGGGACCGGAATGGCGCGAGCGCATCGGTGCGGCGTTCGACTGGCAGGAGCCGGCTGCGCCCGGTCCGAACTTCCGCGTGGACGGCTGGATCGATCCGCCACTCTACACCCGCCTGCCACCGCTGCTGATCGCGATGGACGGGAGCGACCAGCACCTGCGCGCGCCGGTCAACGCGCAGCTGATCGTGCGCATCGCCGGCCAGGGCAAGGCCGCGGCAAACACGACGCTGACGCCCAATGCCGGCCTCGTTCCGGTGCCCGGCCAGGAGGCGCGGCCGGATCTGCGAGAGGAACGCTACCGCATCGTCGGCGGTGCCGAGCTCGTCATCGTCACGCCGGCCGGTCGGCAGCGTCTGACCGTGGACGCGATACCGGACCGCCCGCCGGAGGTGACCGCGACCGGCGGGCCCGAGGTGAACGGGCGCGGCACCTTCAACCTGAGCTACAGGGCTAAGGACGATTACGGGATCAGCGCAGCCGAGGGACTGATCGAGCCGCTCAAGCCCGGGCGGTCCCTGGTCTCCGTGCCGCGCATCGGTCTCGCCCTGCCGGCCGACGCCGCGGGCGAGACCGATACCAAGACCCTCGTCGACCTCACCGACAATGCCTGGTCCGGCGCGCGCGTGCGCTACCATATCGTGGTGAAGGACGAGGCCGGTCAGGAAGGGCGCACGCCGGACACCGAGATCACGCTACCGTCGCGGCCGTTCCGCGAGCCCCTGGCGCGAGCGCTGGCTGAGGGACGCCGCCGCCTTGTCACGGCACCGGACACGGATCGCCGCTGGGTGCAGAGCGCCCTGGACGCGCTCCTGGTCGCGCCCGACACGTTCACGCCGCAGCCCGCGATCTTCCTCGGTCTCCGGACCGCCACGGAACGGCTGCGCAGCGCCAAGACCGATCCCGATCTGATCGAAGTGGCCGATCTTCTCTGGGAGATGGCGCTCAAGATCGAGGACGGCGACCTGTCGGATGCCGAGAAGCAGCTGCGCCAGGCGCAGGACCGGCTGAAGGAGGCCATGGAGCGCAATGCGCCCGACGACGAAATCAAGCGCCTGACCCAGGACCTGAAGCAGGCCCTCGACAAGTTCCTCTCCGAGATGGCTCAGAAGCAGGGCCGGGAACCCCGCGAGCAGAGCGAGCGGAGCCAGGGCAATCAGCAATCGAAGACCGTCACGCCCCAGGATCTCGACAAGATGATCCAGGACATGGCCGAGGCCATGAAGCGCGGCGATACCGCGGAGGCGCAGCGCCTCATGGAGCAGTTGCGCAACACCCTGGAAAATCTCCAGTCCGCGGAGCGGGGCAGCCGCACCGATCAGGCGGCCCGCGAGATGCAGAAGCAGATGCGCAATCTCGACGAGATGGCGAAGGAGCAGCAGGGCCTGCGCGACGAGACCTTCAAGGATGGGCAGGAGCAGCGCGGCGGCCAGAAGCCGCAGAACCGCGGCCAGCAGCAGCAGGGACAGCAGGGTGGCCAGGGGCAGAAGCAGCAGGGCCAAGGACAGCAGGGCCAGCAGGGCCAGGGACAGCAGGGTCAACAAGGCCAGCGGGGACAGGGCCAGCAGGGCGATGTCGGCGAGCGCCAGCAGGCGCTTCGGCAGAAGCTGGAAGAGCTTGAGCAGCGCATGAAGGAGAACGGCATGCGCGGCGAGCAGGGTCTGGCCGACGCCGAGAACGCGATGCGGGACGCCGAGAACGCCCTGAAGCAGGGCGATTCCGGCGAGGCGGTGGATGCCCAGGGCCGGGCCCTCGATGGCCTCAAGCGCGGCGCCGAGGGCATGGCGCAGCAGATGCAGGACATGGCGGAGGGTCAGGGCGAAGGCCAGCAGGAGGGCGGTCAGCAGCCCGGCCAGCAGGGTCAGGCCGGCGCCCGGGACGACGATCCCCTCGGCCGCCCGACGCGCGGTCGCGACATGAGCGACGGACGGGTACGTGTGCCGACCGCGGACGAATCGGCGGTTCAGCGGGCCCGCCGCATCATGGAAGAGCTGCGTCGCAAGCTGGGCGACCCGACCCGTCCCCGCGAGGAGCTCGATTATTTCGAGCGCCTGCTCCGCCGCAACTGAACCCCCGACAACCCCAAGACGCCACGCGGTGCCGGCTCACGGCACCGGTTCGGCCCGGATCAACGCCCCATGTCGTCCAACACCCTCGTCCTCCTCGCCTGCTTGGCCGTGGCCTTCGTGCTGTTCTTCGGCTTGGCCAACATGATGCGGGGCGGGAGCGCCAACATCTCGCAGAAGTTGATGCGCCTGCGGGTCCTGCTCCAATTCGTGGCGATCGTGATCATCATGGGCGTCGTCTGGTGGCGCTCGGCCTGAGCGCACGCGACCGGGTGTGACCGCGCCGCCGCACCCGGTGCCTTTCGCCGCCGCGTCGGATGAATTCAGCGCCTGAGCCCGCAGACCTCGTGCTACGCTCGGTAGAGAAGAACTGCCAAGCCTTCCCGGCCGAGACCGCATGACCACCCCTTTCCGTACCTGCCTTATCGGCCTCCTCACCGGTGCGGCGATCCTGCCCGTGTCGGCCGCGGACGCGCCGCCGCTGCCGGCGGCCTACGCGGCTCCGGCTCAGCCGCTCAGCATCGTGTCGGAGGTGCGGATCGGCGGAGCGGTACAGGATCCGGGCAGCGCCGAGGGCAAGCTCCCCGGCTTCAGCAAGGCGAACGTCAACGGCGAGATCCTCTTCGCCAAGCCGCAGATCAGCGCCGATCCGTTCTGGCAGGCCTTCGTGCCGCGCCCCACGGTGGGCGGCAGCTACAACACCGGCGGCCGGACGAGCTACGCCTATCTCGGCGCGACCTGGACGGTGGAGATCTTCCCCGAGACCTTCAACCGCCGAATCTTCCTCGACGGGTTCTTCGGCGGGGTTGCCCATAACGGCTATACCGGCCCGAAGGCCGAGACGCCCTACGGCTTCAACACGCTCGGCTGCTCTCCGATGTTCCGCGAAGCCGCGGCGCTGGGCTATCGCCTCACCGAGCATTGGAGCATCATGGCGACGGTCGAACACATGTCGAATGCCGGGCTCTGCGCGAACAATCGCGGTTTGACCAATTTCGGCGGCAAGATCGGCTACACTTTCTGAGACCGGATCCCGTGGTCAAGCTCAACCGCATCTACACGCGCACCGGCGACAAGGGCACGACCGCGCTGGCGGACGGGCAGCGCCGTTCCAAAGCGGACCTGCGGATCGAGACCTACGGCACTGTCGACGAGACCAACGCCTGTATCGGCATGGCGCGCCTCCACACGGAGGGCCGCCTGGACGCCATGCTGGGCGCCATCCAGAACGACCTCTTCGATCTCGGCGCCGATCTGGCGACTCCCCCGACGCCCGAGCCGCTGCCGTACGAGCCGCTGCGGATCGTGGCGAGCCAAGTCGAGCGCCTGGAGCGCGACATCGACGCTCTGAACGAGCCGATCGCGCCCCTGAAATCCTTCGTCCTGCCCGGTGGATCCCCGGCCTCCGCGGCCCTTCACCTCGCCCGCACCGTGTGCCGGCGGGCCGAACGTCTGGCGGTGAGTCTCGCCGCCCGCGCGGACGAAAGCGTGTCGCCCGAGTCGCTGCGATACCTGAACCGGCTGTCCGACTTCCTGTTCGTCGCCAGCCGCGCGGCCAACGCCGACGGCGCCGACGATGTCCTCTGGGTGCCCGGCGCCAACCGCTGATCCACCCGTCCCGTTTTCGTCGGCCTCCAACGCGCCGCGTTGACAAGGCGGAAATGTGGCCGTTACGGTCCGGCACCTTGCGTGCCCCGCCCCCGCAGTCCCGGTGACAGCGGGAGAGGCGTGCACGACGACAAGAATCCTCCGGGGAAGGATCGAAGCCGCCATGAAGGTTCTGGTGCCTGTGAAGCGGGTGGTGGACTACAACGTCAAGATCCGTGTGAAGGCGGACGGCTCCGGGGTCGAGCTGGCGAACGTGAAGATGTCGATGAACCCG
>NZ_BPQS01000013.1 GCF_022179385.1 Methylobacterium longum | reverse complement strand
GGCGCGTTCGTGATCAACGCCGCCTCCAACGTCCCGGCCTTCTACAGCCCGGTCGGCCGCCGCTCCGACGAGTTCGCCGTCGTCCGCGCAGGCCTGAACTACAAGTTCGGCACCTTCTAGGATCACCTACCGGCGTGGCCTCCGCCGCGCCGGCGGCAACCGCGAGACGGGGAAGCCCGGCCATCAGGCCGGGCTTTTCGCTTTTCGGCACCCTGGGATGAAGTTTTCGCCATCGCCCCTGACAAAGCGTCGCCGCGCACCCATGTCGTGTCTGCCATGCGGCGCGTTCGGGCCCGCGGGTTAGATTCGAGGAGGACGACTCCATGAACAGCGAAGAACGCGACGTCATTTCGGGTATCTTCCAGCGCCTGGAGCAGGCGCAGACCCAGCCTCGGGATGCGGAAGCCGAGCGGTTCATCGCCGACAAGCTCCGCACGCAGCCCTACGCGCCCTACGCCATGGCACAGCTGATCTACGTGCAGGAGGAGGCCATCAAGAGCCTCAACCAGCAGCTTGAAGAGGCCCGTCGCCAGGGCGCGTCGGCGCAGTCGTCCGGTGGCGGCGGCGGGTTCCTGTCGAGCATCTTCGGCGGCGGCGGCAGCCAGCGCCAGGAGCCGCAGCCCGGCTACGGCCAGCAGCGGCCCGGTGGTCAGCCATGGGGCAATCAGGGCGGCGCGCCCCAGGGCTACCCGCAGCAGGGCTACCCCCAGCAGGGCGGCTATCCCCAGCAGGGCGGCTATCCGCAGCAGGGCGGACCGTGGGCCGGGCAGCAGGCGCCCGCCCGCGGCGGCGGCTTCATGGCGACCGCGCTGCCCATGGCGGCCGGCGCGGCGGGCGGCATGCTGCTCGGGAGCGCCCTCTCCAATGCCTTCGCGGGCGGCCATTCGAGCCTCGGCAGCGCCGCGGCGGCGGGCCTCGGCGGCGGCGGCGAGACGGTCGTCAACAACTACTACGGCGACGGCGGCGGCAACCAGGATCTCGGCTCGGCCCTCGATAACAGCGGCGGCGGCGGCGCCGATTTCGGCGGCCTGCAGGACGCCGGCTACAGCGATCCGGCCGGCGATTTCGGCGGCGACCTGGGCGGCGGCGACGACAGCGACTGGACCTGATCGTTCCCCGTCGCGATGACAGAGGCCCGGTCGCGCGCAGGCGCGGCCGGGCCTCGTCGTGTCGGGGGGGCGTGAGCGCGGCCGATCAGACCCGCGAGTCCCTCACAGAACCTCGACGCGCGTTCCCACAGGCACGCGCTCGTAGAGGTCGACCACGTCCTCGTTCATCATGCGGATGCAGCCCGACGAGACCGATTGGCCGATCGTATTGGGCTCGTTGGTGCCGTGGATGCGGTAGAGCGAGGAACCGAGGTACAGGGCCCGGGCGCCCAGCGGATTCTCGGGCCCGCCCGCCATGTGACGCGGCAGGTCCGGCCGGCGGGCCAGCATCTCCGCCGGCGGCATCCAGTCCGGCCACTCGGCCTTGCGGCTGACGGTCTTGAGGCCGCTCCACGCGAACCCCGGACGGCCGACGCCGATGCCGTAGCGGAGCGCCCGCTGGCCGGGCTGCACGAGGTAGAGGTGCTTGCCCGACGTGTCGATCACGATCGTCCCGGGCCTCTGCCGCCCGGTGAACGGCACCTCCTGCCTCTGGTACTCCGGCGCGACCGCGCGGGCGATCCGGTTCGGATCGGCCTGGGGCGCGCCGTAGGCCCCCGCCGCAGGCGCCCCATAAACAGGCTGCGGCACGCCGACGGCTTGGCCGGGCTCGGCCTCCACGGGTAGAAGGTCGCCCGAATAGGCCGCGACCCGAACCGGCGCCTCCACCCGCTGCGGGGTCGTGTAGGCCTGCGGAGCGGCATACCGCTGTGACGGTGCGTAACGCTGCGGCCAGCCCCGGCCGCCGTTGCCGGCGCTGCCGGTTACCAGATACTCGATCAGGCCGCCGCCGTAGCCGCCCTCAGCGTAGCGCGCCTGCTGGGCCTGCGCGGGTGCGCACGAGACGGCCGCCGCCAAGGCCGCCCCCAGACTGAAACGGACCGATCCCCGCATCGCAAGCTCCCGAATTGGGGCACGCGCCCCCGTCGCGAGGACGATCCCGCCGCATCTTGGCGAATCAGGTGAAGGAACGTGGTGAATCGGGCTGCTCAGGACGCCCCTCCCCGGCCGGGCGGCGGCAGCGTGAATCAGCGGTAAAGCGCCTGCCGGTGCATGTGGCGAGATCCCACGCTGCCGACGCGCTCTGCCCATTGGGGAGCTTGGCGGTCACGGTCCGCTAACCGATGTGGTAGAGAATTGCCGCGACGGAACACGAACGCCAACGCCCGGACGATGACCCAGAAGCGCTATCGCATCGAAGACAGCCTCGGGCTTCCCGGGACGCCGCCGCCACCGAGCGGTCCCGCCTCGAGCGAGCGACTTGAGGACATCTTCAGCGCCATCCAGGACCTGCGCCGCATCACGCAGAGGAGCGCCAGCGAGACGGTCGAGTCGTGCCGGCGCGAGCTGCACGAGGCTCTGGCCATGCGTTCCGAACTCGACCTGATGAAGGATGCGATCACCCGGACGAAGTCGGAACTGGCGACCCTCCACCGGACCGAGAACACCGGAAAAGGCATGCGGCGGGCGGCGGACGAACTCGACGCCGTGGTCGACTCGACCGAGCGCGCCACCACGCAGCTCCTCGGCGCGATCGAGGAGATCGAGAGCCATGCCGGGATGCTCAACGCCACGACGCTGCCGCCTGGCATGAAGCCGCATGTCGATGTCATTCTGGAGCGGGTCATCACGGCCTACGAGGCCTGCAATTTCCAGGACCTGACCGGTCAGCGGATCAACAAGATCGTCGGCGTGATGAAGTTCATTGAGGAACACCTCGACCGGCTGATCGCGACGTGGTCCGAGCTGGACAGCTTCAAGGATCTGATCGCCGTCATGCCGGTGCCGACGTCCCTGGATGACGAGAGCAGCCTGCTCAACGGGCCGAAGCTCGACCACGATATCGGCCACGTCGATCAGGACGACATCGACTCGCTGTTCGACTGAGCGCCACCGGCCCGTACGTACGGCGCGCATTTTTTGTCGGCCGCCCCGTCCCCCTGAGCGCGAGGAACGCTTAGATCTGCGGTATGAGCCGCAGAGCCCTGACCGACCTGCCCCCCGATACGTTCGACGACGGCCGCGACGCCGAGCGGGAGGATGCGGCCGACGAGCCGGAGATCGGGCTGTCGGTCGACGAGTCGCCGGAGATCGATTTCGACTTCGAGCCCGGCGCCGTGCAGGCCGGAACGGAGGTGATCCGCCGGTTCTGGTCGACGCTGCCGTCCTCACCCGGCGTCTACCGGATGTTCGATCACCGCGGCGACGTCCTCTACGTCGGCAAGGCCAAGAACCTGAAGGCCCGGGTGGGCTCCTACGCGCGGGGTCAGGCGCATTCGAACCGCATCGCCCGGATGATCTCGCAGACGGCGGCGATGGAATTCGTCACCACCGCGACCGAAACCGAGGCGCTGCTCCTCGAAGCCAACCTGATCAAGCAGCTCAAGCCCCGCTTCAACGTGCTGATGCGGGACGACAAGTCCTTCCCCTACATCCTGGTCACGGAGGACGGTCCCGCCCCGCAGATCGTCAAGCACCGGGGGGCGCGGCGGCGGAAGGGCAACTATTACGGCCCCTTCGCGAGCGTCTGGGCGGTGAACCGGACGGTGAACGCCCTGCAGCGCGCCTTCCTGCTGCGCACCTGCACCGACAGCTACTACGAGAACCGCACCCGGCCCTGCCTGCTCTTCCAGATCAAGCGCTGCTCCGGTCCCTGCACGGGCGAGATCGCCACGCAGGATTACGCCGCCATGGCGGATTCGGCCCGCGCCTTCCTGGCCGGCAAGTCGAACGCCGTGAAGGACCGGATGCGCACCGAGATGCAGGCGGCGTCCGAAGCGATGGAGTTCGAGCGTGCCGCCCGCTTCCGCGACCGGATCGCGGCGCTCTCGGCGATCCAGGGCGTGCAGGGCGTCAACACCCAGGGCGTCGAGGAGGCCGACGTGTTCGCCCTCGACGAGCAGGCCGGCCAGTTCTGCATCGAGGTGTTCTTCTTCCGGAATTTCCAGAACTGGGGCAACCGGGCCTATTTCCCTAAGGCCGACCGGACCATGTCGCCCGACGAGGTGCTCGGCTCGTTCATCGGACAATTCTACGACGACAAGCCGGCGCCGCGCACGGTCCTGACCAGCCACCTCGTCGAGGATGCGGAGCTGGTGGCCGCCGCGTTGTCGAGCCGGGTCGAGTACCGTGTGGAGATCCACCGCCCGAGCCGCGGCGAGCGGAAGAACCTCGTCGACTACGCCCAGCGCAACGCCAAGGAGGCCCTGGCCCGGCGGCTCGCCGACACCGCCTCCCAGGGCAAGCTGCTGACGGCCCTGGGACAGGCCTTCGGCCTCGACCGTACCCCCCGGCGGATCGAGGTCTACGACAATTCGCACATCTCCGGCACGAACGCGGTCGGCGGCATGATCGTCGCCGGCCCCACGGGCTTCATGAAGACGCATTACCGAACGTTCAACATCAAGTCGGAGGAGCTGACCCCCGGCGACGATTACGGGATGATGCGCGAGGTGCTGCAGCGGCGGTTCAAGCGGCTGGTGAAGGAGGTGCCCCGTACCCCGCAGGAGGCGACCGCCTCCGGCGAGGGTGGCGCGCAGGACCCGGCCCCGGCCGCGGCGGAGGACAGCGAGGCGTTCCCGGCTTGGCCGGACCTCGTGCTCGTCGACGGTGGCATGGGCCAGCTGGATGCCGCCCGGGCGGCGCTCGACGAGGTCGGCGTCTCGGGTGTGCCGCTGGTCGGCGTCGCCAAGGGGCGCGACCGGGATGCCGGGCGCGAGACGTTTTTCGTGCCGGGCCGGCCGGCCTTCAAGCTTCCGCCCCGGGACCCGACGCTCTACTTCGTGCAACGGCTCCGCGACGAGGCACACCGCTTCGCCATCGGGAGCCACCGGGCCAAGCGCAAGCGTGAGATGGTGAAGAATCCTTTGGACGAGATCGCCGGCATCGGCCCCAGCCGCAAGCGCGCGCTGCTGCACCACTTCGGGACCGTGAAGGCGATCGAGCGCGCCGCCTTCGAGGATCTGGCCAAGACGCCGGGCGTCAACGCCGCGACGGCGCGGGCGGTCTACGACTTCTTCCATGCCGGCGCCTGAAAATCCCGCCGCGATGGCGGAGCCCGGACCCGAGGCGTTGACGCACGCGCCGCGCTCTGATTTCACCCCCGCGATGAACGCCGTCCTCCCTCGACGACGGTCGCCGGCCTGGACGCTCGCGAATTGCCTGACCTACGGGCGCCTCGTTGCCGTGCCGGTGATGGTCGCACTGCTGTTCTGGCCCGAATCCCACACCGCCCGGTGGACGGCGCTGGGCGTGTTCGTCGCGGCTGCGATCACCGACTATCTCGACGGGTACGTGGCTCGTACCTACCATCAGAGTTCCGCGCTGGGCCGGATGCTCGACCCGATCGCCGACAAGCTCCTGGTCTCGGCCTGCCTGCTGATGCTGACGGCCGACCACACGATCATCGGGCCGAACATCTGGGCGGCGATCGTGATCCTGTGCCGCGAGGTGCTGGTCTCCGGCCTGCGCGAGTACCTGGCCGAGCTGAAGGTCGGCGTGCCGGTGAGCAAGATCGCCAAGTGGAAGACCACCGTGCAGCTTCTGTCACTGGGCTTCCTGGTCGCCGGCCCCGCGGGCGAGACGGTCCTGCCGGGGACCGAGCCGATCGGGATCACGCTGCTGTGGCTCGCCGCCGCCCTCACGCTCTGGACCGGCTGGGACTATATGCGGGCCGGGATCAAGCACGTCATCGACGACCCGCGCTGAACGCCTCAGTCGCGGGATGCGTGGTCCAGCCCCGAACCCGGTACGGTGACGCGATGAAGCTCGTCTATTTCGCCTGGGTCCGCGAGCGGATCGGCCGCGCCGAGGAAGATCTGGTCCTGCCGCCTGAGATCGCCACCGTGGCCGACCTCATCGATTGGCTGCGCGGGCGCGGCGAGGAATACGCCTACGCGTTCGAGGATCCCGGCGTAGTGCGGGCCGCGATCGATCGTGCCCACGCCAAGCCCGACGCCGTGATCGGGGACGCCCGCGAGGTCGCCTTCTTCCCGCCCATGACCGGCGGCTGAGCGGCGCGGAGGTCTGCGCACGTAGTCGGCCCGGCTTGAAACGGGCTGGATTCCGGGGTCACTGGCAGGCGTCGCTGCGGCTGAACCTCATGCCGAACGGCGCGCGGATCGAACCAAGTTCTTTTACGGGTTCGGTCCGCCATTTCGACCTGTCCACCGGCGGAACGCTCAAGCTGGGATCACGTTACTCGGTACCGAAACCGGTACTGGAGCCCACCATGCGCAAGTCGTTGCTCGCCACCGCCGCCCTGCTGAGCCTCTGCGCCGCCGCGCAGGCGCAGACCACCGTCATCGAGCGGGACCGTCCCGCCGTGGTCGTCGATCGCCCGGCCTCAGAGTCGAAGTCCGTGACCGTTCACGAGCACGGCGACGGCTGCGTCACCAAGACGGTGCGCAAGGAGAACGACATGGGCGACACCAAGACCGTGAAGAAGGAATCGTGCGACTGAGGCCGCTCCGGCGCGGCTGTCGCGACACAGATGCTGAATCCCACTTCGAGCCCGGTGTGAAAGTCCGCGCTCTTCGTGGGGTGCGGTTCAGCCGCCGCGAGGGCGTGGGCCGACGTCCCGCGCCGATCCCGGAGGCTTCCATCAGGACCGGGCGATCTGCGGTCGCCCGGTCCTCAGGTTCCCGATTGCAGTTCGCCTCCCCGCCGTCGACCGTCCTGCGGGCTGAACGTCAGGGATCGCGCAGCCGCTCACCGCCAGCCGGCATCGACGAAATAGCCGTGGCCGGTGCACATGCGCGCGTCGTCCGAGGCCAGGAACAGGACCAGAGCGGCGACGTCGGCCGGCTGGATCCGGCGATCCAGGCATTGCGCCCGGAGGATCTCGGCCTCTCCCTCCCGCGTGTACCACTTCTCCTGACGCGGGGTCTGGACGTTGCCGGGCAGGATCGAGGCCACCCGGATCCCGTCGCGCCCCAGGTCACGGGCCAGGGCCCGGCTCATCCCCTCGATGCCCGCCTTGGCGGTCTGGTAGATCGCTAGGTCCTTCAAGCCAAGATGCCAGCTGATCGAGCCGAAGTTCAGGATGACGCCGCCGCCGGCCCGTCGCATCGCCGGCACCGCGGCCTGGGCGGCGAAGAAGAGGTGGCGCAGGTTCACCGCGATCCGTTCGTCCCAGAAGTCCGGCGTGATCTCCTCCACGGTGTGGCGATCGTCGTTGCCGGCGTTGTTGACGAGCACGTCCAGACCGCCGAGCGCCGCTTCGCTCTCGGTCACGAGAGCGCGGACCGCCGCCACCTCGGTGAGGTCACAGCGCCGGTGAAGGGGCGCTGCCGCCGCGCCGGGCGACAGCCGCGCGACCAGGGCGGCCGCAGCGTCGTCCGCGATATCGCCGAACAGGACGCGTGCGCCCTGAGCCACGAACGCCTCGACCAGGGCTGCGCCGATGCCGGATGCGCCCCCCGTGATCAGCACCCGCTTGCCTGAGAGGCTCGGATAGATCGCACGGTTCGCCCATGCAGACGCCATGGGAGCTCCCTCCGACGCGGCCCCGAGGGCCGGATTGTCTGAGTTTTACCACGTTGCGTTCGACGCGCAACGCGCTGCGTCGGGCCGGGGATTGGCGAAACGTTAACGTTTGGCGAATGAGATCGCAGCGCCTTCTAGAAAGGAGCACGCATGCCCCTGCGCCTCGAACTCAAGCCCTACGAGCGGTTGATCATCAACGGCGCCCTACTGCGTAACGGCGACCGTCGCTCGACCTTTCTGATCGAGACGCAATGCAAGTTCCTCCGCGAGAGCGAGATCATCACGGAGACCGAGGCCGACACGGCCTGCAAGCAGCTTCACCTGACGCTGACGGTGATCTACCTCGCCGATGACCCGGCGCAGGGCATCGACCTGTTCTTCCGTCAAGCCACCGACCTAATTCGGGTGGCGCCCGCGGCGGCCCCCCAGGTGGCCGCCATCGCCGGCGCCGTCGAGGCCGGCGAGTTCTACAAGGCGCTCAAGCTGAGCCGGAAGCTCGTCGAGTGGGAAGGCGCAGGCGCAAACCCGCCCGATGGCGATACGGCGGCTCCGTGAGCGCCGGCCGGGTTCAGCCCGGGTTGCCCTGCAGTCCGGCCGCGACGTGGTTGTTGATCGACACGAGCGACGCGATCTTCTCCGGGGTCGGCGCGATCATCGCGTCGACGCAGGTGCGCAGGACGAACACGCCCAGGCGACCGACGCCCTGCTTGACGTCGGCGGGGAGCGGGTTCTCGTCGGCCGTCGCTTCGGAGCTCAGCAGCGTCCACACGCGCTGATTGTAAGACAAGGCCTCGTTGAGGCGACTGGTCTCACCGGAGGCGAGTCCTTGGCTGGCGCCGATCAGGCGTTGTGCCGCCTTGATCAGGAGCGCGGACTCGGCCTCGCGTGGCGTCAGCGCGCTGTGCGCGGTCTTGGCGTAGGCGTTGGCGGCGTTGTTCATCGGTGATCCACCCCCGGCATCTGACACGCCTGCAACGCAGGCTTGCGCGTAGCTGTCGCAGAGCAGGAGTTAAAACCGCGTGAGCGTCAGATCCGCCATGATCCCGCCGGGTTGGACGACGACGACAACTTCGGGCCTCAAGGACACGGCCCCGGACCGGGCCACCGATGCTGAACTTCTTTCTCGGAACCGTTGCCGGCGGCCTGATCGCCTGCGTGCTGACCATCACGGCAGCGCGCCACCCTGAGATTCAGGCGCGGTTGGGCTTCAAACCGACATCGGCGCCCACGACCCTCGCGGCCGTGACGAAACCCGCCGAGCCCGATTGCAGCCGGCGGGCGGAGCCGGCCCCGCGGGTCGGCACGCAGGACATGCTGTTCAACCGCCAGCGGTTCTGGTCGGTCGCACCGTGATCACGGTGTCCCGATCAGAGCGCGCCGAGGAGCACGAGCAGCATCGTCGTGGCGACGGTGGTGCTGACGAAGCCGCACAGGGCCGCCGCGAAGGACGGACCGGTGTGTCCGGCGGTTGCGGACGGGAGCTCATTGGAAAGCGTGGCAGGAATCATCGGCGCAGAACCTTATCGGCGACGTGAGTCGCGCATGTCGGGATGATGAGATCGGGCAGGGCTGCCCGAGGTGCGGTGGCGCACCCGGTCAGTCGCAGCGGTTGATTTTCTTGGCGATCCGCAGGCCGCGCAGCTCGCTGCGGAGGTCGATCGCGACCACGCCCTCCCCGCATCGCTCGAAGGCGTCGCGGGCATCGTCGTAGCGGTCGCCCACCTCGTCGAGCGTGTCGCAGACACGGTCGTGGTTGCCCAGTCGGGCCTCCTCGCGCGCCTGGAACCGGAGCGCATTGGCCTCGTCGATCTTGCGTTGAGCCTCCAGGCAGGACGGCAGGGCCAGCGCCGACGTGGTCACGAAGAGGCCGGTCAGGATGCCGGCGAAGCCGGCAGCGAGGCGGCTGGGAGTGGCCGAACTGGCACTCACGGGATTACTCACTGAACACGTTGTGGAGGCAGGTCCGGGTCGGGACTGCCGGGTTGCTCGGGCTGGCTCTTGTCCACCCCGTCTCTGTCCGCTGAAACGGTGAAGCTGACGTGAAGGTTCCGGTCCGGATCAGCTCTTCCGGCGCCGGCGTGAAGCGAGAATCGCGGAGAGCGGAACGGGCGCCGGCCCCATCGGATCGACGCCGACATCGTACTGTTTCGGCATCGGCGTGAGCTTGCCGTGGCTGTGGCCGTGCAGGTTGAGGGCGCCCCGGCTCATCCCGTTCCACGTGCGGAACGCGTAGTGGCAGAGCACGACCATCCGTCCCTCGACCGGAAATTCCGCGTAGTGGCGGACGGAGGCCCATCCGGGCGCCGCGAGGGTCTCCGGCCCGTCGTTGTTACCGACGATCAGGTGCTTCTCGCCGTTGAGGGCGTCGAGGATCTCGCGGATCCGCGCACCGCCCGGGCCGAGGGCGAAGTCGCCGAGGTGCCAGACGGTGTCGTCCGGCGCCACCGCGGCGTTCCAGGCCGCGATCAGGCCGGCATCGTGGGCGGCGAGGTCCGGATAGGGACGGTGGTCGAAGCGCAGCGCCCGCTGGTCACCGAAATGCGTGTCGCCCGTGAAGTAGATGGTCACCTGCCGGCTCCGCCGAGGCCCGCCGATCCGGCGTACAGGCGCCGAAGCGCTCCGTGCGCGCGCGGGTTCCCGCGCCGCTGTGATCGGCGCACGCGTTGACGGCCCGCGCCGCAGGCGCGAAGCCTCCGGCGCGGGCCGAACGACGGGGATGGATTCATGCTGGGGAATGTGGGCTTCGCGTTCCTGGCCGGGCTCCTGTCGGTGCTCTCGCCCTGCGTGCTTCCGCTGGTGCCGATCGTCCTCGGGACGGCGGCCTCGGAGCATCGGCTCGGCCCCGTGGCGCTGGCAGCCGGCCTCGCCCTCTCGTTCACGGCGATCGGCCTGTTCGTGGCGACGATCGGTTTCGCGATAGGGCTCGACGGCGACGTGTTCCGGCGCGCCGGTGCGGTCCTTCTGATGATCCTCGGTTTCGTTCTGATGCTGCCGCGGCTCCAGGCCCGGGTTGCGACCGCCGCCGGACCGGTGGGCTCCTGGGCCGAGGAGCGCTTCGGCGGCTTCGGTTCGGCCGGTCTGCCGGGCCAGTTCCTCGTGGGCGTGCTGCTGGGAGCGGCGTGGAGCCCCTGCGTGGGCCCGACCCTCGGGGCCGCCTCGCTGATGGCGGCGCGGGGCGAGAACCTCGGGAGCGTGGCGGTCACGATGCTCGCCTTCGGGATCGGGGCAGCCCTGCCGCTGGTGCTGCTCGGCTTCGCCTCCCGCGAGGCCCTGCTCCGCTGGCGCGGACATCTGGCGACGGTGGGCCGGAGCGTGAAGGCCGGCCTCGGCGCGTTGATGGTCGTGCTCGGCGTTCTGGTCCTGACGGGGCTGGACAAGCGCGCGGAGGCTGCCTTCGTCTCGGCCTCGCCGGACTGGCTCAACGCCGTGACGACGCGCTACTGAGGATCGGTGCGGGCGACGGTCCGCGGCAGACGGATTGGAGCCCCGCGATGACCGAGATCCCCCGCCTGACCAGCCTCGCCCACGGCGGAGGATGCGGCTGCAAGCTCGACCCGGCGACGCTGCGCCAGCTCCTCGCCGCACAGCCGGTCGCCGGTCCGTTCGAGCGGCTGCTCGTCGGCAACGAGACCTCCGACGACGCCGCGGTCTGGGAGCTCGACGACGGGACCTGCGTGATCGCCACCACGGATTTCTTCACGCCGATGGTGGACGATCCCGTCGATTTCGGCCGGATCGCGGCGACGAACGCCATCTCGGACGTCTACGCCATGGGCGGCCGGCCGCTCCTGGCGCTGGCGATCCTCGGCATGCCGGTCGGCAAGATCGCCCCCGAGATGGTCGCGCAGATTTTGCGGGGCGGCGCGGAGAAGTGCGCCGAAGCGGGGATTCCAGTGGCCGGCGGCCACTCGATCGACGCGCCGGAACCGATCTACGGGCTCGCGGTGATCGGCACCTGCCGCCGGGAGGCGGTGCGGCGCAACGCCGACGCCCTGGCGGGAGACGCCGTGATCCTGACGAAGGCGCTGGGGGTCGGCGTCTACTCGGCGGCGATCAAGCACGCAGCCCTCGACCCGTCCGGCTACGGCGACTTCATCGCCACCACCACCCTGCTCAACCGGATCGGCCCGGAACTCGCCGGCGAGCCCGCCGTGCACGCCCTGACCGACGTGACCGGCTTCGGCATCCTCGGCCACGGCCTCGAACTCGCCCGTGGCGCCGGGCTGACGCTCGCCCTTGACGCCGACGCGCTGCCGCTGCTGCCCCGGGCGGAGGCACTGGTCCAGGAAGGCTTCGTCACGGGGGCCTCGCACCGCAACTGGGCGGCCTTTGGCGGCGACGTCGATCTGCCCGACGGCTTTTCCGACTGGCGCCGCCACCTCCTCACCGATCCGCAGACCTCCGGCGGCCTGCTCGTCACCTGCGCGGCGGACCGGGCGGACGCGATCCTGCAGCGCATCCGCGCGTCCGGCTACCTGTCGGCCGCCCGGATCGGGCGAATGGAAGCGGGTCCGGCGCGCATCCGCGTGCACGTCTGATCGGGCGAGACAGGTCGAAGCACGTTTCGGGCGCGGTCGCCGGCAGCCTGCCGCCGGGCGCCTCGGTCCGGCCGGCCCTCGCAAGGGTGAAAGGAACGACCGTCTCGAGGGCGACCCTCCCCCGTGGACCGCGCCGTGCGACGCTCCATCGCGTCATCGCGCGGTGCCCCGGGGCGGGGCGACGCCAGAGAACGCGGCGCCGCTGGGTTCCTTCGCCCTGCACGCCAGGACGGCGGCAGAAGCTTGAGGCCGAGGTGTCAGCCCGGGAGGGTGGCGCCACCGAGAGGCAATCTTCAACATTCGCGTCCAGGCTCGACGCCAGCACGATGCCCCATACGCCGCCGATATCGCCGTGACCGAAGCCACCGCCCCGCCGAGCCCCGCCCACGGCATCGATGCTTGGCCGTTCGGACCGGCCACTGGCCTCCCCCGTCCCGCCTCGCTCCCCGACGGGCAGCCCTGGCCGCGGATCCGCGTCGTCACCGCGGCCGATGATGGTGCCGACCTCTCCGGGACCGTCGCCTCGGTCCTGCGTCAGGGCTACCCGGAAGCCCGGCACGATGTCCTGGCTCGCCGAACCGGCGGCGCGGCATTCGCGGAGCTGCTCACCGACCCGGGCATCGACCACCTGCTCTGGCTCCGCGCGGGCGACCTCCTCGCCCCGGGGGCGCTGACCGCCCTGGCGCTGGAGGCGGCCCTGACCGGCGCCTCCGCCGTCGCCGGGCTGCGGGTCCTGTTCGACGACGCGGTCCGTGCCCTGGATGCTCCGGCAGCGGCGGAAGCGTCGGTCGGCACGCCGTTCACGGGCGGCGAGATCCTCTGGAGCCGGGCGGCACTCGACGCGGGGACGCGCACCGGTCCCGACGGAATGCCGGATGCGGCGGCTTGGTCGGCGCTCCCCGAGGATCACCGTGTGCGCATCGGCCGGCCGGTGCTGCTCCAGAGGCTGACCGCGACGCCGAGGCCGCAGCCGGCGGGCCTGTCGATCGTCTCGCTCACCGGCCTCGGCACGCAGGGGGGCGCCGGCGTCGCGCAGCGCCGGCTCGCGGAGGCGCTGGCACTCGCGGGCCATCGCGTCACCGACATCGCCCTGAGCACGCGTCCCGAGGCGGCCGAGTGGACCGACAGCTTCCCCCGGGCCGAGGCGGCGATCGCGTCGGCCGCACCCGACCTCGTTCTCGCCGGAAACCTCCACGGCGCGACCCGAAGCCTCGACGTCGTCGGCCGCCTCGCCCGCCGGGGGCCGGTCGCCCTCGTCCTGCACGACCTGTTCCCGCTCACGGGCCGGTGCTGCCATCCCCGTGACTGCGGCCGCGCGAAGATCGGCTGCGATGCCGCCTGCCCCGGCCCGGACGAATATCCGGAGCTGGCTCCGGGCCGGATCGCCGACATGCATGTCCGCAAGCGCGCGGCCCTGGCGGGTCCAGAGGGCCCGTGGCTGCTCGCCAATTCCGACTGGACCCTTGCACGCGCCCGGGACCTCGCGCCAACCGGCGCCGCGGCGGAGCGGATCCAGCTGGCCTTCCCGACCGGCGTGTTCCGGCCGGGTGACCGTGCAGCCCTGCGCCGCCGGCTCGGTCTGCCGGACGACGCCGTGCTGATCCTGGTCTCGGCCGTGATCGTCGACGGCCCCGACAAAGGCTTTCCGGACCTGCGGGCCGCGCTCCAGGCCGTGGCGCGGCCGGGCGTCGCCGTGGTGGCGATCGGCCGCCTCGACGATCCGGCCCGGCTCGGCGTCCCGGCGCTGTTCGCGCCGGGTCTGATCGCCGACGAGGAGACTCTGGCCGCCTGGTACGGGGCCTGCGATCTCCACGTCACGGCAAGCCGTCACGAAACCCTGGGCCAGACCCCCATCGAGGCGGGCCTCTGCGGCGTGCCGACCCTGGCCTACCGCACCTCCGGGCTGACCTCCGCGGTGATCGACGGCGTGTCCGGCCGCCTCGTGCCGGTGCGGCCGGGTGCCCTCGCCGAGGCCTTGGTGGATCTGGTCGCGGACGCGGAGGCGCGAGCGCGTCTGGGCGCCTTCGCGCGGATCGCCCTGGAGAGTCGCTACAGCCCGGCCGCCGCCGCCCTGTCGCTGGACGCGATCTTCCGGAGCCACGGGCTGCGGGACGCATCGGCACGGCTCGCCTTCGCGCCGGCGATGCTCGGCCACTTCCCCTTCGCGTCCCGGCGGCAGCGGGGGGCGGCCGGCACGGTCCCGGCGGCTTCGCGGCCGCTGGTGCGCCGGCTGCGGCGCGCCAAGCAGATGGTCCTCGGGCGCCGGATGCCGCTCTTCGTCCGCCGCTGCCTGTACCTCGCGGGGCGATTGCGGCGGAGCGCCCGGTGACGGAAGCGACGCGGCGCGCCGCACCCCGGAGAATCTACATCGACCAGACGCATCTGCGCGGGCACGTGACCGGGATCGAGCGGGTCACCCTGGACCTGTTCGCGCCGGACAGCTTGGGACCACACGAGATCCGGCCGGTCGCCAGTGGGTCGCTGCCCGGCATGATCGCCACCCAGCAGGTGGGTCTACCGCTGCGCACTGTGCTGGACCGGGACGCGCTCTTCCTCTTCCCCGGCTTTCCACCGGGACCGCTCTGCGCCGTCGCGGCGGCGCGATGCCTCCTCTACGTCCACGACACGTTCCTGCTCACCCGGAAGGAGGATCTGAGCCTGCGCAGCCGGCTCTACATGAGCCCGAGCTTCGCCCTGGCTCTGCGCTGGTGCCCGAACCTGTTCGTCAACAGCCGCACCACCGGCGAGGCCGTGCGCGCGGTCTGCGCCAGGAGCGCTCGGGTCGCCCTGCTGCGACCGGCCGTGCGCGATGCGTTCGGCCTCGGCGGCCTGACTGGGCCGGCCTCCTACGAGGCCGGAACGACGCTGCGGCTCCTCGCCATCGGGACGATCGAGCCGCGCAAGAACTACCCGGCGGCCCTCGCCCTGACGGCGGCGCTGAACCGGGCCGGCGTCCCGGCCGAGCTGCACCTCGTGGGCCGGGTCGGCTGGGGCCGGCACGATTTCCTGCAGGATCCACCCACCTTCCTGCACCGGCACGGCTACCTGCCCGATGCCGGGCTGCGCAGCCTCGCCGCCTCGTGCCACCTGCTGCTCTGCACCTCGAAGGCGGAGGGGCTCGGCCTGCCGCTCCTGGAGGTACAGCATGGCGGCCTGCCGGTTGCGGCGCCGGACGATCCCGTATTCCGGGAGGTCCTGGGCGCCTCGGGCCTGCTGATCCGGCCGGAGGATCCGGAGGCCGCCGCCCGGATCCTGGCTGCCTGGATCGCGGCCGGCGGCCTGTCGCGGGCAGCCCGGGCCAGCCGGGGCAACGTCGCGCGCTGGAACGCGGCGGCGGACGCGGACGCGGGGCGCTTCCGCCGGTTTCTCACGGGCGACGGGGCGGCCTACGACGCCGCGGAGTCGGTCGTCCGGCCGCACGCGCCCGTGTGAGACCAGGCACGCGGTCCGAGGCGGAAGCGTGGCTGTTCCTACCTAAGAGCCGAGGCAGTTAAGGACGATTCAGCCGGGGATATCTGTGGGTTTCCTGCTCGCCGAACCTGCATCACGACGAGATTACTTGTTCGGTATGCTGATTGCTGGAGTGTCGGCGAAGACACTGCCTCGATCCAGAACCTGTCCCGGATCGGCACATAGCCGATCGGAAGCGGGACGGATCCGGAGGGCGGCGGTGGGCGGTGTGGTCCGCCCCGACAGGTCAGGGAGCGAGGCGTATGTTCGACTTCTCGACGCGCATGAGCGGTGAGCAGCCCATCCGCATGGTGCTGCCGCAGACGACACCGCGGACGGAGCCGCGCGTGATCCTGCGGCGCCTGTGGCGGGGCGGAGGCTTCATCATCCTCGGCGCGCTGTTCATGGTCGCCGCGGCGGTCGCCCTGCTGGGCCTGCTCCCGCCGCGCTACACATCGAGCATCCAGATCCTCGTGGATCCGAGCGACCTGCGGGTGGTCGAGAACGACGTCAACGCCCGTCAGCCGCAGGCCGACAGCGGCGTCTCGATCGCCGAGAGCCAAGTGCGGGTGATCCAGTCCGACAACGTCCTGCGCCGGGTCATCGCGAAGCTGCACCTCGATCAGGACGACGAGTTCGTGCTGCCGGACGGCGCCAATCCGGTGACGAACTGGGTCAAGGGCGCGCTGGGGATGATGCCCCCGCCGGCGAGCCGGGATCCGATCAACATCGCCCTCGACACGCTCCAGAACCGGCTCAGCGTTCGCCGGGCCGAGCGGACCTTCGTGATCGACGTCGCGGTGCAGTCCCGCGATCCCGAGAAGGCCGCGCGCATCGCCAATTCCATCGGCGACGCCTACTTCGCCGAGGAGGCCGCGGCGCGCACCGACACCGCCCGCCGCGCCTCGGACGCCCTGGCCGGGCGCCTCAACAACCTGAAGCGCGATGTGGAGCAGGCCGAGAGCGCCGTCGTCCGTTATCGCGAGGATCACAAGCTCGTGGCCTCCAGCGGCCGGCTCCTCACCGATCAGCAGCTCGGCGACCTGAACCAGCAGCTCGTCACCGCCTCGATCAAGACCGCGGAGGCGAAGTCCCGCCTCGATCAGGCCCGGCGGATGCGCTCCTCGGATCCCAGCACCGCGCTGCCCGAGATGCTCCAGTCCCTCGAAATGCAGGCGCTGCGGCAGCAATACGCCACGCTGTCCCGCAACACCGCCGAGCTCGCGACCCGCCTCGGTGAGCGCCACCCGGCCATGGCCGAGCAGTATGCCCAGCAGCGTGATCTCCAGCGCCTGATCCAGCGCGAGAAGGAGCGGATCATCGAGACGACCCAGAAGGATTACGATCGCGCCGCCGCCAGCGAGGCGGCGATCCGGTCCAGCCTCGACCGGGTCAAGACCGAGACGACCACCAGCGACCGCGCCTATGTCGGCCTGCGCGAACTGGAGCGGACGCTGGACTCCCGCCGCGGCGTCTACGAGGCCTATCTGAAGCGCGCCCGCGAGGCGAGCGAGCAGGAGCGGCTCAACACCACCAACGTCCGGATCATCTCGGTGGCGACGCCCGCCCGCCAGCGGACCTTCCCGCCCTCACCGAAGATCGTCCTTCCGGTGGCGCTGGTGCTCGGCCTGCTGCTGGGCGGCGCCATCGCCCTCCTCCTCGGCGCCGATCGGGATCGCCGCCGTACCCTGCGCGCCGCGACCCGCCCTGCGGCCAGCTTCCGGGCCGCCGATGCGTGATCTCGGGAACATCCGTTTCAGCCTGGATCCGGGGGAAACGCTCGGTTCCGAGGTGCGCAGCGTCCGGTTGTCCATACCGCACGCCACCGGGTCCGCCCACGCCGATCCCACAGTCGGCATGTTCGGGTTGCGGTTCAACACGGGTGAGGCCGCGGCGGTGGTGGCCGCCGTGGCGGCCCTGCCGAGCGATGGGCCGCGCATGATCGTGACGGCCAATGTCGACCACATCGTCCAGCTCCGCGAGAGCGCCGAGTTCCGTGGCGCCTACGGGCGCGCCGCGGCCCGGACGCTCGACGGGATGCCGCTGGTCTGGCTGGCGCGCCGGGCCTGTCGCCAACCGGTGCATCGGGTGACCGGCCACGATCTCCTGGCGTGCATCCTCGCTGACCCGCCTCCCTTCGCACGGCGGATCTTCTTCGTGGCCTCCCGGCAAGACGCGGCGGACAGGTTGACCGAACGGCTGCAGGCGGGCGGCCTGCCCGGCGGATCCGTGACGAGCGTCGTGCCGCCCTTCGGCTTCGAGTCCGATCCGGCCTACAGCCGCGCCTTGGTCGAGAAGATCCGCGCCCATGGCACGACGCTTCTGGTCATGGCCGTGGGCGCGCCCAAATCCGAGATCTGGATCGATCGGCACCGCGCGCGCCTCGGCGACCCGATCGTGTTCTGCGTCGGCGACGCGCTGAACGTGGCGGCGGGCTGCATGTCACGGGCGCCCGGGATGGTGCAGCAGCTCGGTCTCGAATGGATCTTCCGGTTCCTGCAGGCGCCGCGCCGGCTGTTCCGCCGCTACTTCATCAAGTCCTGGCGGTTCGTCGGCATCGTGATCCAGGATCGGTTCGTACGCCGGAGCGGCTAGCCTCGGTCCGCGAACAGGTCCGGTCGCTGCAATTGCAGGGCGAACAGCAGGACCAGTGACTTCATGTCGGTGAGCGCCCCCCGCTGGCTCATGGCGGCGAGTTCCGGCAGCGGAATCTCGTGAACGGCGACGGCTTCGCCTTCGGAGGCGAGACCGCCGCCCGCGCCGGTCCGGTCGGCCGCACTGTAAGGGGCGAGAAACAAGTCCATCCGCTCGGTGGAGATACCCGGCATCGACCAGGCGCTGGCGACGAAGTCGAGCCGGCTGAGTCGCAGCCCGGTCTCCTCCATGACCTCGCGTCGCGCCTCGTCCTCGGGCGCGCCCTCGTCCAGGAGCCCGGCCGGAACCTCAACATGGCTCGGCGGACCGCCGGAATAGAGCACGGCCGCGCGGAATTGCGAGACGAGCGCGGCGACCCGCCGGTCCGGATCGTAGGGCAGCACCGCGACGGCGCGACCGTGATCCTCGATTTCCCGCGTCATGCGGGTTCCGTCATCCTGCATCACCTCGGCCACGAGGTAGCGCGCCCATCCTTCGTGCACGAGGCGCACGCCTCCGATCCGTGGTGCCATGCCGTTCCGACCTCATCCTTGCGAGGCTGACGGATCGTTCAGGAATGCGGCGGCTTCGCGGAGGCCGTGATCCGGAAGCACAGGCGATCCCCCCGCCGCTCCGCCGCCTCGAGCCGTGCTCCCTCCTCGCGGACGAGGTTCGGAATGTCGATCATGGCCAGCGGATCCGTGCAGGTGACCATGAGGGTCTGCCCGGCGGGCAGGCCGCGCAGCGCCTTGCGGGTGCGCAGCACCGGCAGGGGGCACTTCAATCCGCTCAGGTCGAGGTCGATGCAGTCCGGATCGTCGCGCACCTCGGCGTCTCCCGGGCCGGTTCGGGGGTCCGTGTCGCCCGCTTCACCGGCTTGATGGCGGACGGCCCGGCAGCGTCGAAGCTCACCACTCCGAATAGCCGTAAGCCGGACCGTTCTACCGATCCGGAGCCGACCAGACGTAGCGCGGCCCGTTGTAGCCATACTCGAAGCCGGGCCTTTCGATCGCTGCATAGGCGTATCCGTATCCGAAAGGCATCGGGTACTGATACTCGCCGTAGTAGCTCCAGCGCGGCCGTGCCTGGGTGACCGACCCGTGAAACTGTCCCTGGACCGAGGGGCCGGAGCGGGCCGGATCGGCGGCCATGCTGGCGCCGGCGGTGAGGGCAAGGGACGAGAGGCCGGTTACGACGAGGATGGCGATGCGGGTCATGAAACGATCTCCCCACGGCTGCACACACGATTCGGAACGTTCCAATAGCATGCGGCGGAGGCGATTCTCTCGATTCGCCGGGGTTTGGTGTCAGGCTTGGATCAGAACACGCATTCCGTGAAGGCCGGGCGGACGCAGGCATTCCACCGCCGCTCGTAGTCGGCGAGCAGATCATCCGCCCGGGTCCGACCGGCCGCCACGATCGCCTCGAGCGGCTGCAGATAGACCGTCTCGTCCCGTCCCTCCGCGTCGCGGCGGCCGCGCGCCCGCAGGCCCGATCGGGCGATAGCAAGGGCCTCGGCTGCCACGGCGCCGAGCGTCGTGTTGGCCACCGGGGTCGCGAGGCCGAGGCGCGGCGCGGTCGCCCGCGCGGCTTCACGATTGGCCGGGCTCCAGCCCTTCACGAGGTCGAGGGCGGCATCGAGGGCCGATTCGTCGTAGAGCAGCCCGGCCCAGAAGGCCGCCTGCGCGGCGATCATCCCGGGATCGCCGACATCGGCGCCCCGCATCTCCAGGAAGCGCTTCAACCGCACCTCGGGGAATGCGGTGGAGGCGTGGTTCGCCCAATCCGCGACGGTCGCATACTCGCCGGGGAGCTGCGGCAGCTTGCCGGCCATCAGGTCGCGGAACGAGGCGCCGGACACGTCGTGATAGATGTCGCCGCGCTTCACGAAGTACATCGGCATGTCGAGCAGCCAGTCGACGTAGGCCTCGTAGCCGAACCCCGCGTCGAAGGCGAAGGGCAGCATCCCGGTGCGATCAGCGTCGGTGTCGCGCCAGATCTCCGAACGGCGGGAGAGGAATCCGTTCGGCCGGCCATCCGTGAACGGGGAATTGGCGAACAGCGCGGTGGCGACGGGCTGAAGTGCGAGCGACGCCCGCATCTTCCGGACCATGTCGGCCTCGGAGGCGAAATCGAGATTCACCTGCACGGTGGCGGTCCGCAGCATCATGTCGAGGCCCAGCGACCCGACCTTCGGCATATAGCCCGCCATGATCCGGTAGCGGCTCTTGGGCATCACCGGAGTCTCGTCCCGGCGCCACCGGGGGCTCATGCCGAGAGTCAGGAAGCCGATGCCGAGCGGATCGGCCGCCCGCTTCGTCGCCGCCAAGTGGGTGGCGAGTTCGGCCGCCGTGGCGTGAACGTCCGGGAGCGCGGCGCCGGAGAGCTCGAACTGACCGCCCGGCTCGATCGAGATCGCCCCGCCCTCGTCCGCCGACAGGCCGATGATGTTGCCGAGATCGAGGATCGGCTCCCAGCCCGTCTCGCGGGCAAGTCCTTCGAGCAGGGCGCGGATGCCACGCTCGCCGTCATACGGCACGGGCGAGCGGTCGTCCCGGTAGAAGGGAATCTTCTCGTGCTCGGTGCCGATCGCGAAGCGTTCGCGCGGCTTCTCGCCTGCCGCGAACCACGCGATCAGTTCGGCGCGCGCGGTGAGCGGCGTGGAGTCGTTGCTGTCGCGCGCCATGCGCTGCCTGCCCGTGCGTCTGACCTAGAACCTGGAGTGAGAGCGCGCCGGATTGCTCCGGCGGATCCGTCCAGCCCCTCCCCGTCCTGCGAGCGGAGCCCGGACGGACACCCGCCCCCGACCCCGATCGGCGCGCGGCGCAGACGGCGTCCGTGCAGGGACATAATCGAGGCGCCCGGAACCCACAACGCGGCGCCGGCGGCCGGTACGCCGCATCACGTTCGATACCGGGCGACAATCGCCCGCGCCGGTACCTTCATGTGCGCGGGCACACATCGATCCGGGCGGCTCCATCAACGGCCGTCGCCCAGCACCGCCTGAACCAGAGCCAGCACCGCGACCGCCGCTGTGTCGGCCCGGAGGATCCGAGGCCCCAGGGAGATCGCCAGGGTGTTGGGCCGCGCCCGGATCAGCGCCCGCTCCTCCTCGGAGAAGCCGCCCTCCGGGCCGACCAGAACGGCGAGCGGCGGCGGCGCGCTCGGATCGGCCGCCTCACGCAGCGCCCGCACCGGATCGCGCACCGGCGCGTCCTCGTCGCAGAAGACGAGGACGCGCTCCGCGGTCAGACTCCCGAGGGCCCGGGGCAACCGCTCGGGTTCGGGACAATCCGGTATCGCCAGGATGCCGCATTGCTCGGCGGCCTCCACCGCGTTGGCGCGCAGGCGCTCCATGTTGACCCGCTCGCCTTGCGTGAACCGGGTGATCACCGGGCGGATCGTACCCGCGCCCATCTCCACCGCCTTCTGGGCGAGGTAATCCAGGCGTGCGCTCTTCAGGGGGGCGAACAGATAGTGCAGGTCGGGACGCGGGGTCTGCACCCGCATGCGTTCGGCAACCTGGAGGTCCGCGCTCTTTCGTCCGGTCTGGACGAGCCGGGCGCGCCACTCGCCGTCGCGGCCGTTGAACACCAGCACCGGATCGTCCGGCCCCTTCCGCAGAACGTTGAGGAGATAATTGGCCTGGGCACGGTCGAGCGGCAGGTTCACCCCGGCGGCGAGGTCGGCCGCGACGAACAGGCGTGGTGCGGTGAAGTCGTAGGCCGGCATGCCGGCGTGGTCGCGCGGGCGGGGCATCCTGTCAACGCGCCGCCGGCCGCGGGAAGTGTTGCCAAAAGATTACGATCCCGGGTTTTCCGCCGCGCAGGCATCACCGCTGCGCAGGCTCGGCCGGCTGCCGGCTTGCCGCTCGATTGACGCCACAATCCTGTGGCGAACCCAGCAGAACGGAATTGAGCCGGCCGCATGCGGATTCGGCAGGGGTGTCGAGGGAGTCGTGGAATGGCAAAGGTGAGCCTGGGTCTGGGGGCTGCGGTGCTGGTCGGCACCGTCCTGTTCGGGTCGGCGGCCTTCGCGCAGGGTGCAGCGCCGGAATGCGGCGCCATCCAGAAGACGCTGGCCGAGCGCAAGGCGCTGGTCGGCCGCGCCAATTCGGCCTCGCAGTCGAAGAAGAAGATGACGCCGCAGGAAGCCTGCGCCTTGTTCGGGAAGCTCCAGAGCAACGGGACCGAGGGCATCAAGTGGATCGCCGCCAACAAGGAATGGTGCTCGATCCCCGATTCGTTCGCGGAGGGCTTCAAGGCCGATCATCTGAAGGTCAGCGGCATCCGCACCAAGATCTGCAGCGTGGCGGCCCAGGCAACCAAGATGGAGGCGCAGGCCCGCGCCCAGGCGCAGAACGGCGGCGGCGGCGGTGGCCTGCTCGGCGGCCCGGGCTTGACGGGCAGCTTCAAGCTGCCGCAGGGCGCATTGTAAGCGCGTCCGGAAGGATCACGGATGCGGTGTGGCTCCCCTCTCCGCAGGGGAGCGGAATCCACGCGTGGGACGACCGGAACTCCGACCGATGGGCGGCACGGTGATCGATAACGGGCGACCCGCGGACGCGGTCACCGGGCACTGGGTCGACCGCCTCGCCCCGCGGAGCTGGCGCCCCTACCTGCGGCTCGCGCGCATCGACCGGCCGATCGGATGGTGGCTGCTGCTCCTGCCCTGCTGGTGGTCGGCGGCGCTCGCGGCGATCAAGGCTGACCAGCCCTTCCCCGACCCCTGGCACTGCCTCCTGTTCCTCATCGGGGCCGTCGCGATGCGGGGGGCGGGCTCCACCTACAACGACATCGCCGACCGTGACCTGGACGCGCAGGTCGAGCGCACACGGCTGCGGCCCCTGCCCTCCGGTCAGGTGCGACCGCGCCACGCGGCCCTCTTCCTGGTGGTTCAGGCCCTGATCGGGCTCACGGTGCTCCTGCAGTTCAATGGGGACGCGATCCTGATCGGGCTGTGCTCTCTGCTGCCGGTGGCGATCTACCCGTTCATGAAGCGCGTCATGCCGCTGCCGCAGGCCGTTCTCGGGCTGGCCTTCGCCTGGGGTGCGCTGATGGGCTGGGCGGCGGTGTTCGCCCGCCTCGACCCGCCGGCGCTGCTGCTCTACGCGGGCGCGCTCTGCTGGGTGATCGGGTACGACACGATCTACGCGGTACAGGACATCGAGGACGACGAGATCGCCGGCATCCGGTCCTCAGCCCGCCTGTTCGGCCGGAGCGTGCGGCCTGCCGTCGGCATCTGCTACGCCCTGGCGACGATCCTGATCGCGCTGGCGGCACGAGGCGCTGGGGCGGGGTTCGTGGGCTATCTCGGCGTTGCGGCCTTCGCGGCGCATCTCGCTTGGCAGACCCTGTCGCTGCGGGATCGCGACGGGCGCGGGGCGCTGGCCCTGTTCCGCTCGAATCGTGATGCCGGATTGATCCTGTTCGTCGGCCTGGCCGTGGACGCGGTGCTGCGTGGCCTGTCCTGAGATGCGATTGGGTTTCAGCTGCGCGCGATGATCTCGTTCTCGCCGCGGTGGATCTGCGGACGTGCCGGGAGACGGCCGGTCTTGCGGCGGGTGAGGAAGCGCGGACGCCGACGTCCGAGCCCGGCGTGACGCCGCCGCATGCGCACCTGCCCGAGGACGAGACGACCGATCTGCTGCGACACCGGGACGAGGACGCCGTCCTCCCGAACGATCATCCGCACCAGACCGGCGCGGGCCGCGATGTCGCGCCACACGGCCACCACGTCATCCTCGGGGAAGCTGCCGAGGCGATGCACTTCATCGCCCTCGGCATCGACGAGGATCAGGCTGAACCGGTCGGCCCCGGTGATCTCCGCATCCTCGGCCGCGTAGGCGAGCGCGATGCCGGCGGCCCGTCCTGCACCGGACATCCGGCCGATCACCGGCAGCGGAGAGGCGGTGAAGCAGAACGCGGCGTCGGCCCCATGCATCGGTCGTCCTGCGTGATCGTCGTCCGTGACCGGGTAAGTGTTCATCTGTCCGAGTCCCTGGAGCAAGTGGCAGCCCTTGTCGGGCCGTCCGTTATGCCAAGCAAAATCGCACCCGAACTCCTCCGCACCGCTTAAGAGCCGTCGTTAAGCGAATCTGGACAGCGCTGTCATTTGCGGAATGCTCAATGCTTCCTTGAATGCTCAACACTTCCTTGCGCAGACCGATCATTATCGATCGATCAACCAGGGCTCCTTGTGGCGCTGCGGGCGGCACCGTACAACGGGATGCCCGCGCGCGTTCCTCAAGCGCCCGGTTTCCCCAGCCCGAGGCGGTCCGGACGTCCGAGCGACCGGACGGTCGGCGCAACCAAGCCCTCACGGGCCTGACGGATCTCATGCGGAGCGCGATGCCAGAGCCTCTCACCGACGAAGCCGTGTCTGCCCTGATGCCGGAGCTGCGCGCCGTGATGCGCGAGGCGGCCGACATCGCGCGCCCGTTCTTCAGGCTCGGCGGACAGACCTCGGCGCGCATTTGGTCGAAGGCCGGCGGCTCGCCGGTGACCGAAGCGGACGTCGCGGTCGACGCCTTCCTCAAGGTCCGGCTGAGCGCCCTCGTGCCGAAGGCCGCGTGGTTGTCGGAGGAAACCGCCGATGATCCCGCGCGGATCGGCCACGATCTGGTCTGGATCGTCGACCCGATCGACGGCACTCGGGCTTTCCTGTCGGGCCACCCGGATTGGTCGATCGCGGTGGCGCTGCTGGCCGCCGGTCAGCCGCTGATCGGTTTCGTCCACGCACCCGTGGGCGACGCGGATTATGAGGCCGTCCGCGGTCGCGGAGCGACCCGGAACGGCAAGGCGATCCGGGTCGATGCGCGGGAGAAATTGGCCGGCGCCCGCATCACGGGGCCGAAGCCGATGCTCGACCGATTGGCCGAGGGCGTCGGGTCGGCCTCCGATTTCGAGGTGATCAAGCGGATACCATCCCTCGCCCTCCGGCTCGCCCGGGTCGCGGACGGCAGCGTCGATGTCGGGATGGTCTCCGGTCATGCCCGTGACTGGGATCTCGCCGCCGCGGACCTCGTCTTGCGCGAGGCCGGCGGCGTCGTATGCGGCTTCGACGGCGAGGCAACCCGCTACAATCGTGCCGACCCCGTACACGGCGAGCTGCTCGCCGCACCCTTGGCCCTGCGCGATCCCGTGCTCAAGGCCTGGGATCGCTGAGGACCGCTGTTCCGCTGATGAGCGGCGGCTCTCAGGCCGCCGTCGCGTCGTGGAGCTTCATCGCGGTGGGCGCGAGCCCGAGCCGCTCGGCGAGATGCCAGTGAAGCTCCCGCGGGGAGTGATAATTGTAGGACCGGTCGATCAGGTGACTGATGTCGGCCCGGGTCTGATCCCCGGTATTGGCCCGTGCCAGCTTGCCGACCCGGAAGGTCGGCGCATCGGTGACGGGCGAGCGGACGCCATGGCGCCGCGTGTATTCGAACAACATACGTAAGGTCTTTTCTTTTCTGAGCCGGACGTTGGCGCCGTCCGGTGTCGTTTCTGGAAATTGCCTCCGACGCTGTCACCGTGGACGATGTCGCCCGCCGGGAAGCGTCGGAAGGGGGAACCGCGTCACGCGGCCGGTTCAAAGTCCTTGTCGGCCTTCCCGTTGCGGGGGCGCCCGGTGCACGGTGGCACGGCGGGCGTTCAGCCAGGACCCTCAGCCTCGCAGGTCGATCAAGCCGCCTGTAGGTTGCCGGCGGCGTCCTTGCCGCTGCGCTTGTCGGTGAGGATCTCGTAAGTGACGCGCTGACCTTCGATCAGGTTGCGCATCCCGGCGCTCTCGACGGCCGAGATGTGAACGAACACGTCCTTGCCGCCGTCATCCGGCTGGATGAAGCCGTAGCCCTTGGTCTCGTTGAACCACTTCACAGTACCGGTATTCACGTAGTGTACCTCATTCGTCCATAGGCCATCCGCACGGCACGAGGGCCGCGTGATGCACCACGGTCTTTCTGGGTTGAGCCAGTGCGGCGGGGCGCGAGTCGCTGAACCTGAAGAGCGTCAGCCTCGGTGGGAAAGCCCCCCGAGGACGTATTTAAGCGTCGGCTGCGGCTGCAACAAGGCGCTGGCGGCGTATCTTCTGCGTCGCAGGTGGCCGGAGCCACACCGGCGGTGGGTCGCGCCCCCTGTGATTTCCGGCCGTCGCGATGCATATACGGAATGCGCTCAAGCGGTTAAGGCGTGTGGCTCTGGACGATACATGGCAGGCATCTCGGTCTCGCTGGACGGTGCGAACATCCAGCTCTCCTTCCAGAAGGATGATCAGGCGACGGCGGTGGTGATGGATGCCCGCGCCGCCCGCGCCCTGGTCCGCGCCGTCGGGCAGCTCCTCACCGCGATCGACGACACCGACGAGCCCGACATGGGCGAGGAGATGGGCGACGAGGAGGTGGCCATGCTCGACGTGACGTCGTCGGCCATCGAGATCGGCACCGACGACGAGGGGCAGGCCGTGGTCGCGCTTCAGGCCGGCGCGCTGCCGCCGTTCCAGCTGCGTCTCACCGACGAAGAGGCCCGCCACGTGGTGACGAGCCTCTCCGAAATCCTGAATGCGCCGCGCGACGTTCGCACGTCGCATGGCGGTCACTGATCGGCGCAGATTACATCCGCGTGCCGGGATCTGTCGGCGTACCCGGGAAGATGTCCGGCTCTGAACCGGGGCCGCCCGGCTCGCCGATCCCCGGATCGTTCACCGGATAGGGCGTGCGCGGGCCGGTGGGGCCGATATCCGGCTCTTCTTCGGGTGTCGGCGGCGGGGGCGGCAGATCGCCGGGCGTGGGCTCGGGAAGGCCGGGATTGGCCATGACGCGGCTCCTGATGGGTTGGGGATGGTGACCAACGGACCGCGCTTCCAGGGGTTCCGGGGCCGGCTCCCTGGCGTCTTCCCCGCCCCGGCCGCGGACGAAACGGCGCGTGTCGCCTCCCGCGGCCATGCTGGGCTCGGAGCTTGGCGGTACGCTTGGCCCGATCTCCCTGGAGCCACGATCCTGCCCCTCGCGATGGATGTCGTCTGAGAGGCCGGATCGATCCTCCCCCGCGCCACGCTGTCCGCGGATGGCGCAGGGGACACCGGCGCGGCACTGCTGCCACGCCGGAACAGGTTCCCGCTCCGGGATCAGGACCAGACCGGCAGGGGCGGGGAAACCGCCGTCGGTGCGGATCCGGAGGCCGAGGCAACCGAGGATCGTGCCCTGGCCTCGTTCAGTGCGATCCGCATCGAGGAGGTCAAGGCCGGCGGCCGCCGGCACGCCCGGACGGTCGCGGCCGACCAGAGCACCGTCACGCACCGCATATCCGACGACCGGGACGCCGTCCGCGCGAACGTCATCGAGGGGTTCGCGGAAGGCGGCCACGGTGTCCGCCTTCCGGCAGCCCGACCGGTTCCGTCAGCCGCGCCCCCGCTCGCCGGCGACCTCCAGCACGGCGCTGGCGCGGATCGGGCGGCCGTACTCGTCGACGCCTTCAACCGTGACGCGATGAACGCCCGGTGCGAGGTCGTCCGGCAGCCGCGCCGTCCAGATGTGGGACGACGGTATTGCCTGGACCCAGCCCTTCTTGGTCTCCGGGTAGCGCTGGAACAGCTCGGCGACGAACGGATCCAGGCGACGAGTCCGCGCCAGCGCCTGCGGGGCGCGGCCTCCGATCCGAAGCGTGAGGTGCGTTCGTGGACCGCCGTCGAAAACGTTGACCACCACAGTCGTATCGGCGAGCGCGTCCTGGGCGACCGACGGCCGCAGGCCCTGCAGGGGCCGGGTGTGACGGATCACCTCCACCGCGCCGGCGCGCGCCTCGCTCTCGAACAGGATGCGCATCGTCTCGTCCGGCTGACCCTGCGCCGGGACGTAGCGCGTGGTGTAGTCGTTGCCGCGGATCGACAGCACGTGGAAGCCGTTGGGCGTACCGTCGCGGCTGTCGGCCGATGGGATGCCGGTGCGCGTGTCCGGGCCGCTCCACCATGAGCCCGAGACGGCCGTGAGGACATGGTGGTGGTGGCCCTTGGCCGGATAGTGGTGCTCGGTGGTGTGGGTATGCCCGGCAAGGCTCAGGACCCTGCGCCCGCCCAGCAGATCGAGGAGCGCGGCCCGGTCGGTCGTCGTCCCGCGCGCGTCGTCCGGCGCCGTGTCGGTGAAGAGCGGGATGTGCATGGCGAGCACGATCAGGGCGTCCCGCGGGATCTCGGCCAGGAGGTTGCGGAGGAAGGCGAGGCCGCGCTCGCCGACCCGTCCGCGATAGGTGTTTGCGCCGAGGGGAACCGGCGGACCGAGCCACTCGACATTGTCGAGCAGGACGAACCACGCGCGCCCCTGCTGGAACGCGTAGGTCGGCGACCCGAACACCCGCTTCCAGGTCTCGCGGCTGTAGCGGGCATCCGGGGCCTGCATGTTGAGGTCGTGGTGGCCCGGCAGGCTGTACCAGGGCACGCCGATCTGGCCCACGATGCGGTTGGACCGGCCGTAGAGCGACAGGTCGTCGAACAAAACGTCGCCAGTGGTCAGGCCGAACGCCGCCGGGATCGCCATCGCGCGGGCGACGGCGGTATCCCGCACGTGGTCGAGCTCGGTGCGGCTCTCGGGCTGGGGATCGGTGAACAGGAGGACGTCGAACTCCGTCGGCTCCTCGGTCCGTGTCAGGGTGAAGTCGATCGAGGCCGGCAGCGGTCCGGTCGGGGCGACGCCCCGGTAGCGGAGACCCAGGTCGACCGGCGTTCCGCCGGGCTGATGGACGTAGGAGTGGCGCGGCACGTTGTCGACGTCGCGCGGCAGGGCGTAGTCCGGCGGCTTGATCACGAAGATCGCGCCGTCCCCCTCCAGCGGCAGGCGGTAGCGGCCCTGCGCGTCCGTGCGCACGACCTCGCGCCCGTTGGAGACCAGCACGCCGGGCAGCGGGACGCGGTCCACCCCGGCGAGGCCGGTCGCCCAGACGATCCCGGTGGCCTCCGCGGCCTCCTCCGCCGTCGCGCGCCCCGCGGGCCAGCCCTAGGCCGGCCAGGCCGGCTACGGTCTCCCGCCGGGTGAGGCGTCCGACTCCGGATGCGGTATCACGCGACATGGGCTGCTCCTGCAACGCAACGCAACGCGGCGTCCGGCTGGCGAGCCGATCGCGCTGTCGCCTGCGGCCAAGCAGATCTGTCTGACGGCCGGATGACAGAAGCGATCCGCAACGCGCGAGGCCCGCATCTCGGCGGAGATGCGGGCCTCGGAACGCTGCACCGGAGCGCGGCGCCGTCACGCGGCGGTGAGAATTACTCCTCGTCGCCGGGCTCGAAGCTCTGCGGCACAGGCTCGGCGCTCGCGACGGGAGTCGGGGCACCGATGGTCGACGGCACGTTCACGCCGTCGCGCTTGTAGATGTCGTCCCGGAACTGCACGAGGCCGTCCGGGGTCGACCACGCAGTGATGTAGGTCCAGTAGACTGGCACCGGCTGTGCGATGTTGGCGTCGATGCGCTTGCCGCTCTCGATCGCCTCCTCGACCTGCTGGCGACCCCAGCCGGGCGTGTCCTTGAGGAGCCAAGTGATGTACTCGCGCACGTTCTGGACGCGGACGCAGCCCGAGGAGATGAAGCGGAAATCGTCGCCGAACACACCCTTGGTGTTCGTGTCGTGCATGAACACGCCGTAGGGATTCGGGATGTTGATGCGCACGATGCCCATCGAATTGAAGTCGGCGCCCGAATCCTGCCGGTAGGTATAGCGCGTGCCCTCGTCGGAGAACCAGTTCACCGACTTCGGCGAGATCTCCTGGCCGTTCCCGAGAATGCGGATCTTGTTGTCCGTGAGGTAGTTCGGATCCTTCTGCATCTTCGGGATCAGGTCCTTCTTCACGATGGAAGCCGGGACCGTCCAGGTCGGGTTGAAATTGATCTGCGTCGCCTTGGTGTTCATGATTGGCGACTGGCGGTCGATTTTGCCTACGCCCGCGGCGTGGAGCGTGACGACCTGACCGTTCTCCACCGTCTCCACCAGCGCGGCGGGGATGTTGGTGATGACGAAGCGGCGGCCGAGATCACCCGAATAGGAGCGCAGGCGCACCACGTTGGTCTCCAGCTGACGCAGCCGCACGTCGGCGGTCACGTTCATGGCCTGCTGGGTGGCGAGGCTCATCGTACCGGTCTGGCTCAGGCCGTGGCGGGCCTGGAAGCGCTTCACGCCGGCTGCGACGTAGGAATCGTACACGCCCGAACCACCGGCCGCCTGATCGAGGTCGCCCGTAACGATGAGGCGCTGGCGGACGGCGGCCACGGCCGGGCCGCGTGAGCCGATCCGCAGATGCTCGGCACCGGAGACCGCGCGCCAGCCGCCGCGGGTGACGATGTCCTTGTAGCGATCGACCATCTGCTCGGTCGCCGTCACCGTCTGAGGCGAGAGGATCGGAACGGTCTCGCGCTGGACCTGCATGCCGGCGGGAGAGGCGTAGTCCTGCGCCCATTCGGCCTGGGCGTAATTGCCCTGGTCGCGCGCCTCGGCGGCGCCGAAGCCGAGCGTGCCGAGGGCGGCGACGCTCAACAGGGCGGTGAACCGGTTTTGTGCCTTCATGCGCATCGGTCGCTGGCTCTGGTCCGGAGTTCGTCAGATTGTGGCGGGGACGGCTTGTCTCCGCGCCACGGTGTCGGTCTGCCGTTAAGACTCCCTATCGAAGGGGCCGGAATATGGCACCGCGGTGCGCAAGCGCACGCGGCAGCGGGATCCGGCCGCTGGGCGACGGCCGCGCGCCACGACCTGTGGCAGGGATGCCATAGCGCGGCGGAGATCCCCCCGCGACGTGCCTCCCGCTCAGGACGGGCCGATGCGGCCAATCCAGCCCTATCGGGGCCTCGTCGCGGCGCAGTGGCATCCGCCTACAGCGGTCTTAAGTTGGCCGCAGGCGCGATATTAAGGTTAAAAAAGGATGAACCCTGATGTCGCCGCCGATCGGCGCTAGGATTGCTGCGTCGTCGGACAGCCAGGGACGCAGCGTCCCAGTTTCGCACGGACAGGGCCGTCGGACGGCACAGGAGAGGCAGATGAACGGCTTCGATGTCACGTTCCGGGACGACCGAGACTGGGTCGATTTCGGCAAGTCCTACGTCCACTCGGACGCCTTCAAGACGCTGTTCCGCGAAGGGATGACGCTCGTCGAAGAGACGGCCGCCTACCTCGACGGCGAAGGTCGCGACGAGTCCCGCCTCGTTTCCCGCGACGCGACGCTGAGCTACGCGACCGAGAGCATGCGCCTGACGACACTGCTGATGCAGATCGCCTCCTGGCTGCTCGTGCAGCGCGCCGTTGCCGAAGGCGAGATGACCCCGGCGGAGGCGCTCCTAGAGAAGCATCGCGTCAAGCTCGGCAGCTCCGAGCCGTCGAAGCCGCAGGATTTCAACCAGCTGCCGGTCCGCCTCCAGCAGTTGATCCAGCGGGCGAGGCGCCTTCACACCCGGATCCTGCACCTCGATTCGCTGATCACCGAGGATCGCCCGACGCCGGCGCCGGTGGAGAGCCCGGTGGCGCAGCAGCAGGGCCTGCTGCGGATGGCGTTCCGGATGGCCGACGGCTGAGGGCGCCGGCCCGGAAGCGAGCGGCCCGGAGGCGCGCCTCTCCGCCACACGGTGCCGCAACGAAAAACGGGCGGCCCCGGAGGGCCGCCCGTTCCGGCCGCGCCGTCCCGAGGGGCGGTGCGCTGTCTCGATCGCTCAGCGCTTGCCGAGGTTGCCGAACCGCGAGTTGAAGCGCGAGACGCGACCGCCGCGGTCCAGCATCTTCTGCTCACCGCCGGTCCAGGCCGGATGGGTCAGCGGGTCGATGTCGAGGTTGAGGGTATCGCCCTCTTTCCCATAGGTCGAACGGGTCTGGTACTCGGTACCGTCGGTCATCACGACCTTGATGAAGTGGTAGTCGGGGTGCTCGGTCCCCTTGGCCTTTGCGGCCGCGTCCTTCGCCATGACCTTTGGTCCCTGATCTGGCACGCCGGCGGGAAGCGCAGGAGGCGCCGCCCGGCCCGGAATGCGGAAGATATCACCGGTTGCACCGAACCGCTGGTTCGTGGCAACGGCACGTCCAAGCCGACCGTGGTGGCGGCCCGCGGCCATTGAACACACGCAATCGGATGAGCGGCGGCGTATACCGCAGGCTTTCTCCGGTCACAAGCGCCGCGGACCGGATGGGGGGACTGACACGTGAGGCGTGATGGCCCGTAAGACCAAGGCCGCCGAAGGTCGGCCCAAAGCCCCGCTGAGCGCGCTTCGGCCGCTGATGCCCTTTGCCCTGCGCTACCGGGGGCGGATCGCCGCCGGACTCGTCGCCCTCATCTGTGCCTCGGCCTCGACGCTGGTCGTGCCGATCGCCATGCGCCGCGTGATCGACCACGGCTTCACCGTCGACGGCTCGGAGGTGATCGACGCCTACTTCCTGGCCCTGCTCGGCGTGGTGGCGGCCTTCGCGCTGTCGAGCGCGGCGCGCGTCTACACGGTGGTGACGCTCGGCGAGCGCGTGGTGGCGGACCTGCGCAGCGCCGTCTTCGCCCGTCTGACGATCCTCGATCCCGCCTTCTTCGACCGCGCGCAGTCGGGGGAGATCGTCTCGCGTCTCACGGCCGACGCGACGCAGATCAAGTCGGCCTTCGGCGTCTCGGTCTCGATCCTGCTGCGGAACCTGTTCCTGTTCGTGGGCGCCACCGCCATGATGGTGATCACGAGCCCCCGCCTCTCCGTGATGGTGCTGGCGGCGATTCCGCTGATCGTGTTCCCGCTGATCATCTCGGGCCGGGGCGTGCGCCGGCGCTCCAGGGCCGCGCAGGACCGTCTGGCGGATGCGTCCGCCTACGCCGCCGAGGCGGTGGGAGCCGTGCGGATCATGCAGGCCTTCGGGCGCTCGGCCATGACGGAGGCCCGCTTCGCCGCGGCGTCCGAGGACGCCTACGCGGCGGCCCGCGATTCGATCCGGGCGCGGGCCCTGCTGACCGGCGTGGCGATCTTCCTGATCTCCGCCTCGGTGGTCGGGGTGATGTGGTACGGGGCGCAGGGCGTCCTCAACCACTCCATGAGCGGCGGCGAACTCTCGCAATTCGTGCTCTACGCCGTCTTCGGCGCCGGGGCGCTGGGCCAGCTCTCGGAGGTGTACGGCGACCTCGCGATGTCGGCCGGGGCCGCGGAGCGGCTCACCGAGATCCTCGCCACGGAGCCCGCGATCCGCGCGCCCTCCCCCGCGCTTCCGCTGCCGGTGCCCGCACGCGGCGCCGTGGAGTTCGAGGCCGTGCGCTTCGCCTATCCGACGCGACCCGGCCATGCCGCCCTGGACGGCCTGGCCTTCGCGGCGGCGCCCGGCGAGCGCATCGCCCTCGTCGGTCCCTCCGGGGCCGGCAAGACCACGGTCTTCCAGCTGCTGCTGCGTTTCTACGACCCGCAGGGCGGCCGGATCCGGGTGGATGGCGCCGACATCGCGCAGGTCGATCCGGAGGCCCTGCGCGCCCGCATCGCCCTGGTTCCGCAGGACCCGGTGGTGTTCTCCGGCAGCGTCACCGAGAACATCCGGTACGGGCGCCCCGACGCCGGCGAGGCGGAGGTGCGGCGCGCGGCCGAGCTTGCCAACGCGCACGGCTTCATCGCCGCCCTGCCGCAGGGTTACGCGACCCAGGTGGGTGAACGCGGCGTGACGCTGTCGGGCGGCCAGCGGCAGCGCATCGCCATCGCCCGCGCCATTCTGAAGGATGCACCGATCCTGCTGCTCGATGAGGCGACCTCGGCGCTCGACGCGGAATCCGAGCGCGCGGTGCAGGCCGCCCTCGACACGCTGATGCAGGGCCGCACCACTCTGGTGATCGCCCACCGCCTCGCCACGATCCGCGCGGCGGACCGGATCCTCGTCCTTGACGATGGTCGCATCGTCGAGACCGGGACCCACGAGAGCCTGCTGGCCCAGGGCGCGCTCTACGCGCAGCTCGCGAACCTGCAGTTCACCGACGCGCTGGACGAGACCGCGCGCGGGAAGGAGCCTCGTATCCGGGCCGAGCGGCTGCCGGCCGGGGAGTAGACCGGGACAGGGGCTCGGCCGCGGTGTAGAAGCGTCGGCATGCCGACCCTCGATCTCACGCGCTTCCCGCGCCTGCCGCTCCTGACGCTTCCGACACTGATCGAGCCGCTCGACGGGTTGACGCGCCACCTCGGTGGGGCGCTCAACGGCGTGCGGATCTTCGTGAAGCGCGACGACGTGGCGGGGATCGGGCTCGGCGGCAACAAGCTCCGCAAGCTGGAATACCTGCTGGGTGCAGCCCGCGCCGAGGGGGCCGACACGGTGGTAACCGTGGGAGCGATCCAGTCGAACCACGCCCGGCTCACCGCCGCGGCCGCGGCCCGGGCCGGTCTCGCCTGCGAGCTGTTCCTGACCCGGAGCGTTCCGCGCGAAGATCCGGACTACACCGGAAACGGCAACCGCCTGCTCGACGACGTGTTCGGCGCCAAGGTCCATGAACTGCCTGGAGATGCGGATTCCGTGGCTGCCGCCGAGGCGCGGGCGATCGAACTCCGCGGGACGGGCCGCGGCGTCTACGTCTTTCCGTCCGGCGGATCGAGCCCGACCGGCTGCCTCGGCTACGTGAATGCCGCGGCCGAGATCCTGGCGCAGGCGGAAGCGCTCGGCCTGGATTTCGCGCAGATCATCACCGCCAACGGCAGCGCCGGCACCCATGCCGGCTTGGTGGCGGGGCTCGCCGCCATGGACCTCGACCCCCGGCTCGCGAAGTCCTTCGCGGTGCTCGCCGAGGAGAGCCGCGCCCGGGCGGAGGTGCTGGAGAAGGCCAACGCCACCCTCGCGCTGATGGGGTTGGAGCGGCGCGTGACCCCGGACGACATCAACCTCGACGGGCGCCACCGCGGCTCCGGCTACGGCATTCCCACGGAGGGCATGCTGGAGGCGGTCCGCTTGATGGCCCGCCACGAGGGCCGGCTGCTCGATCCGGTCTACAGCGGCAAGGCCTTCGCGGGCCTGCTCCACGACGTGCGCGCCGGCCTCTATCCGAGCGGTGCGGCGGTGCTCTTCCTGATGACCGGGGGAACCCCGGGGGTGTTCGCCTACAAGGACGCCCTGGCGGGCTGACGCGCGGCCTTTCCGCAGGCGGCGCGCGCATCCGCGTCACGGCGTCAGGTCGTGGAGGCTTTCGCGCATTCTCCGGCGGCGGTGGCGTCCCGCGACCGCTCCGCGGCAGCCTGGATCAGACCGACCTGAGACACGAGCGTCTCCGTCGCACGCGACATCTGTCCGGCCAAGCTCCGCACCTCGGCGGCGGCGACTGCGAAGCCTCGTCCGGCCGCGTCGGCGCGGCTCGCCTTCATCGAGGCCCGAAGCGCCATCAGGCTCGTCTGCTCGGCGATCGAGGCCAGCAGGCCGGTCAGGTCCTCCCGCGTGCTGCGCTCCGGGACCGCCGCCGGCCCGAACGCCGTCAGCTGTCTCAACCCCTCCTCGAAAACCCGCATGGCCGCCGCGATCGCCTGCGCGTCTTCGGAGGCGTCCGCACGCGACCCGACGTATCGTTCCGGCTCACGATGCGCGGCTAGGCCGGCGTCAGGCGTCCACGGGCCCCTGGCGCTCTGGGACTGGTTGGATTTTGACATCGGCCGCATCCCTCTCAGAACGCCGGCACCATGCTTTCACAAAGATAATTCTTGGTTAATCCAGGCCCTCTCGGGCAATCCCTCAAGCTTGCGACGCGCCCGCGGATGATTTTCCAGACCAACCCCGCCTATTCCCGACCGTCATTTGCTCTGGACACCGTGATCTCAGAGCGAGATCCTGCACACCTTGAGGCCAAGCATCCCGATCATTCCGGAATACCTCGAAGCCATTCCGGCATCCGCGGCCTCGAGCTCGGGAGCCGCAATCCGCCGAGGGGCTGCCGTGGCTCGGCCTATCGTTCCGTGAGCTTCATCTCGATCCGCCGGTTGCGGCCATAGGCCTCCTCGGTGGCACCGGTATCCAGGGGCTGGAACTCGCCGAAGGCGCCGGCCAGGAGATGCTGCGGCGGGATGCCCTTCCCGGCGAGATACTGCACCACCGCGATGGCGCGGGCGGCCGAGAGCGCCCAGTTCGAGGGGAATTGCGGCGTGTTGATCGGGCGCGCGTCGGTGTGGCCGTCGACCCGCAGCACCCAGGGCAGATCCGCCGGGATCTCCCTGGCGAGATCGGAGATCGCGCCGGCAATCCGGTCGAGTTCAGGGCCGGCCTCGGGCTTCAGAGAGGCGGAGCCCCCCGGGAATAGGACCTCGGATTGCAGCACGAACCGATCGCCGACCACGCGGATGTCCGAGCGGTTGCCGAGGATCTGCCGGAGCCGTCCGAAGAAGTCCGAGCGGTACCGGGCGAGTTCCTGGACCTTCTGGGCCAGCGCCACGTTCAGACGGCTGCCGAGTTCCGCGATGCGCGCCTGGGACTCGCGATCACGGCTCTCGGAGGCGGCCAGCGCATCCTCCAGCGCCGCCAGTTGGCGGCGCATGGCGCTGATCTGCTCGTTCAGGAGATCGATCTGGGACAAAGCCCGCTTCGTGGCACCGCGCTCGACCTCCAGTTGCCTGTCGAGTGGGGCTGCCGCGCCCTGGCTGACGGTGGCGGCCTCGGCCTGGGACTTGGCCTGATCGCGCTCGCTCTCGACCCCGGCCAGCGTCGTGCGAAGGTTGCGAGCTTCATCCTCCTGGCTGCGGCGGTTCGAACGCTCCAGAGCCAGCAGATCGGTGAGGTCCGCGATCTGGCGATTGAGCTTGGCCAAGGTCTCGTCCCGACCGGTCAGCTCCTGGGACAGGAAGAACTGCCCGACGACGAACACCGTCAGGAGGAACACGACGGACAGCAGCAGCGTCGCCAGCGCGTCGACGTAGCCGGGCCAGACGTTGAGGCTGTGCCGGGAGCGCGCCGCCCTGGAAGCCATTAGACCCGCTCCCGCCCGAGCCGGTCGAGCACCTGTTTCAACTCGCGCTCGCGGCTCGCCTGCGCCTCGACCCAGTCGCGGATCATCTGCTGCTCGGCCCGCATGTGCTGGACGAGGCCCTGGATGCCCTCGGCGAGGTTGGTCATGGCCAGTGTGGCGGCGCGGCTGCTCCCGCCCTCCGCCACCATGGCGGTCAGGCGATCCACGGCCTCCTTCAACTCCATGGACCCGAGGCTCGGCCCGGCCGCCAGGGCCGGCGTCCCGGCGACGGTCTCGCCGGACATCAGCCAATCCTGGAGCTCGTTGTGGAACCGGGCATGGGCTTGGCCCGCCTGCAGTTCCAGGAAGCCGGTGATCAGAGACGAGGCGAGACCGAACAGGGAAGCCGAGAAGGCGAGGCCGATCCCCGACAACGGAACCGCCAAGCCGGATTTCAGCTCGTCGAACATCACGCCGGCATCGCCGCCGCCGCGCATGCCCTTGATCACGCCCCCCACCGCCGAGAGGGTGTCAATCAGGCCCCAGAAGGTGCCGAGGAGGCCGAGCAGGATGAGGATGCCGGCGATGTAGCGCAGGATCTCGCGCCCCTCGTCGAGGCGCGCCGCGATGGTGTCGAGATAGCCCGCGGTACCCGGCAGGGTCGCCCCGGCGGCGCGGGCGGTGATCATCGGTGCCATGGGCGCGAGCAGGGCCGGCGGCCGCTTGGCCTGAGCACCCCGCGCCACGGCGTTGACGTAGGTGGTTTCGCGGTAAAGCCGGATCACCTGTCCGAACGCGATCAGCACCGCGATCAGCAGCACGCCCAGGATGAGGCCGTTGAGCCCGGGATTGGCCAGGAAGGCCGGGGTGATCTGCTTGAACAGGATGAAGGCCAGGAAACCGACCAGGGTCAAAAAGACCAGCATCCGTCCGAGATAGATCCCGGGCCGTGCCAGCGGCGCTCTCCTGTCTTCGCCGGTATCGCGGGCGGCCATCGGTCGCTCTAGCCTGATCTCGAGGTGGGGTCGCCGGCGGCGCCCGTCGCGGTCACTGTGGGGTGGGGCCCGCACGCGATCAAGTCACGCACAGGCCACGGTGGAAGCGTTCCCCATCGCGTTGCGAACGGAAACGGGGCCAGCCCCGTCGACGACGCGTGCACCTCCACCGAACCCGCGTCCCCTGCGGTGGCGTGCGTGTCAGTCCCAGAAATGCGGCCGGCTCTCCTCGAGATGCGGCCCGAGACGGACCGCGGCGACCTGCGTGGCGAGGCCGCGCGCATCCAGCTCCACGGCGATACCGCTGAGGGTCCCCTCCCCGCCGGCAACCTCCCAGCGGGAGCCCGGCGTCTTCTGGATCATGCGGCGGATCGGCTCGTCCTTCTGCATGCCGATCACCGAATCGTAGTCGCCACACATGCCCGCATCCGACATGTAAGCGGTCCCACCCGGCAGGATCCGGTGGTCGGCGGTCGGGGTGTGCGTGTGGGTCCCGACCACGAGGCTCGCGCGACCGTCGAGGTAATGGCCGAAGGCCTGCTTCTCGCTGGTCGCCTCGGCGTGGACGTCGACCACCACGGCATCGGCGGCCGCGCCGAGGGGGCAGGCGTCGATCTCGCGCTCGACGGCGGCGAAGGGATCGTCCATGGCGTCGAGGAAGACCCGGCCCATCACGTTCACCACGAGCACGCGGGCGCCGTCCTGCGTCTCGATGACGGTCGCGCCGCGGCCGGGGGTTCCGGGCGGATAGTTCGCCGGCCGCACCAGCCGCGGCTGGCGCGCGATGAACACCAGAGCCTCGCGCTGGTCGAAGCTGTGGTTGCCGAGTGTCACGGCATCGGCGCCGGCCTGGATCAGCTCGTCGCAGATCGACTCGGAGATGCCGAAGCCGCCGGCCGCGTTCTCGCCGTTGACGACCACGCAGTCGAGGCGCCAGCGCTCGCGCAGGCGCGGCAGTTGCTCGCAGACCGCAATCCGGCCCGAACGCCCCACGACGTCGCCGAGGAAGAGCAGGCGCATCGGTCAGGCCGCTCCGGCGCAGCGGATCACACCGGCCTCGGTGATCACGAAGCGGAGTGGTTGGTCGTGCGGCTCGGCCGGCACCTGCGCCACTTCCTGGGCGGCGAAGCCGATACCGACGGTGAGGACGGGGTGGGTGCGCGACAACCGGCTGATCGCGCCGTCGTAGTAGCCGCGGCCGTAGCCGACGCGCTGTCCGGATCGGTCGAAGGCGGCGAGCGGCACGATCAGCGCGTCCGGCTCGACGGGCGGAAGCGACGGGTCGGGCTCACTGAGACCGAAGCGGCCGGCGACCAGCGCGTCCCCGGCGCGCCATTCCCGGAAGACGAGACCATCCGGCGTAACATGCGGCAGAGCCACCCGCTGGCCCCGGGCGAGCAGCCCCTTGGCGGCGGGACGTGGATCGGCCTCGCTGCGGATCGGCCAGAAGGCACCGATCAGCTGTGCCGCGGCGAGTTCCGGCAGCGCCAGGAGCGCGCCCACGATCGACGCGGAGGCGGATTGCCGGGTGGCCGGATCGAGGGCGTCGCGGGCGGCGAGAGCCGCGCGACGGAGATCCGCCTTTTGCGCGGCGCCAGCGGCGCTGGTGTGAAGATCAGGGGAGTGCGGAGCCACGTGAGCCGTTGGAGGATCGATCCCGGGAAACCTACAGCGTAGGTGGGCGCCGTGTTGGCCAGGTCCAGGGACGAGGCCAGGGACAGCTCCCGAGGGAGTCGATAAGGCCCCGGGGATAGTGCTCCTGACGAACTCTGCAGCCCCGCCTCCAACATGTAGCGGGCCGAGTGCGTTCCCGCCAGGGCCGCGCGAAATGAAAATGGCGCCGCCGTCGGTTCCAGCTCCTGCGCGACCGGCCGACGGAGGGCTGCTCAGTCCGGCTGCCGGAACCCGGTGCCCGGGACCGGCTCGGGCGGCCGGGCGGGCGGGCGCCGGAAGCGGGAGGGCACGCGGAGTCGGGGCGCGCGGGCGGACCCGTCGATGCATTCGATCCCGCCGCCGGCATTCACCGTGTGGAGGCGGCTGCCGGGCCACGTCGGGCCGGTCGTGACGCGGGCGGTGATGGACTGAGCGAAGCTCTCTTGATCGAGGCGGTCGATGCGGGCCAGCGCCAGGGCGCGGCCATACCCCTTGGCGCAATCCTGGACCGGGCGGATCAGCTGTCCGCCGCGCGCGACGATTCGGCCAGCGGGCCGCGCGAAGGATGGATCGACGAGCACGGGATTGGCAGGATGGGGTGTGTAGGGCCCCAGAAAGTCGGGCGCGGACCAGAGGTGGAGCGCGTCGTGGAAGGACCCCCATCCGGCCGGGGCATCGCGCTCCGCGTCGCGGACGGTGGCGAAGATCCACCAGCGGCCCCCATGCTCGACCAGCGTCGCATCGCTCGCCACCACCCCGGCAAGGAGCGTGGCCTCCTTGACCCAGCCTCCGGGGAAGCGCGTCGCGCGATAGAGGTCGACCGTGCCGGCCGCGGAGCTTTCCGGCACCATCCAGATGCTGCCCGCGCGCTCGAACACGAACGGATAGGAGAGGTGATGGGCCTCCTCCAGGACCGGAACGGGCGTCCCCTCGGGGCCGTCCGGGCCGAATCGAACCGTCGAGATGATCGCCTTGCCGGTCGCGTGCGGGAAATCCTCGACGAAGAGGTGCGTTGTGCCGTCGACGGCGATCGGAAAGGGATCGGCGTAGAAGCGCCGGCCATCATCCGGCAGGACGGTCCAGGTCGCTTCGGGAAGCCGCCCGAGGGTGATCAGGTCGGGTCCGTTCAGGGGGCGCCAGCCGCACCGCCAGTGGGGAGCGTTGTAGCAGATGCGATACAGGCGGTGGATGAGCGCACCGGCCAGCATGCGTGCCGCCCGCGCCCCGAGCGACGGGACCGTCAGGGCGCGGCCGCGGGCTGCCGTCCCGTCGCACCATGCGGCAGTCTGGCGCCGGCCACCGGGTCCGGTGAGCCGCTGCCGAAGGGTCGCCGTGACCAGAGTCACCGTGCGGGCCAGCGCGTCGTCGAAACTGGCGAGCACGATCCCCGGCCGGTCCGAACCGAGGCGGCCCTGGGCGAGAACGCTCCCGTCCTCGACCAGAGCGACCTGCGGCACTGCAGCCGCGAGCAGGCTCGCGAGCAGAGCCTCTTCGCCACGCCGTCCATCGAACGCGAGCTGCCAAGTCGCGGCCCCGGTGGGACGGTCGCCACAGAGGTCGAGCACGAGATCCGGCTTGGAGTCGTCACGGCGCCATGGGGCGAGTTCGGCGACGGGCAGGTCGTCCGAGCCCGTCGGCGACACGCCGTGGACCAGCGCCTCGAGCTTGAACAGCAGGTCCGCCGCGCTGGGCCAAGCCGCCGGTGCCGGTGCATCGTCGATGCTGACGGCGTGGATCCCGGGCAGGCCGGCGATCCGCCGCAGGAGAGCGGCATGCCAACGACGCGGTCGCGCCCCGTCGAGTCGAACTCTCACATGCATCGATGCGCGCTCCCGCTCGGGGCGGTGCTTCGTCGGTTAACGAACTCAGCTCCTATCTACTCCTCGAACCGTAACGGGAGTCATAACCCAACAGAGAGCGGCTCCGCATGGTTGGGATATTCACCATCCTCTCAGTAAACCACACGCTTTCTGGGAGCGATCGCAGTCTTGAGGGCTTGCCAAGTGCCTGCGCGACTCTTGCAGGGTGGATCGTGATCCGCCAACGGCTGATCCAGATCGAGACGACGGTGACCGATCGTGACACAGATGGACCATAACATCGCTGTCGCGACGTGGTTGGCTCCCGTGCAGACACAGCACACCGAACGGCCCGGCTCACGCCGGCAGGATACCACCGCCGAGGTCGGCGACCTGTGGCGTATCCTGTGGCGGCGCAAGGGACTCGTGTTCGGCACGGCCCTGCTGCTCGGCCTGGCAGTTCTGGCCTACGCGCTCATCACGCCGTCCCTCTACACGGCGGCCGGCCAGATCCTGATCGACCCGCGGGACCGGCAGGTCGTCTCCAACGACGTCAATCCGGGTGCGCTCTCCCCGGACGGCGGCATCGCGCAGGTCGAGAGCCAGGTGAAGGTGATCGAGTCGGATGCGGTGCTGGGGCGTGCCGTGGCCCAGGTGGGCCTGGATTCGGAGCCGGGCTTCGGGATTCCGCAGGACACCGCCCTCGCCCGGGGCTTGGCCGCGCTGCGAGGAATGATCACCGGTCCGCAGCCGGAGCGACGTGCCGATCCGCGCGGCCGGGCGCTCGACCAGCTGCGCCGCAAGCTCGCTGTGAAGCGCGCCGACAAGGTGTTCGTGATCGACGTGATCGTCACCACGACGGATCCCGATCTGTCGGCGCGCATCGTCAATGCAATCGCCAACGCCTATCTGGTGGACCAGACGGAAGCCCGCTCCGACGCCGCCAAGCGCGCCGCCGGCGATCTGCGCGGGCGCCTCGACGAGTTGCGCGGCGCCGTCAGCCTCGCGGACAAGAAGCTGGAGGATTACAAGGCACAGAACGGACTGATCACCTCCAGCGGGCGGCTCGTGAACGAGCAGCAGCTCACCGATTCGAACGCCCGGCTCGTCGCGGCCCGGGCCCGGACGGCGGAGGCCAAGGCGCGTCTGCAGGGCATTCGTGATGCGCGGGGCAACGCGATCGGGTCCGGCGCGATGCCGGAGGCGGTTCAGTCGGCGGCGATCGACCGCCTGCGCGGCCAATATGCCGAACTTGCCGCCAAGGAAGCCGACCTGCGCACCAACCTCGGCGAGCGCCACCCCTTCATCGCCGCCGTGCGCACGCAGATGCAGGACGTGCGCCGGCTGATCGACGCCGAGCTGAACCGCATCGCCGGCGCAGCCGAGACCGAGTACCAGCGGGCCCAGTCGAACGAGCGGACCCTGACGGCCGAGCTCGAGCGACTTCAGCGGCAATCCGCGTCCACCGCCAAGTCGTCCGTGCAGCTCCGGGAATTGGAGCGCGAGGTGGAGGCGTCGCGTTCGGTCTACAACAACTTCCTGGTGCGCGCCCGCGAGATCAAGGAGCAGACCAGCATCGACAGCTCGAACGCCCGGATCATCACCGCGGCCCGCCCCCCGCAGGATCCGAGCTGGCCGCCCCGGTTGATCCTGATCGCGGCTGCGCTCGCGGGCGGGCTCGGCCTGGGCGCCGGCCTCGCGCTGACCCGGGAATACCTCGCGCCCACGGTGCTGTCGCCGCGCCAACTGGAGTGGATCGCGAACGCGCCGGTCGTGGCGATCATTCCGGGCCTGCGGCCGCGGGGGGCCAACGCGGCCGCGGCGAGCTTCACCCTCGACCACCTCGCGGCGACCTCGAGCAGCGCTGGATCCTCGCTGGCGCTGCTGGTGACCTCGGGTGAATCCGACGAAGCCGAGCGGCGCGCCGTGATCCGGCTGCTCGCCTCCGTGGCGGTCGGCCGCGGTGACCGGGTGCTCCTGGTCGATGCGGACCTGCGCTCTGACGGATCGAGCGCCGGAGGGCTTCTCGATGTCCTTCGCGGCGAGCAGAGCCTGAACGCGGTGATCCAGACCGATACCAAGTCGGGCGCGCGGCGGATCGGCCTCGGCGACACGGAGAAGCCCCTCCGCGATGCCCTCACCCCCGACAACATCACGCGGTTCCTCGCCGGCGTGAAAGGACGGTTCGAGCTGGTGATCCTCGACGGCGGCGTGCTCACGGAAAACCTGCGGCTCGGCCCGCTGGCGACCGCCGCGGACCGGTTGCTGCTGGTCGCCTGCAACGGGGCCACGCGCCAGCGCGACCTCATCGAGCTGGTCGATACGTCGGAGGCCCTGGGTCGGCCGATCTCGGGCTCCCTGCTGCTGCGGAAGCGCAGCGCGTGAGAACCGTCCGGCAGCCGGCCCTCGGCTACCGCTACGGGACGCGGCAGCGGTCCGGCGGGCTGGCGCGCGCGGTCGCGCGGGTCGAGTCGCTCGCCTACGTCCTCTGGGTGCTGGTGCTCGTCGGGATCTCGGGCGGCCTCCTCTGGGCGTTGGGAATCAATTACGACGGGATCAGCGGCTCGGCGCCCTCCAAGATCCATCCGGCCACGTACCTGGCAGTGGTTCTGGTCGGCTGGACGCTGATGCGCGCCGGAAACCCGGTGATCCCAGTGGCGCAGGCTCTTAATCGCCGTCCGGCCTGCGTGTTGCTCGCGGTCTGCGGCGTGCTGCTCCTCGTCCTGATCGCCGCCCGCGGCGGGACCGGACTGGCCGGCTCGATCGACACGTTCGTGCTCGCCGGCCTCGTGCCGATTCTGCTCCTGGACCGCGATCCGGTGACCCTGGGTCGGCTGGAATCCGTATTCCACGGGGTGATGCTGGCAAATGCCCTGCTGGGGCTCTTCGAGCTCGCCAGCGGCCAGCGCTTCTTTCCGTTCCGCTTCGACGGCATGGCGTTCGAGACCGACACTCGTTCGGCGGCGCTCCAGGGCCATCCGCTCGCCAACGCCACGATGACTGCCTGTTACGTCCTGGCCCTCGCCCGGGGCGGCGGCCGGCTCGGGCCTGGCTCGCGCGCCGGCATGATCACCCTGCAACTCGTGGCCCTGGTGACGTTCGGCGGTCGCTCCGCCACCGTGACGACCCTGGTCCTCGGTACCGGCGTCGGCCTCGCCGCGCTCAACCGCACCCTGCGCGGGGGCCGGGTCCCGCTCGTTGGGGCCGCCTGCGCGTGCTTCGCCCTGACGATTCTGCCGGTCGCCGTGGCCGTTCTGGCCGCTGCGGGCTTCTTTGACACGCTGCTGAGCCGGTTCGTGTCCGACGGCGGCAGCGCCCAGGCGCGGGTCGACATGCTGGCGATCTTCGACGCGATCCCATTCCGTGAGCTTCTACTCGGCCCCGACATGCTCCAAGTCAGCACCCTGCGCCGGATCTACGGCCTGGAATGGGGCATCGAGAACTCGATCATCTCCGACGTGCTCTATCACGGCATTCTCGTGACTGCAGTCCTGGTGCTGGCCGTCGGGCTCTACCTCACCGAGATCGCCCGGTCCTGCCGCCGTGGGGTCTGGCTGCCGATCCTGACCTTCGTGATCCTGGTCAACACCTTCGAGGGGCTGGCCGGCAAGACGACGATGCTCGCCAAGTTCGCGCTGATGCTCATCCTGCTGTTCCCCCGGTCCCGGGCCGACGGGGAGGCCTGAGGACGGCTCAGCGCCGGCTCCTGAGCCCGAGCGCGGCCACGAGCGCGGGATCGGCCGTATGGGCCTCGTCCATCAGGCCGAGGCCGTCGAACAGGTTCCAGAACGACCACGCGAAGCCCGCGCGCTCCGCAGCCTCGCGCACGTCACGGATGTAGGCGGCCCGGTCGGGTGCGCGCGCCGCCGTGTAGCGGGCGTCGGTGCGCAGGGCACCGAACTCGCCCACCAGCACGTGCCCGGGCCGGATCCCGTAGAGATCGGCCCATGTCGAGACCGGAGCCATCGCGGCAACCAGATAGGCGGGCCCGGGCTGCGCCTCAAAATATTCCCGCAGCTTCCCTTCGATCATCGTGAGGTCGCGCGCCTTCTCGGCCCCAGAAACCGCACGGTCGGAATCCATCTGGGCCCGGACCGCAGCCAGGGTCTCCCGCAGGCTGCCGCCCGAGCCGGGCCAGGGCACCGCGTTGAGCCACCGGTAGAACGGCTCCTCGGTGAGCCACGGCGCACCCTGGTGGGAGAACAGGTACGGCTCGTAGAAGTGGAAGGTGTAGAGAAGCGGCGCATAACGCGCGAGGGGTGCGGGATCGAGCGCCGTGAGCCCAGCGACGAGGCTGCCGCAGGAGCCGGTTGCCACGAGGGTGAGCGACGGGGCGGCCGCGCGGGCCACGGCCAGGAGTTCGGCCTGTACGCGGTTCCACGCCTCGGCACCGCAGGCCTGCGGCGGCTCGTTAACGGGCTCCAGCGCCGTACGGTCGCTCCCCTTGCGGGCGCACAGGCGGGCCAGTTCGGCCACGAAATCCCGGTAGAGCGAGAACAGCGGCGCCCGATCTGAGCCGTAGAAGGCGTCCGGCGTGAAGTGGTGGGTTGCCGCATTGGCCTGAACGTTGAGCAGGACGCGCATCCCGGTCGCCAGGACCGCGTCGATTGCGGCCGACAGGCTGCCGAGGAGTTCGGCCCGCCGGTTGTTCGTGAAGGCCACGAAGGGACCGGGATCGATGGGCAGCCGGACGAAGTCGAAGCCGAGGCCCGCGAGCCGGCGCAGGTCTCCGTCGCTGGGAATCGGGCGGTCCGCCTGGAATGGCGGCCACGCGTAATCGATGCGCGGTGCCGGGAACTCGGTGGTGAGCGAGAACCACGGCCAGAGGGCGATGCCCCGGCGCAGCGACAGGGGCTCGGCGGCGGCGCGCGCCGGCCGTGCAAGCGCGCCCGCGGCGGCCAGTCCACCCGCCAGCAGCACCCGGCGGCTGGCCGTCACCAGCCCGTTCCGGCCGTGGCACGGTCCGGCGCCACCTCGGGGATGGCGGCGTCCCGTGCGGGTATCCGTGTCGGCGGATAGCCGCCGACCTGCCGCAGTGCATCCTCGTAGGCCGCCAGCACGTCGTCCCAGCGGAAGCGCTCGGCGCGTCGCCGGGACGCCTCCCGGGCGGCGGCGACCGCGGGCGCGTCGACGAGCACCCGTTCGATGACGGCGGCGCAGCTATTCGCATCCGAGAAGTAGAACTGCCCGTCGCCGGCCGTGCCGCGGTTGAACGGGTTGTCGTGCGCGATCACGGCGCTGCCGGCCCACAGGGCCTCGACCAGCGACGGGTTCGTGCCGCCCACCGTATGGCCATGGAGGTAGGCTCGCGCGTGCACCCGCAGAGCCTGCACCTGAGTGGCCTCGTAGATGGCACCCGGGAACAGGACCTCGTCCGAGGCGGCGTCCTCGACGGCGCGGTGATAGGGATTGCCCACGTTCATCGTGCCGAGGACGACGAGCCGCATGCCCCGGGGACGCCGCGAGAACGCCTCGACGATCGTCAGGATGTTGTTGTCCGGCTCGATGCGGGCGATCGAGACGAGGTAACGGTCGGGCTGCAGGCCGAGCGGCGGCGATCCGAGCCCCGCCGGCGGCGGGTCTCCGCCGTAGGCGATCGTCGCGATGGCCCGTCGCGGGCGCCGCCGGGCGAGGTGGTCGGCCATGATCGGATGGTCGGCCACGAGCCGCTGCGAGGACCAGGCCGCGATCCATTCGCTGACGTAGAAGTACGCCCGGACGGGCAGCGACCATTTCGGCCTGCGCCATTCGATCCCGTCCATGTTGGTCAGGATGCGTCCGCCGCGAGCCCGCAGGTAGGGAAGGAACGCGGCACCGTTATAGCCGAGCACGAGGCACACGCCGCCCCTTGCCGCCGCGTCGTGGACGCAGAACGCGTCGAAGGCGAGCGTCGCCGCCGGACCGCGCAGGCCGATTTCCACGGTGATCAACTCGATGCCGTTCCAGTCGCTCGACCGGATACGTTTCTCCACGCGCCCAACCTCGCTCTGGCAATAGACGCCGACATGCCAGCCCCGGGCGGCCAGATAAACGGCCAAGCGCTCCGCGAAAGTCTCAAAGCCGCCATGTGCTGCCGGAATTCCGCGCGTTCCGAGGATAAGCACTTCGAGTGCGCGGTCAGGCATCGTCCTTCCTTCCCATTTTGCTGATCCTATTGTAAGTCGTCGCAAGTAACCGGTCTATGAAATCAATTTTGCAACTTAAAGTTGCGAGTCAATTTTAGAACATATCACCATGGTAGATAAATCGATATTAAGCACGACTTGCGTCGCACCTGACGCTGGCAGCGTAGTATCGACGGCTGCGCACCCAATGGACGAGTTGAATACGTGCCTGCGCATCACCTGCGTGCATCAAGGCTTCGAGCTCTACGGGTCCGACCGTTGCTTCGTCGAGACCGTCCGCACGCTTCGTTCCGCCCAGCCGAACGCGCAGATCGATGTCATCCTGCCCCGGAACGGCCCGATCGTGGCAGCGCTGACGCCCTTCGCGAACCGCGTTCTGGTTGAGCCGCTCTGGATCTTGCGGCGGAAGAACTTGGCACGCCTCGTCACCCTCGACCTCCTGGCCCTGCCGTTCGCGGTGCTGCGCGCGTACCGGCGCCTGCGCGCCAGCGATCTGGTCTACATCAACACCACCGTCGTGGCGGATTATCTGCTGGCGTCACGCCTCAGCCCAGGACGCAGCATCGTGCACGTCCACGAGCTTCCGGAGGGCACGGTCCTGAAGGTCCTGCGCGCGCTGATTCGCTGGAGCGGCGCCAACGTGGTGTTCAACTCGCACGCCACGGAACGGGTCTACGCGCTGCCGGCGCGGGCAACCGCCCGGGTCGTCTATAACGGCATCGCCGGGCCGCTGGAGGCGAACGCTGCGGCCTACGACGGCAGCCGCCCGCTACGGGTGCTGATGCTCGGGCGGATCAGCGGGATCAAGGGCCAGGACGTTCTGGTCGAGGCCCTGGCCTCGCTGCCCGAGGCGGTGCGCCGCCAGATCGAACTGCGCATCGTCGGCAGCGCCTTCGAGGACGTGGGGCGTGAGCGCAGCCTGGCGGCGCGGATCGACGAGACGGGCCTGTCGGACCACGTGAGCCTCCAGCCGTTCGTATCCGACCCGGCGCCGCTCTATCGGTGGGCCGACGTGGTGACCATGCCGTCGCAGAAGCCGGAATCCCTGGGCCGGGTGGCGATCGAGGCCATGTCGTACGGCGTGCCACCCCTGGTCACAGCGATCGGCGGTCTGCCGGAGGTCGTGGAGGACGGCAAGACCGGCTGGGTCGTGCCGCCGGGCGGTCCGGAGCCCATCGCGGCGGCCCTCGAACGCATGGTCGCCGATCCGTCTCGATGGCGGGATTTCGGCCGGGCCGCGCGGGCGCGCTACGAGAGCGTGTTCTCGGAGGCGTCGGCGGCGGACGGCATCGCCGCCATGGTGCGCGCGACCCTAAGGGCCTCACGTCCGCCGGGGACCCCGAAGGTCGAGCGTTCGACGCGCGCCATCACTTGAAACCGACCGGCGATCCGTGAACGTATTCGGCACGGGGTGAATGGTTCGTTCGAAAGCGATAGTGACGTCGACGGCTCGCGGATCGAAGCCAGTTTTCGGTGGACAATTCCGTCGGCGCTAAGATCCGGGAAGGACGATTGGGAGATCTTTCCGCCTGCCGAGACGCATTGCGCCTCGGCGGCGCGTGCGCCTCGACGATGAGGATCAGGCCCGTCCCGGCAAGGGGAACGCGTATCCATGGATGTCGCTCACTTCATTTCGCGGATTGCCGAAAAGGTTTCAGCCGAGAACCTGCTCGCCGCTGGCCTGCTGTTCGCGACCGCGCTCGGTTGCGCGCTGATCGCGTACCTGCGTACGGCGGAGCGATACTCGTTCGCCGAATTTTTCGAGTTCGCGCTCCCGCCTGAGGTGATCACGCACCCGTCGGCGCGCGCCGACCTGTTGTTCTACGTCACCCGCAAGGCGATCATGCCGTTCCTGCTCATCCCAGCAGGCGTGACCTTCGTGGTGGCGGTCGGCTACGCCACGAACCGGCTGCTCGGCACGCTTTTCGGCATCGACCACCCGGTCTTCGGGTCGCCTGGGCCGGGGACCATCGTGGTGTTCACCGCCACGATGCTGCTGGCCTACGACCTGTCCTACTACCTGTATCACACGGCCCAGCACCGGTTCCCGTTCCTGTGGGAGCTCCATAAGGTGCACCACTCCGCGGAGGTCATGGTCGGCATCACGAAGGACCGGGTGCACCCCCTCGACGAGGTCATGAACCGCGCCTGGGACGGAGTGATCCCGGGGATCTGCTTCGGTATTTGGAGCCTGCTCGCTCTCAATCCGGTCGAGCTGACGGTGTTCGGCATCAACGTCTACATCATGCGCAACATTCTGATGATGGATTTCGTCCGTCACACGCACTTCAAAATTTCGTTCGGTCCACTCAACAACGTCGTGCTGTGCCCGCACTGGCACCAGCTCCACCATTCCACGGCGCCGCAGCATTACGACAAGAATTTCGGACTTCTGTTCTCGTTCTGGGACAGGATATTCGGGACGCTGTGCGTCCCCCATCCGAACGAGGACTTTAAATTTGGCCTCGTCGATCGGGATGTCGCCGATTATCAGTCCCTGTCGGGCCTCTATGTGCTGCCATTGAAGAAGATGGGCCGACGGATCAGCCGGCAGGTGCGGCGCCTGCGCGGCATTTCGGCTGAATCCCGGCCCGGCGCGTGACCGCAATGATCGAGCGCTTCGAGACGATCCGCACGCCCGAGCGGCTGGCGGAGGTGGAACAGCCCTGGACGGACCTGTGGACGCGCAGCGGCGCCCTCATCTTCCAGAGCCACGCCTGGATCACCGCATGGTGGTCGAGCGCCGCCGACCGGGACCGGCGCACCCTGGCCATCGTGCTTGCGTGGCGGGGCGAGGCCCTGATCGGGGTGATGCCGCTGGCCACGGTGCGCCGGAAGATCTTCCGGGTGCTCGAATGGGCCGCCAAGGATTGTTCGGATTTCGGGGACGCGCTTATGGCGCCGGATGCCGACCGGGGCTTGCTGCGCCGGATGTGGCGTCAGGCCGGGCGGGACGGCGGCTTCGATCTCGCCTACCTCAACCGGCTGCTGCCGGAAGCCGTGTCGCAAACCTTGCTCGATCCCGCGGGCGACGGGATCCGCTTGCACCTGAACCACCGCGACGAGGCGAACTGGCGCGTACGCGGCCCCTGGAAGAGCGGACAGGCCTGGTTCGACGCGCAATCGAAGAAGACCCGGCAGAATTATCGCCGCGGCCAAAAATTCATGGGCGAGCGGGGTCCGCTCACCTTCCGCCTTCTCAGCCCGGATGAGCCGGTCGCGCCGGTGCTCGAGCGACTGACCACCTTCAAGCGGGCTTGGCTCGCCACCCACGGGCTTGCCTCCACCGCATTCTACGACGAGGGCTCCCCAGCCCTGCCCGCCATGGTGCGGGTGCTCGCCGAGGCGGGGCTGCTCCACGTCTTCGTACTCGAGTGCGGCGGCGAGGTCGTGGCGGTGTCGGTCAACTTCGTCCAGGCCGGAGCCATGATGGCCTTCGTCACCACCTACGATCCCGCGGTGGAGCGCGGCTCACCCGGGATGGTGCTGATGATGGACTACATCATGTGGTCGATCGACCGGGGGCTTCACACCGTGGATTTCCTCTGCGGCGATGAGGGCTTCAAGGGGCGCTTCGGCACGCAGAACCTGACGCTGGCCTCGATGATCGGTGCGCGGACGCCCCTGGGCTTCGCGGCGCTCATCGCAGACCGCGCTCAGCACGCCCTGCGCCGCCGCTTCGGTCGGATGGCGCCGCGCGGAGATGTGGCGCCCACGGCGGAAGCCCCGGCTTAGGGCCGGGCGGCGTATCTCACGCCGCACCGGCGTTCCGGGACAGGCGCGAACTGCGCGTGGTCCTCCGGAACGCCTCCAGCGACCATGCGAGGGTGGCGAGTTCCGAGGCGAGGAGCCCCAGGAGCGCGGTGGCCGAGGGCAGCAGCAGCAGCAGCGCCGGGACCATGATCGCGAAGCCGAGTGCGGCGCTCGCCACAGCACCGGCGGTGATCGTCCGAAAGGCGGCCGAGGCTTCAAGATAGGTACGCGGGATCGCGTAGAGCAGCGACGCGGTCACGACGGCCCAGACGCCGAGGCCGATCCAGCCCATCGGCTCGCCGGCGAAACGGCCCTTGAACAGGATCTCTTCGATCAGGGGCAGGGCTTCCGCCATCATCGCGCCGTAGGCGATGCAGGCACCGCCGATCAGGGCCGTGTGCCGCAACACGAGCCGCCGCGCTGCCGGAACCTCGCCGTTCGCGAGTAGACTGCTGAGTTCCGGCAGGACCATGTTCATCAGCGCGCTCGTGGGGATGCGCAGCGGCGCATAGAGAACGAGCGTCGCGGCGATCGGCGCGTAGGCGGCCGGGCCGGCAAGAAGGCCGAACAGCAGGGTCAGGCCCTGACCCTGAACGGTCAGGCTGGTGACACCGGCCAGCGACCAAGCCAGGGTGCGCCAGATCGACCGGTATCGCGCCCTTGCTCGAGCATGGAGTGAGAACCGGAGCCGCTCGCGCAGCGCGCCGAAAGCTGCCGCGATGGCGATTGCATGCGCGAGGGCGATCGCCAAGAAGGCCTGATCGAGCAGCACGGTACCGTCACCGCTGAACCCGCGCGCCATGAACAGGGCGCCGCAGAGGGCGTAAACGAGGTCACTCAGTCCGGCGATCCGCGGGCGGCCTCGGGCGAGAAGGACGATCCGCAGGTAGCTGCGGAACGCATAGAGGCCGACGAACGCGCCGGCCGCCAGCGCGCCCAGGCCAATCACGGGAACCAGCGTCACGCTGACGCCGAGCGCCGAGATGCCGGAGACGAGCACGGCACCCGAGCCGAACATGACATCGTACCCCGTCGCCGCCGGCCGACCACGGCTCCGTGCGAGGTGAAGCGTCGCTGGGACTGCAACCAGCGCACGGATGTAGGTGATCCCGACAGCGCCCACCGCGAAGACGATCGCAAACAACCCGTAGTTGCGAGAATTAAGTTCGCGTACCAAGTGGATGTTGAGCGCGAAGTGGAACAGGCTCTGGATCAGCTCACCGGAAAGAATCACGGCGAAACGCCCGGAAAAACGGGCCTGAACGACGCCGGACAGCCGCGCGCGAAAGGAACGGCCGTGATCCGGCGCGCGAAGAAAATCGCCCGGAGGCGCTATGAAACTCGACATTTTGACGAAGGAAGCCTTCTTCAGGGCACCGCGCAGGCGGTATCGACGGCTGATCTAGGCGCGATGCCGGCGTCGACATCCGCACTTTGCCGACGCGTGCCGGCTTAGCAGCCGTGCATTTCCGTCGTGTCTCAGGGACGTCCGCCGAGCACATCCCGGAGGGCGGCGATGCAGCGTGCGATGTCGTCATCGTCGACCCAGACATGCGGACTGAGACGCAAGGCGTACGAGCGCTCGCTGGCGAACACCCGCTTCCGGGCGAGCCTGTCCACGAGACCGTTGGGTAACGCTCCGGACGAGCGCAGTCCCAGGATGTGGGGCGCCCGCAGGCCCCGAGCCGCAGCCAGGAGCCCGAGCGGCTCGGCATCCGTGGCAAGCCGGTCCGTCATTTCACGCAGCCGTGCCGCCACGGATCGCATATTCCAGCCGGCGATCAGTTCCAGGCTGGTCGCCGCCATGGCGAGGGCGACGGGATCGTTCAGTTCGCCCCGGTCGTAGCGGCGAGCGCCGTCGACCGGCGGACGGTTGCCGACATTCTCTTCGATGGCGCAGCCGTCCTGCCGGTGGGGCGCCGCGTACAGACAGGCGAATCCGTAGGGTCCCAATGCCCATTTGTAGGTGGGAAAGGCCAGGAAATCGGGTTGCCATCGGGCCACGTCCACCGGGAGAGCCCCCACAGCCTGCGTCGCGTCGATCACCAGGGCAGCGCCTGCGGCACGGACGGCTGGTGCAAGGCGGTCGAGATCGATCAGGCTTCCGTCGGTCCAGTGAAGGGGCGTCAGCGTGGCGAGTGAAAGCGGACCGGCACCCGGACGGTCGATGGCGGTCAGCAATGCCGCCGTCCAATCGCCGTCACCGGGACGTGCCACTTCCTCAACGGCGAGGTCATGGCGAACAGCGAGACGGTCGAAGGCAAAACGCAGGGACGGGAACTCGTCGGCCACCCGCAAGAGACGACCGCCGGGACGCGGATAAATGTTGTGCGCGGCGACGGCCATTGCGTGACTGACCGAGCCGACGATCGCGACGTCGTCCGCGCCGGCTCCGATGAGACCGGCCGCAGCGGCGCGGGCGCGTTCAGCGAGGGCCGGGATCGCCGAGCGGGAATGGTCCCAGGGCCGGCTCTTGACGAGGATGCCCGCTTCTCCGGCGGCGCGGACAACCCGCGGCAACGGCGACCACGCCGCCGCGTCAAGGTAGCTGACATCCGCCGGCACCTCGAACAGATGGCGCAGGCTAGGCAACGCGGCATCGGGCGACATGGTGGCGAGAGTGTAGAGGATGCGACCGGCCGAGGCCACGTGCCGGGCTTCATCGCCCGGCTCCGATGCCGCACTCCGGCGCTCCACAGCCTGCGAGGCCGCCCGTGCCGACCCGCCTGCACCAGCCCAATCCGGCGCCGCCATGGACCGTCTGAGCGCCGACTGCGTCGACGCGGCGCCCACACCTCTGCGGGGCCGACACTGTGGCGCTCATCCGGAAGCGATTGCCGGTGCTCGCCGGCATCGAAACGGTGCCGTTCGGGCAGGCGGATGGCCGCGTCCTCGCCGAGGTCGTTGTCGCCCCGCTCGATCTGCCACCCTTCGATAACGGGGTGATGGACGGCTACGCCGTGCGCGCGGCCGATTGCGCGGACGGCGGGGCAACCCACCTGCCTCTCTCCGGACGGATCCAGGCGGGCCGAACGCCAACGGCGGCGTGTTCCGGCGTCGCGGTGCGGATTTTCACCGGGGCTCCGATGCACCCGGCGCCGATGCCGTGGCCATGTAGGAGGCCGTGCGGGTCGAAGGCGGCAGCGTCACCTTGCCGCCCAAACTCGCTCCGGCACCAACCGTCGCCGGGCCGGTGAGGACATCGCGCACGGCATCATCGCGATCCGGGCCGGCACCCGGCTCGGTGTCCGCCACCTGGCGCTCGCGGCCGCCCTTGGACTTCCCGACCTGCGCCTGCGCGTCCCACTGAGGGCAGCACTGTTTACCACCGGCGACGAACTGACGCCCCCCGGGTCAACCCCTACCCCCCCGCCGACATCCACGACGTCAACCGGCCGATGCTCTTCGCTCCCGAAACGGCTCGGCGTCGAGGCTGCTGATCTCGGGATCCGGCGCGACGCGCCCGCCCCCTTGCGCGCGCGTGGTGGCAGCTGCCGCGGCGCACGACCTGATCGTCACCTCCGGCGGCGTCTCGGTGGGAGAGGAAGACCATGTCCGCGCCGCCGTGGAGGCTTCGAGCGGGCTGACCTTCTGGCGGCTGGCGATCAAGCCGGGCCGGCCGGTGGCGCTGGGACAGGTGGACGGCACGGCCTTCTTCGGCCTGCCGGGTAATCCGGTCACCGCCTAGGTTACCGCCCTGACGGTGCTGAAGCCGCTCGTCCTGCACCTGTCGGGCGTGCAGGACACCGCACCCGCACTCACCGTGCCGAGCGGCTTCGCTTGTGAGAAGCGTCCGGGTCGGCGCGAGTACCTTCGCGTGTGCCTGAGCCCAGATGACGCCGGACGGCCCGTCGCCGTCCTGGCGTCTGGCGGCGCCCTGTCGAGCCTCGCGACGAGCGAAGGGTTGGTCGAATTCGCCGAGGACCTGACGGCGATCCGCGTCGGCGACGCGCTGCCGTACAGACCGCATGCGGAGTTCGGCTGAGCTGTTTTTATCAGGCGCGAGTCTGTAGAGCCTCGACACCGCCCTTCTACGTCCGAGCCCCCGTGACCCTCCTCGCAGACCGCGCCCCCGCCAAGGTCAACCTGACGCTCCACATCCTCGGGCGCCGGGCGCGCGACGGCTATCACGCGTTGGAGAGCCTCGTGGTCTTCGCGGGCGTCGCCGACCGGCTGACCCTGGATCCCGGCGCGCCCCTCGGCCTCTCCGTCAGCGGCCCGACGGCCGGCCCGGCCGGCCCAACGGGTGACAACCTCGTCCTGCGCGCGGCGCGGGGGCTCGCCGCGCAGGTGCCGGATCTGCGCACCGGCGCGTTCCACCTCGTGAAGCGCCTGCCCGTGGCTGCCGGCATCGGCGGCGGATCCTCCGACGCCGCCGCGGCCCTACGCCTGCTCGCCCGCCTCAACGGACTTCCCTTCGATCACGCGGCCATCGTCGCGGTGGCGCGGGAAACCGGAGCCGACGTGCCGGTCTGCCTGGACCCGCGAGCCCGGATGATGCGCGGCGTCGGTGACGCGATAGGCCCGGTTCTCGGCCTCGCACCCCTGCCGGCGGTGCTGGTCAATCCCGGCGTTCCGGTCCCGACCGCGCCGGTGTTCAAGGCGCTCGGCCTCGTGCCCGGCCAGGATCTCGACGGTGCAGCCCATCCGGCGATCACCCCGGATCTCGACGGCGAAGCTCTGGTGGCCGCGATCACCCCGGCCCGCAACGATCTGGAAGCGCCGGCCCTCACGGTCGCGCCGGTGATCGGCGATACGCTCTCGGCGCTGCGTGCACAGGGCTGCCGGCTCGCGCGAATGTCGGGTTCCGGCGCGACGGTCTTCGCGCTGTTCGCGGACCGGCGCGGTGCCGTCAGGGCTGCCGCTGCCCTGCGTGCCGCTCACCCGGACTGGTGGGTTGCGCCGACTTTCCTGCGCTGAATGTCGGGCCGCGGCCCTCAGGCGGGCTCGGCCTCGTAGACCGTGACGACGCCGCCCGCCTGGGGAACCATCACGCGCCATCGCACCGCCTGCGGAAGCCCTTCCGCGTTGATCGCGCCGTGAAGTCCGCTCGCCGCATCGAAGGTCGCGAGCCGCCCGAACTCGTCGCGACCGCAGAGATAGTTGCCCGCCGCCGTGAGGTAGAGCGCGCCTGGGACGCGCCTGGGGGAAACGGATGCCGCAGGGTCAACCGCGCCGCTAGGCGCCACGAAGGCGGCCAACAGGACCACCACGGCGTCGACGGCAAGGTTCGACAGGAGCGGCAGGTCCCCGTCAGCCTTGCGACGCCGATTCAAGACGAGCACCTCGCGCCGCCCCTCACGCGAGACGACCAGCGCCAGATCCGTCCCATTAGGGCCGTCCAAGAGACAGAAGGCGCCTGGCCCGAGCCCACCGAGGAGGGACGTCAGATCCGGACCGCGATGCGCCATCGTCTTCCTCCTGATCACGCCCGGCGAACGAGCCGGCCCTTGCGGAAGAACGCATGACGTTCGGCCTCGCCGCGCACGACGGTGGCGCGAACCTGAAGCAGATCCTTGCGGGTCAGTAGCCCGACCAGCCGGCCGCTCTGTGGGTCGGTGACCGGCAGGCGGCCCTGCCCGGCGGCGAGCATCACGTCGATCGCGTGCGAGACGACGTCGCCCGGATGGACCACAGCGAGATCGGCGTCCGAGACGCGCTCGCCGAGACTGCCTTCCGCGGTGTCGCCATCGCGCTCCTCCAGGGCCCAGCCCAGCGCATCGCCGCGCGAGACCAGCCCTACGGGACGACCGCCGTCGTCAATGACTGGATAGGCGTGGTGGATACCCGTCTCAATGGCTGCGAGCGCCTCGGTCAGGGGCGAACCCGCATTCAGGGTCTCGACCGACCGGGTCATCACCGCTTCCACCCGAGCGAGATCGTACGGGTCGATCCCGTACTCGCGGGTGACATGCTGGCCACGCCGGGCGATCTTCTCGGTCAGGATCGAGCGCTTGAGGAGCAGCACGGTCACGGCGTAGGCCGCCATGGTGGCGGCTAGCAGAGGCGCCAGTGCAGCGACGTCGCCGGTGATCTCAACGGCGAACACCACGGCGGTCAGCGGAGCTGGCAGCGTGCCCCCGAGCATCGCCGCCATACCGATCAGCGCCCAGAAGCCATGGGCACCCGGCAGGAGGAGCCCAATCAACCACCCCACCGCGCCGCCGAGGATGAGCAGCGGCGCGAGCACGCCGCCGGACGTTCCCGAGGACAGAGCAGCGAGCCAGATCACCGCCTTCACGACGAGGATCATCACGACGGCACCGGTCAGCATGTGCCCGGAGAGCAGGTCGTGAATGACGTCGTAGCCGACGCCGAGTGCCCGGGGCTCCACGAGACCGCCGAGGCCGACCACGACGGCCCCCAGCGCCGGCCACCACATCCAGTGCAGAGGCAGCCGGCCGAAGCCGTCCTCCAGGGCATAGAGCGTGCGGGTGAGGAGGCCGGAAATCAGCCCGCAGGCGATGCCGAGTGCCGCGCAGGCAGGCAGCCCCCACCACGGAAGTGACGGATTGTCGGCGAAGGGAAAGAGCGGGCCGGCGCCGAAAAGCAGCGGCCGCCAACAGGTTGCCGTCACAGCTCCGACCGTCACGGGGACGAGGCTGCGCGGCCGCCACTCGAACAGCAGGACCTCTACGGCGAGCAGCACGGCCGCCACCGGCGTCCCGAAAATCGCCGTCATGCCGGCGGCGGCACCCGCCACCAGCAGGGTCTTCCGCTCGGCGGCGCTCAGGTGGAAGAACTGGGCGAACAGCGAGCCGACCGCGCCCCCGGTGACGATGATCGGCCCCTCGGCGCCGAACGGACCGCCGGTGCCGATCGCCACGGCCGACGAGAGCGGCTTGAGCACGGCCACCTTGGGCGACATCCGGCTGCCGCCGATCAGGATGGCTTCCATCGCCTCCGGGATCCCGTGGCCGCGGATCTTCTCCGAGCCGTAGCGCGCCATGGCACCGACGATCAGCGCGCCGACCACTGGGATCGCGACCGTCCACGGTCCCGGCGTAGCACCGGCCAGCGATGTCAGGCTCGCATCGAAACGCCCATACCAGACGAGGTTGGTTACGAGCCCGATCAGGGTAAGCAGCACCCAAGCCGTGGCGCTGGCGGCGCTTCCGGTGATGATCGCCAAGCCGGCCAGGGTCAGGACGCGCCGATCGGTGCTGAAATCCCCTAGGGCCCGCCGCCTCGGCCTGTCACCGCCGCGCGCGATCTCGATCCGGCCATCCATCCAGGTCTCCTCTCTGAGCAGAACCTGTCATTTATGTCGTGATCCGATATATTCTACCAGGGCCCGATAGGGCGACGTGCATGATCCTGGATCGGCGCTCACATAGAGGCATCCGGATAGCTCTCGTGGAGACGATCATGGCGGTAGACGATCCCGAGATCGATAAGCCCGAGCCCAACGAACCGGAGACGGGTGCGTTGACGCGGGAGCAGTACGCGGCCTTGGCGGATTTCCGGTTTCGGCTCCGGCGCTTCATGGCCTTCAGCGAGGCCGCGGCGGCGCGCGCCGGCCTGCCGCCGCAGCAGCATCAGGCCCTGTTGACCCTGGCGGGCCACGCCGGACGCGCGCCGGCAACCGTAGGGCTGCTCGCCGAGCAACTGCTCATCGCACCTCACAGCGCCGCCGAGTTGGTCACCCGGATGGTGGAAGGCGGATTGCTGACCAAGGTGCGCGTTGCCGAAGACCGGCGTCGGAGCGCGCTGTCGCTGACACCCCACGCCGAGGCATTGCTGCGGACGCTGACGGCCGCGCATCTGGAGGAACTGCGCGGATTGGCACCGGTCTTGGCCGACGTGCTGGCTTCGGCCACGCGATGACGGGCGTGCGGTACTCGGACCGAGACAGCTTCCGCGTTGGACACCGCAGCCGCGGAAGCCGCGATACGCCTCAGCGCGCCCGCGCTACGCAGAACTCCACCGCCCCGAGGAGCGCTGCCTTCACCGGACCATCGGGAAAGATGTCGAGGGCGGCACGCGCCTCGGCGCCGTAATAGTGGGCGCGGGCGACCGTCTCTTCCAGGGCGCCGTGGCGCTGTAGCAGGTCGAGGGCCGTCCCCAAATCGTCCTCTCCGATCTCGCCGTGCTGAAGGGTGCGCCGCCAGAATCCGCGCTCGCCCTCGCTGGCCCGTCGATGGGCCAGCACGATCGGCAGGGTGATCTTGCCCTCACGGAAATCGTCGCCGACGTTCTTGCCGAGCTCCGCCGAAGTGCCACCGTAATCCAGCACGTCGTCGATGAGCTGGAACGCGATCCCAAGGTTCATCCCGTAGGCGCGGGCAGCGGCCTGCTCGACCGCCGGCCGACCGGCGAGCACTGGCCCGACCTCGCAGGCCGCGGCGAACAGCTCGGCGGTCTTGCCGCGGATCACCGCGAGATAGGCGGCCTCGTCGGTCTCCAGGTTCTTGGCGTTGGTGAGCTGCATCACCTCGCCCTCTGCGATCACCGTTGCGGCGGCCGAGAGGATGTCGAGGGCTTTCAGCGAGCCGACCTCCACCATCATGCGGAAGGCTTGGCCGAGCAGGAAATCGCCTACCAGAACCGAAGCCTCGTTGCCCCACTTGATCCGGGCGGCGACGCGGCCGCGGCGCATGTCGCTCTCATCGACCACGTCGTCGTGCAGGAGCGTGGCGGTGTGCATGAACTCGACGCTGGCGGCGAGCTTGACGTCGCCGTCGGCCCCGCCCGCGTAGCCACAGAGCTGGGCACAGGCGAGGGTCAGGATCGGGCGAAGGCGCTTGCCACCGGACGCGATCAGGTGATTGGCGACTTCGGGGATCATCGCCACGTCGGATCCGGTCCGCGACAGGATCGTGGTGTTGACCCGCGCCATGCCGTCGGCCACCAGCGCGACGAGGTCGTTCAGCCCCGCCTCGGCCTCAGGCTTCGGGTTCTCGATGGAGAGGGCCATACCCAAAATCCGTGACCTCCAGAGCGGTCGCCCGTCGCGGGGCCGCCGATCCCTTCGCACGCGCCCCGCGCCGCCGCAACATCGTCGCCCAGCCGATATGGGATACCGGCAGCGCGGGTCTTCCGCGACGAAACCGCCGATCTACACGATGATGATCGAGGACGCGCGATGATCGAGTTGATCCGGGCCAACGATCTCGTGTTGATCGGGTTCGCGCGCTCTATTCTGGAGGCGGCCGAGATCCCGGTGCTGGTGGCGGACAGTCACATGAGCCTGCTGGAGGGCTCGATCGGCGCGTTCGGACAGCGGCTTCTGGTGCCGCGCGATCACGAGGCCCAGGCGCGGCGCCTCCTCGGCGATGCCGGGATCGCCCACGAACTGCGTCAGCCGTGACGACGGAGCCGGACGCCTTCCTGGGCGGGTTGCTGCGCCTGCACCAGCCGTCCCGGGGGGCGCATCGTGCCGGGACGGATGCAGTTCTGCTCGCGCGGCTGATGACGCTGCGCGCGCAGGATCGGCTCTGCGACGTCGGCGCCGGTACGGGTGCCGTGGGGCTCGCCTGCGCGGGACTGACGCCGGGGCTTCGACCGACCCTGATCGAGCGCGATCCCGCCCTGGCCGAGCTGGCCCGGATCAACGCCGCGCTGAACGGCATCGACGCGCCGGTCATCGTGGTCGACGTTCTCGCAGCGGCGGCGGATCGCCGCGCCGCCGGGCTCCAGCCGGACAGTTTCGATGCGGTGCTGACGAACCCTCCATACTTCACGGCCGAATCGCACCGCGCCTCGCCCCATCCGGGACGGGCGTCCGCCCACACCTTCGCGGAGGGCAGCCTGGAGACGTGGATCCGCGCCTGCACGGCGATCCTGCGGCCCGGCGGCCGCCTCGGGCTCGTCCACAGGGCCGATGCGCTGCCGGCCTGCCTGGAGGCCCTCAGGGGGCGTTACGGCGGGCTGGCGATCCGGCCGGTCCATGCCCGCGCCGACGCCCCGGCGATCCGCGTGCTGATCACCGCGATCCGGGGCAGCCGCGCGGCGGCGAGCCTGTGCCCGCCACTCGTGTTGCACGACCCCCACGGCGGATTCACCCCGGAGGCCCGGGCGCTCCATACCGGCGCGCCCTGGCCTCCGCCCTGAGGGGAGGCCTCACGCCGCGAGGGCGGCGGGCTCCTCCTCGCGGATGCCCAGGAACCGCTCGACCTCCGGCAGGTCCGGGAAGGCGAGGAATTCGGGGCGCAGCGGCTCCGGCAGGCCGTCGAAGTTGAGCCCCGGGAACGTGTCGGGGTGGGGGTAGAGCTGCCACGCCGAACCGGGCTCGACCGGCGGGAACAGGATCGCGACCTTCTCCGAGCCCAGGCGGACGATCCGGGTCGGGCTGTACGACAGCGTCTCGATGCTCCAGTTCCGCCGGACCTCCCGGCGGGCCTTCAGGGTGCGGCGGCTGCTCGTCGCGCGATGCATGGCGGTCTCCTGCGGTTGCGGAATGCGGTGCTGTGGGGATCAGGCCGCGCTGCGGCGGCCGCGCTTCGGCCAGCCGAGCGCGACGAGGCGCGCCTTGGCGTAGTCACGGACCTCGTCGCGGGTGCCGGACGGCATCGTCGCCAGGATGGCCTGGGTGGCGCCGTCCAGCATCAGGTCGGTGACCGCGTTGATCGTCTCGGCTTCGTCGATGCGGCGCTTGAGATCGCCTTCGGCCTCGGTGACCTCGTCGAAGGCGGCGGGCTCCTCGAAATCCTCGTCGACGGCCCGGACGGCGGGCTGGTGCGCCCGGAACTCGTCGGCCTCCTCCTCCGAATAGACGAGACCGTGCAATTCGATCAGCTTGAGGATGACCCGGTCCTTCCCCCGCTTCTCGGCCATGGCGTAGACGTAGGCCGCCTGCTTGCCCGAGACGCGGTAGTTCACGTTGACCAGCGCCTCGCCCATCGACCACTCGACCCGCTCGGTCCCGGGCTTCGCGCCGGGCAGGCGACCGGTCACCAGGATCACCGCCTCGTCGCGCTCGGCGCGGATGACGGTCGGCGGCTCGAACACGATCCCCGCCTGTGCGGCGATGCGCTCCAGGGTCTTGTGGTAGATCACGGCCGTGCCCTGGACGCGCCAGACGTTGCCCCCGAAGGGTTCGCCGTAGCGGACGAGGATGTCGGCGATCTGCTTGTCGGCGGTTCGCATGCGGGGCTCGTTCCGGCGGGAGAGGGCCGCGTCGTCCACAGCTTTCTCGGGCGACGCTCTTTTGTTCTCTTTTTGTTCGTATCTATATGCGCGATCGGCGTACCCTTCGCAAGGGGCGGACCGCCTTGCGGATGCGGCGTCGCGTCCTCGCGGGCTCCTGATCGGGCGCGCGCATGGCCCGCATTGTTGCTGCACCGCACCCTAAGGTAGACCCACGGTCACGATGTCCGAGACCGCAGTCGCGATGACCCCTTCCCTCTGGACCCGCCTGTCGAACCCGAGCCACTTCATGCGGTGGTCGGGCGCGCTCGTGCCCTGGCTCGCCGCCCTGTCGCTGGCGGGCCAGGGGATCGGCCTCTACCTGACCTTCTTCGCGGTCCCGCCCGACTACCAGCAGGGCGAGACCGTCCGGATCATGTACATCCATGTCCCTGCAGCGTGGCTCGGGGTCTTCTTCTACGGAGCCATGAGCCTCTCGGCGATCGGCACCCTGGTCTGGCGCCATCCCCTGGCCGATGTCGCCCAACGGGCCGCGGCGCCGATCGGGGCGGCGTTCACGCTGATCTGCCTCGTCACCGGTTCCCTCTGGGGCAAGCCCATGTGGGGGACCTACTGGGTCTGGGATGCGCGGCTGACCTCGATGCTGATCCTGCTGCTGATCTACTGCGGCATCATCGCGCTGTGGCGGACCATCGAGGATCCCAACCGAGCCGCCCGCGCGGTGGCAATCCTGACCCTCGTCGGCGCCGTGAACCTGCCGATCATCAAGTTCTCGGTGAACTGGTGGTCCACCCTCCACCAGCCGGCCTCGATCCTGCGGATGGGCGGCTCGACGATCGATCCGTCGATGCTCTACCCGCTGCTGATCATGATCGGCGCCGCGACCCTCGGGGGGTCGACCCTGCATCTCTACGCGATGCGCACCGAGATCATGCGGCGCCGGGTGCGGACGCTGACGATCCGCGAGGCCGAGCGCCTCGACCGCACCCAGCCCCGCATCACCCCGACGCCGGCCGCGATGCCGGTCGGCCAACCGGTCTAGGAGCGCCGCGATGGATCTGGGCTCCCACGGCGGCTTCATCCTGGCCGCCTACGCGTTCAGCGCGCTGGTGATGATCGCGCTCGTCGGCAACGCCCTGCGCGACCGGCGGGCGCAGCTCCGCGCCCTGCGGGGCTTCGGGGAGGAGCGGCGATGAACGCACCTTTCGACGACGCCACGGACTCGCCGCCTCCGGTCCGCCGATCGCTCCTGCTTATCGTGCCCGTCCTCGCCTTCGCGGCGCTCGCGGCCGTGATGTTCCTGCGCCTGCGCTCGGGGGCCGATCCGGCGGCCCTGCCCTCGGCGATGATCGGCAAGCCGGCCCCGAGCTTCGCGCTCCCCGCCGTCCCGGGACTGACAGCCGCGGGCGCCCCCGTTCCAGGCCTGTCGAGCGGCGACCTGAAGGGCCACATCACGGTGGTCAACGTGTTCGCCTCCTGGTGCGCCCCCTGTCAGGTGGAGCATCCGATGCTGATGCGGCTGGCGAAGGAGCCCGGCATCCGGCTGGTCGGCATCGACTACAAGGAACCGAGTCCCGAGGCGGGTCAGCGCTTCCTCGCCCGGCACGGCGTGCCGTTCAGCGCCGTGGGGGCCGACGCGAGCGGGCGCGCGGCGATCGATTTCGGCGTCTACGGCGTGCCCGAAACCTTCATCATCGGGCCGGACGGCGTGATCCGCGACAAGCTCGTCGGCATCCTCACGCCGGAGAATTTCGCGAGCGTCCTCGCCCGCATCCGCGCCGCCGGGAAGGTCGCGGCGGCGCAGTAGCCGCGGCGCGCCCGGCAGGGAAGGCCAAGCCTCCGGCCCGGGTGCCAAGCCTCCGGCAGGGGCCGCTACGCCCCCGGCAGGGCGCGCTACGCCTCCGGCTGCGGGGTCTTGCGCTCGTAGCGCGTGAGGAGCGGCGTCTGCGCCAGCGCGAACAGCACGGTGATCGGCATGATGCCGAACACCTTGAAGTTGACCCAAAAATCCTCCGTCTGCGTCCGCCACACGACCTCGTTGAGGGCGGCCAGGACGAAGAAGAACACGCCCCAGCGGAAGGTGAGCTTGCGCCAGCCCTCTTCGGTGAGGCTGAACATCGAGTCGAGCACCACCGACAGCAGCGAGCGCCCGAACAGGAGGCCGCCCAGCAGTACGGTGCCGAACAGCGAATTCACGATGGTCGGCTTGACCATGATGAAGGTCTTGTCCTGCAGGGCCAGCGTGAGGCCGCCGAACACCACCACCACCACGCCGGACACCAGGGGCATGATCGGCAAACGCCGGACCATCACGTAGTGGATCGTCAAGGCCACCACGGTCGCCGCGATGAACACGCCGGTCGCCACGAACAGCTTCTGGTCGGGTGCCACACCGAAGCGCTCGGAATAGGCGTTGCCCAGGAAGAACAGCACCAGCGGGCCGAGTTCCAGCGCCAGCTTCACGAGGGGCGGCAGGTGGCGCTGCGGGGGGACGGATTCGATCTGCATACGCTCGGTCGGCTCGGCTGCGGCGCTCACGGTAAACTGGGAGCGTCGAACGGGATTTGCGGGGGTGTGTGTAACGCGGAGCGCGCGATGTCCATCGTGATGGAGAATGCCGAGATCGGGGTGCCCCCGGCCGACCTCGCGGCGAACGCCCCGCAGCCGGCGCCGGATCAGCGACGGCAGAGACCGATCGGGCCCGCGCCAGCGGTGCCCCGCGCGTTCCGGACGACGGCGTCGCGCGCGACGGCCGGGTCGTGGCACGGGGTATCCCCGTCGACCACGCCCGCGCGCAGATCGCCGCAGAGGCCCGCCGCCGGGCCGGCGGGATGCGCGCCGCCTAATCCTTCTCCAGCCCGGCGATCGCCCGGGCGAAGTCCCTTGCCGCGAAGGGTTCCAGATCCTCCACCCCCTCGCCGACGCCGATGAAATGCACCGGCAGGCCGAACTTCGCGGCCAGCGCCACCAAGATGCCGCCCCGGGCGGTGCCGTCGAGCTTGGTCATCACCAGCCCGGAGACGGGTGCGGCCTGCGAGAACAGCTCCACCTGCGAGAGGGCGTTCTGGCCGACCGTGGCGTCGAGGACGAGGAGGGTCGCGTGCGGCGCCTCGGGATCCTGCTTGCGCAGCACGCGGACGATCTTCTCCAGCTCGTCCATCAGGCCGGCCTTGTTCTGGAGGCGGCCCGCCGTGTCGATCAGCAGCACGTCGGTCCCGGCGGCGGAGGCCTGCTTGAGGGCGTCGAAGGCGAGGCCCGCCGCGTCGGCACCCTGCGCGCCGCTGATCACCGGCGTGCCGGTGCGCGCGCCCCAGACCTTGAGCTGGTCGATCGCCGCCGCCCGGAACGTATCGCCCGCCGCCAGCATCACGGTGCGCCCCTCCGCCCGCAACTTCGAGGCGAGCTTGCCGAGCGTCGTGGTCTTGCCGGCGCCGTTGACGCCGACCGTCAGGATCACGAACGGCTTCTTGGCGGCGTCGATCGACAGCGGCACCGCCACGGGCTCCAGCGCCCGCTCGACCTCCGCGGCCAGGATCGCCCGCACCTCGTCCGGGGAGATGCCCTTCTCGTAGCGGCCCTTGCCGACGGCTTCCGAGACCCGCATGGCGGTTTCCAGGCCGAAATCGGCCTGGATCAGCGCATCCTCCAGATCCTCGAGGGTTGTGGCGTCGAGCTTGCGCTTGGTGAACAGGCCGGTGACGCGGTCGGACAGAGCCGACGAGGTCCGCTTCATCCCCGAGGTGAGACGGCCCCACCAGCCCTTGGCCTCCGGCTCGCGGTCCGGCCCGGCGCCCGCGTCGTGGGCGAGGGCCGCGGCGCTGTCGATGGGCTGGATATCGGGCTGGGTGTCGGGCTGGAAGTCCGGATCGATGGCGGGCGTGGCCTCGACCACCGGCTCCCGGTTGGCGTCCCCGGTATCGACCGGGTCGGCGCCGTGCGCGGGATCGTCGCCGGCGGTGCCGGTCGGCGGACGCTCGGGCTCGCCCGGGATGGGCAGCAGATCCGCGCCCTCGATCGCGTCCGGGACGGGCCCCCCGGCATCCTCCGGCGGCAGCGGGACGTGCGCCACGTCCTCCGCGGCGGTGGCGAAATCAGGCTCGCCCTCCGAAGGCGAGGCCGCCTCCGGCGGCAGTTCGGCCTCGGGCTTGTCTTCGGACTGATCCTCGGTCTGGTCCTCGGGCGCAGGCTGGCCTTTGCGCCCGAACAGGCGTCCGAACCAGCCGGGCTTCTCCTCGCTCGCCATGACTTCGCGTCCTCGCCCCACCTTGCCCCGCCGACACCGACCCTCTAGCCGATCCGGATGTCCAACGCCTTCGACATAGGCGCGCGCCTCCTCTACCGCGATGCCCTGCTGCTCGTCATCGACAAGCCGCCGGGTTTGCCGGTCCATCCCGGCCCGCGCGGTGGCGAGACGCTCACCGACCACCTCGACGCGCTCCGCTTCGGCCTGCCGCGCCGGCCGGAGGCGGCGCACCGGCTCGACCGCGACACCTCCGGCTGCCTCGCGCTCGGCCGCCACGCCAAGGCCCTGGCGCGTCTCGGCAAGCTGTTCTCCGGCAGCGCCGTCGACAAGACCTACTGGGCCCTCGTGGCGGGCGGCCCGGCCGAGGAGTCCGGCCGGATCGACCTGCCGCTGGCCCGGCGCTCGGACGATCCGCGCTCGTGGTGGATGAAGGCCGATCCGGCGGGCGACCCGTCCCTGACGCATTGGCGGGTGCTCGGCCGCGCCGACGGTCGGACCTGGCTGGAGCTGAAGCCGGTCACCGGCCGCACCCACCAGCTCCGGGTCCACTGCGCCGCCTCCGGCTGGCCGATCCTCGGCGACGCGATCTACGGCGGGGCGCCCCGCGGCAGCGCCCTGCACCTGCACGCGCGGACCTTGTCGATCCCGCTCTACCCGAAGCGCGACGCGATCACGGTGACGGCGCCGCCGCCGCCGCACATCGCGCAGGCCGTCGCGACGATGCCGGCGTGAGCCTCGGCGTCGTCCGGCGCGCGGCGACGCGAGGGGCGAAGCCCGAGACCCGCACGGGATCCCGAGCGGCTGATCGACAACCGCGCTCGAGCCGGGCGTCCCCGCATTCCCCGGGTCCGCAATCGCGGGCGACGTGGCTCGGAGGCGGGGCTCCGGACCGTTGCCGGCCCAGCCCCACGTTTTGAGCTGCCGGAGCGCAAAGCGGGCCTCCGGGGCGCCCTTCCCGGGATCGCGGACCGGAGAACCGCGTCGCCCCCGGGGGCGCTAGGCGCCGATGAGCCGCGCGCCGTCGTGGCCGGCGATGCCGACGTCGTGGAACGTCCCCGCCGCGACCGCGCCCGCCAGGCGGACCGCGGTGAAATCCGCGCTCCGCCCGATGCCGCCGCGCTCCGCCAGCACCGTCAGCCGTCGGCCGACCTGCGCGTCGAGGTGCCGCCGCAGGGCGTCGGCGCCGGCTGTGCGCAGGCGCGCCGCCCGCGCGCGGATCGCCTCGGGGGCCACCGGCGGCATGCGTGCGGCGGGCGTCCCGGGGCGCGGGGAATACGGGAAGACGTGCAGGTGCGTCAGGCCGCATTCCGCCACGAGATCGAGGGAGCGGCCGAACTGCGCCTCGGTCTCGGTCGGGAAACCCGCGATCAGGTCGGCGCCGAAGACCATGTCGGGCCGCAGCCGCCGCACGATCTCGCAGAAGCGGATCGCGTCGGCGCGCAGGTGCCGGCGCTTCATGCGCTTCAGGATCAGGTCGTCGCCCGCCTGGAGGGACAGGTGCAGGTGCGGCATCAGCCGCGGCTCCTCGGCGATGGCGGCCAGCAGCGCATCGTCGGCCTCGACGGAATCGATGGAGGACAGGCGCAGGCGCGGAAGGCCAGGCACCGCCCGGAGGATCGCCCGCACGAGGCCGCCGAGAGACAGGGGCGGCCCGGCGAGATCCCGGCCATAGGCCGTGAGGTCCACGCCGGTGAGGACCACCTCGCGCCCGCCCTGCGCCACGAGGGTCTCGATCTGCGCGATCACGTCGGAAGCCGGCACCGAGCGGGAGACGCCGCGGCCGAACGGGATGACGCAGAAGGTGCAGCGGTGGTCGCAGCCGTTCTGCACGGGCACGAAGGCCCGGGTGTGCCCGGCCACGGCCCCGATCCGCGTCGGATCGGCCCGACGTGCCGCCATCACGGCGCCCGGCCCGGTCGCGGCCGACGACCAGCCCTCCGGCCGCAGCTTCTCGGCGTTGCCGACGAGGCGCGCCACCTCGGGCATGGCCGCGTAGGCCGCCGTCTCGACCTCGGCGCCGCAGCCGGTGACGACGATCTCGGCGCCGGGGCGCTCGCGCGCGACCCGCCGGATCGCCTTGCGGGCCTGCCGCCCGGCCTCGGCCGTCACCGCGCAGGTGTTCACCACCACCCGGTCCCGCCCATCCGCCGCCGCATGGGCCCGCAGGGCCTCGGACTCGACGATGTTCAGCCGGCACCCGAACGTCAGGGTCTCGACCGCCATCAGGCGGTGCCGGTGAACAGCTCCGGCGCCAGGGTGCCCTCGGCGACGAGGGCGACCGGACCGGTCATCAGCACGTGGTCGTCGGCGCGCCACTCGACGAACAACTCGCCGCCGGGCAGCGCGACGGCGGCCTGCCGGCCGATCATCCGCAGCCGCGCGGCGGCCACCACGGTGGCGCAGGCGGCGGTGCCGCAGGCGAGCGTCAGCCCGGCGCCCCGTTCCCAGACGCGGAGGGTGATGGTCTCGCGCCCCGTCACCTGCGCCACCGAGATGTTGGCGCGCTCCGGAAAGAGCGGGTGGTTCTCCAGCATCGGGCCGATCCGGGCGAGATCGAAGCTGTCCGGATCCCGCTCCACGAAGAACACCGCGTGCGGGTTGCCCATATTCACGACGCCCGGCGAGTGCAGGGTCGGATCGTCGATCGGGCCGATCTGCAGCTCGATCCGCCGGGTATCGGGGAACGGCTCCGCCAGGGGGATCTCGTCCCAGGCGAGCCGCGGGCGGCCCATATCGACCGTGAAGGCCCGCTCCGAGACGCGGCGCACGCCGAGCACGCCCGCTTCGGTCTCCAGGGCAAGCCGCCCGCCCTCGGCCGGGCGGGCCATGGCCGGATCGTCGAGCATCGCGTAGGCGACGCAGCGGGTGCCGTTGCCGCAGGCGCCCGATTCCGAGCCGTCGGTGTTGTAGATCCGCATGAACGCGTCCGTGCCCGGGCTCACGGGATCGTGCAGGACCATCAGCTGGTCGAAGGCGGAGCCGGGATCCCGCGCGATGGCCCGCGCCTCCGCGGGCCGCACCCGCTCGGCGGAGCCGCGCAGGTCCAGCACCACGATCGCGTTGCCGGCGCCGTGCATCTTCAGGAAGCGTCTGTGGGCGAGTGCGCTCATGCGGTCCCGCGGCTTGGAAGGATCGGCCGGCTATATGGCAAAACCCGCCGCTGCGCGCGAGGGGAGCCTGCGGCGTGGCAGATGCGCCGCACCCGCAGCTCTCGTCCGCGGTGGTCTCGCGGGCCGTGCGGTTCGCCACTAGGTTAGGCCACGAGAGCCCGCGCGATCATCCGCTGGCCTCGACCGGAGCGCCCTACGTGATCCGCCTTCGCCCGTTCGTCGCCCTCTCGGCTGCACTCGTGCTCGCGTCCGGCAATCCAGTCGCCGCGCAACAACAGGCCGCCCCGCCGCCGTCCACGGCGCCGTCGCCGGCGCAGACCAACCCGCTGCCCACGACGACGGCGCCGAACCCGATCGCCGATCCGGGCAAGAGCCCGGCCCCGGCCCCCGAGCAGTCGATCGCCCCCCCGCCCGCGGGTCAGGCCGCGGTCGGGACGCCCGCGCGGCCGACTCTGATCGAGAAGCCCGGCGAACCGGGCGACGTCGACGAGGTCACGCTGCCGGCCAAGCCGGCCGCGATCCTGTCGGGCAAGACCAAGTGGGAGGAGGCCGTGCCGAACCTGAGGCAGGCCTTCGCGCGGATCGAGGCCGACCTCGCCAAGATCGGGGTCGCGCCGGCCGGCCGGCCCCTCGCCGTCTTCACCCGCACCGACGATGACGGCTTCGAGTTCGAGGCGATGATGCCGGTGGCGGCCGCCCCGAGTCCGGCTCCGACCGAGGCGGACGGACTGCGCTTCGGCACGACGCCCTCCGGCAAGGCCCTGCGCTTCGCCCACAAGGGCTCCTACGAGTCGATCGACAGCACCTACGAGACGCTGACTGCCTATCTCGATGCCAAGGACATCGTGGTGCAGGACCGGTTCGTCGAGGAATACGCGACCGACCTCAAGGACAACACCGACGACAACCTCGACGTCAACATCTACGCGCTGGTGAAGTAGGAGCCGGGCGATCGGCCGGCGACGCGGACCGAACCCGCGCCGTCGAACCGGCCGCGACCGCCGGCTCGTTCTTCCCCCCTCTTCGACGGGAGGGCGGAACGTGCGGCCTCCGACCGCGAGGCCGACGCGGCCGGATCGGACAGATCGCCGCTGCCCCGCGCCGCCAGGAACAGCGATGCGGGCTGGCGGATTCGCCCGATATGCCCGCCGCCGATTTCAGAACCGAAACCGTCCCGCGTCCCCGCCGCAAGGCGGTCCCCGCCGCCACGGATCCGGCCCTCGCCGAGAAGGCCCTCGCCGTCCACGCGCGGTTGTGCCCGGTCTACGGCTGCCCGATCCCGTACTTCCACAGTCTCGATCCGGTCAGCGAACTCGTCTCCTCGCTCCTGTCGCACCGGACCCGCAACGCCGAGTCCGGCCGGGCCTTCAAGGCCCTCCGCGCCCGGTTCCCCGACTGGGACACGGTGATCGACGCGGACGTGCCGGAGATCGAGGCCGCCATCGCGGGCGTGACCTGGCCGGAGTTGAAGGCGCCGCGGATCCGCGACGTGCTCCGGGCCGTGCGCGACCGCTGCGGGAGCCTCGACCTCGCCTTCCTGGCCGACATGGAGGTCGAGGCCGCGCGGGCGTGGCTGCAGGCCATCCCCGGCATCGGCCCGAAGACCAGCGCGGCGGTCCTGTCGTTCTCCACCCTGCGGATGCCGGCCTTGCCGGTGGACAGCCATCATCACCGGGTGGCGCAGCGCCTTGGGCTGATCGGCAAGCGGGTCGATGTCGGTCCCTCGCACCCAATCCTGCGGGCGCAGCTCCCCGCCGCGTGGAGCGCGCAGGATCTCTACGACAATCACGAGATCCTGATGCTGCACGGCCAGCAGGTCTGCCACCATCAGCGTCCGGCCTGCGGGCGCTGCGTCCTGGTCGACCTCTGCCCGAGCGCGCGGCTGCCCGTGCGGGAGCCGTGAGCCGACGTGCTGCGCCTAAAGTGACTTCAGATACTCGAGAAGGGCCCTCTTCTCGTCGGGCGTGAGATTCGTGCCGTAATCGTGCCCGCACCGGCTGTTGCCGGAATCGCGATCGGTGCAATCCGTCGTGTTCAACGTGTAGTCGAACTGCGTCTGGTCCTCGCCGAGGCCGACGGCCTCGGTATCGTAGTTCGACCCGATCCTGAAGGACGGGCGGCGGTCGTTCGGCTTCTTCAGGAGGTCCGCGAGGGTCGCCACGGACCCGTTGTGGAGATAGGGCGCGGCCGCCCAGATCCCTTCGAGCACGCGCGCCTCGTACGGATAGGTCCCGGCCGGGACGCCGGAGGTGCAGCTCGTATCACCCGCCCGGGGGAACGCATTGGCGAGAGACCGCAGTTGCTGCGGCAGCGCGAGCACGTTGAGGTGCGGCGGAGCCATCCCCGGCGGCGCTGCGGTCAGAAAGGGATTGAAGCTCTGGATGATCGAGCCGGCCACAGCGTTGGCGAGGATGCTGATGGCGCACTCGTTCTCGGCCTTGAGCGGCATCGACTGCACAAGGGGGATCTGCGCGCCGGTGAGGACCCCGCTCTTCGCCCGCCACTGCATGATCCCGTGCTCGCGGGAATCGGTGCCGACATCCTTGACCGGGGTGTGCCACGTCGCCGCTTCACCCGGCCAGCGGACACCCGGGTTCGGCCAATGGCAGCCTTTGCAGCCGCCCTCCGACTCCCCCCGCTCGAAGATCATCTTGCCCCGCTCAACCAGCGTCGCCTGCAGAGTCCAGGGCCAACGCGGCGGGCCGATCTTCTTAACCGCGTCCTCCAAGAGCCGCAGGCCGTTGAAGTTCGCCGAGTTGTCGCTGAGGTAATCGTATCTGAGCAGGACCTTGAACGGGTCCGGCCGGGGATGGAACCGGCCGAACACGCCGAGCACCTCGCCGAGATTCCGCGACAAGGCGAGACTGTCGTTGCCGTTCTCCGCGAAACCCGGCCACTGGGTCCGGTCCTGACGCGGCGCGTTCCAGAGGAAGGGATAGCGCGTCGGCGCATCAGCGACGCGGATGTTGTCCGGGATCATGGTGTTGGGCGGGACGCCGATATCCAGGCCCGTGACGCGGTTGAAGATCATCCCCACGGCGTCGAGCCGCGCAGGGCCCCAGGGGGTCTTGGGCAAGGCCCGCGTCATCAGCGTGTGATAGCGGTCGTACCAAGCCTTCACGAAGAAGGAGAGGTTCTGGACCGCGTCCGCGTCCTCGGCCGCCTTGCCGAGAACCGTCCGGGCGAAGGGCTGGAATGCCGCCTCCGACGCGACGACCGCGGCCATGGAGACATCCAGGTCGCTCAGGAGGCTCTGGAAGTCGGCGATGGCGGGCCCACCGTCGATCCGGTAGGCCTTGCCGTCGACCGTGATCTGACGGGTATGGCAGGCCGCACAGGTCATCCCGGCGATCTCGCCCCCGGCGGGGCCGGCGAAGGTGAATCCGACGGGCAGATCGTCACGGCTGTCGGGATTGGGCAGATAGCCGTAGCGCGACAGGCTTCCCGCGAGGAACGGCGTCCCGTCGGTCCGCTTCAGGGCTTTCAGCCACGCGAGTGGCATCAGCTCGGAGCCCTGACTCTGGAGGTAGAAGGCCCGCCGCACACGGTCGTCCCAGTCGGAGCCCTGATCGACAGAGATCGGCGGCGTGGATTGCGCCCGGGCAGCAGGCACCGACAGGAGGGGGAGGCAGGCCCAGACGGCCGTGAGGAGTCTGCGTGCCGACGACATCGATCCCCCGCGAATACAGTGGTCAGACAGCCGAATTCCGCGAATCAAATCAGTAAAACGGAATGTAACATCGGCTGGTTCGCGGCATCATCCGTTTGGATGGCGCGCAGCGACGGCGAGATGGGATCGGGAGGCCCGTGCTGCCGACGGCCGGCGCCCGTCCGGCGCACCGGCCGGTCAAGCGGCGCGCCTTGACCGGTCCGGCCTACGGGTGCGAGTAACCCCGCGCCCGGACGGCGCGGAGCCCCGGTCTATGCTTGCTCAGGATCGGCGCCGATGGCCGCGTTCACCGAATTGGTCTTCTCGGGCGTCCAGCCCACCGGCAACCTGCACCTCGGCAACTATCTCGGGGCGGTGAAGCGCTTCGTGGAGATGCAGGACCGCGACGCGCAGTGCCTGTACTGCGTGGTCGATCTGCACGCGATCACCGTCTGGCAGGACCCGGAGGCCCTGCGCGGCCAGATCCGCGAGGTCACGGCCGCCTTCCTCGCCGCCGGAATCGATCCGAAGCGCTCGATCGTGTTCAACCAGAGCCAGGTCCCGCAGCATGCCGAGCTCGCCTGGGTGTTCAACTGCGTCGCCCGCCTCGGCTGGCTGAACCGCATGACCCAGTTCAAGGAGAAGGCCGGCAAGGACCGGGAGAACGCCTCCATCGGCCTGTACGACTATCCCGTGCTGATGGCCGCCGACATCCTGGCCTACCGGGCGACCCACGTCCCCGTGGGCGAGGACCAGAAGCAGCACCTGGAGTTGACCCGGGACATCGCCCAGAAGTTCAACACGGACTTCGCCGGCTCGATCGCGGCGCACGGTCACGGCGACGCGTTCTTCCCGATCACGGAGCCGCTGATCGGCGGCCCGGCCGCCCGGGTCATGTCGCTGCGCGACGGCACCAAGAAGATGTCCAAGTCGGACCCGTCCGACAATTCCCGCATCAACCTCACGGACGATGCGGACGCCATCGCCCAGAAGATCCGGCGGGCCAAGACCGATCCGGAGCCCCTGCCCTCCGAGGTGGCGGGGCTGAAGGAGCGGCCGGAGGCGGACAACCTCGTGGGGATCTACGCGGCGCTCGCCGGCATCACCCGCGAAGAGGTGCTGCGCGACTTCGGCGGGGCGCAGTTCTCCGCCTTCAAGCCGGCGCTCGCCGACCTCGCGGTGACGAGCCTCGCGCCGATCGCCGGGGAGATGCGCCGGCTCACGGCCGATCCCGGCCACATCGACGCCGTGCTGGCCGATGGCTCCGCCCGGGCCGAGACCATCGCGGCGCAGACGCTGGACGCGGTCAAGGACATCGTCGGCTTCGTGCGGCGCGGTCCGAGCCTTCAGGCGGTGCGGTGACCGTCCGGGCGCTGGTCTTCGACGTCTTCGGGACGCTGGTGGACTGGCGCTCCGGCGTCGCCCGCGAGGCGGCGCGGCTGCTCGCGCCCCTCGCGCCAGACCTCGATGCCGGTGCCTTCGCGGATGCGTGGCGGGCCCGCTACAACCCGTCGATGGAGACGGTGCGCTCCGGCGCCCGGCCCTTCGTCGACCTCGACACGCTCCAGGCCGAGTCCCTGCCGGACGTGCTGGCACAGTTCGGCATCGCGGGCGTGTCCGAGGACCTCCGGCGGGAGCTGGTCCAGGCCTGGCACCGGCTCGACGCCTGGCCCGAGGTGCCGGACGCGCTGCGGCGGCTGCGGGCGAAGCACCTCCTGGCGCCGAACTCGAACGGGCATGTCCGGCTGATGGCCGACCTCGCCCGCCGCAACGGGCTGATCTTCGACGCGATCCTCGGAGCCGGCTATTCCCGCGACTACAAGCCGAAGCCCGCTCTCTACCGCGACGCGGTCGCGGCCCTCGGCTTCGCGCCCGCGGAGACCATGATGGTCGCGGCCCACTCGAACGACCTCGCGGCGGCGGCGGGTCACGGGCTCGCCACCGCCCACATCGCCCGGCCCCACGAGCACGGGCCGGCCGGCGGCGAGACCGCGCCGACGGTGCCGGTCACCCACGCGGCGCGGGACCTCGCGGATCTCGCCGACCGGCTCGGCTGCTGACCGCGACGACGGAGGGTTGCGATGGCCGATTGGAACCCCGCCCTCTACACCCGCTTCGAGGACGAGCGGACCCGCCCCGCCGCCGAACTCCTCGCCCGCGTGCCCCTCGCCGCGCCGCTCCTGGCCTGCGATCTCGGCTGCGGCCCGGGCAATTCCACCGCGCTGATCGCGGCGCGCTACCCGGGCGCGGAGGTGATCGGCCTCGATGCCTCGCCGGCGATGCTGGCGAGCGCCCGCGCCCGGCTTCCGGGCCTAGCCTTCGCGCTGGCCGATGCCGCGACCTGGATTCCGGAGCGGGCGCCGGACCTGATCTACGCCAACGCCGTGCTGCAATGGCTGCCGGACCACGCGCGCCTGCTGCCGCGGCTGTTCGGCCTCCTCGCCCCGGGCGGCGTGCTCGCGGTGCAGATGCCCGACAACCTCGCCGAGCCCACCCATCGCCTGATGCGCGACGTCGCGGCGGACGGACCCTGGGCGGCGGCGATCGGCGATCCGGCCGTGGCCGGCCGCCTCGGGCGGATGCTGGAGCCCGCGGCCTATTACGACCTGTTGGCGCCGCACGCCGCCGAGGTCGATGTCTGGCGCACCGCCTATCACCACCGGATGGCGGATGCCGCCGCCATCGTGGACTGGGTGAGCGCCACGGGGCTCCGGCCCTTCCTCGACCCGCTCGATGCCGGGGAGCGGGCCGGATTCCTGTCGGCCTACACCGCCGAGATCGAGGCCGCCTACCCGCCGCGCAGCGACGGGCGGCGCCTGTTGGCCTTCCCGCGGGTGTTCATCGTGGCGCGGGCGCGGTAGCGGCTCAGGCCTCGCCGCGGGCCATCAGCGCCTCGTACTCGGAGACGTCCAGCTTGCCCTCCTGGGCGACACGGGCCTTGTCGGCATCGCTGATCACGTCGCCCGCGAGGTCGAGGCGCTTCCAGGCGGCGAGCGGGGTCTCGCGGCCGGGCCGCGGCACGTACTTGTTCTGCTCGAGCTTCTGGTACTTGTGGATGTAGCGCGGGCAGTTGACCCAGATCTTGGTGACCGCGACCTTCACGAGGTACTTCGCCTCGGTGTACTCGGCCATGAGGGCGTCGTCGCGCAGCAGCGTCGCGTGGCCTTGCACGCGGATGCGGTGCGGCGTCTCGAAGTCGATGAACAGCAGGCCGACCTTGGCCTGACCCTCGATGTTGCCCATCGAGTAGAACATGCCGTTGCCGTCGAAGCCCGGGAACACCAGCGTGCTGGCGTCGAGCACCTTCACGAAGCCCGTGGGGCCGCCCTTGTAGGAGACGGTCGGCATGCCGTCCGGGTCGACGGTCGAGAGGAAGAACATGTCGCGGGCGCCGATGAAGGCGGCCTCGTCCGGCTGGACGCTCTCGTGGACCCAGTCCTCGTCGAGGCGCACGGCGAGCTTGGTGGTGCCGAACTCCTCCTGCAGCGCCCGGTGCGCGTCGGAATAGAGCGATGCCATGCGTGTCCTCTCCGCGTGCCGGTCCTCGTGCAGGCGGGACCGCTGCGGGGCTTATGGCCGGGATGTCCGGTGCCGGGCAACCCGGAACGCGAAGGGCCGGCCACGCCTTCGCGTGACCGGCCCCGGCATGCGCGGCCGGGCAGAGCCCGACCGCGCGGGTGCGGATCAGTTGCGGGTCTTGTCGACCAGCGCCTTCTCGGAGATCCACGGCATCATGCCGCGGAGCTTGGCGCCGACCTCCTCGATCGGGTGGGCGGCGAGCTTGGCGCGGGTCGCCTTGAACGAGGTCTGGTTGACCTTGTTCTCCAGCATCCAGTTGCGGGTGAAGGTGCCCGACTGGATGTCGTTCAGCACGCGCTTCATCTCGGCCTTGGTCTCGGGCGTCACGATCCGCGGGCCGGTGACGTACTCGCCGTACTCGGCCGTGTTGGAGATCGAGTAGTTCATGTTGGCGATGCCGCCCTCGTAGATGAGGTCGACGATCAGCTTCACCTCGTGGAGGCACTCGAAATAGGCCATCTCGGGGGCGTAGCCCGCCTCGACCAGGGTCTCGAAGCCGGCCTTGATCAGCTCGACGAGGCCGCCGCACAGCACGGCCTGCTCGCCGAACAGGTCGGTCTCGCACTCCTCCTTGAAGGTCGTCTCGATGATGCCGGCGCGGCCGCCACCGTTGGCCGAGGCGTAGGACAGGCCGAGGTCGTGGGCGTTTCCGGAGGCGTCCTGCGCGATGGCGATCAGGGTCGGCACGCCGCCGCCGCGGAGGTACTCGGAGCGCACGGTGTGGCCGGGGCCCTTCGGAGCGACCATCAGGACGTCGAGGTCCTTGCGCGGCTCGATCAGGTTGAAGTGGACGTTGAGGCCGTGGGCGAACAGGAGCGCGGCGCCCTGCTTCATGTTGCCTTCGAGGGACTCACGGTAGATGTCGCCCTGCAGCTCGTCGGGGGTGAGCATCATCACCACGTCAGCCTGACGGGCGGCCTCGGCGACCGACAGGACCTTGAAGCCCTCGGCTTCCGCCTTCTTGGCGGTGGCGGAGCCCTCGCGCAGGGCGATGACGATGTCCTTCACGCCCGAATCGCGCAGGTTGAGCGCGTGGGCGTGACCCTGACTGCCGTAGCCGACGATGACGACCTTCTTGCCCTTGATCAGGTTCAGGTCGGCGTCGCGATCGTAATATACCCGCATGTCTGTCTCCTCTTAAACGTGGTGGTTCGGGTCGGTTGTGGCCCGGCCGTAGAGGGCCAGGAACTGCTCGACGGCGCGGCCCGCATCGCGCCGGATCTCGGCCCCATCGAAATCGAGGGTCTCGCCGAGCAGAAGTCGGATCTGGATATCCCGGCCGACGAGGCCGAAGAAGGTCCGGAAGGCGGCCTCGCTGTCCGCGAAGGCGAGAAGGCCGGCGGCGCGCCCAGCCTCCAGCACGGGCTTCACGCGCTCACCGATGGCGAAGCGCCCGTTCGCCAGGACGATGCCGCCGAGGTTGCTCTTGCGCGAGCCCGCATGCGCGATGGCGATCCGGTTCAGCGCCACCGAGGTCGGACCGGTGATGACCTCCAGCCACGTCACGGCGAAGTCCTGCAGGCGCTCCCGCAGGGTCGCGCCGTCGAGCACATGCGCGGCATCGGAGCCCGCATGGACCCGCGAGGCCTGCCAGCGCACCGTCGCGGTCAGCAGCCCGTCCCGGTCGCCGAACCACTTGTAGAGCGTCTCCTTCGAGCAGCTCGCCCGCCGCGCGACGGCATCCATGGTGAGCTGCTCGCCGTCCTCGACCATGAGGCCGAGCACGGCATCCAGCACCGCCTGCTGGCGTACCGAAGGCGCGTCCCGCTCTGCTGTGGCGCTGGTCTGCATCATCTCGAATGGCGTACCGTACCGTACGGTACGCGCTCTAGGACGATTCGCGGATGGCGGCAAGGGGGGTGCCGCGCCCCGACCGTGTCAGCGCGGCAGGGGCAGGCCCTCGCGGGCGAAGACGGCCTGCACGGCCGGCCGCTCGGCAACGCGACGGGCATGGGCGGTCCAGGCCGGGAAGCGGCCGGCCATGTCGAACCGGAGCACCGGACCGTTGGCCCAGAACCAGAACACCGTCAGGTAGGCGTCGACGACGCTGAAGCGGTCGCCCACCGCCCAGCCGCCGTGCGAGAGGCGCACCTCGGTCATGGTGGCGAGGTCGGCGTAGGTGTTGGCCGCCTTCGCCTTGATGCCCGGAAGGGCGCTCTCGTCGTCGGAGTAGCGCTCGGGCCGGCGGACATGGGCGTAGGTCACGTGGTGGTTGCAGGCGAGCCAGCCGAGCCACTCGTCCGCGGCGGCCTGCTCGCGCAGGTCGGTGGGCCACAATGCCGTCTCCGGCACCTGACGGGCCACGTGGCGCATGATCGCCGCGCATTCGGTGAGCACCCAGCCGTCCTCGGTCAGCGCCGGCACGCGGCCGCGATCGTTGATCGCGAGGTATTCCGGCCGGCGCTGGTCGCCGGCGGCGAGGTCGAGCTTGATGCCCTCGTATGACAGCCCGGATTCCTCCAGGACGATGTGGGCGGCCAGCGAGCAGGCGCCGGGGGCGTAGTAGAGGGTGCGGGCGGTCATGAGTGATCCTTGATCGACGAAGTCGGGCGCGGCGCGTTCGCCGCAGCAAGGCGGCCTCGATCGGCTCGCCTCATCGATTCAATCGGCGCTCCGCAACACCGTTCGGCCGAGTGGCCAGATCCTAAAGCGGCTCCGCCCCGCGCCCCATCGCGGAGATGCCGGTCCGGCAGATCTCCACCAGCCCGATCACGCTCATCAGGCGCACGAACCGGTCGATCTCCTCGGTGGCCCCGGTCAGCTCGAACACGAAGGAGTTGAGCGTGGCGTCCAGCGTCTTGGCGCCGAAGGCGGCGGCGAGCCGCAGGGCCTCGCTGCGGTGCTCGCCCTCGCCCTTCACCTTCACGAGGCAGATCTCACGCTCGAGGGCGTTGCCCTGAAGCGTCAAATCCACCACCCGGTGGACCGGCACCAGCCGGTCGAGCTGCGCCTTGATCTGCTCGATCACGGCGTTGGTGCCCGTGGTGACGATGGTGATGCGCGAGATGTGGCGCGCCTCCTCGGTCTCGGAGACGGTCAGGCTCTCGATGTTGTAGCCGCGGCCGGAGAACAGCCCCGAGATGCGGGCGAGCACGCCGGGCTCGTTGTCGACGATCACCGCCAGCGTGTGCCGGTTCACCGGCTCGACGCGGACGGCATCGGGGTAGTGGGTGTTCATCGCATTCATCGCCGGCCTCGTCCTCGTCGTTCGACCCATTGCCGCCGCAGCGGCGGATCGCGGCCCGGCGGTACGCCGGGCCGCCCTCCCTCACACCAGCATCTTGCCTTCCTCGGAGATCACGTCGCCGAGTTCGACGCCGGTCTCGCCGAGGTAATCGGACAGGAGCATCTCGTTGTGCGCCTTGCCCGACGGGATCATCGGGAAGCAATTCTCGGTCTTGTCGACGATGCAGTCGAAGATCACCGGGCCGTCATGGGCGAGCATCTCCGCGATGGCGCCGTCGAGGTCGCCCGGCTTCTCGCAGCGCATGCCCTTGGCGCCGTAGGCCTCCGCGAGCTTCACGAAGTCCGGCAGGCTCTCCGAGTAGCTCTGCGAGTAGCGCGAGCCGTGCAGCAGTTCCTGCCACTGCCGGACCATGCCCATGTACTCGTTGTTCAGGATGAACACCTTGACGGGCAGCCGGTACTGAACCGCCGTCGACATCTCCTGCATGTTCATCAGGATCGAGGCCTCGCCCGCGATGTCGATGACGAGCCCGTCCGGATGCGCGAGCTGGGTGCCGATGGCCGCCGGCAGGCCGTAGCCCATCGTGCCGAGGCCGCCGGAGGTCATCCAGCGGTTCGGCTCGTCGTACTTGAAGTACTGGGCCGCCCACATCTGGTGCTGGCCAACCTCGGTCGTGATGTAGGTCTCGCGATTCTTGCAGGCCTCGTAGAGGCGCTGGACGGCGTATTGCGGCTTGATGATCGTGCCCGACGGCCAGTAGGCGAGGCAGTCGCGCGCCTTCCAGGTCCCGATCTTCTGGAACCACGGATCGAGGTTGGACCTGTCGGGCCGCGACGGCAGGGCGCGCCACGCCTCCAGCATGTCGGCCAGCACCGAGGCGCAATCGCCAACGATCCCGACATCGACCTTGACGACCTTGTTGATCGAGGACGCGTCGACGTCGATGTGGATCTTCTTGGAGAAGGGCGAGAACGCGTCGAGCCGGCCGGTGATTCGGTCGTCGAACCGGGCGCCGACGCAGATCATCACGTCGCACTCGTGCATCGCGAGATTGGCCTCGTAGGTCCCGTGCATGCCAAGCATGCCCAGGAACTTCTCGTCCGTACCCGGATAGGCGCCGAGCCCCATCAGGGTCGAGGTGACCGGGAAGCCGGTCTCGCGGACGAGTTCGCGCAGGAGGCGCGAGGCCTCCGGGCCCGAATTGATCACGCCGCCGCCCGTGTAGAAGACCGGCCGGCGCGCGGTCGCCATCAGTTCGACGGCCGCGCGGATCCGGTCGGCATCGCCCTTCACCGCCGGGCGGTAGGTCTTGTGGCTCGCGATCTCGGGGCGCTCGTAGAGCCCGGAGGCGAACTGGATGTCCTTGGGCAGGTCGACGACGACCGGGCCGGGCCGGCCATTGGCCGCGACGTAGAACGCCTCGTGCAGGATGCGCGGCAGGTCGTCGATCGATTTGACCAGGTAATTGTGCTTCGTGCAGTGGCGCGTGATGCCGACCGTGTCGCATTCCTGGAACGCGTCGGTGCCGATCAGGTGCGTCGGGACCTGGCCGGTGATGCAGACCAGCGGGATCGAATCCAGCATCGCGTCGGTGAGCCCGGTGACGATGTTGGTGGCCCCGGGACCCGAGGTAACGAGGACGCAGCCGACCTTGCCGGAGGAGCGGGCATAGCCCTCGGCCGCGTGGACGGCGCCCTGCTCGTGGCGGACGAGAATGTGCTTGACGGCGTTCTGGTGGAAGAGCGCGTCGTAGATCGGCAGTACGGCGCCGCCCGGGTACCCGAACAGCGTATCGACACCCTGATCCTGGAAGGCCCGGATGACCATCTCGGCCCCGGTCATGACCTCGCCGCTCATGCTCGTCTCCTCGCGCTCTCCGGAGCCACGGCGGTCACCGACCGCCGCCCTGCCCCGTCCTCTCTCACCGCACCCTCGTCATGCGGGGCGGTTCCCGCCTCGCCCGAACGTGCCGTCCGCCTCGATATCCCGTCCGGCCGATCCCATGCCGCCCTGGAGCGGGCAACAAAAAAGGGCCCCGAGGGACCCTGCATGCGCCACCGCTCGGATCGCGACCCTAGCTCAGGGCCGCCCCGTCGGTGACGCTACCGCTACAATAAGGATCGTGGTCATCGGATATCCGTACTCGCCTCGCGGCGGCCAGTCGATCCGACGTGGATCGACACCGGTCGCGCGTGAAGTGTCGGGCCTCATAGCGGAGCGCGTGGTGCCGGTCAACGCGTCCGCGCGGCTGTTCGTGCTGTTTCCCTGTGTCGAGCCGGTCAATGCCCCTCACTGCAGCGACGGCGGGAAGCGCCGGACCCAGTTGCTCGCCGCGTCGTAGGCCGCGCCAAGTTGCAGGCAGGCGAGCTCGCCATGATTGGGGCCGACGATCTGGATGCCGGTGGGCAGGCCGCCCGCTCCGAAGCCGGCCGGGACGTCGAGGGCCGGCAGGCCCGACATCGTCGCCGGAATCGTGATCTGCATCCAGCGGTGATAGGTGTCCATCGCCTGCCCGCCCACCGTCCCGGGCCAGCGCAGGGTCTTGTCGAACGGGAAGACCTGGGCGCTCGGCATGACGACGAAATCGTAGGCGTCCATGAAGCGGCGCAGGGTCTCGTACCAGCGCGTGCGCCCCTCCAGGGCCGCGATGATCCGGTCGGCGCCGAGCGCCAGCCCCCGCTCCACCTCCCAGACGGCCTCCGGCTTCAGCAGTGCCCGCTGACGGGACTCGTCGTGGAACGGGCGGAGCGACGCCGCGACCGTGAAGGCCCGCAGCACCAGCCAGTCCTGCCAGAGCTGCTCCATGTCGTAGCGGGGTATCGCCTCCTCGACGATGCAGCCGATGTCGACGAAGGTTGAGAGCGCGGAACGCCCGAGGTCGAGCACGCCGGGATCGAACGGGATCTGCCCGCCGCAATCGCCGAGCCACGCGATCCGCGTGCCGCGGAAATCGCGGGCGAGCGAGTTCGCGAAGGCGGATGGATCCTGCCGGATGGCGTTCGGGCAGCGCGGATCGTAGCCTGCCAGCACCGAGAGCATCAGGCCGATATCGGCGGGCGTCCGGCCGATGGCGCCGAGCACCCCGAGGCCGGGGCTGAACACGTCCTTGGCCTCGGCCGGGATCCGGCCCCAGCTCGGGCGCAGGCCGTAGCAATTGTTGAAGGCCGGCGGGTTGCGCAGCGACCCGGCATGGTCGCTGCCGTCGGCGACCGGCTGCATCCGCAGAGCCACCGCCACGGCGGCGCCGCCGCTCGATCCGCCCCCGGTCTTTTCCGGATCGTAGGCGTTGCCGGTGGCGCCGTAGACCGGGTTGAAGCTGTGCGAGCCCAGGCCGAACTCGGGGATGTTGGTCTTGCCGATGAAGATCGCCCCAGCGGCGCGCAGCCGGGCCACCATGATCGAGTCGGTCTCGGCGATCCGGTCGGCGAAGATCGGGGATCCTTGGGTAAACCGCAGGCCGCGGACGGGGTCGAGATCCTTCACGGCCAGCGGGAAACCGTGCAGCGGGCCGACGGCATCGCCGCGCGCCAGGGCGGCGTCGGCGGCCTCGGCCTCCCGCAGGAGCGCGGCATCATCCGCGAGGCCCACGAGGGCATTCACCTGCGGGTTGATCCGGTGGATCCGCTCCAGATAGGCGCGCATCACCTCCCCGCAGGAGACCACCCGGCCGCGGATGGCGGCGGCGAGGTCCACGGCGCCGAGCCCCGTGATGCCGTCCTGTCGCGCGTCCTGCATCGAAAACTACCTCCGGATCGACGGAGATCGGTAGCCGGAGGTTGGATCCAGGCAAAGACGCCTTTAGCTGAAAGGATGGAATGCCGCTGTCGGTGTTTGCGAGCGCAGCGAAGCGATCCAGTGTCGCGCGACGATCACCGTTGTCGCGCTGCCCTGGGTCGCTTCGCTGCGCTCGCGATGACGTCCGGCCGCCACTGAGGCCGTCACGCCACCGACCAGGGCAGCGTCTCCTCACCGCGGAACACCACCACCGCCGTGTCGTCCACCGCGACCGCCTCTGCGACCCGGCCCGGCCGCCGCTCCAGGGTCACGGTCCCGGCATTGGGCTCCAGCCCGTGGAAACGGGCGCCGTTGAGCGACGCGAAGGCCTCGAACCGGTCCAGTGCCCCCTCCTCGTCGAAGACCTGCACGTAGGTCTGGAGCGCGGAGGGCCCGCAGAACACGCCGGCGCAGCCGCAGGACGCCTCCTTGGCGCCGCGGACATGCGGAGCGGTGTCCGTGCCGAGGTAGAAGCAGGCCTCGCCCGAGGTCGCAGCCTTGCGCAGCGCGAGCCGGTGCCGCTCGCGCTTGGCCACCGGCAGGCAGTAGAGGTGCGGGCGCAGGCCCCCCTGGAAGATGTGGGTCCGGTTGATCACGAGGTGGTGCGGCGTGATCGTGGCCGCGCACCGGCTCCGGTGCTCCCGGACCACGTCGAGGATCTCCGCCGTGGTGGCGTGCTCCACGGTGACCTTCAGCCCCTGGTGGCGGCCGAGCAGCGGGATCAGGCTGCCCTCCATGAAGGCGGCCTCGCGGTCGAAGATGTCGATCTCCGGTTCGGTCGCCTCGCCGTGGATCAGAAGCGGCATGCCGATCCGCTCCATGCGCTCCAGCACGGGGGCGATCCCGAGGAGGTCGGTGACGCCGGCATGCGAGTTCGTGGTCGCGCCCGCCGGGTAGAGCTTGGCGGCGACCCAGACCTTGTCCTTGAAGCCGCGCTCGATCTCGGCCGGATCCGTGTCGTCCCGCAGGTAGCAGGTCATCAGCGGCGTGAAGTCCATCCCGGCGGGCAGAGCCGCCAGAATGCGCTCTCGGTAGGCCCGCGCGGCCGCGACCGTGGTCACCGGCGGCACGAGGTTCGGCATGATGATGCCCCGGGCGAACTGCGCCGCCGTGTAGGGCAGCACCGCTTTGAGCATCGCGCCGTCGCGCAGGTGGATGTGCCAGTCGTCCGGCCGGCGGATGGTGATCCGCTCGACCGGCTTCGCCTCCTGGCGCTCGGCGGGGAACAGGTCGGCGACGCCCATCGCGAAAACTCCTCAGGCCTGACCGAAGGCGGAGATGCCGCCATGGGCCGCCGACCATTCGGCCGGGGCGTTGAGGAAGCGCTCGACCTCGTCGAGCGTCTTCGGGTCGAAGGTGCCCATCTCCTTGGCCACCGCCAGCACGTCCCACCACGTGGTGAGATAGTGGAGCTTGATGCCGATCTCCTCCATCAGCGCGGCGCTGCCCGGGAAGATGTCGTAGTAGAACAGCACGAAGCAGTGATCGACCTGGGCGCCGGACTCGCGCAGGGCGTTGCAGAAATTCACCTTGCTGCGCCCGTCGGTGGCGAGGTCCTCGACCAGCAGCGTCCGGGCGCCCTCGACGATCTCGCCCTCGATCTGGGCGTTGCGGCCGAAGCCCTTGGGCTTCTTCCGGATGTACTGCATCGGCAGCATCATCCGGTCGGCGATCCAGGCCGCGAAGGGGATGCCGGCGGTCTCGCCGCCCGCGATGTGGGTGAGCTTCTCGTAGCCGATCTCGCGCACGATCGTGGCGGTGGCGAAGTCCATGAGGGTCGAGCGCAGGCGCGGGAACGAGATGATCTTCCGGCTGTCCGTGTAGACCGGGCTCGCCCAGCCCGACGTGAACTTGAACGGCTCGTCCTTGTAGAAGAGGACCGCGCCGATCTCGAGGAACATCTTGGCCGCCTCGCGGGCGATCACCGTCCGGTCGAGGGGCAGGAAGGGGCTGGTCATGCGGCGTGCGCGCTCCCGCTGAGGGCGCTCTCCATCGGCGACGGACCCGGCCGGGGGCTGAGAGCGCGTGAGACTGAGGTCTGGCCGCCCTCCTCCGCCCTGGCTCCGCACGCGTCAAGTCTGCGCGGGACGCTATCCGCGCCTCAAGCGCCGGCCCGGAGATGCGCGAGGTGCCGGATTGCGAGCGCGTAGCCGTGCGTCCCGAACCCGGCGAGCACGGCCGTCGCGGCGAGCGAGATATAGGAGTGATGGCGGAAGGCCTCGCGCCGGTGGACGTTCGAGATGTGGCACTCGATCACCGGCACCGCGCAGGTGTTCAGCGCGTCGAGGATCGCCACCGAGGTGTGGGTGTAGGCCCCCGCGTTGATGACGATCCCGGCGGATCCGACACGGAAATCGTGGATCGCGTCGATCAGCACGTGCTCCGCATTGCTTTGCCGAAAATCGACCTGCAGCCCGAAGCCGGCGGCCGTGTCGCGGCAAAGAGCCTCGACGTCGGCCAGCGTCTCGCGGCCGTAGATCTCGGGCTGTCGCTTGCCGAGCAGGTTCAGGTTCGGCCCGTTCAGGACCAGGACAGTGTCGTTCATCGTGTGCCCCGTGGCCCGGGCGGCGTGGCCGACTTACCGCCCGGGCCTCGTCCCCATACTCGACCTTGTAAGTCAGTTCGCATCCCCTCGGGCAAGGCCGGATCGCATCGGCCGCGCGGGGATCGGAGCGCGGCTCGGATCGACCGGTCCGGCCCCGTGCTCACGCCGCCGCGGCGGAGAGCGCACCGAGGTCGCGGACCAGCTCGTCCACGCGCCCGGGCTTCGCGTCCCAGGCGAACATGAAGCGCGCGCCACCGCCGATGAAGGTGTAGAACCGCCATCCCCGGGCGCGCAGGCCGTCCATGGTGGCGGGCGGCAGCGTCAGGAAGACCGCGTTGGCCTCCACGGGAAACAGTGCCCGCACCCCTGGCAGCCCGGCGACGGCCTCGGCGAAGCGCCGGGCGCAGGCGTTCCCGTGCGTGGCGTTCCTCAGCCATGCGCCGCTCTCCAGCATGCCGACCCAGGGGGCCGCGAGGAAGCGCATCTTCGAGGCCAGTTGGCCCGCCTGCTTGCAGCGGTAGCCGAAATCCTCGGCGAGCTTCGGATCGAAGAACACCACCGCCTCGCCGGCATGCATCCCGTTCTTGGTACCGCCGAAGCACAGGACGTCGATGCCCGCCCGCCACGTCATGTCGCCCGGGCTGCAGCCGAGGCTCGCGCAGGCATTGGCGAAGCGCGAGCCGTCCATGTGGAGCGCAAGACCGAGGTCTCGGCAGGTCGCCGACAGCGCCCGCAGCTCGGCGAGGCTGTAGACCTGACCCGTCTCGGTGGGCTGCGTGATCGTTACAACCCGCGGCCGCGGGAAGTGGATGTCGCTCCGGTTCTGAGCGAGGCCGCGGATCGCGTCCGGCGTGAGCTTGCCGCCCTCGGTCCGGACGGTCAGCAGCTTCGAGCCGTTGGAGAAGAATTCCGGTGCGCCGCACTCGTCGGTCTCGACATGGGCCGAATCGGCGCAGATCACGCTGTGATAGGACTGGCAGAGGGCGGCCAACGCCAGGGCGTTGGCGGCGGTGCCGTTGAACGCGAAGAACACTTCGCACTCGGTCTCGAAGAGGGCCCGGAACGCGTCGGCGGCGCGCTGCGTCCACCCGTCCTCGCCGTAGGCCGGGGCATGGCCGCGATTGGCCGCCTCCATGGCCGACCAGGCCTCCGGGCAGATGCCGGAGTAGTTGTCGCTGGCGAATTGCTGCGAGTCGTCGTGTCTCATCCGCGCAACCTAGCACGACACCGGCGAAGATGGATCGCGCAAGCAGGTTGGAACTGGTGCGCGCTTGGTGTAATAGGCCCGCCAATGCGTGGGCTCCACGCCGATTCGGAAACCGACGTTCCCGTCCCTCCCGGGTTCATCCCGGGCGAGGGACGTTGCCGGTTTCCAGATCGGCGGCGGGCTGCGCGAGCCCCAAATCCAGGTCCAGAGGATCAAGTCCGTTGCAGGTACTCGTTCGCGACAACAACGTCGATCAAGCGCTCCGCGTCCTCAAGAAGAAGATGCAGCGCGAGGGCATCTTCCGCGAGATGAAGCAGCGCAAGGCTTATGAGAAGCCGTCCGTGCGCAAAGCTCGCGAAAAGGCCGAGGCCGTCCGCCGCGCCCGCAAGCAGGCCCGCAAGACCGCGATCCGCGAGGGCCTGATCGCCGCGCCGAAGCCGAAGCCCCGTTTCCCCGCCGGCGGCCGTCGCCCCGGCTTCCCGTCCCCGACGGCGGCGCAGCCGCAGGGCGGCAACGCCTCGGGTCAGGTCCCGGTCACGCCGGCTCCCGTCGCCTGAGCGACCACGGAGCGGCTTCGAAAGAGCCCGGCCCGCGTCAGCGGCCGGGCTTTTTCTATGGCCGGGTGCCGGGCGGGTCCTGCCGGCCATCCGCCCGCTCGGCCAGGCCGCCGGTCTCGCGAGCGAAGCGAAACAAGCCCGTCGCCCCACGCCCGGGGAGGTCGTGAGGCTCCAGGTCGCGCCGCTGCGCTCACGCAGACCGTTCGGAAAGGCCGCCCAGGCTCAGGCAGCCTTGCTTCAGGCCGCCCGGGTTCAGGCAGCTTTGGCGGCGATCGTCGCGCGTTCGGCCTGAACCAGCACGTCGAGGGCGCGCCACGGCTTCTGCATGTACACCGCCTGATCGGGCAGGCGCGCGTCGCGGCTCGCCCCGGAGGTGATGACCACGCGCACGTCCGGCCAGCGGCGGCCCACCGCCTGAGCGAGGGAGATACCGTCCATCGCGCCCGGCAGGCGCACGTCGGCGAAGAGCAGGGCCACGGTGACGTCGGCGCGCTCCAGCACCGACAGGGCCGCCTCCGCGCTCTCGCAAGCGATCACGCCGAGATCCGTCTCTTCCAGCACCGCGGTGGCGAGATCGCGCACCGCCGCGTCGTCCTCGACGACGAGAGCCACGGGGCTGGAACTATCGGGCTGTGCGCGATCCATGAAAGGTCTCCTGATCTCGGTGATTTACCCCTCGACGGGTCACGGCCTCATGAGCAGGCTTCTGATTCCCCGATTCGGCCATGCTGGCCTGTCAGGAGCCGGCTCACAAGAGTCGTGGCGATTCGGCGGGCGTATGCCTGCCCTGCGGCCAAGGGTCATCACTTTCGTGCACAACGCCCGAAATTGGCGCAACGCACGGGCGGTTAAGAAACTGTTCACCGAAGTGGACCGACTGTTAACCTGCTGGGCGGCGCGGACCCATCCCGGTGGGGCGTTCTCGGCGGATTCAACGCGGACCAGAGCTGAAGGATCGACCTCCCCCATGTGCCGTTTCCTCGCCTACAGCGGTGAGCCGGTCTTCCTCTCCGACCTCGTCTGCGCGCCGACCCACTCGCTGGTGCATCAGTCGCTGCACGCCGACGAAGGGAAGACCGAAACCAACGGCGACGGGTTCGGCATCGGCTGGTACGCCGAGCGGCCGGAACCGGGGGTCTATCGGGATATCTCGCCGGCGTGGTCGGACGAGAACTTGGTGAACCTGTGCGGGCAGGTCCGGGCGCGGACGTTCTTCGCCCATGTGCGCGCCTCGACCGGCACCGCGACCGCCCGGGCGAACTGCCATCCGTTCGTCCACGGCCGCCATCTGTTCATGCATAATGGCCAGATCGGCGGCTACCATCGGATCAAGCGCCGGCTCGAGGCCATGATCCCGGACGCCTATTACGATCACCGCCGCGGCAGCACCGATTCCGAGGCGATCTTCCTGCTAGCGCTGGCCAACGGGCTCGAGACCGATCCGGTTGGCGCGATGGCGCGGACGCTGGGCTCCATCCGCGAGCTGATGGCGGCCGCCAATGTCTGCGAGCCGCTGCGCTTCACCGCGCTCCTGACCGACGGCGAGACGCTCACCGCCTATCGCTGGGCCTGCGACGGCCGTCCCCCGAGCCTGTACTACCGCGAGGGTCCCGGCGGCATCGTGGTGGTCTCGGAGCCGATCGACGGATGCCGCGAGGGATGGCAGGTCGTCCCGAAGGGCGGCACGCTCCGCGCCCGCCACGGCGCGGCGACGGTCGTGCAGGTGCCTGGAACCACGAGCCGCGCAGCAGCCTGAATACAAACGGGACCAGCCATGCCGCGGGAGGCATTGCCGGGTCGCGCCGTATGTCCACATTCCGCCCACGGCCGATCGTGCGGCCGGGCGGGAATCGACCGATGTATCCGGATACCGAGCTTCACATCGCCGGGCGCTGGCGCGCGGGCGCCGACCGGGAGACCCTGGGGGTCCTGAACCCGGCTACGGGCGAGACGATCGGACAATGCGCCGTCGCCACACAGGCCGATCTCGACGAGGCCCTGGAGGCCGCCGCCCGTGCGTTCCCGGCGTGGCGGAAGGTGGCGCCGTTCGAACGCGCCAAGGTGATGCGCAAGGCCGCCGACCTGCTGCGCGCCCGGGCCGACGACATCGCCCGCACCATGACCCAGGAGCAGGGCAAGCCGCTTGCCGAAGCGCGGATGGAGACCCTGGCGGCGGCCGACATCATCGACTGGTTCGCGGAGGAAGGTAAGCGCGCATACGGCCGCGTCATCCCGGGGCGCGCCGACGGCGTCCTGCAGGCGGTGATCCGCGAGCCGGTGGGTCCGGTGGCCTGCTTCACGCCCTGGAACTTCCCGATCAACCAAGCGGTCCGCAAGATCTCGGCGGCCCTCTGCACCGGCTGCACGGTGATCCTGAAAGGCCCCGAGGACACGCCGGCCAGTTGCGCGGCCCTGGTCCGCGCCTTCCTGGATGCCGGCATCCCGGGCGATGCGCTCTCGCTCGTCTACGGCGATCCGGCGACCATCTCGGCCTACCTGATCCCGCACCCGGTCATCCGGAAGATCTCGTTCACCGGCTCGACCGTGGTCGGCAAGAAGCTCGCCGCGCTGGCGGGCGAGCACATGAAGCGCGCGACCATGGAACTCGGCGGCCACGCGCCGGCGATCGTGTTCGGCGACGCGGACGTCGAGAAGGCCATCGCGGTCCTCGCCCCGTCGAAGTTCCGCAATGCCGGACAGGTCTGCGTCTCGCCGACCCGCTTCCTGGTGCACGATACGGTGTTCGACCGCTTCGTCGAGGGCTTCACGAGCTTCGCCAAGGCCCTGAAGGTCGGCGACGGATTGGATCCCGACACCAAGATGGGTCCCCTGATCCACGGCCGCCGCCTCGACGACATCACGGCGCTGAGCGCCGACGCGGAAACGAGCGGGGCCGGCCTGCGCACCGGCGGCCAGCGCATCGGCAACCAGGGCAATTTCTTCGAGCCGACCGTCTTCACCGAGGTGCCGCTCACCGCCCGAATCATGAACGAGGAGCCCTTCGGGCCCGTGGCCTTGATCAACCGCTTCTCGGACGACGACGAGGCGCTGGCCGAGGCCAACCGGCTGCCCTACGGCCTGGCGGCCTACGCCTACACCCGCTCGGCCGAGCGCGCGGCCCGGGTGTCCAACGGGGTCGAGAGCGGCATGATCTCCATCAACCACCACGGCTTGGCCCTGCCGGAGACGCCGTTCGGCGGCGTGAAGGATTCGGGCTACGGCAGCGAGGGCGGCCCGGAGGCGCTCGACGCCTACCTGGTGACCAAGTTCGTCACGCAGGCGAACTTCTGACGAGCCGCGCGGCGCGTCAGTAGTGGGGAGGCGGCGGCTCCGCTCCGCGCGGCGCGGCGCGGACCGCCGCCTCCTCCACCTGCTCCCGGAGCCCGTCGACCTGCCGCGTGAGGCGGTCGATCAGCTGCCACTGCGCGGTCACGGTCCGGTTCAGATCCTCGATCGTGGCCTCCTGCTCGGTGAGACGCATCTCCAGGCGGTCGATCCGGCTCGGTTCGTCCATCACCGCTCTCCCGTCAGACCCGCCACACGCGGTTCGGTGTCCCCGCGCCGGCTCTTAGCGCAACCGGGACATCCCGCGATATACAGGTGCGCCGCTGCGGTCCCGGAGAGCCCCGACGCGTCCGGCCCTCGATGCCCGTCGCCGGATCACCGGCCACATCCCCCGCCCCATCCCGGCCCGTCGGAAAGCATCTCCCGGCGAAGGTTTTGATACAACTTAAACGCGTGTTCACCGGCGGGCACGATTCCGTGAACGGGCTTCTAGTCAATCCCGGCGCGGAAGTTCTTGAACGATCCTCGGGCAAGTACTTCGCCGTATTCTTGTGAAGTACCGGATCCGATGGCGATGTTTGGTTCACGTGCGGACGCTCTGATCACGGCGATCGACCAGACGACGGCGCGGGCCGAGTTCACGCTCGACGGCACGATCCTGGATGCGAACGCCATCTTCCTGGACCTGTTCGGCTACGCGGGCGCCGAAGCGCGCGGGCGTCAGCACGGCCTTCTCGTGCCGGAGGCGGAGCGCGCGAGCCCGGACCACGTCGCGTTCTGGGAGCGACTGCGCACCGGTCGACCGGAGACCGGCGAGTTCGCGCGCCTGACGAAGTCCGGCCGGACCATCCGGATCAGCGGCTCGTACAATCCCGTCCGTGATCGTCGCGGAGCGGTGACCAAGATCGTGATGCTCGGCACCGATGTCACCGAGCTGTCGGCTCGCGAGACGCAGGCTGCCGGCCAGATCGCGGCCCTCGACCGCTCGCAGGCGGTGATCAGCTTCACGCTGGAGGGCCTCATCACGGACGCCAACGCCAACTTCCTGTCGACCATGGGCTACACCCTCGACGAGGTGCGCGGGCAGCACCACCGGATGTTCCTGCCGGCGGATGAAGCGGCGAGCGCCGGGTACACGGCGTTCTGGGCCGCCCTCGGCGCGGGGCGGCACCAGGGCGGCGAGTTCCGCCGGATCGGCAAGGGCGGGCGCACCGTCTGGATCTTCGGCGCCTACAACCCGATCTTCGACAAAGCCGGCAAGCCCTGCGCGGTCGTCAAGTTCGCCACCGACGTGACGCAGCAGGTCGAGGAGCGTCAGCGGCGCGCCGAGGGCCAGCGCGCCATCGACGCGGATATCGCCGCGATCCGCGACTCGATGAGCCGCGTCGTCCAGCAGGCCAACGGGACCGCGAAAGCCGCCAACCAGACCACCCGGAACGTCCAGGCGGTCGCCGCCGGATCGGAGGAGTTCGCCGCCTCCATCGAGGAGTTGAGCCGGCACGCCCTCCTGGCGAAGTCGTCCGTCGACAAGGTGGTCACCCGCGCCGAGGAGGCGGGGGCGATCATCGTAGGCCTGACCGGTGCGGCGGACCGGATCGGCGCCGCCGTGAACCTGATCCGCTCCATCGCCGACCAGACCAACCTGCTGGCGCTCAACGCGACCATCGAGGCCGCCCGCGCGGGCGCGGCCGGCAAGGGGTTCGCGGTGGTGGCCGCCGAGGTGAAGGCCCTCGCCGAGCAGACCGCCCGGGCGACCGGCGAGATCGGAACCCAGATCGCCGCCGTGCAGACGGAGACCGCCCGGGCCGTGGCGGCCATCGACGGCATCGGCGCCACCATCGAGCAGCTCAGCGAGATCTCGCTCAGCGTGTCGTCCGCGGTGACCGAGCAGGCGGCGGTGACCCGCGACATGACCGAGAACATGCAGTCCGCCGCCCACAGCGTGGAATCGGCCCGCGCGGCGATCGCCGAGATCGCGGCCTCGGCGGGGCTGGTGGACGCCTCGGTGCGCAAGGTCTCCGAGGCGGCCCGCGCCCTCGCCTGACGGCGGCGGGCCGATCGTCCCGGGACGTCCGATCAGGCCGCCCGCGCGGCGGCCGGATTGGCGACCGCGACCCGGTCGCGCCCGCCATTCTTGGCCGCGTAGAGCGCGGCGTCGGCCTGCCGCATCAGCGCCTCGTACCCGGTCCCGCGGCGGATCTGCGCGATCCCGATGCTGACGCTGACGCGCAGGTCGGGGAGTTCCGGCACGAACAGCTCCGCGAAGGTCCGGCGCAGCTCCTCGGCGCGGGCGAGGGCCTCGGCCGGCGAGACGTCGGGCAGCAGGCAGGCGAATTCCTCACCGCCCAAGCGCCCCAGCAGCGCCTCCCGCGGCAGAAGGGAGGCCGCCATGGCGCAGAACCCGACCAGCACGGCGTCGCCCACGGCGTGACCGTGATGGTCGTTGACCGCCTTGAATCGGTCGAGGTCGATCAGCAGCAGCGCGCCGTCCCGCTGTTCGGCCAATGCGCCGAAGGCCGCCTCCGCGAAGGCCCGGCGGTTGCGCACGCCCGTGAGCGCGTCGGTCGAGGCGGCGATGCGCTGCTCGCGCTCTGCCCGCTCCTTGACCAGAGCCATGAAGGTGAACGCGGAGGCGATGGAGAACAGCATGGTGACGAAGCACAGGATCGCCACCCAGGGCGAGGTCAGCGGGTTCGGGCCGAGCATGGGCGGCGCCAGCAGGGTCGTGGGGATCCGGACGAAGTAGAAGGCGCCGTGCAGCGCCAAGACCGCGCCGGCGCTGATCCGGGAGGCGAGGCGTTCGGCCCGGCCGCGCCAGATCTCCGCGGCGGCCGCGCCGCAATAGGCCGTCGCCACGGCCGAGGCGTACAGGACGCGCAGGCTGATGGACTCGTAGAAGGCCGGCACGCAGCAGAGGATGCACCAGAGGCCCGCGCCCGCCATCGCCACGGCCAGGCGGGTGCTCCGGCCCTCGAACGAGCGCACGCCGCTCCAGATCAGGCCGTAGGCGGCCAGCACCACGGCGTTGGCCAAGCCGATCGAGAAAAGATCCGGGATCTGGCCGCGCAGGGCCAGCCCGGTCGAGCCGACCGACCCGACGAGGTGTGCCGCTCCCCACACGGCGAGCGCGCGGGATCCGGGGGCCTGCCGCCAAGTGGCCAGGAACAGCGTGCCGACCAGCAGGGTCGTCGCGGAACTGACGATCAGCAGGGTGGCGGGATCAAGCTGCACGACCGTCCATCGATCTCCAGTCCGGGGTGATCCCACCGGGTGCCGACCTGCCGCGCAGGGCCAGGGGCGTTCCGGCGAAGAGTGATCCCTACACCATAAGGATTTAATACCAAGGGTCCGACCAGGGACGCTCCGGGCCGCGCCGGTGCCCTCGCGGGATTCCGCGCGCGTCCGCCCCTCGAACGGACGGGCGGGTCCGCACATCGCCACGGGTGGAGGGCCCGTCGTCAAAGCCCCTGCGATCGACACACACCAACAGTCGCGGGCGCCGCGGGCGCGCGCATGAGGGACCGGAACCGAGGCCCTTGACCGCTCCGTGGCACGGTTGCCGCGGGGATCCGCGGGCGAGGCCGCCAAGCCCGTGGACCGCCCCCGGGATGGCAGCGGGCCTAGGCCGCGTGGATCACCGGGACCGCGGGCGCACCCTCCCACTCCGTATTGGCGGGGATCGACTCGCCCTTCATCACGATGGTCAGAGGCCTCAGCCGCGCGTAGTCGCCGACTTTGGTGTCGTAGAGCACCGTCGAGAAGGCGCCCACCGACACGCCCTTGCCCACGACCACGCGGCCGATCTTCATGATCCGGTCCTCGTACAGGTGCGTCTGCAGCGCCGAGACCCGGTTGATCGTGGCGTAGTCGCCGATGGTGACGCAGTCGAATTCGGTGATGTCGGTGGTGAGCATGCACACCCCCCGACCGACCTTCACGCCGAACAGGCGCAGTACCCAGGGTAGGAACGGCGTGCCCTGAAGGTGCTCCAGCAGCACCTTGCCGGCGAGGCCCCAGTAGGCCACCGCGATCGCCTCGGTGCGCATGGCCCACCACGACCACATCGGCTGCATCCCGGGCTTGTAGACGCCCATCAGCAGCCACTTCATCGCGATGACCGCGCTGGACTGGATCAGCGCGATGGCGACGCTCGCCACGACGAAGCTGACCGCCAGCCCGGTCCAGTCCTTCTCCAGGATGGCGGGATAGAAGTACCAATCGATCACGGTGATCGCGAGGGTGATGTAGAGCATCGGCGAGAACGAAGTCGCGAAGGCCTCGAACACGCCGCGCCGGATTTTCGGCCACATCCCGGGCTCGTAGGTCTGCGCCGTCGAGCCGAGATCGACCTTCTGCCGGGCCGGGAGCCGGATCGGCGGCGAGCCGAACCAAGTCTCGCCGGGGCTCATGGCCGCGTTCGCCGGGGGCTTCGACTTGATGCCGATCAGCACGTCGTCGGGAATCACCGCGCCGGGCGGCACGACGGCGTCGTTGCCGACGAAGACCCGGGCGCCGGTGCGGGTCGGCTCCAGGTGCATCCAGCCGCGTCGGATCTCCTCCTCGCCGTACACCACCTCGTCGGCCACGAAGTTCTTCGCGCCGACCTCGGCGAGGTCGTAGCGGCCGGCGAGGTTGGTGGAGATCTCGGCACCGTGGCCCATATTGGCGCCCATCAGCCGGTACCACGCCCGCATGTAGACCGTGGCGAAGAGCGACGAGAGCGTCTCCAGCGTCACCTCGACGGCGAGCGCCAGCGACCACTTGCGCAGGTAGAACAGCGAGTGGACCGAGTAGGTGCCCGAGCGCGTTCGCGGCAGCACGATCCAGCGGATGCCGGCGATGAGCAGCACCGTGCCGGCGGTCATCAGCATGGCGGTCGGCCACGTGAGGATCGGCAGGTACCAGTGGTAGTCGACGTCGGTGATGTCGGAGAGCGAGTCCGAGATCTGGTCGAAGATGAAGAAGGCCGGGAAGATCGGCAGAAGGCCCACCGCCGGGATCGCGCCGAGGAGGACGATGTAGGCGGCCATGAAGGCGGCCCGGCGTCCGAACGACGCCTCGGCGGGGGCGGGCAGATCCGCCGGATCGGCCATCCCGACCTTGCGGCCGGGGGAGCCGTCCCACCGCTCCGCCGCACCGACCCGCGAGCCGGCCGGGATCGTGGTGAGGTCCCCGATCTCGGCCTGCGGCCCGATCACGGTGTCGTGGCTGATCACGCAGGAGGTACCGATCGCCGCGTCGGCGCCGATCTCCGCCGTGCCGATGACCAGCTCGTTGCCGACGATCTCGGCGTTGGCGACGACGAGGCGGCCGCCCAGCGAAGCGCCGTCGCCGATGGTCAGGAGGTCGGCGGCACCGACTTCGATGTCGGAGATCAGGGTGTCGCGGCCGACCTTGGCGCCCATCAGGCGCAGGTAGATGGCGATGGCCGGCGAGCCCTGGAGCCACTTCACATGGACGAGGGGCGCGAGCCGCTGCGCGAGCCACCAGCGGTAATAGTACGTCCCCCAGAGCGGGTAGCGACCAGGCTTGGTCCGGCCGAGGATCAGCCACTTGCCGGCCACCGCCGCGACCGCCGTCACGCCGTTGATCGCGATGTAGACGAGGAGCAGCACCCCGAGCTCGGCGAAGAAGCTCAGCCCGCCGCCGGTGAGCAGCAGGTACGTCACGAACATGCCGAGCCACTGCGCGGTCGCGAGCGCGATCACGAGGGGCAGCGCGGCGAGCTGCGCGAGCCCGCACAGCGCCCGGCGCAGCAGCGGTGGCGGCTCGAAGCTCAGGTCGCGGGTCGCGGCCGCCGCGCCCATGCCACCCGTGCGGGCGATCAGCGCGTCGGCCATCGCCCGCATCGTGCGCAGGGCGTAGACGTCCGGCAGGGTGATGCCGACCAGCGCCGGGCTCTCGCGCACCGCCGAGACGAAGCGGGCGGCGAGCAGGGAATGACCGCCGAGATCGGAGAAGAAGTCGCCTTCGAGGGCGATCGGCTGATTGCCGAAGATCTGCTTGGCGGCGGCGACGAGGGCAGCCTCCGTCTCGTTGGCGGGGGGCTCCTGCTCGCCGTCGGCCGAGACTACGGTGAGCGGAGCGACCTTCAGAGACTTCCGGTCGACCTTGCCGGAGGTGAGCCGCGGAAGCGTCTCGGTCACTTCGAAATGGCCCGGCACCATGTAGGGCGGCATCTGCCCGGCGAGGGTCTTCCGCAGCGCCGCGGTTTCGATCGCGCGGCCGCGCTCCGGGATCAGAAAGGCGACGAGGCGGTCGACGCCGTCATCCTGCCGCAGCACCACGGCGGCTTGGTTGATCTCGGGGATCGCCCGGATCCGGGCCTCGATCTCGCCGAGCTCCACCCGGAAGCCGCGGATCTTCACCTGATCGTCGATGCGGCCGTGGAACACGATCCGGCCCGCAGCGTCGAGGGAGACCGCATCGCCCGAGCGGTAGAGCACCGGGTCGGTCCCGTCCGACCCGAAGGGGTTGGCGATGAATTTCTCCGCCGTCAGCTCCGGCCGGGCGAGATAGCCGCGGGCCACGCCGGGGCCGCCAATCAGTAGTTCACCCTGCTGGTCGCGACCCAGCAGGGTCAGATCCTCGCCGGCGACGTAGACGGAGTAATTCGGGATCGGGCCGCCGATGGTGACCGGCTCGCCCGGGCGCATCTCGGCGGCGGTCGCCACCACCGTGGCCTCGGTCGGCCCGTAGGTATTGAACAGCTGGCGCGTGCCCGTGGCCCAGCGGGCGACCAGGGGCTCCGGCAGGGCCTCGCCGCCGAGCAGGACCAAGCGCACCGTCGGCAGGTCGCCGGAGATCATCGCCAGCAGGGTCGGCACGGTGTCGAGCACCGTGATCCGCTCCGCCTCCAGGATGCCGGGCAGCGATTCCACGTCGCCCATCATGGCCGGGCTCGCCACGAACAGGGTCGCGCCCACGAGGTAAGGGACCCAGATCTCCTCCATCGAGAGGTCGAAGGCCACCGAGGCGCCCTGGAAGACGACGTCGTCCGGACGCATCCCGTAGAGGGCGTTTCCCGAGCGCAGGAAATGGCAGATGTTGGCGTGGCTGATGACGATGCCCTTGGGCACGCCGGTCGAGCCCGAGGTGTAGATCAGGTAGGCGGGGTGCGCGCCGGTCAGCCCGGCGGCGCGGGCGTCGGGGACGGTCGCATCGGCCGGGGTCGCGGCGTCCAGGTCGGCAGGGGTCAGGGCCGGCGCCGCCGCCGGCGCGGATTGCTTGAGCGCCGGCGAGACCAGCAGCGCCTTGGCAGCGGCATCCGTCAGGCAGACGCCCACCCGGTCGGCCGGGGCCTCGGCGTCGAAGGGGAGCCACGCGGCGCCCGACAGGGTGATGCCGATCTGCGCCACGAGGAGGTCCGGTCCGCGGGCCATCCAGAGACCGACCACGTCCCCGGGGCCGATGCCGCGATGGGCGAGGCCAGCGGCGATCCGGCCGGCGCGGTCGGCGACCGCGGCGTAGGTCAGGCGCGGGTGGACACCCCCGGCCTCCACGCGCGCGCCGTCGATCAGGCAGGGATGGTCGGCCCGGGTTCGCGCGGAATGCAGGAAGACCTCGGCCAGCACCTCGTCGCGGATCAGGTCCGGGCGGTGCGCGCCGCGCAGGACGGCCGCCCCGTCGCCGGACCGCTCGCGCTCCCCGGCCGGACCGGACCGGGTCTTCTCGGCGACGTCGCTCATCCGCTGCTCCGCTGGCCGCCCGCTCGGGCCGGCACTGACCGTGGCCGTCGCCCTATAGCCCGCCGATCATGCCGTTATCGAGGCCGATTTGCGCCCCCGCCCGGCGGATCACGCCCAGCGCCAGCCTTCGGGCTCCAGGACCAGGACTTCGCCCTGGCGAATGCCGAGGCGCGGCGCCGCGTAGGGATCGAGATGGCCCAGCGCCACCAGGGCCGCCCGCGCCACCCCGCCATGGGCGACCACGACCGTGTCGCGTTCCAGGCCGGCCAGCGCCGGGCCGACGCGCTCCACCAGCGTGGCGTAGCTCTCGCCGCCGAGGCCGGGCGGCCGGTGGCGCCACCGGTCGCGCTCGCGCCCCGCCGCCCCGGCCGGGTCCCGGCGCCGGATCTCCGACCAGGTCGAGCCCTCCCAGGCGCCGAAGCCGATCTCGCGCAGGCGCGGATCGGTGCGGTAGTCCTCGGGGGACAGGCCGAGGGCCGCCCGCAGGATCTCCATCGTGCGCCGCGTCCGCTTGAGGGGGCTCGCCACGAAATCCGCCCCGGCGAGCCCGGGGCCCGCCAGCACGGCGAGCCGCTCGGCCGCGGCGGCCGCCTGCGTCTCGCCCAGGGCGTTCAGATCGGTATCACGGCCGCCCTGGAGGCGGCCTTCCGCGTTCCAGTCGGTCTGACCGTGGCGGATGAAGTAGATCGTAGCCAACCGTATCGAACCCCGTCCTGCGAAGGCGTCTGGAACGGCCCGGATGCACGGCCGTTTCCGCCGACGGTCGGCAACGTCCGGGAACAGGTCCTGCCCTATGTCGAAGAAGCACGGCAAGCATCATCGCGGCCAGAAGCACGGACGCGGCGTGACAGATGGGGATGACCTGAACGCGACGGCGGGATCGGACCGGCCGTCCACCGCCCGGTGGGCGAGCGCCGTCGACACGCTGGCGGAGTCGGAACCGGCCGCCTTGCGGGGGCACCGGGCGACCCCGATCGTGGCGGCGCCGGGCGTCGTCGCGGTCGAGCCGGGCGCGCGTTTCGACCTCGCTTCGGTCGAGGCCGACGCCGATGGCGGGCTCGACAAGGCCTGGGCGAAGGAGGCGCTCGACACGGAGCGCGCGCGCATCGTCGCGCTGCAGGAGCGGCTCTATGCCGAGCGCAGCCGCAGCCTGCTCCTGGTGTTCCAGGCGATCGATACCGGCGGCAAGGACGGGACGATCCGGGCCGTGCTCAAGGGCGTGAACCCCCAGGGCTGCGCGGTGGCGTCGTTCAAGGTCCCGTCGAGCGAGGAGATGGATCACGACTTCCTGTGGCGCTATCACGCGCGCACGCCGGGCCGCGGCATGATCGGGGTGTTCAACCGCAGCCACTACGAGGACGTGCTCGTGGTGCGGGTGAAGGGCCTCGTGCCGGAGGCGGTCTGGCAGAGCCGCTACGGGCGGATCAACGACTTCGAGCGGCTGCTCACCGAGTCCGGCACGACCGTCCTGAAGTTCTTCCTGCACATCTCGAAGGCGGAGCAGAAGAAGCGGCTCGAGGCCCGGATCGCCGATCCGGAGAAACACTGGAAGTTCGACCCCGCCGACCTCGTGGAGCGGAAATCCTGGGACGCCTACCAGCAGGCCTTCGCGGACGCGCTGTCCCGATGCTCGACACCGGATGCACCCTGGCTGGTGGTGCCGGCCGATCACAAATGGTTCCGGAACTACGTGATCGCCAAGACGGTGGCGGATACGCTCGCCGCGATGGACCCCCAATTCCCCGAGGCGGTCAAGGGAATCGCCGAGCTCAAGGTCCCCGATTGAGTCGGGCGGCGCGGCACGCGGGTGGTGCGCGAGGTCTCGGGCTACCGCGCGCTCCGGCGGATCGGCGCCCCGGTCGACGCGCCGTCGGTGTTCAGGGGCGGCGACGGTACCGGCAGGACCAACCCTCCTCCCGCAGCGGCTTCGACGGCGGCGCGGATCCTGGTCACGCGCGACGGTAGGACCCGATCGAGGAATTCGCGCGGGCCCGTTCGTGGCGGGGGACGCCGACCGGGTCCGGCCCGCCGGCGGACCTAATCCTTGTCGAGGCTCAGGTCCGGCGCCTCGGGGTTCTTCATGCCGACGACGTGGTAGCCGGCATCCACGTGCAGGATCTCGCCGGTCATGCCGGCCGCCATGTCGGAGACGAGATAGGCCGCCGTCTCGCCGACCTCGCCGATCGTCACCGTCCGGCGCAGGGGCGAATTGTACTCGTTCCATTTGAGTATGTAGCGGAAGTCGCCGATGCCCGACGCCGCCAGCGTCTTGATCGGGCCGGCCGAGATCGCGTTGACGCGGATGTTCTTCGGGCCGAGATCGGCCGCGAGGTAGCGCACGGAGGCCTCGAGCGCCGCCTTGGCCACGCCCATGACGTTGTAATGCGGCATCCATTTCTCGGCGCCGTAATAGGTCAGCGTCACGAGCGAGCCGCCGGGCCGCATGATCTTCTCGGCGCGCTGGGCCACCGCGGTGAACGAGTAGCAGGAGACCAGGAGCGACTTGGTGAAATTGTCCTCCGACGTCTCGATGTAGCGCCCGGTCAGCTCGTCCTTGTCGGAGAAGGCGACGCAGTGGACCACGAAGTCGATGCCCTCGGGGAAGACCCGGGCGGCCTCGGCGAACACGGCGTCGATCGTGGCGGCCTCGGTCACGTCGCAATGGCCGATGACGTGGGCGTCGAGTTCCTTGGCGAGCGGCTCGACCCGTTTGCGCAGGGCGTCGCCCTGATAGGTGAAGGCCAGCTCCGCCCCGTGGGCGCGGGCGCTGCGGGCGATGCCCCAGGCGATCGAGCGGTTGTTGGCGACCCCGAGGACGATGCCCCGCTTGCCCGCCAGAAGGCCCTGCCCGTGTTCCGCCATGATCGATCCCGAAGTCTCGCGACACCTCGCGGCGCCGGGGGGCCTCCTTAGCGGAGGCGGCCCGGCGACGGAAGTCCGGGACGTGCCCCGGGGCTTTCCGCCTCGGGCGGTTCCCGCGGATCCGCCCGGGGTCGTCGGCTCAGGCCGCCTTGGCGGCGCGCCGCGCGCGGGCGAATTCCATCAGGGCCGCGTCCTCGTCCTCCGGCAGGACGATCGCCGTGGTGGCGAACAGGTCGCCCAGGCTGCCATCCTTCCTCGGCAGCCCCTTGCCGCGCAGGCGGAAGGTCCGGCCCGAACTCGTCATCGGCGGCATCTTCATCTCGACGGCGCCGGTCAGGGTGGGCACGCGGATCGTGCCGCCGAGCACGGCGTCCTCCAGGGGCACGTCCACAGTGGTGCGCAGGTCGGCCCCGTCGACCGTGAAGCGCGGATGCGGCCGGATCCGGATGGTCAGCAGCGCATCGCCGGGCTCGCTCCGAGGCCCGCCGGCCTGCCCGAGACCGCGAAGGCGGATGGTCTGACCGTCGACGACGCCGCGGGGGATCACCACGTCGACCTCCCGCCCGGTGGGCAGGTACAGGCGCAGCTTCTCCTCGCTGGCGACCTGCTCGAGGGTGACCGACAGCTCGGCGGCGACATCCTCGCCCTTGGCGGCCTGGCGCTGGCCGCCGGGGCCGGCCCCGCCGGCGCGGAACGCCTCGCCGAAGATGTGGGAGAAGATGTCCTCGCCCATGCCGCCCTGCCGGCTGCGGGCCATGTTCTCGAAGTCGAAACCGCCGCCGCCTCCGCCGCCGCGGCCGCCACCGAACCCGCCGCCGAAGCCTTCGAAGCCACTGGCGCGCGGCCGGCCCTCGGCGTCGATCTCGCCGCGGTCGAACTGCTTGCGCTTCTCGGCGTCGCCCAGGATCTCGTAGGCCGAGTTCGCCTCGGCGAAGCGGTCCTTGGCCTTCACGTCGTTCTTGTTGCGGTCGGGGTGGAAGTCCTTGGCGAGCTTGCGATAGGCCTTCTTGATCTCGGCCTCGCTCGCCCCCTTGGCCACGCCCAGCACGTCGTAGGGATTGCGCATGGAACTCTTGGCTGTGCGGTGTGGGGTCTGAACCCCGATGTGGGGAGAATGTTGCATCCCTGCAACGGTCACGGACGCGAAACTCTGCGGGTTCGTGCGTGACGTCAAGCGCCGCATCTCGCCCGCAGGGGGCCGTGGCCTTACCTTGCGTCCGCGACCGGGGCGGACGCCCCGAGCGGGCGCGCGCCGGTCGAATCGCCAGGAGCCGGAGACCCGATGCAGTACACCAGCGACCACCTCCATCTGCGCAGCCGCGACGCCGTGAAAGCCGCGGGCTTCTACGTTGAGACGTTCGGGGCGCGGGAGGTGAAGCGCGTCGGCGACGACCCGGTGCAGCGCGTGGTTCTGGACCTCGGCGGCCTCACGATGTTCATCGAGCAGGCGCCGGACGAGATCGCCCCCGCCACGCCGACCCCGTGCCTCGGCATCGAGCATTTCGGATTGCGGGTCGCCGACATCGAGGCGGCGATGGCCGACCTGACGGCGCGGGGCGTGCCGGTCAAGACCGGCATCACCGCGCGGGGCCCCGGGCTGCGGATCGCCTTCGTGGAGGGACCCGACGGGGCGCTGATCGAGATCCTGGAGCGCTCGGCCGCCTGAGGGCGGTTCCGTCGCGATGCGGGCGGGTTCCCGCTAACCGGTAGCGGGCAACGCCTCGGCGCGGGCAACATGGGCGGCGGGTCCGTAGACCGCGCCCAGCACCGTCTCGCAGTGCAGCCGCACGCGACCGTGGCACTCGCAGGCCGCAGCCGATACGGCCGCACGATCGACCACCGTGATGCGCCCGCGTCCCACTTGGATGAGACCCTGGTCCTGCAGCGTCCGCAGGATGCGCGTCAGATAGGTGCGCTGGACGCCGAGCATCGCGGCCAGCACCTCGTGGGTGATCGGCAGAATATCGCCGCCGAGCCGGTCCTGGAGCGTCAGCAGCCAGCGGAGGCACCGCTGCTCGATGGGGTGCAGGGCGTTGCAGGCGGCGGTCTGGACGAGTTGCGCGAGGAAGCAATCGGCGTAGCGCGCGAACAGGTCGCGCAGCGAGGCGGACCGGACGGTCGCCTCGAGGAGGCGATCCGCGTGGAGGCGGAGCGTCGGCCCGCCGACCTGCACCAGCGCGTTGGCCGAAGCCGGCATCCGGCCCGGGCCGACGATTCCGCCGACGGCGCCGTCGTGGCCGATCGTGACGGTCTCGGCGGTTCGCCCGTCGCGGGTGGCGACGACCAGGGCGACGACGGTCTGTTCGCAGGGAAAGGTGATGTGCGTCACCTCATCACCCGCCTCGAAGACGGTCGAGCCCTTGGCGTAGGACAGGTGTTCGAGGTGGGGAACGATCAGCGCACGGTCGGTGGCGGACAGCGCGGCGAGGAGCAGGTTACCGGTTGGGACGGCACGATCGATCGGCATCAGGCGCGGCGAGGTCCGGGAGGAGAGGCTCCCGAAGGGATCCTCGCCGGCGTGCCGGATCGGCAGCCAGACTTCCGGAGAAATACTCCGCGCGCCGCGCCTCTGAACTAACCTGGGTTTCTTTCCATAGACCGTATCTATTTGTCCGTGCAGAGCCCCTGCGCGGAGAGACGGCGGTGCTCCCGCGGATCGCAATCCGTGGACAGGAACGAGGCCCAGTCGGACGGGGTGCCGTAGAAGGCGTTGCGATCGACGTCGCCCTGCACCCCGGGGACCCGGCCAGTTGAGGTGAACTGCCAGAGCATCCACTTGCGGTTGACGAACCGCTGCTCGGGCTCCGCCGCCGTAGACCGCAACCAGTGCGGGTAATCGGGCAGCTCGCCTTCGAGCACGTCCTTATGGAACGTGATGTCGGTGTAGATGATCGGGCGCTTGCCCGTGTAGCGTTCCATCTCCTCCAGCATCTCGGTGACCATCGCCAGGGCCTGCGCCTTGGGCAGCTTCTTGGGGCACGTCTGCGAGTGGCCATTCCACTCGACATCGAGCACCGGCGGGAGCGCGGCCGGGTCGTTCGGCACGTTCCGCTTGAACCACTCCATCTGCTCCCGGGCGGAGCGGCACCAGAACACGAAGTGGTAGGCGCCCCGCGGCACGCCGGCCCGGGCCGCGCCGTCCCAGTTGGTCCGGAAGCGCTCGTCGACGTGGTCGCCGCCCTCCGTCGCCTTGATGAAGGCGAACTGGGTTCCGGCCGCCCGGACCGAAGCCCAATCGACGTTGCCCTGCCACTTCGAGATGTCGATGCCCTGGATCGGGTGCTGCTTGGCCTTCGCCACACCGGGATGGGGCTTGGTGTCGCCCTTGGTGGGGTAGAAGTCGTTGTTCGACGCGCAGGCCGCGAGCCCCGCGAGGATCGCGGCGGCGGCGAATCGCCCGGCGCACCGCCGGGCGGCGGCAAGTCGGCCGTTCAGTCCCCAGGTCAGGTCCCGGGACAGAGACCGCGAAAGCTTCATGATCCGCGTCATCAGTGCTCAGCCCGCCACCGAAAGAGCGCCACAGACAGACGTATTCGATGGCCCCGGCGCGGTTAACGGAGCTTTGCGATCATTGCGGCGGAATTCCGAGATGCGTTGCCCCACCGCGACATACGCCGGGCATCCCCGGCTGTTTCACAGGCTGACAACCGGCTAAGTGTCGGTCCTGAAACGCGAGTCCGGTCACACCGTCGTGAGCAAGCAAATCTTTACCATAGGCTACGAAGGCCTCGACTCGGAGCGTCTCGGCAGCGTCCTGAACTCCGCGGGAGTGGCGGTACTGGCCGACGTCCGGGCGGTGGCCAACTCGCGCAAGCGCGGCTTTTCGAAGAACGCGCTCGGCCATTCCCTGGAGGAGGCCGGCCTGCGCTACGCGCATCTGCGCAGCCTCGGAACGCCGAAATCCGGCCGGCAGGCTGCCCGGGCCGGTGACGCGGCGCTGATGCGGCGCATCTACTGCGAGGAGGTGCTCGACACCGCCGCCGGATACGCGGCCCTGGACGAGCTGGCTTCCATGGCCGAGGCCGCGCCGGTCTGCCTGCTCTGCTTCGAGCGGGATCCGGCACTCTGCCACCGGCGCGTCCTGGCCGAGCGCCTCGCGGAGCGAGGCTTCGCGGTCACCGACCTCTTCGGGTGACCATAGGCGCCCGGGTGACCCAAGCGCCGTCAGTGGCCCGGGCGCGGCTGGATGCGGGCGCCGAGGGCACCGGCGAGCCGGCGCATCGGGCCGAGCGCGGCGCCGAGGCGCGTCGGCGCGCGCTTGCGCGGGACCCGCGGACGGCGATCCGCGTCGCATACCGGCTCGACGGGCATGTACAGCACGTCGAGGAACGGGAGTTCGAGGAGCGTCGCGCCGTCCGCGTCGGTGATCACCATCGTGGCGCCGAGCAGCCGCGGGTCCCCGCCGTGCTGGCGCATCAGGCCCTGCACGATGGTGCGCGCGGCGTCGCGGGCCGCATCGGTGTCGGCGACCCACTGCGCCGCCGATGCCGGCAGGGACGCGCCGTCGAGGCGGATGGTGAACTGTGCGCGGACCATGGGGGGCTCCTGGGAGGGCCGTCTTCTACGGGTCAGGCCGCCTGCGCACCGTCGAGGGGCTCGACCTTCTCGGGCGCCGATTTAGGATCGAACGCATCGGCCAGGAGGCTGAGGCGGCGCGCCATGTCCCGCACCTCGTTCAGCGCGATCGACTTCTGGCCTTCCTTCACCGCGCGGGTGATGTCGCTGACCTGGGTGGTGGCGATCCGCTTCAGTTCGTCGGCGAGCTGCTGGCTGGTCATCATCGTGTCCGGGCACAGGTTTCGATCTCGGCACCGACCCTGGCGCGCGGGCGCTTACCAAGGCGTTTCCCAGCGCCGCGAGGACTGTGGACAAGGTGGGGATAGGCGCATCCGCCGCCGCGGCGTCCGGTCCCTCGGATCGCCGCTCCGGCGCGCGGGCTCCGGCGCGGGGGCGGCACGACGCCGCCTCCTGGCTCCCGCGGCGCGCTCGCGTCCCCGCCGGTTGTCGGACGCGGCGGAAACCGCGATGCCGTTCCGGCCATTACCCGCCTGAATGTCCACACAGGCCCCCGCGCCTCTGGGGCAGAGTTTCCTCGGCGACGGCCAGGATCGCCGGGATCGACCAGACCTTCAGGAGCATCATGGACACGACCCCTCTCCGCCCGACCGCGTTCCGGGCTCCGGCCGTGCTGCTGTCCGGCCCGGTCGACTACGACATGTACCGCGACTTCCGACGCCAGCTCGATCAGGCGGCCGACCGCGAGATCGTGGTCGTCGAGCTGACGACGCTGGGCGGGGATCCGGAGGTCGCCCGGATGATGGGCGAGGACATCCGCTTCAACAGCGCGATGGATCCGCACCGGCGGTTCGTCTTCCTCGGCAAGGCGGCGATCTATTCCGCCGGCACGACCTTCATGAGCTTCTTCGCCCGGCCGAACCGGTACCTGACTTGCGGCACGCGGTTGATGATCCACGAGCGCAAGATGAACAAGCAGCTCCAGGTCCAGGGGCCGCTCACCACCTGCATCGCCTCCGTCAAGGCGACCCTCAACGAGATCCTGTGCTCGATCGAGATCCAGAATGAGGGTTTCGCCAATCTCGTCGCGGGCTCGAGCGTCACCCTGGACGAGGTTCTCGAGAAGGCCCCGGCGAATTGGTACCTCGAAGCCGAGGAGGCCAAGACCCGGGGCCTGATCGAGGCAGTGATCTGACGGTCATCCCGTCTCGGGCCCGAGGGCGCCGCAGGCCCCGACGGCGGACCTGCCGCGCTTCCCGGACGGCGCCGCGGTGACGCCGACAGCGCATCGGGGGAACGGTCGAGCGCCGAACACCCGGCGCCCGAGTCGCGTCACGCGTCCGGATAATCGGCCCCCAGGCTGGTCTCGCGCCACGCCTCGATGTCGGCGAGGCGCTGCCTCAGCCGGGTCGTGACCGCGTCGTAGCCCCAGGCGCCGAGGACGAGGTGGCGCGGCGGGTTCTCGATCTCGGTCACCCGGATCATCGCCTCGCCGGCCCGTACCGGATCACCGGCCTGGGTACCGCTCTTCTCCGCCGTGGCCTTGAGACGTGCGCCGGCGGTCTCGGCGTAGTCCGCGATGGCGTTGGGCGTCTGGATCAGGGAGCGACCGGCCCAGTCGGTACGGAACGGGCCGGGCTCGATGCAGGTCACGCGGATCCCGAGCGGCCCGGCCTCGGCGGCGAGCGCATCGGAAAACCCCTCCACGGCGTGCTTGGTGGCGGCGTAGTATCCCGAAGCCGGGAAACCCACGAAGCCCGCCACCGACGTGATGTTGAGGATGTGCCCGGAGCGCTGGGTCCGCATCATCGGCAGAACCGCGCGGGTCAATGCGAACAGCCCGAACACGTTCGCATCGAACTGGGCGCGGATCTTGTCCTCCTCCCCCTCCTCGACCGACGCCTGATAGCCGTAGCCCGCGTTGTTCACGAGCACGTCGACCCGACCGAATGTCGCCGTCGCGGCACGGACCGAATCCGCGATCTGGTCCGCGTCGGTGACGTCGAGGGACAGGGCGAGGACCCGATCCTCGACCCCTGGCGCGAGGTCGGAAACCTTGGCGCGATCGCGGGCCGTGACCACCGCGCACCATCCCCGGCCGATCACGAGCTTGGCGAGGTCCCGGCCGAAGCCGGTGGAGCAGCCGGTGATGAACCAGACCGGGTTGGCGTTCTGCGTCATGGTGGATCCCGTGATCGTCGCGGCGTGATCAGGGCGTCGCGGCCGGTTCCGTCAGGCGATCGACCGACAGGAGGTAGGCGATCAGCGCCGTCTGCTCCGTGCCGGAGACACCCGAACCGGCATCCGCCCAGAAGGCGTGCCCTCTGCCGGTAACGCGGGCGGTCCGCGCGGTATCCGAGGCCTCGTTCGCGGCGACGACCTTCGCGCGCAGATCCCGGTCCACCAACGCGCGCAGGCTGTTGGCAGGATCCGGGGCGACCCCCTTGTAGAGCGTGCCCGCGACGCCGAGCTGGTGCTCGGCATCGGGCCCGACCGACACGCCGGAATCGTGGAGATACGGGGCCGTCCAGGCGAGGCCGACGAGGTTCGGCACCTTGTAGCCGCCCTCGGTGCCCCCCTGCCCCCAGGCGAGCTGGACCTGGGCGAGCTTGTCGCCGGCCAGCGGCACCGGGACGATCACCGGATCGGCCGGCAGCGGGAACGGCGTGTCGGTGGCGAAGAGCGTCGGCGGCGACAGGCGCGCCTCCATCTTGGCGCCGGCCCGCGCCCGGGTCGGCTCCGTCCCGATCTCGGCCTCCGGCACGATCCGGTGGTTGGTGAGCGCCGGGCCGGAATGGCAGGCCCCGCAACCCGCCTTGTCGAACACCGCGCGCCCGGTCCGGACCGTACCCGAATCCTGCGCGGCAGCCGGCGGGTGCAGCAGGTTCTGGAAGGCCGACATGGCGTTGTTGGCGTGGTTGACCGGCTCGCCGGGGACCGAGGTGAACAGGCCGTTGTCGGTCACGTAGTTGGTGGCCGGGTAGGTTGGCAGCACCGCGTAGCTGTTGAGGCCGGGCGAGGCCGGGGTGGGATCGACGCGCCTCAGGACCTCGGACGGCGTTGCCGCGCCGTCCGGCCTGTAGCGGAACGTCTCGGTCGCCGCCCTGCGCAGGACGATGCCGAGATACGTCTCCGGGTCCATGCCGAACAGCCAGGGTGCGGCGGCCGCCAGCTGCGTCGTGTCGGAGTTGGCGGCGTGGACGTTGTTGTTGAGCGAGGACAGGCCGGCGAACGGGCCGACGGCCTCCCGCCCGCTCCAGCTGTAGGGCTCGCCATGGGCGGAGAAGCTCGACGGGATCGAGGTGGGATTGGTGACCCGGTCGGCCGACGAATCGAAGCTGCCCGGCGGCCAGCTCGCCACCTGGACCTTGGTGGCCGCCTCCACGGCCGCTGCGTCCGGCAGCGTCGGGCCCGAACGGGTTGAGCCGGTATGCTGCGGATCGGCGGACGGGCGGGCGTCCGCCTCCGGAACGCTCGCGTGCATGAAGTAGGCGGACGAGTTCTTCGCGAGCGCCATCAGCAGCCCGGCGTTGAGGTCGGTGTTCGGCGCCCCCTCCACCACCTTGCCGGTGCCGGGATCGACGGCGGCATGGCAGAGCGCGCAGGTGATGCCCATGCGCAGGTGCCCGCGGTCGGAGAAGGTCTTGATCCCGATGATGAAGGCGCCGCCCTTGGGCACGTCGAGGCCGGTGGGGACCAGTTCGCCCTTCCGGTAGACGCGGTCGCCGACGCGCACGTCGCGGGCCATGGCGACCTGCAGGTTGGTCGTGCCCGCGCCGCCGAGCCGGGCGACCGCGAGGGCCACCTCGGCGGGCGTCAGGCCGCCGTCCAGCATGCCCATCACGTCGGTGAGGAACACCTCGTTGCCGAACGTCTCCTGGTAGAATGCCTGACGGCCACGCTCGACCATGGCGGGATCGATCGCGACCGCGCCGCGGCCCGGCGACAGGGTCCGGCGCCCCTCGTCCGTGGCGTTCAGGCCGTCCGCCTCCGCGCGGGACACCCGCCGTCCGAGGACGTCGAAGGCGGTCTCGATCGGGTAGCGGTCCGGGTTGAGCAGGTCCGCCCGGTCGGGCATCGGCGCGTAGCTGAAGCGTCCGACGCCCAGGGTGACACCGGCCGCGGCGGTCGCGAGACCGGCGGTGATCAGAATGCGGCGTGGCCAGCCCATGGACGGTTGTGTTCTCCCCTCGGAACCGCCCTGCCCAGCTTCCGGAACGGATGGCCCGGCCACTAACGGGCATCTGCCGCCGAGGTTCATCCCGGCGGCCGGGACCGGGTGACGCGCCCACGACGGCGTGCCGCGCCCGAGGTGCGGATGTCAGATCTGCGCCAGTCCGCCATCCACGAAGAGTTCGACGCCGTTGACGAAGCTCGCGGCCTCCGAGGCGAGGAACAGGACCGCCTGGGCGATCTCGTCCGGCTGGCCCACCCGGCCGGCGGGGATCAGGCCGGCGAGATGATCCTTGGTTCCCGTCGCCTGATCGCCGCCGCCGAACAGCGCGTCGAGGCCGGCGGTCTCGGTGACGCCGGGGCTGACGGCGTTGACCCGGATATGACGGTCCTTGAGGTCGAGGATCCAGTTGCGGGCGAAGCTGCGCACGGCCGCCTTGCTCGCGGCGTAGACGCTCAGCGCCGGCGTGCCGGAGCCGCCCGCGGTCGAGGCGTTGAGGACGATCGCGCCGCCGTCCTTCAGCAGCGGCAGCGCCTTCTGCACCGTGAACAGGACGCCTTTCACGTTGGTGTCGAAGGTCGCGGCGAAGTGCTCCTCCGTGATGGCGCCGAGGGGCACGAAGGAGCCGCCGCCGGCATTGGCGAAGACCACGTCGATCTGCGAATGCTTCTGCTGGACCGCGTTGTAGAGGCGGTCGATGTCGGCGAGCTGCCCGATGTCGCCCCGGATGGCCGTGACCTGCCCGCCGATCGCGCGCACCGCGGCGTCGAGGGCCTCCTGCCGCCGGCCGGTGATGAAGACCGACGCGCCCTCCCTCGAGAAGGCCTTCGCGGTGGCGAGGCCGATGCCGCTCGTGCCGCCGGTCACCACGACCACCTTGTTCAGAAACCGATCCGTCATCGTTGTTCTCCGCGCTGCGGCACCACTCGCGCCGTTGCCGTGAGAGATGTCGACAGAACGTTGGTGCCAGTAGCCGTCGAATGTGGCACTCAGCGTTCCATCAGAGAAACGATGTCCCGCCCGGATCTGAACGACTACGCCTACTTCGCCGAGGTCGTCGCCCATGGCGGCTTCGCCGCCGCCGGGCGTGCCCTGCGCGAGCCGAAATCGAAGCTCAGCCGCCGGATCGCCGCACTGGAGGCGCGGCTCGGGCTGCGGCTGATCGAGCGATCGAGCCGGCGTTTCCGCGTCACCGAGGTCGGAACGAGCTTCTACGAGCGCTGCCGGGCCATGATGGTGGAGGCCGAGCGGGCCGAGGCGCTCGTCGCGGAGGCGCAGTCCGAACCCCACGGCCGGATCCGAATGAGTTGCCCGATCGGCCTGACGGACGTGGTGTCGGCGACGGTGCGCAGCTTCCTGATTCGATACCCCAAGGTTCGGCTGCAACTCGTCGCCACCGATAGGCCCGTCGATCTGATCGAGGAGCGGATCGACGTGGCGCTCCGCGTGCGGCGGGATCTCGACAGCGACGCCTCGCTGACGATGCGGTCGCTCGGGCTCTCGCGATGGATCCTGGTGGCGAACCCGCAGGTGGCGAGCCATCTCGGTCCCGACATCGCCGGCCTCGCGGGTTTTCCCACCCTCGGCACGAGCGACACCCCGGGGGAGATCGCTTGGCAGCTCGAACGGGCGGACGGAACGCGGCACACGCTCCACCATGAGCCACGGCTGACCTGCGGCGACTTCCCGACCCTGTGTGAGGCGGCCGCCGACGGCATCGGCATCGGCTTCCTGCCCGATCACGCCTGCGCGGATCACATCGCTGCGGGTCGGCTCGTCCACGTGTTCCGGGACTGGTGCAGCCAGCCCGGCATCGTCCACCTCGTCTTCACGACCCGGCGCGGACTTCCGCCGGCGGTGCGCCTCCTGATCGACCACCTCGCGGCGGACTTCCCGAAGCTTTGAGTGACGCGGCGCAGGTCAGCGATGCGGGTCTGCCGCTCGGGTCCTCTCAATATCCCCGCGCCGGGTCGATGCCGTCCGGCGGCCGACCGGTCCGGCGATACGCGCGCAGGTTGGAAGCCACCGTCGCGGCCGCGGAGTCCATGTCGGTCGGGCCGGAGATGTGGGGCAGCACGGTCACGCCGGGATGGGACCAGAGGGGCGAATCGGCGGCGAGCGGTTCCGCATCGAACACGTCGAGGACAGCGTGAGCGAGATGCCCGCGATCCAGCGCCGCGATCAGATCCCCGGTGACAACGATCGGCCCCCGGGCGAAATTGATCAGGGCCGCGCCGGGCTTGAGCGCCGCGAGGTGTCGGGCGTCGACGAGGCCGCGCGTCTCCGGCGTCAGGGGAATCAGGCATACGAGGATGTCGCAGCGGGCGAGCATCGCCGGGAGCCCCTCGGCCCCGTGGAACGTCTCGATCCCCGCCACGTCCTTCGGCGTGCGGCTCCAGCCGACGGTGCGGAATCCGGCGCCGGTGAGCCGCGCGGCCGCGGCGGCGCCGAGGGCGCCGAGGCCCAGAAGGCCGACACTCGTCTCGCCCGGCTTGCGGTAGGGGTGCGGGCGCCAGACACGCTCGCGCTGCTGCCGGGCGTAGGCCGGCATGTCGCGCTGGAGGTAATAGGTCCAGGCCAGTACCGCTTCGGCCATGGTGCGGGCCATCTCCCGATCCACGAGGCGGACGATCGGCAGGGGCCGGTCGAACGCACCGACGAGCTTCTCGACGCCGGCCCAGAGGCTCTGCACCCAGGCCAGGCCCGGCAGTGCCGCCACCTCCGCGGGATCGGGATTGGCCACGACGGCCACCCGCGCGGCCTCACGCTCGGCGATGCCCATCGCGCGGAACGGGACCAGCCGTTCCTTGGGCATCGCCGCCGACAGGATCCGCAGGTACTCCGCTTCCTGGTCCGGACTGCTGCACCCGATCAGGGCGATTGGCTCCTCCATCCGTGAACTCCGCTTCGCCCCACGCCCTCGTCCGTCGCGGGCGACGCAGGCCCTGTGCCTCAGCGGTCCGGACGCGTCGAGGGGGGATCGTTCAGCGGGGCTCGATCAGGGCCGGATAGACGAGGCGGACGTTGCGACGGTCGCTCGGGATCTGGATCTCGGGGCGCGTGCGGATGCTGCCCGTCGTGTTCGGCATCACCGGCTCGGTCGGGCGCAGCTTCCAGCGCTCGGCGGCCTGCATCTGGACCCTGGGCTTGGGCCGTTCGAGGTGACCGTCCGCTCCCTCCGTGGGAACGGTGGCGAGACCCACCAGCGTCATCACGGCGAGCAACGTGAAACGGGTGAGCGGCTTGGGGCGGGATGGGGCAGACCGGGAGCGCATGGTGGGGTACCGCGAGGACGCCCTGTTCTGCGCTCCGCAGGTGAAGACGGGATCGAACCGAATCGATTCCCAAGTCGTTGCCAACACCTGCCTGGAGTCGCGGTAAATGCAGGCTCTGCGGGCAGGGTAAACAACAGAACAGGAGGGCTAGCGAGCATGGCGAGCAAGGTCGAGGGAGCCTCCGGGACACCGGAGCGGGCGGAAATCGGCCGCGTGATCGACACCGACATCTCGGCGCGCCTCGACCGCCTGCCCTGGGGCCGCTTCCACGTCCTGGTGATCGTGGCGCTCGGCATCACCTGGGTGCTCGACGGCCTCGAGGTGACGCTGGCGGGCTCGCTGGTGGGCGCCCTGCGCCAGCCGCCGATGTCCTTCTCCGAGTTCGACGTCGGCCTCGCGGCCTCCTGCTACCTCGTGGGCGCGGTCACCGGGGCGATCGGCTTCGGATGGCTCACCGACCGCATCGGCCGCAAGAAGTTGTTCTTCATCACGCTCGCCCTCTACCTCGTCGCCACGGCCGCCACGGGCCTGTCCTGGAATATCTGGAGCTTCTGCGTCTTCCGCTTCTTCACGGGCGCGGGGATCGGCGGCGAGTACACGGCGATCAACTCGACCATCCAGGAGCTGGTCCCGGCCCGGGTCCGCGGCTGGACCAACCTCGTCATCAACGGCTCCTTCTGGATCGGCGCGGCCCTCGGCTCGTTCATGTCGATCGTGCTCCTGAAGCCCGAGGTGATCGACCCGGCCTGGGGCTGGCGGGTCGCGTTCTTCACCGGCGGCGCCATCGGCCTCGTGATCCTGCTGCTGCGCACGTGGATTCCCGAGAGCCCGCGGTGGCTCGCCACCCACGGCTACGCCGCCGAGGCCGACCGGGTCGTCACCGGCATCGAGAAGCGCTTCACCGACGAGGGCGTCACCCTCCCGCCGGTGGACGCGAGCAAGCGCATGAAGGTCCGCACCCGCGACCACACCCCGCTGTCGGAGGTGTTCAAGGCCTTGTTCGTCACGAGCCGCAAGGAGACGATGGTCGGCCTCGCGCTGATGATCGCGCAGGCGTTCTTCTACAACGCCCTGTTCTTCACCTACGCGCTGGTGCTGGAGCGGTTCTACGACGTGCCCGGCAACCATGTCGGCTGGTACCTGCTGCCCTTCGCCCTCGGCTCCTTCCTGGGCCCGCTGCTGCTCGGAAGGCTGTTCGACACGATCGGCCGGCGCCAGATGATCGCCTTCACGTACGGCATCTCGGCGCTGCTACTCGCGGGCGTCGGCCTGCTGTTCCGCCTCGAGGTGCTCGGGCCCGTGGGCCAGACGGCCGCCTGGATGGTGGTGTTCTTCTTCGCCTCCGCGGCGGCGAGTTCGGCCTACCTCACGGTCTCGGAGACCTTCCCGCTGGAGATCCGGGCCCTCGCCATCGCGGCCTTCTACGCGGTGGGCACGGGCATCGGCGGCGTGTCGGGCCCGCTCCTGTTCGGCGCCCTGGTGGAGACCGGATCGCGGGACTGGGTGCTGGTCGGCTACGGCATCGGCGCGGCGCTGATGCTGATCGCCGCCGTGGTGGGCGGGATCTGGGGCACGGCCGCGGAGGGCAAGTCCCTGGAGGAGGTGTCGAAGCCGCTGGCGGCGGCCTGAGCGCCCCGGCCCCGGGCGAGCGGACCGGGGCGGACGCGCTGCGACACGGAATACCGGTGTCGCAGCGGCCTCGGCCGCCTCGCTGCGTGCGCGCCGGCGACCGCGTAGGTCGTCACGCCCCCTTCCGCCACACCTGCCCGTGATAGACGAACTTGGCGCCCTCGTTGGCCAGGGCCGCGAGACCCCGGAAGGCAGGGTCCTGGACGGTGATGACGCTGGTGGGAATCCGCCGCATCATCGCGGCGAATGGCGCCTTCTTCTCGAAGGCCGCGCGGAATCCGCTCTCCTCCAGCACCTTGAGGATCCGGGGCGCGATGCCGCCCCCGATGTAGACGCCGCTCGTCGCCAGGAAGGTCAGCGCGAGGTCGCCGCAGACGCGGCCGAGGATCCGGCCGAACAGCTCCAGCGTCTCGGCGGCGTGAGGATCCGAGGTGTCGAGCCCCGCCTCGGTCACGGCGGCCGGCTCGATCTTCTCGTGCGGTCTGCCGGTGCGGACATGCGCCACGGCCGCGTGCATCCGCGAGAGCCCGGGCCCGGATAGAACCGTCTCGACGGTGATGCGGTCCTCGACGCGTTCCAGGACGTGCCAGACCTTCTCCTCGAAATCGTTGGCCGGGCCGATATCCGTGTGCCCGACCTCGGTGGAGACGATGGCGAGATGGGCCGCGTAGGGGATGAGCGCCGCCGCGCCGAAGCCCGTCCCAGGGCCCAGCACCACCCGGGCGCCACCCGGCACCGGCGGACAGGGGCCGACCGGCGTGAGGTCGTGCGGCTCGATATCGGCGGCACCGGCGGCCACCGGCACGTAGTCGTTCACCACCACCGCGGCGGCGAGGCCGAAATCTTCGGCGATGCGCTGGCCGGCGATGCGCCAGTGGGCGTTCGTGAGCTGGATCTCCGGCCCGTCGACCCGGCCGGCGATCGCCAAAATCGCCGAGCGCGGCGCGGGGGCGCGATCCCCGGCCTTCGCCAGCGAGGCCCGGATGGCGCTCGACGGGTCGGGGTGGTCGGCGGTCGCCTCGTGGGACAGGAGCCGCGGCTGGTCGCCGGTCCGCTCGATGAGGCCGAAGCGCGCATTCGTGCCGCCGATATCGCCGACCAGGACCGGAAAATCGAACATTGCAGGGTGTCCCCGTTCGCTGGACCGTCGGGGCAGGAGGGGTGCCCGCGACGGCTCTGATCGTCCACAACCGCGCCAGACCGGGGGCGGGCGCGCCTGAAGGCGGCGCGCGCCCCAGACGGACCCGCTCGTCCTCACACGATGGCGGCCGGCGCCGATAGGACACGCATCACCGGACCCGGTCCCGTATCCCGGACTATAGCCGAGCATTCGATCAAGGCCGATATGGGCGAGCGACATCAGCGGCATGCCGGCCGCGAAGGGCATCCCCAGAGCCGAGGATGCGCGGAACGACCAGCGGCTGGGCCGACGCGTGAGCCGTGCCGACGCGGCTGGGGCCGGTCGCAGGATCGGCGGCGAGGCCGAGCAGGCCAGGATGGGGAACCGGGGCCGGCGGGAGGAAGTGCAGCCACATTGGCCCGGGCCACGCGCAGGACCGGACGGCGCCGGCCAGGATGCAGGCGCCGTCGATGCGCACCGACGCGCCAGATCCCCCGCCCATAGTCCTCCGGCATCGCCAAATTTTCGCGGATAGCGCCGGCGGCCCCCAATCGCGCGGCCGCCACGCGTGATCCTGCGGGATCCGGCGTGCCGGGTCGGGTTCGGCGCGCCTCAGGCCGGCGGCAGGGCCTCGAGGTCGATCGCGCGCCCCTCGGCCCAGTCCCGCAGCAGCGCCCGAACCGCGGCGGGGTCGGGCAGACGGCGGCTCGCGACGGTCTCGCCGTCGCCGACCCGCACCGCGACGCCGCCATCCTCCTCGACCGACGCGAAGGCGATCTCGTCAGTGCGGTCGTCCCCGAAGAATACGGGCCTCCGACCGGCATAGGGGGCCTGCTCCAGGAAGCCTCGGATCGCGTGCGCCTTGGTGGCCTGCGCCGGGACGATCTCGCCCACCGCCTTGCCGAGTTGCAGGCGGTACGAACGCCCGAGGCTCCCGGCTGCCGCCTTGACCAGGGCCTCGGCCCGGCCGGCGTCGTCGGGGCTGGCAAGCCGCCAGTGCACCGCCACCGAGGCGCCCTTGTCCTCGATCAGCACGTTCGCCAGTGCGGCGCTGTCCGCATGGAGCCGTTCGACCTGCCGGCGCAGATCCGGGTGATCCTCCGGCCGCCCGCCGGTGAGCGCGGCGCCGAGGCGGCGCTCGACTCCGTGCAGACCGGCCGCATCCAGCTGCGAGGGGGCCAGGAAGCCGTCGATCACCGAGACGGGACGGCCGGTGACGATCGCGAGCGCGCCGCCGAGACGCAGGCGGAGGCGCTCCAACGTCGTGACGAGCCCGGGCTCGACCTGCACGGCGTCCGGCCGCGGCGCGATCTCGGCGAGGGTGCCGTCGAAGTCGAGGAAGAGGGCGATGTCCATCGCGGAGCTGTCCGGATCTTGAGGGGCGCCCCGGGCTAGCACGGGGCGGCGCCCCGACAAACGCCGGGCGCGCCGCCCTATATCGCCCCGCGGACGATCTGCACGAGGTTCCCCATGTCATGGATGCTCAGACACCCCGATCCCGATCCGGTCGGGCCCGGCGAAGAGAGCGTGTGGGACTACCCGCGCCCACCGCGCCTGGAGCCGGTGGCGGAGCGGCTACGCGTGGTGCTCGGCGGCGCCCCGATCGCCGAGACGGTCGCCGGCTTCCGCGTCCTCGAAACCTCGCATCCCCCGACCTACTATCTGCCGCCGGATGCCATCGCGCCCGGCGCGCTGGCGAACCCGCGGCGGGGCGGGATCTGCGAGTGGAAGGGGCAGGCCGTGCTGTTCGACGTGCAGGGCGGCGGTCGCCACGTGCCGGGGGCGGCCTGGGCCTATCCCGATCCGTCACCGGATTTCCGCGCCATCGCGGGCTGCGTCGCCTTCTACGCGGGCCCGATGGACGCCTGCTTCGTCGGCGACGCCCGGGCCATTCCCCAGCCCGGGACGTTCTACGGCGGCTGGATCACCCCCGGCATCGTCGGGCCGTTAAAGGGCGGGCCGGGAACGATGGGCTGGTGATCGCGAGGGTGCTTTTCGCCCCGGCAGCCCCTAACCATCGGCCATCAGCGAGGGAGACGGAATGAGCGCATTGACCGAGACCGATCCGACGGGCGCAGGCTTCAGCCCCGCGGGTCTCGCGCGGATCGCGCCGTGGATGGACCGACTCGTGGCCGACGGGCGGCTCGCCGGCCTGTCGGTGACGGTGGCGCGCCGGGGCAGCGTGGCCTTCGCCCGCGCCTGCGGGCAGGCGGACCTGGCCCGCGGCACGGCGTTCACCCTCGACACCGTGACGCGGATCTACTCGATGACGAAGCCGCTCACCTCGGTGGCGGTGATGCAGCTCTATGAGCAGGGCCTGTTCCAGCTCGACGATCCGGTCTCGCGGGTGCTGCCCGAATTCGCCGAGATGCGCGTCGCCGTCGGCGGGAACCGGGCGAAGCTCGAGACCGAACCGGCGCGCCGGCCAATCACCGTGCGCGACCTCCTCACCCACACGGCCGGCCTGACCTACGGCTTCATGGAAGCGACCCTGATCGACGCGCAGTACCGCGCGCAGGGCGTCGACTTCCTGGCGCGCGAGGGAACGCTGGCCGAGATGACGGCCCGGGTGGCGACGCTGCCCCTCCTCGCGCAGCCCGGCAGCGCCTGGAACTATAGCGTCGCCACCGATGTCCTGGGCCAGTACGTGGCGGCGCTGAGCGGGCGGCCTTTCGCCGATTACCTGCGGGAGAACGTCATCGCCCCGCTCGGCATGGCCGATACGGACTTCCACGTCCGCGCCGATCTAATGCCGCGCTTCTGCGCGACCTACGTGTACGACCGCGAGCGGCGGCTCAGCCTGTTCGACGATTCCGTGGAGACGACCTTCGCGCAGCCGCCCGTGATCGCGTCGGGCGGTGGCGGCCTCGTCTCGACGGCGGCCGACTACCAGCGCTTCTGCCGGATGATCCTCAACGGCGGCACCCTGGACGGCGCGCGGCTTCTGGGCCGCAAGACCGTCGCCCTGATGCTCGCCAACCACCTGCCCGGTGACCTCGCCGCCATGGGCACGCCCCGCTTCGCCGAGACCTCCTACACGGGCATCGGCTTCGGCCTCGGCTTCTCGGTGATGCTCGATCCGGCACGAGCCCAGATCCTCGGCACGCCGGGCGAAGTCGCCTGGGGCGGCTTGGCCTCGACGGCGTTCTGGATCGACCCGGCCGAGGATCTCTCGGTGGTACTCATGACGCAGCTCGTGCCGTCCTCGGCGCTGCCGATCCGGCGGGAGCTGCGCGTCCTGACCTACGCGGCGCTCGATGCGTGAGGGGTTGCCCCTCACTCCTGCGGAGCGGCCTCAGGCGCGGCGGGCTTGGCCGCCGGCTTCGCACCGGCCTTGGCGGTGGACTTGGCCGGGGTGGCGAATTCCGGATCGCTGCGCGGACCGCTGGGACCGTTCGTCGGGCCGGCGAGCTGGCCGGGGGCGAGGTCGGCCACCTTGTTCCAAGTCTGCGACTTGCACAGGAAGGCGATCAGGCAGCCCCGCACCGTCAGCTCACCCGGCTTCTCGGTCCAGATGGTGACGTCGTACGACTTGCCGTCCTCGGAATTGTAGATCTTGCCCTCGTAGTGGGCATCGGCGTTCGGCCGCAGGCCCATGATGAGCTGATGGCCGAGCGACGGACGCGCCTGCTTCTTGGGATCGGGATTCTTGAAATCGATCCGCGGCTCGCCCTTCTCGTTGAGCGGGACCTTCAGCCAGACCACGTAGCCGCACAGCCGGTCCGCGGCGGTGCCGCACTTCTCGAGGCGCACGCGGGCGCGGCCATCCTCGGTCAGATAGGTGCCGCTGGGATCAGTCGGGGTTGCGGCGCGCGCCGAACCCGCCAGCCCCGCGAGCGCCAGGATCGCGAGCGGCGCGACGCGGCGGCCGATCGAAGTGAACCTCATTCCCGAACTCCTTGCCTCACGCGCCGTAATGGACACCTGACCGCCCTCGCGAAGATCGCTCGCGCGCGGCAGGTGCCTCATATCCCGCGTATCGCCTGCGCCGGGCGGAACGCCGGACGGCATGCGCTTCTTGCCCGCCCTCTCCCGCGCGAAGTTGTTCGCATCATGACAACGCAGCTTAGGGCTGAAGGGATACAGGCCGTTCCGCACGTCCGTCGGCCCGCACTCAGATCCGGGTCGGCGGCGCGTCGCGAGCCGCGCCGAGGGGGCGCTGCATCAGCGTCACGTCGAGCCAGCGCCCGTGCTTGTATCCGACGCCTACCAGGGTGCCCACCGGGGTGAAGCCGAGGCTCGCGTGCAGCACCACGGAGGCCTGGGAGCCGCTCTGGGCGATGATCGCGATCATCGCCCGGCAATCGAGATGCTCGCTGGCCGCGATCAGCGCGGCGAGCAGGCTGCGGCCTACCCCGCGACCGCGAAAGGCCCGCGCCACGTAGATCGAATCCTCGACGGTGGAGCGGTAGGCCGCGCGCTGATGGTAGGGGCCGGCATAGGCGTAACCCGCGATCGCCCCGTCCCTTTCGGCAACGAGATAGGGAAATCCGTCGCCGCGCAGGAGCGCGAAGCGCCGGGTCATCTCGGCCAGGGTCGGCGCCTCGGTCTCGAAACTGACCGTGCTGGTGGCGACGGCATCCCCGTAGATCGCCGTGATGGCGGGAAGGTCGGCTTCGCGGGCCGGTCGTATCATGTCCGTCACGGCGACACGATATCCGAGTCCGCGGCGATCCGGCAACGCGGCCGGCGCCGCTCCGCATTCCCCGTCATGCCGGCTCCGTGCGGCGCGGGTGTCGCGTCCGGCACGGCGAGACAGTCGGATACAGAGAAGCCGGACCCTGGGCAGGGGTCCGGCTCCGTCGCGACGCGCGTTCGTTCAAGGGCTGGCCTTGCGGCGAAGACCAGCCCTCCATTGGGAATCGGATCCGTTCAGCCCTGCTTCGCCTTCTTGTTGGCGTTGTGGTGCCCGATGGCGCAGCCGGCCGCGGCGCCCATCTTGCCGTGACCGGCCACGTGGCCGGCGACACCGCCGACGACGGCACCCTTGAGGCATCCCTTCGCTTCGGCCGGAGCACCGGCGAGCAGGGCACCGATGGTGAGGGCGGCGGCGAGTGCGATCCGATTGGTCATCGAGGTGATCTCCTGTTGTCCCTGTCGAAACCGCGCCGCGGGCGGACCCGTTCCCGGTCCGTCCGTCACGATGGGTTGTGGACTCAGCGCGCGATCCCGGTCACGAGCCCGACGAGATCCAATGGAGCGTCCGTCCCGGTCTTGGCGACAATCGCCTTCCGCTATCAGCGGGCGTTCGCTGCGGTGGCCGCGAGGCGGGATGCCGCCTCGGCGAGGAATGTCCCGCCGGAGAGGGCCTGAGCGAGACGGGCCGCCACGGGCGTCGGCCGATGCGCCCCCGGAGCCCGCGCCGCTGCCGGCTGCGGAAGGTGCAGCACCCGCCCCGCGCAATCGAGGACGTCGCGGCGCTTGATGACGGCGAAGGCCTGGGTCGATCCGACGAGCCGGGCCATCTCGTCGACCGCGGTCAGCAGGCCTGCCCGCCGGAGCAGCCGCGACAGGCACCGAAGCCGGTCCTTCACCGCGAAGCCGAGCCCCGCGAAACACCGCAGGTCGCCCCGGGCGAGCAGGTCCTCATCGAACGGCAGGCGCGCGAACTCCTCCGATGTGGCGAAGTCCTGATCGACCGCGACGCCCCGCGCGCATGATCGGCCGCCCGCGCAGGCGAGGATCCTCGCGGCACCGGCCCTGGCCGCGGTAGCGCTGCGCGGCATCCTCCGGGGCGGGCGTGTAGAAATTGTCGACCGCCGTCCGGTCCGATCGGAGGAGCATGCCCCTTGCTGCCGGAGGCGTGACGCCCCGTCGAGCGGCTCCGGCCAGCGCGCCGGGTCGACGACAGCTTCCTCAAGGCCGCTTTCGAAGCCGGTCTCAAGGTCGTCGCGCAGGCGCGCGACGTGATCACGGGTCAGGCTGGACATCGAAGCCGTATCCAAGCGACCGGATCCTGCCGATCCACACGCGCTCGCCGAGTCCGCATCCGCAGCACGCGTGGATATTAGGCACGACTATAGAACGCACGCCCATCGTCACGCAGGCCGGTGTCAAAGTGTAGTATTCGCATCGAGCGCAACGGGGTTTATATTTGGCGGCTTCGGCGGCGTCGCCCACCGAGACGCCTCCATTCGCATGATCGCGGAAGCGACCGTCCAGGGAGCGGTTTGCCGGCCCCGGCGAAGCAGCGGAGATCCTACGCGCGACCGCTCAGGCCGCCTCAGCCGGCGGTGCGCAGGCTACCCACGGTGGTAGCCGTCGGCATCTCCTCGGTGATCGGCTCCTGAATCAGCGTCCAGTAGCCGAGTGCCGCCACCAGGGCGATCACGGCACCGGTGATGAACGCCATCGAGAAATGCCCCGTCCCGCCGACGATGAAGCCCGTGATCGTGGGCGCCAGGGCGCCGCCGATGTAGCCGCCGAAATTCTGCATGGCGCCGAGCGAGGCCGTGCAGCTCGCCGGCGCTGCCACGGAGGCCATCGCCCAGGCCGCCGATGAACTCATGTAGACCAGGAACAGCGAGGCCGAGATGCACGCGATGGCGAGCGTGTCGCTCGGCGTCAGGGCAGCCACCACGGTGAAGGCGGCGGTCGCCACCAGGGAGGCGGCCATCGGGATCTTGCGACTGCGGATCGGGTCGACGCCCCGGCGGACCAGGATGTCGACCACCCGGCCGCCCAGGATGCCGCCCAACACGCCGAAGGCGAAGGGGATCGAGCCGATGAGACCGGTCTTCTGCAGGGTGAAGTGTCGCTCGATCTCCAGGTAGCTGGGCAGCCACGCCGTATAGAGCCACGTCATGTAGATGCAGCCGAAATAGCCGATGATCATTCCCCAGCTGGTCCGGAAACCGAACAGCCGCCGCCACGCGCTCCAAGTGACCGCGCGACGCGCGTTCGGCCCGTCGCCCTCCTCCAGGAAGGTGCGTTCGCCGGGCGTCAGATCGGTCTCGCGCGGATTGCGGAACACCAGGTAGACGATCGCAGCCAGCAGGAGCCCGGCCGCCCCCATGATCACGAACATCGCACGCCAGCCGAAGCTGACCATCAGGAAGGTCAGCAGGGGCAGGGCCAGGAAGGTGCCCAGCGAGGAGGCGCAGTTCCAGATTCCCGTGGCAGTGCCCCGCTGGCGGATGTTGAACCAGTCGCGGGAGACCCGGGCGCAGGTGGGGAAATGCGGCGCCTCGCCCACGCCGAGCACGATGCGGGCGCTGACGAATTGCCAGAACGACGACACGGCGCCGCCGAGCATCTGGCCGAAGGACCAGCAGGTGAGGCCGAGGGTCAGGGTCAGGCGCGGGCCGAGTCGGTCCGCGAGGGCCCCGGCCGGCAGCTGCGCGAAGGCGTAGGCCCACAGGAACGCCGAGAGCAGCAGTCCCATGTCGGGGATCGACAGACCGAGATCTTCGCGGATCAGCGGGTTGGCCACCGCCAGGGTGGCGCGGTCGACGTAGTTGACGACGCCCGCCGTCACCAGGAGCGCGAGCGAGATCGTCTGGATGCGCCGCAGGCGCGGCGTCGCGGCCAAGGCCATCGGATCCTCCCGGGATGACGGGCCCCTTCGGGGCTCCGAACCGACCAAGTCAGCGACTCGCGACGGCCAACCCGCATTCTGCATCGATCCTGGGTCGTTGGAAGAGGCGTTCGGCCCTCGCCTCCCGGCGCCTGGCATCGTAGACCGCCTGCAACCCTCATCGTCCGAGACAGCTCCGTTGCGCCTGACCCAGATCACCCACCACGACCTCGACGGCTACGGTGCCTCCACGGTGGCGGCCGCCTGCGCGACGGTGGAGCGCGTCGTGCACGTGCCCCGCTACAGCGATGTCGGTCCGGTCCTCGAGGACGAGATCAAGCGCCTCGGCCGGGCGACCGAAGGCGAGGCGCTGCTGATGACCGACCTCGGCCTGGAGGAGCAGACCATCGCGGGTCTGAGGAAGTTCGCCGCGATGAACCGCCGCCGGGAGGAGGGCCGGAAGCACCGCCTCGTCGTCCTCGATCACCACGCCTCGTCCCTCGATCAGCTGAAGCGCCTCGGGTTGGAGCCGGCCGCCGATCCGGACCGCCCCGGCCTCAACCGGATCGATCTCGGCGACCCCGAGATCGCGGTGCTCATCGAGGAAGACATCTGCGCGACCCGGATGGCTTTCGACCATCGCGCCCTGTTCGCCACCCGCGAGCCCGAGACCGATCTCTCAAGCCTTCTGGCGGCGGTGGATGCCCTCGACCTCTGGCGTAAGGAGAGCCCGCATTTCCGCGGTGGCCTGGCGCTCGACGAATTGTTCTGGGACGTGGTGTCGAGCTACGTGCCGGTGGGCCATCCGTGGCACGAGCGCTTCGTGTCCGACATCCTGCTCGCGGCCGCGTCGGCCCTGCGCGACGGCGCGAGCCCGGCCGAGCTCGAACGACGCGCCGCGGCGATCCGCATCGGGGTGGTGGATTCCCTGTTGCGCGAGGCCCCCGACGACGATCCGGACCTCACCACGCGCATGCGGCTCGCCCGGGCGCTGGCCCGCTCGGACACCCTGTTCCGCCCGCTCAAGGACGGAACGCTCCTGTCCTTCGCCCTCGATTCCGGCACCTTCCAGCGGGTCTCCGACCTGATCATGGAGGCTGGTCGGGCCAAGCGCGTGGTCAATGTCCAGCGGATGGGCAATCTCTCGTTCCGCTCCATCGACGGCACGGCGCTCGACGGCGCCCGCCTGTTCCGCGGCGGCGGGCACCGGGACGCCGCAGGCGGCCGTCTCCAGAACGGGTCGGCCTTCTCGATGGCGGACGCGATCGCCCAGGTGGAGCCGGTGCTGAACCCCGAGAAGCCCGCGGGATCGGACAGCCCGTTCGCCGCGCTGAAGAACTGGAAGGGGTGAGCCGCCGGGAGGTTCGCCGCGGCGTCGCCGTGATGTCGTCCGTCAGACCGGAATGTCGGTTCAGAGCCTGAAATCTTCGCCGAGATACAGCCGCCGCGCCTCCGGGTTCGCCACGATCTCCTCGGGGGTCCCCTCCGTGAGGATGCGGCCGGAATGGGCGATGTAGGCGCGGTCGATCAGGCCCAGCGTCTCGCGGACATTGTGGTCGGTGATCAGCACGCCGATGCCGCGCTGCTTGAGATGCTTCACCAAGTCCTGGATGTCGCCCACTGCGATCGGGTCGATGCCCGCGAAGGGCTCGTCCAGCAGCATGAAGGTCGGCGAGGAGGCCAGCGCCCGGGCGATCTCGCAGCGCCGCCGCTCGCCGCCCGAGAGGGCGATCGAGGGCGCCTTGCGCAGGCGCGCGATGTCGAACTCCTCCAGCAACGCATCCAGCTTGCGCGCGCGCTCCTTGCGGTCCGGCTCGACCACCTCGAGCACCGCGCGGATGTTGTCCTCCACGGAGAGCCCGCGGAAGATCGACGCCTCCTGCGGCAGGTAGCCGATGCCGAGCCGGGCCCGCTGGTACATGGGCAGGTGGGTGATCGGCAGGCCGTCCAGACTGATCTGGCCGCGGTCGGCCGCCACCAGGCCGGTGATCATGTAGAAGATCGTCGTCTTTCCGGCGCCGTTCGGCCCCAGCAGGCCGACGGCCTCCCCGGTGCGGACCGTGAGACCCGCCTCGTGGACGACGGTCCGGGCGCCGTAGCTCTTGCGCAGGCCGCGGACGCTGAGGATGCCGAGGCCGCCCTCGTCGCTCGGAGCCCAGCCGTCGACCGCGGCGCCCTCCTCCGGCCGCGCGCGCCGGCCGAACAGGCGGCCGAGCCAGCCCGTGCGACCCGCCGCCTGCTCCGGGCCAGCCTCGAACGCCACGGCGCCGCTCAATCGACCTGCGCCTTCGGCCTGGCCGGCGGCGGCTGCGCGCAGCCTTTCGCCTTGCCGTCCTTCGCGTCGGCCTTCTCGCCGGGCACAAACAGGGCGGAGACGCGGCCACCCGGCACCGGGTCCATGTTCGCCCGGCCGGTGTTCATGTCGTAGACCAGGCGCTGGCCGCGGGTGACGTTCTGGCACTGGCTCAGCACGACGTTGCCGGTGAGGACGATCCGCTTGGCGTCCTGGTCGAATTCGGCGCGGTCGCCCGTGGCGACCTGATCCTTCTGCACCACCGTCACCGGGCCGGCGCAATCGACCTTCTGGATACCGTTCTCCGCGGGATTCCGGGGAGCCGAAGCTTCGGCCCCGTCATCCTTCGCATCGCCCTTCGCAGGCTTGCCCGTCCCGTCCTTGCCACGCTTGTAATGGACCGTCATGGTCGAGCACCGGATGGTGCTGTCGCCCTGAACGGCCACGACGTTGCCGGCGAAAATCGCCTTGTTCTCCCGGTCGAACACGTCGAGGCGGTCGGCGTCGATCTTGATCGGGTCCTTGCCGCCACCGCCGATGTTGCCGAAGGGCGAGTCCTTGCGGGCAGCCGGCTTCTCGGCGAGCGCCGGACCGGCGAACGCCAGTCCTGCCGCCAGGGCGGCCCATAGCAGGCGGGCACCGCTCATCGGGAACCGTCCGCGGCTTGCGCATCCGAGGTCTGTACCCGCAGAGGCGGCCTCTCGGCCTGATCCGCGTTGGCGATAACGACGTGGACGTTGCCGACGAAGGAGATCCGCTTGCCGCTCTCCACCACGTCGAGACTGTCGGCGCTCACGGTGGCGCGCGGGCTCGAGACGGTGACGGGCTCCTGCGAGGTGATCGCGCCGGTCTTGAACGCGACGGCCGCCGAGCGCAGCCGGGCCTCCTCGCCCTTGTCGGTCCAGATCCGGATGTCGGTCTTCAGGTCGAGGGCCTCGCGGGCCGTGTCGAACAGGCCCGAGGCCGCCGACAGGCGGGCGACGCCGCCCTGGTCGTCGGTGGCGATGTGTCCCCGCATCTGCTGCAGTTCGATCTGGCTCGGCTTGCGCACGTCCTGCAGGGCGGCGTCGGCCGTCACCTCGTAGCCGCGCGTACCTTGCCGGAACCCGGCGAGCCGGGGGTTCTCCATGCGGACCTTCGATCCGGCGAGGGTCACCGGTCCGACCGAAACGCCCGGCAATTGGGTCGCAAAGGGATTGAACAGGAAGCCGAGGAGCAGCGCCACCGAGCCCCCGGCCATCACCGGGATGAGGCGACGCATCGCGCGCACGCGGCCGCTGTGGCGGTACGCCTGGGCATGCGCCCGCGTCCGCGCCGCCGCGACCGCCTGTCCGTTGCCGGCTTGAGCCTCGACCGGGTTCATGCAGCGTCCGTGAGGCGCGCCGAGCGCGCGCGAGGGAAGTGGGGTCCGACGCCTGCGGCCCCCACCGCGCCCGCGCCACGGGCCGGGCAATGCTCCCGACCAGTGGCGAAGTTATGGCTCGACCATTTCCGAATGATCAACCGAAGCCGCGATCGCCGGGCGCGGATGTGTGCGAAGACACACGCCGCGCGCCAAGGGCAGCCTCCGCCCCCCGTGCCTAAGTAGTCCTACGCGCCCCTGGCAGTCGCCAGGGCCGCCGCCACGGTCCGGGCGAAGGCAGCCGGGTCGCGGGGGCTGTCGCCGTCCTGGATGCGCGCGAGGTCGAGCAACGTGCCGGCGGCCTGCGGCACCTCTGATTCGGGCGCGGCGGCCAACGCGCGGATCAGCGGGTGGCGCGGATTGATCTCCAGGACCGGCTGCCCGGCACCGGCGCGCCCGGCACGGCGCATGAGCCGCTGCATCTGCAGGTCGGGTCCTCCGGTGCCGGCCGACAGGACTACCGCCGAATCGACCAGCCGGTCCGTGGTGCGCACGTCCGCGACCTCGGCACCCAGCGCGGTCTTCACGGCGGCCACGAAGGCATCGATGCCCTCGAGCGCCTCCGCCTGCTCGCCCGCGACGGCGAATTTCGACAGGTCGAGCCCGCCCTTGGTGATCGAGCGGAGCGGCTTCCCGTCGAAGGTGCCGAGCTGGTCGGGCCAGAAGGCGTCGACATGGTCGGAGAGGAGCAGCACTTCGAGGCCACGCGCCCTGAAGCCCTCGAGCTGAGGCGACGATTTCAGCGCCTCGGCATCGTCGGCCACGAGGTAGTAGATCGCCTCCTGTCCGTCCTTCATGCGGGACACGTAGTCGGGCAGCGAAGTCCAGCCCTCCACCGCCGACGAGCGGAAGCGCAGCAGCGGCGCGATCTCGCCCCGGCGCTCGAAATCCTCGTAGATGCCCTCCTTGAGAACGGGACCGAAATTCTCCCAGAAGGCTTGGTAGCCGTCGGCATCCTTGGCGCGGGTGGCGAGTTCGGACACGACGCGGCCGGTGACGGCGCGGCGGATCCGCGCCAGAGCCGGGGTCGATTGCAGCATCTCGCGCGAGACGTTGAGGGGCAGGTCCTCGGTGTCGACGACGCCCTGGACGAAGCGCAGCCAGGGCGGCAGCAGCTCGGCTTCGTCGGTGATGAACATCCGTCGCACGTGCAGGCGGACCTTGCTCTGCCGATCGTTGTCGAGGGCCTGAAACGGCTTGGAGCCCGGCACGAACAGCAGCGCGGAGAATTCGAGCTGCCCCTCGGCGCGCCAGTGCAGCGTGGCCCAGGGTTTGTCGAAATTCATGCCGATGGAGCGGTAGAACTCCTCATACTGCTCGTCGCTGACCTCGGATTTCGGTTTGCGCCAGAGCGCCGTGCCCTGGTTGGCCGATTCGTCCTTCCCGTCATGCGCGATGGCGATCGGGACCGTGATGAAATCGGCCCATTTCCGCACCAGATGGTCGAGGCGGTAGGGCTCCAAGTACTCGTCCGCATCCTCCTTGAGGTGCAGCACGATGTCGGTACCCGGCTCGGCCCGGGTCGCGGGCTCGAGGGTGTAGTTGCCCTGCCCTTCCGAGGCCCACGTCCAGGCCTCGTCGCTGCCGGCGCGGCGCGACGTGACGGTGACGCGGTCGGCGACCATGAAGGCCGAGTAGAAGCCGACGCCGAACTGGCCGATCAGGCTCGGCCGGTCCTCGGCCTTCGCGGATTCCAGCGTCTGCGAGAAAGCCCGCGTGCCGGAGCGCGCGATGGTGCCGAGGTTGGCGGCCAAGTCCTCCTTGGTCATGCCGATCCCGGCATCCGAGACGGTGAGCGTCCGCGCCTCCTTGTCGGGCGCGATGCGGACCTTGGCGTCCGGCGGCAGGGCGCTCGCCGCCGAGGTCAGGGCCTCGAATCGCCGCCGGTCCATGGCGTCGGCGGCGTTGGCGACGAGCTCGCGCAGGAAGATCTCGCGGTCGGAATAGAGCGCATGCACGACAAGGTCGAGGAGCCGGCCTACCTCGGCCCCGAACTCGTGCCGCTCGATCGTCTCGCTCACGGGTGATGCCTCCGCTGTGGGGAAAAACGCGGTGGCGATATGCTTGCGAACGCGACCGTTTTCAATGCACCCGGCGGACTCGGCGGCGTCGACATGGCGGCCGGCCGCCTTCTGGGAGCGCCGTCACGACCGGCCGGTTCAGATCTCGATCTCCGTCCCGACCTCGACGATCTGGCGGGTCGGCAGTCCGAAATGGGCGCCCGTGCGCTCGGCATTGCGCTTCATGAAGGCGAACAGGCCCTCCCGCCAGGGTGCCATGCCGGGATGGGTCGGCGACGGGATCACCACCTCGTGTCCGACGAAGTAGGTCATGTCCTCGAGATATTCCGGGGGCAGCAATCCGCTGGCCACGGCGCATTGCAGGCCTTCGGGGATCGAGGCGGTCTGCATGAACCCGTATCGCAGGACCACCCGCTCCATGCCGGGCGTGTATTTCGAGATCGCCTTGCGAATGCCCTGCGCCACCAGGGTCACCTGCGCGCGCTCGCTCGCGGGGATCACCGGATCCTCCTCGTACAGGACGGTGATCAGCAGGATCCGCTCGTGCAGGCAGCGGCTGCGCTCCAGCAGACGGCCGAGCGCCATCGGGATCCCCTCGGTGGCGGCGGTCAGGAAGGCCGCGGTGCCGGGCAGCGTCACCGGCGGATGCGAGGCGAGGCTGGCGAGGAACGTCGCCTCGGACATGCGCATGGCTTGGCGGACGGATTCGAGAACCTGATTGCCCTTCATCCAAGTCAGCATCAGGAAGGCGACCACGGCCGCCAGCAGCAGCGGAAACCAGCCGCCCTCGAACAGCTTCACGCTGTTGGCGGCGAAGAAAACGACGTCGATGGCGAGGAAGAAGCCGTTGACCGCGCAGACCAGGATCGGATTGTAGCCCCAGCGCAGCGCGATCAGCGCCGCCAGCAGCGTGGTGATGCCCATCAGGGCCGAGACCGCGATGCCGTAGGCGCCCGCCAGGGCGTCGGAGGAGCCGAACACCACGACGGCGGTGAGCGTCGCGGCCGCGAGCAGCCAGTTCACACCGGGCACGTAGATCTGGCCGCGCTCCTCCTGATCGGTATGGACCACCCGCATCATCGGCATGAAGCCCAGCTGGATCGCTTGCTGGGTCAGCGAGTAGACGCCCGAGATGACCGCCTGGGAGGCGATGACGGTGGCCATCGTGGCCAGCGCGACCAGCGGGTAATGCGCCCAGTCGGGCGCGAGCCGGTAGAAGGGGTTCTCGATCGCGTCGGGCTCGGCGATGATCAGGGCGCCCTGCCCGCAGTAATGGATCAGCAGTGCCGGCAGCACGAGGCCGAACCACGCGAAGCGGATCGCCGGGGCGCCGAAATGCCCGAGATCGGCATACATCGCCTCGCCCCCGGTCACCGCGAGGAACGCCGCGCC
>NZ_BPQS01000012.1 GCF_022179385.1 Methylobacterium longum | reverse complement strand
GATCTCCGACGCAGCCGCGTTCAGGTCCGCCGTCGCCGCACGGTTCGTCCGCGCAAGATCCGAAAGCCCAGACACCATCGCGTTCAGAGTCCCCGATAGACGCCCGACCTCCCCGCCCACGCCAGCCTCCAGCCGTCCCGCGAGGTCGCCCTCGCCGACGCGCTCGACGAAGGCCATCACCCGCACGAGCGGCCGGACGATCAGCCGGTTCACGGCCAGACCGATGCCGGCGCAGATCAGGAGGGTGATCAGGGTGCCGCCCCACAGGGCGACGCTCTCGTCGCGCTCGGCCTGCAGGACGCGCGCCCGCTGCATCGCCTGCGTGCGCTCCTCCAGGGACTCGATGGCGGCCAGCTTGGCGCGCAGCGTGTCGAACATCGCCTTGCCCTTGCCGTCGGCCTCGATGTCGAGCGCCTCCGAGCGCGTCGCCGGATCGGCCGCGCGCCGGATGGCCGCCTCGCCGATGTCGGCCTGCCACGTCCGCGCCGCCGTCACGGCATCGGCCAGCAGGGCCCCGCGCTCGGCATCGGTCCCGATTTCGGACCGCAGCTGCCTGATCGCGTCGTCCTGCGCGGGGCGCGCCGACCGGTAGGGTTCGAGGCTCCCCTCGCGACCGGTGATCAGGTAGCCGCGCAGCCCGGTCTCCTGGTTGAGCATGGCCGCGCGGAACCGGTCGAGGGCGCGGATCACCTGGCCGGAATGGGCCAGGGCCTCGTTGGCCGATTGCAGCTGGTTGCGGGTGACCAGCACCGCGCCGCTGCTGAGGATCGTCACGAGCGCGATGACGCCGATGGCACCGCCCAGCGTGCGGTTGAGGCCAGACGTGTTCGGCATATCCGACTTCTCCCCTCGGCCCCGCGGACCGCGTCGCGGAAGGCCGATACCAGGGCGCGTCCGCGCCCGAAACCTGCCCCGCGCGTTCCCGGCGCGCCGGACCCGGCAAGGCCCGCCGATCCGGCGCCGGCATCAAGAACAAGGGCGCCGCCGCCCAGGATCTATTGAGATGTTACGATCAAGACGTCGTGTTTCCGTCTGTAGATCGGGTGCGTCGGCGCACATCCCTCAGGCTTTTGCAGACATGGCGCGGATCCACCGCTTTCCGCCCGGTTTCCGGACGCACTAGGAGATCAGCGCGACCCGACGTGTTTTCGCCGTGGCCGTGTTCACGGCCTTGGCGCCCCCCGCCTTCGCGCAGGCCGTCATCGAGACTCCGACCGACACACGGGTCGTGGTGCCGCCGGGGGCCCCCGGCGTGATCACGCGGCAGCCCAACTCGACGGGCGATGCGGAGGCCTTCACCTACTCGCCCACCGGCCGCGCCGCCGACGGCGGCAATGGCGGCGGCGGATCGTCGGACCCGCGAGGGCGCCGCCGGGCGTGGCCCGCGCCTTGCCCTGGGCGGTTTCGGCTCGTCGATGAGACCGCGAGCCGACTTGCGGCGCGCGTCCGCTGGGCGCGCGCCGTCCTTTGGCGCGAGACGGGCGACCCTAGTCCGAGGCGCCGGCGGCTTCGTCACCGTCCTGGATGCCCAGGGCCGCCTTCTCGGCCAGCAGCGTCGCCAGCGCGGCGCGGATCTGGTCGCCCTGTTCCCCGTAGGGCCGGCCCTGAGCCTCCAACAGGGCGCGACGGTACCGGTCCTGGATCGCGGCGAGGCGCGTCGGCAGCCCGACCTTCGCGGGGGGCTTCGCGACCGCCGCTGGCGCGGGCAACGTCTTCCTGGCGGACTTCCTCTCGGGCATACGGGGCAAGATCGGAGCGGCGCCGCGGTTCCGCACCCGGGCCGATATCGCGGCACGCGGCGGTGCACCGCTCACGGACCTTCGACACGGCCGCATCGCGGGGCCGCGTGGGGCGGGAAGCCGGCTTCCCGCGCCGACACCGCAGATCGGGGCCCGCGGACAGGAAACCTGTGCTCCGCATCGCTAAAACATGTCATCTCCACCGCGAAAGCGGCATTCGGACCGGACACCGCGGGCATTCGGCAGACATCGTCGCGGAGGTGTTTCGTGCAAAGCCCGCTCCTCGGCCCGCAACCGGCGTCCCGGACCTGACGGGGGATCGCCCGTCACGCTAAGAAACGGTGCGCGGGCTCCCGATCGAGCGCGACTTGGCGTCCGGTGAATTGGCGTCCGGTGAAGCAGACAGGCGCGCCGCTCTGGAGGAGGTGTCCATGCTGACGAGACGGGGCTTCGTGGACTGCGCGCTCTGTGCCGTGTTGACCGGCTTCGCGGCGACGGCGGTCGACGCCCAGCAGCAGCCGTCCGGGCAGACCTCCGGCGTCACCCGGACGATCCTCAGCACCGAAGAGCTGCCGGGCGGACACTACGTCGTCGTTCAGGTCGCCGCCGAGATCGCACCGGGGGCGATCGTGGCCCGCCACACGCATCCGGGCATCGAATCCTCCGTCATCCTGGCGGGCGAGGCGGAGCTGCTCGTGGATGGCCAGCCGAACCGCACCTTGAGGGCCGGGGACAGCTTCCAGGTCCCCGCGGTCACGCCGCACAGCCTGCGCAACGGCGCCGGCGCGACCCGGGTCGCGGGGACATACACGGTCGAGAAGGGGAAGCCCCTGGCCTCGCCGGCCTGACCGCCACCGTTCGCCGCGCCGGTCTCGGCGGCCCGAGCACGGAGCCTTCGTCTTCGCGACTGTCCCGGACGGCCATGGGCGGCACCGTGCCGGGCCGGCGCGTCGATGAGCGCCGGGGCGAGGGCGGCCTCCGGCTCGGCCGGGATGGCCGATGCCGCGTCGCGCTGCCGGCGACCTGCCGCCCCCTGGGCCGACGCGGCTGGCAGCAGCGGGGTGCAGCCCGCGGTCCGGTCGACAGGAGGGCGTATCCGGCCGTCATCGGCACCAGGGTCCCGGGCGCAACGCCCCGCTTCACCCACCCGGGCCCCGGGCTCCGACGTCGATCACCCCCGGCCACGCTTGGAAGCCGCGCCTGGGATCGGCGGCACAGCGGATCGGCTGCGAAGCGAAAAACGGGCGCCCTGCACGATCATGGATCGAGATGATAAACCATATTTCCTCATCCCGTTCGACGTCGAGCGCGCGCGGCAAGTGCTACCGCGGCCCGAACCGCCACGGGACCTATTCGGGATCGCGTCGGCCCGGGCCGCGTCGCTCGCACGACGCCGCACCCGCGCACGAATACGTACGATGAAATCAGTATTGCAGTTGAACGGGAAGAATGTAATTTGTGGTCCCAGTAACGAACAGGCGTTGGGCATCCCTCTTCGGAGGCCGGGATCATGTTGACGCTGACTGCTCCGCATCCGGACAATCAGGGCCGTTACGCGGAACGGCGATCCATCGCCGTGGCCAACGTGAACTGGTTCCGGAAGCTCGCCTGGCGCGCGTTGCGTGATGGAAGCCCCCGGGGCGCGATGCGCGCCGCCGCCGCGCGCGCTGCCGCCCGCATCGTCATCCGGCAGGCCAAGCGGGATGCCCTGATCAGCCGCATGGCGCACGAAGCGCTCGAGAGCCTGTAGAGCGCCTCACGAGACGCCCCCGCCCGGGCCTTCGCTCCGCCCGGGTCGGCGACGGGACGCTTCGCGCGATGCGATACGGTCCGCCGCACCGGATGGCGGACCTTCGACGGGGCCGCGCCTTAACCCTCGACGCGCCGCCGCGCGCTCGACCCCGCCGCGCAGGTGCGCGGGCAGAACGCAGCGGTCCTCACGGCGGTCCGTCAGGCGCCGGAACAGGAGGCGCCCGATCCGCGCCCAGGTGCGACGCTCAACCTCGAACCCGGATTCGGCCTCGGGCGGCGGGAGGCCGCCCGCCGCGCCGATCCACCCGATGAGCCGCATCGTGCCGCCGGGACCGAGCGGGCGGTTCAGGCCCTCGCAATGGCGGCGCGCGATCGTTCAGGTCGGCACCGCGTCGGCCGGCTGCGCCCAGAACGCCCCCTCGGTCCCGGATCCGCGGCGGGGGCCGCGGACGGCATGCGCAGGATCCGGGCGCGGGGGCAGGGCGCGGGGGCAGGGGGCGGGGTCAGGAGCCGCCATGCTGCGCCCGCCGCCGGCCCGCGCGGATCGCCCGCCGCGCCGCCATGGGCCGGATCGACGCGGCGGTGCCGTTCAGGGAACCGTCCGGCCGCCGCGGCTTTGCTCCCGGTCGACCGGGAAGCGCGCAATGGCCGAGATCCGCATGTCCGAGGACCAGGATGGGCGCTGGACCATCTTCGCCGCGGGCCTCGTCGTCACGGATCTGACCCGCGACGCCGCGGAGGCGTTCATCGCGAGCTACCGCCGGATCACCGCGCTCTGAGGGCCGGGCGGCTCGGGGGAGCGCCCCGGAACGGCGCGTCCGGCACGGTCCACCCGCCCCCATGCCGTTGGGACCAACCACGTCACGGCGGTGCGCCGCGCGCGACCGGATGCCCGACCGGATGCGCGACCGGCCGGGAACTGAACCCGCGCCGGAGCGATCTCCGGGGGGACTGCCCCGCACGGGCGAACGGGAGGTGAGCGATGGCCGAGAAGGACGATCACGCGGCGACCTATACGGCGTTCAAGGAGGCCGTGAACATGACGGCGTCGGCCCTGGACAAGCACCTGGGCAGCGAGGCCAGCCAATCGGTCGGCCAGAAGAAGGACGGAGCCGGTGAGGCGACCGGCCACCAGGAGGGCCGGCGCATCGTCGAGATCCTGCACACGAAGAAGGCCGACCTGTCGGACGACGACTATCAGCACATGCGCAAGGTCGTCGGCTACGTGCACCGGCACCTGAAGCAGGACGGCCCGAAGGACGAAGCCGCGCTGCGGGACTCGCCCTGGCGGCTGTCGCTGATGAACTGGGGCCACGATCCCATGAAGGGGGCGTGAGCCCGGGACGGTCCCGCGGCCGGGATCGGTCGCCGGACGGCGCGCCGGAACCGCCGTCTTAACAATCACCCCGCGGCCCGATCCGGCCTTAACCGTTTGTTAACCAATCTAAACAGTTTAGTAAGAAGGGGTTGCGATCGGTAGGGAGTAGACGTTCCGTGAGCGAGCTGCAGAGGCTTCTCGACGATCCTCGGTTCCGGCCCGCCGACAAGGCCAGGCGCGAGCCGGGCGCTGCCCCCGAAGCCGGCAACGTGCTGCGCGTCGTCGCGTCCGCTCCCGAGCAGGCCGAACCCGCGCCGCCGGCACTGCCGGCGCCGCCGCCGCAGGACTGGGACGCGCTGATCCACCGCGTGCAGACCGCGGCCCGCCAAGCGCGGGTGATCGAGGCGCAGTCCCGCGAGCGGGAGGAGCGCATCGAGCACGTGCTGCAGCGCGTCCGGGAGGACATCACCACCGCCAACGAGCGCGCCCGCGTCGCGGAGATGCAGGCCCGGGACGCCCAGGTGCGCGCGGAGGCGCAGATCATCGCCGCCGAGGAGCGGGTCAAGGCCGCCGAGGCGCGCGCCCGCGCCGCCGAGGAGCGGGCCGAGAACGCCGAGGAATGGCTCGGGCGCGTCCAGGACGCGATCCTGTCCGAATTCTCGGACCTGACCGACCAGGCCGCGGCATGAGCAACGCCGCCCGCGCCGCGACCGTCGCGCCGGACGACGGACCGGGCGGGCGCGACGGCCGGGCCGATCCGGTCGACCGGGTCGTCGCGCTGTTCTCGGGCGCCCTGCGGGCCCCGCCCCGGGACGCGGACGGGGATGACTGGTCGGCTTCGCTGACCGCCGTGCGCGGCGTCGCCTCCCAGGTGCGCACCCTCCAGACGAATGCCCGCGACTCGATCCGCGAGGCCCAGCGCTCGGTGCGCGAGGCCGAGACCGCGGTGCGGGCCGCCGAGGATCGGGCCGAGCACGCCGAGGGCCTGCTGCGCGCGGCCGTCGCGCGGGCGGAGCGCGCCGAGGAACAGGCCCGCGCGGCGGCCGAGCGGGCCGAGCAGGCGGAGGCCCGGACCGCGGAGGCGCGCGCGTGGCTGCGGCGCATGCACGAGTGCATGGTCAGCGAGTTCGGCGCCCTGAGCCGGGGCGCGGCCGAGCCCTGAGCGGATCCGGGTGGCAGGATATGGCGTGGCCGGAGGCATCGCGTGTCCATGTGCCGGGTCGCCGGATCCGCCACAATCCGACCAACCTGTTTAAGGGCGCGCCAACGCCTGCCCGGGCAATGATGACGATCGACGTCGCCCCGACGTCGTCGTGCCGGCAGGGTCGTCGTGACGCTCAGCCTCGTTCTCAGCACCGCCCTTCCGCTGCTCACCGGCGTGCTGGCCATGCTGTGGGCGGGGTTCATCGCGCCGGAGATGGAGGATGTCCCCGACGCCCCCGCCGCCCGCGACCCGCGTACGTGGTGAGTGCCGGATGCCGGTGAGGGTTTCTTCACCCTGACGCCGACGGTGCGCGAACCGTCTCGGGGCCAGGCCATTGCTAGGGGATGACGCTGCTCACGATCGTGCCTCCGGCTCAGCCACAGTCCAGCAGGCCGGCCCGGGAACGCCTCGACGGACGCCACGGGGCGCTGCTGGGGAAGCTCGCAGGCGCGCTGGACGTGCCGGTGGAGACGTTCCTGGACGAGGCCCCGGACGGGGAGGCCGGCGAGCTGTTCGCCCTGGTGCGCCACTGGCTGGCGATCGGAGACAGCCAGGGGCGCCGCCGCGTCCTGAGCGCGGCGCGCCAGGAGGCCGAGCGCTCCGGCTACAGCGAGTGCGCGTGAGCGCGGCCGTGAGCGCGACTTGGAGCGCGACTTGGAGCGCGGCACGGATTCCAGGGGGCGCCCGCAGCGTGCCAGGATGAATCCCCACCCTCGTAGCGAGGGCTGGCAACAGGGAGACCGCACATGGATCTCGGCTTGAGTGGGCGCCGGGCCCTCGTCTGCGCGGCGAGCAAGGGTCTGGGCAAGGGCTGCGCCCTGGCCCTCGCCCGCGAGGGTGTCGCGGTCACCATCACGGCCCGCACCGCCGAGACGCTGGAGCGGACCGCCGCGGAGATCCGGCGCGAGACCGGCGTCACGGTCACCGCGGTGGCGGGGGACATCGCCACCGAGGCCGGCCGGGCCGCGGCCCTCGCGGCCTGCCCCGAGCCCGACATCCTGATCAACAACGCCGGCGGCCCGCCCCCCGGCGATTTCCGCGACTGGGACCGCGACGCCTGGATCCGGGCGCTGGACGCCAACATGCTGGCGCCGATCGCGCTCATCAAGGCGACCGTCGACGGGATGATCGACCGCGGGTTCGGCCGGATCGTCAACATCACCTCCGCCGCCGTGAAGGCGCCGATCGAGCATCTCGGCCTGTCGAACGGCGCCCGCTCGGGCCTGACGGGCTTCGTGGCCGGGCTCGCCCGGAAGACCGTCCGGCACGACGTGACGATCAACAACCTGCTGCCGGGCCCCTTCGACACCGACCGGATCCGCAGCAACGCCGAAGCCGGCGCCGCCAAGGCCGGCACCTCGGTCGAGGCCTTCCTCGAGGCCCGGGCCCGCGACAACCCGGCCGGCCGCTTCGGCCAGCCCGACGAGTTCGGGGCGGCCTGCGCGTTCCTGTGCAGCCGGCAGGCGGGCTTCATCACCGGCCAGAACCTGCTGATGGACGGCGGCGCCTATCCCGGCACGTTCTGACGCGGGCCGGCCCCTATCGGGCACTCCGCTTGCAGGGGCGGCTCGAACCATCGCGCGGTGAGGATCATGAGCGTACGCGAGACCGTCGAGGCGCGGCTGGCCCGCATCGCGGAGGGGGACCCGGCGGTCTTCACCCGGCTCTACCCGTCCGAGGCCCGCGCGGCGGCGGACGCCGCCGATGCCCGCCGCCGGGACGGCATCTCCCTCGGCCCCCTCGACGGCGCGATGGTGTCGATCAAGGACCTGTTCGACGTCGCCGGCGAGACGACGCGCGCCGGCTCGATCCTGCTGGCGGACGCGCCTCCGGCGCGGGCAGACGCCCCTGTGGTCGCCCGCCTGCGTCGGGCCGGCGCGGTGATCCTGGGCAAGACCAACATGTCCGAATTCGCCTTCTCGGGGCTCGGCCTCAATCCGCATTACGGCACCCCCGGCAACGCCGCCGATCCGGCGCGCATCCCGGGCGGCTCGTCCTCGGGCGCCGGCGTCTCGGTGGGGCAGGGCACGAGCGACATCGCCATCGGGTCCGACACGGGCGGCTCCATCCGGATTCCAGCCTCGCTGAACGGCGTCGTGGGCTTCAAGCCGACGGCCCGCCGCGTGCCGCTGGAGGGAGCCTTCCCGCTCTCCTACGCCCTCGATTCGCTCGGTCCGCTCGCCCGGACGGTCGCGGAGTGCGCGGCCGCGGACGCCGTGCTGGCGGGCGCGGAGCCCGCGCCGCTGGACGCGTTCGCCGTGGCGGGCCTGCGCGTCGGCGTCCCGCGCGGCCTCCTGTTCACCGAGACGGAGCCGGTGGTCGCCGAGGCCTTCGAGCGGGTGCTGGCCCGACTGTCCCGCGCCGGCGCCCGGATCGTCGACCACCCGATCGACGACCTCCTCGCCGCCATGGACGCCGCGTTGCCGGACGGCTCCCTCGCGGCGATCGAGGCCGCGGCGATCCACGCCGACTGGCTGGACAGCGAGGCCGCCCGCTACGACCGGCGGGTCCACCGCCGCATCGTGGCCGGCCGGAGCGCGACGGCGGCGCGCTACGTCCGGACGATGCGCCGCCGGACCGAGCTGATCGCCGCCTTCGACCGGCGGCTGGCGCCCCTCGACGTACTGGCGCTCCCGGCGACCGCCGCCACGGCGCCCCTCACCGCCCCGCTGGAGGCGGACGACGCGGCCTTCCTGGCGGCCAATCGCCTGATGCTGCGCAACACCGCCTTCGGCAACTTCTTCGACCTCACCGGCCTGTCCCTGCCGATGCCCGGGCTCGCCCGGCCGGCGGGCCTGATGCTGCTCGCCCGGCACGGACGGGACCGCCGGCTGCTGGCGATCGGGGCCGCGGTCGAGGCGGCGGTCGAGGCCTCCCAGGCGGGCTGAGAGCGGCGCCGGCCACCGGCCCCGCCCTCGTCGCGCGCAGCCCTGTCGAGCCCTGCGCCACCGCTGCGGCTTCGCCGCCCGCACGCTGCCCGGGGCGCCCGGACCAGGGCCGGGGCGGGCGGCGGCGAGGGGGCACGAGGCGAGGCACCAGGCGAGACAGCAGGGGAGGCGGCAGGCAGGCCGCCGCGGCCCCGCGCGGCGGACCGCCGGGGATATGGCTCAAGCGCAGGCCCAACCCGCCTCCGGGGTGACGCGGGACGCCGCGAAGCCCGAACGCAACGTTGCTCAAAGCCGGCCTCCCCGCGTCCCGCGGACGAGCGCGCGCCGGCAGACCGGCACCCGTCCTCGTCCGTTCATGCGTCCGGTGTCCGTCACGCGGGGGCTCGAACGACGCTAAGACGATCCGGGGTGCTCGCGCCCCCCGACGCTTCCGAGCGAGCCTTCGTCGCACGCCCCCTCGTCATGGAGGGCGTCGCCTGACCACCACACCGCCCAGGACAGGGTCGAAGAAGCCCTGCGCGGCCGGCGGCATTTCCGCCGCCCGCCGCCGCCCAGCCCGAGCCGGGGGCATGTCGAGTCCCGCGCCCGGGGCTGCCGCAGCCGGCGGCAGACGCAGGCACCGCCCACCGCCGCCAGCCCGGCGGCTGACCGGACCGGCGCCCCGAGGCGACTCACGACGCGTCGCGGCGGGTGCGGTGAGAAGACAAAATAGGAATATTGTCAAGATCTCGGCTGCGCCGGCGACGCCGCGTGCCCGCGCGACCCTGTCGTCCCGGGATCCTGCGGGGCCCCGGGGATGACGGCGCGCAGCGTTCCCGTCCTGTGCCGCCCCGCGAGCCGCGGCGCTGGCCGTCCCGGCCCCAACACGTTGCCTTGTTGCGTTCCATGGCGCACCGTGCGGGCGATCCGGGCCCGGGCCGCCCGCCGTGGCAGTCCACCGTGCCCGGGTCACGGGACCGCCAGCGCCGGGTGGCGATCCCGACGGGCCTAACCGCAGGGAGCCGCCGCATGAACGCAGCCTCACAACCGATCGTCACGGAGCGGGACACGGATCCGGCCGAGCCGGAGGCCGTCCAGGCGATGCGCGTCGACCTCGCGGCCGCCTACCGGCTGATCCATCGCCTCGGCCTCGACGACAGCATCTACACCCATATCTCGGCGCGGCTGCCGGGGGGCGGGCACCGGTTCCTGATCAATCCCTACGGGATGCGCTTCGAGGAGGTGACGCCGGACAACCTCGTCACCGTCGACATCGACGGGCAGGTGCTGGAGGATCCGATGGGCCTCGGCATCAACCCGGCCGGGTTCACGATCCACAGCGCCATCCACGCCGCCCGCCACGACGCGGTCTGCGTGCTGCACACCCACACGGTGGCGGGCGTGGCGGTCTCCTGCCAAGAGGAAGGGCTGCTGCCCCTGAACCAGTGGTCGATGCAGTTCACGGGGCGCCTCGCCTACCACGCCTACGAGGGCATCGCCCTCGACCTCGACGAGCGGCAGCGGCTGGTGGCCGATCTCGGCGACAAGCCCGTGATGGTCCTGCGCAACCACGGCCTGCTGACCTGCGGGCGCACGGTCGGGGAGGCGTTCCGGCTGATGCACAACATGGAGCGCTCGTGCCGGGCGCAGCTGGCGATCCAGGGGGCGGGCGCCCCGGTGATCCGGCCCTCCGCCGCCGTCGCCGCCAAGACCGCCGGGCAATACGCCGCCGGCTACGACCGCGTCGTGGTCCAGGGGGCGCCCGACAACGAGTGGGCGGCGTTCAAGCGGATGCTGGCGCGCACCGATCCGGATTTCTTCGCGGCGGCGTGAGGGTCCTCACGGGGCGCGTCGCGGCGGTCTTCGAACGATGAACGCGCTCGGGGTCTCGACCTCCTCGTGAGGTGCCCCCGCCGCCGGGCCCGGGCGGGCCTCCGGGAAGCCCCGCGATCCCTGGGGCTGCCGCGAGGCCGCGCGCTCCGGTCTCCGCCGCTCCCGGATGGGGAAGGCCGGGGAGGCCCTCAGCCGCTCGCAGATCCGCCTGTCGATCCGCCCGTTTAAGCCCGGACGGCCAATCCGCGCCCGTTCGGGAGAAGGGCGCCTGGCCGAGGCCGCCAGACCCTCATGCCTCGGCCCAGGCCCCGCTCGACCGGTAGATCTGCTTGAAGAACGCGATGAACGCCCGGGTCTTGCCCGGCACGAAGGCCCGGCTCGGGTAGACCGCGAAGATCCCCGCCGAGGCCGCCGCCGTGTAGGCGGGCAGCACCACCTCCAAGAGCCCCTCGCGCAGCTCCGCGTGCACGTCCCAGGTGGAGCGCAGCGCGATTCCGAGGCCGCCGATCACCGCCTCGCGCACGACCTCGTTGGAATGGGTGCGCAGGGGACCGGACGCGCCGACCGTGCAGGGGCCCTCCGACCCGATCAGCCGCCAGGGGTTCTGGTTCTCGGTGGCGAGGCAGATATGGCCGCGCAGGTCGTCGAGGGTCTCCGGCCGTCCGGCCGCGTCGAGGTAGCCCGGCCGCGCGCAGAGCACCCGCCGCACCGGGGCGAGCCGCACCGCCGTGAGGCCGGAGCTCTTCAGCGCGCCGACGCGGATCGCGAGGTCGTAGCCGCGCTCGACGATCGATTCGAAATCGTCGCTCAGTTCGAGGTTCAGCACGATGTCGGGGTGGAGCGCGAAGAAGGCCCGCAGGTGCGGGACGATGTGCAGCCGCCCGAAGGAGCTCGGCGCCGTCACCCGCAGGGTCCCCCGGGCCCGGGTCGCCGTCTGCGACACGAGGCTCTCGGCCTCCGCGATGGCGTCGACGATCGGGGCGATCCGCTGGAAGAACGCCGCGCCGACATCGGTCGGCGCGACCTGGCGGGTGGTCCGGTGCAGCAGGCGCACGGCGAGCCGCTCCTCCAGCCGCTTCAGCCGCTTCGAGACCACCGCCACCGACAGGCCGAGTTCCGACCCGGCCCGGGTCAGGCTGCCGGTCCGGACCACCCGGGCGAAGATCTCGAGATCGCTCTGGTCGTGCATTCTCAACGCTGCGGAAAGAATCAAATCCCTTTTGCCGCCTTTTTCGCGGGTGCCAAGCGGTCTACCGAGGGAGACCTCAAAAAAACTTCACGCGCCGTTCGATTTTTTCTGACGAACGGCGCCGTCCCCGTCCAAGGAGCCGCCATGTCGGGCCTCGTCGTCGCCGAAGACCTCCGCACCTTCCTGGCCGAGGAGGCGCTGCCCGGGACGGGCCTCTCCGCCGAGGGCTTCTGGTCGGGCTTCGCGGCGATCGTCCGCGATCTCGCCCCGCGCAACCGGGCGCTGCTGGACCGGCGCGACGGCCTCCAGGCCGACATCGATGCCTGGCACCGCGACCATCGCGGCCTGAAGCACGATCCGGACGCCTACGCGGCCTACCTCACGCGGATCGGCTACCTGCAGCCGGAGCCCGCCACCGTCCGGGTGACCACCGCGAACGTGGACGCGGAGATCGCCCGGATCGCCGGCCCGCAGCTCGTCGTGCCGATCTCCAACGCCCGCTACGCGCTCAACGCCGCCAATGCCCGCTGGGGCAGCCTCTACGACGCCCTCTACGGCACCGACGCGATCCCGCAGGACGGCGACCTCGCCCCCGGCACCGGGTTCAACGCGGCGCGCGGCGCCGCGGTGGTGGCCAGGACCCGGGCGTTCCTCGACGCCGTCGCACCGCTCAGCGTCGGCACCTGGTCGGATGCCGTGGGCTTCTCGGTGGCCGGCGGCCGCCTCGCGGTCGACCTCGGCGCGGGCCGCAGCGCCGGCCCGACCGGCGCGGCCGCGTTCGCCGGGTTCACGGGCGACGCCGGGGCACCCTCCGCGCTGCTGCTGCGCCACAACGGCCTGCACGTCGAGATCGTCATCGACCGGGCGAGCCCGATCGGTCGCACCGACCCCGCCGGCATCGCCGACGTGGTGCTGGAATCCGCCCTCTCGACCATCATGGACATGGAGGATTCCGTCGCCGCCGTGGATTCGGCCGACAAGGTCGCGGTCTACCGCAGCTGGCTCGGCCTGATGCGCGGCGACCTCGTCGCCACCCTGCCCAAGGGGGGCCACACCGTCGAGCGGCGCCTCGCCGCGGACCGGACCTACACGGCCCCCGACGGCGGAAGCCTGACCCTGCCGGGCCGGGCGCTGATGCTGGTCCGGCACGTCGGCCATCACATGTACACGGACGCCGTGACCCTCGACGGCCACGAGATCCCCGAGACGCTCCTCGACGCGGCGGTGACCGCGCTGATCGCCCTGCACGACCTGAACGGCACCGGCCCCGTGCGCAACAGCCGGACCGGCTCGGTCTACATGGTCAAGCCGAAGCTGCACGGCCCCGACGAGGTCGCCTTCGCGGTGGAGCTGTTCGGGCGGGTCGAGGCCCTCGTCGGCCTCAAGCCGCGGACGCTCAAGATCGGCGTGATGGATGAGGAGCGGCGCACGACGCTGAACCTCAAGGCGGCGATCGCCGCGGCCGCGGACCGGCTGTTCTTCATCAACACCGGCTTCCTCGACCGCACCGGCGACGAGATCCACACCTCCCTGGAGGCCGGCCCGGTGGTCCGCAAGGACGCCATGAAGGCGACCGCCTGGATCCAGGCCTACGAGGACGGCAACGTCGATGCCGGGCTGGCCTGCGGGCTGCCGGGCCACGCGCAGATCGGCAAGGGCATGTGGGCCGCCCCCGACCGGATGGCGGCGATGCTCGACGCCAAGGGCGCCCATCCGGAGGCCGGCGCCAACACCGCCTGGGTCCCGTCCCCGACCGCCGCGACGCTGCACGCGCTGCACTACCACCGGACCGACGTCCGCGCCCGCCAGGCGGACCTCGCCGGCCGGGCGCCCGCGACCCGGGACGCCATGCTGACCCTGCCGCTCGCCGACGGCCCCTTCGCGCCGGAGGCGGTGCGGGAGGAACTCGACAACAACTGCCAGGGGATCCTGGGCTACGTGGTCCGCTGGATCGACCAGGGCGTCGGCTGCTCGAAGGTGCCCGACATCCACGAGGTCGGCCTGATGGAGGACCGCGCCACCCTGCGGATCTCCAGCCAGCACATCGCCAACTGGCTGCGCCACGGCATCGTCGACCCGGACCAGGTCGCCGAAGCCCTGCGGCGGATGGCGGGCGTGGTCGACCGCCAGAACGCGGGCGATCCGGCCTACCGGCCGATGGCCCCCGGCTTCGACGGGCCGGCCTTCCGGGCCGCGCAGGCCCTGGTGTTCGAGGGCGCGCGGCAGCCGAACGGCTACACGGAGTTCGTGCTGCACCGGTTCCGCCGGGAGGCGAAGCGCCGGGGAGCGTGAGGCGGGAGGCGCGGCGCCGGATGACCGGGGACGGGTCGGTCCGGCACCGCGCCGCTTCGCCTCAGCGCCGCTTGCGCGTCATCACGTAGACGAGCAGGTTCGCCACCGCCCGGTAGAATTCCGCCGGGATGGCGCGATCAACTTCGACGTGATCGTACATCGCCCGGGTCAGGGCCTTGTCGATCACGACCTCGATCCGGTGCTTCTCGGCGATCTCGCGGATGCGGAGGGCGATGAGGTCCCTGCCTTTGGCCAGCACCATCGGGGCGTCGTTCTCGCCTTGGTCGTAGCGCAGGGCGATGGCGTAGTGCGTCGGGTTGGCGAGGATCATCGTGGCGCGGGGCACCGCCGCCATCATCTGCCTGCGCAGGCGGTCCTGCGCCAGCGAGCGCAGTCTGGCCTTCACCAGCGGATCGCCCTCGAGCTGCTTGAATTCGTCTTTCAGCTCCTGCCGCGACATCCGCAGGTCGCGCTGCCAGCGCAGCCGGGTCCAGACCAAGTCACCGGCGACCAGCGCGATGGTGGCGACGCTGACCGCCGAGACGAGGCGGACCGACAGGGTCAGCAGAAACTCAGGCAGCCCGACCGGATCCACAAACATGACATTCACGATCTCGTGCCGGTCCGCGCGCAGCACCAGGATGGACGTGCCGCCGATCGCCAGGAACTTGAAGAGGCTTTTTCCGAACTCGACCAGTCCCTGCAGACCGATCATCCTGTTCCAGCCGGCCACGGGGGAGATGCGCGACCATTGCGGCCGGATCCGCTTGAACACGATGCGCGGCGCGTTCTGGAAGACCGACGCGGCGATACCGGCCGCGAGCAGGATCACCAGGATGGGCAGCAGGAACCGCCCCATCTCAAGGGCCAGCGCGTGGACGAGGGCCATCGCGTCCCGACTGGTCTCCACGGCGTAGTTGCCGGGCTGCTCGAGGAACAGCGCGAGCCGCCGCACGAACGGGACGCCCTGATCCCGCGCCACGTAGACGAGGAAGAGCAGCATCCCCAGGATGGAGGCGAAGATCGGCGCTTCCCGCGAGAACGGGATGTTCCCCTGCTCGATCGCGTCGCTGATCTTCTTGCCGCTCGCCGCCTCGGTCTTGCTCTCCTTATCGTCGGACATGCCGGCCGCCCGTCCTAGCGGATGTAGGTGTCATCCGAATCGGCCGCGCTGAGCTCGATCTCGCCCCGGGCCGCCATCTCCAGCGCTTGGTCGGTGATGGACCGGCGGGCTTCCAGCACGTCCCGCTGCGAGGCGGGCTCGCCGCCCTCCAGCTCGTGCTCCACGATGCGCCGGGCGCGGGCGGTCAGGGCACTGAGCACGACGCTGCGCAGCGGGCCGCTCGTGCCCTTCAGGGCGAGGATGACCTTCTCGTGCGGGACCTGATCGAAGAGCGTCGTGCGCGCCCGCGGTGTCAGGTTGATGATGTCATCGAAGGTGAAGAGCAGGCTCTTCAGGATCTCCGCCGATTTGGGCCGCGACTGCGTGAGGTTGTCCAAGACCTCCTCCATGCTCTGGCGCTCCATCTTGTTGATGATGTCGGCCATGCGCGAATGGGTATCGGCGGCGGCGTTGCGCGCCAGGTTGATCATGAAGTCCTCGTGGATCGTCTGCTCGATCATCTTCATCGTCGCCTCGACGATCGGCTTGAACGTCAGCATCCGCCGCATGACGCCGTTGCGCAGCGGGGTTGGAAGCTGGGCCATCACCTTGGCGGCGCAGGCGGGCTTCACCTTCGACAGGATCAGCGCCACCGTCTGGGGATGCTCCTTCATCAGGTAGGTGGCCAGGGCGCTCTCCGAGCCATTCGAGATCCGGTCCCAGATCGAGCGTTCCCCCGCGCCGAGGACGTCGGCCATGAGTTCGGAGATCTGCTCGGGCGTCAGGACCCCTTCCAGGAGCTTCTCCATCTCCCGGGCCGTTCCGACCAAGTTCGCGCCGTCGGCGAACAGGGCGGCCACCTGCTCGATGATCGACTCGAGCTCACCCCGCGGCACCGGTCCCAGGAGCGCGACCGCCCGCGTGATCTGCTTCAGCTCGGCACCGTCGAAGTACTTGATCAGCCGGCTGGCCGTGGCCTTGTTCATCGCGATGAGGACGGCCGCGACCTCCTCGGACGGTGACAGGATTCTCCGACCGGTCTTGGTCACCGCGCCTGCGGCCATGGCGATGCTTCCTGTCAGCCGTTGGAGTCGGCCGCCGCGGGGCCGACGATCTCGGTGAGGGACACGCCGAAGCGCGAATTGTCGTCCTCGACCACGACCACTTCGCCGCGGGCGATGACGCGGCCGTTGACGACGACGTCGACGGGCTCGCCGACGCGGTGGTCGAGGGGGACGATCGCGCCGCGGCCCAGCTTCATCAGGTTGGAGACCGGCATCGTGGCCGAGCCGAGGACCACCTGCATCAGCACCGGGATCCGCAGGATCGAATCGAGGTTCCGGCCACCGCCCAGGCGCTCGTCCTGCGCGCGCTGCGCCTCGGCCTGGGCCTCGATCTTCGCGAACAGGCTCTCGCTGTGGCCGCCGCCGGACCCGGCATCGGCGCTCGGCTGGTCTGAAGGGGGGGACATCACGCACTCTCCGAGGATGGGAAGGGCCGCGCCGCGGCGACGGCCGGTGTCGCGCCGGACCCGGCGGACGAGATCAGGCGCGCGTCAGGCTGCCGCCCCGGGGGGACTCGTGGCCGGCGGCGTCGGGCGGCGGCGCGGCCGTGAGCCGCGACCGCTCCGCCCGCAGTTCGGCCAGGGCAGCCTTCGCGGTCTCGATCTCGCGGCTCAGATCCTCGAGGACGGTCCGCCCGTCCTGCGCGAAGGCCTGGACGGCGTTGCTGGCGCCCACGAGCGCGGAGGCGCTCCAGTCGACCATGTCCCGGTACTGCGCGTGGTACCGGTCGAGGCGCTTGAGCCGCATGTACATCGGCACGAGGCAGGCGGTGGTCGCGACGAGCGCGGCGAAGAGCAGGGCCTCAGCGGGCGAGAACATCATCGATAAACTCCTGGTCCTGATCGATGAAGCGGTCCACGCGCAGGAGGATGCCGCCGTCGTCCTGTCCGACGTCACACCAGAACAGCTCGCGGTCGTTGCCGACGAGCTTGATCTGGGTGCGCGGGTTGGCCCGAAGCTCCAGCACTTGGCCGACCGCCAGCCCGGCGATCTCGCCCAGGGTCAGATGCCTCTCCTCCAGGATCGCCTTCAGGGTCACCGGGGTCTTGCGCACCTCGCCGGCGATCTGCTTGGTCCACCGGGAATCCCGGGCCGAACTCTCGCCCACCAGGATCCGCGCGAGGCTCTGGCGCATCGGATTGAGGACGGATTGCGGGATGACGACGAACATCTCGCCGCCGCGGTTGAGCGCCTGCAGGAGAAACTTCGCCGCCACCGCCTGATTGTTCTGGCGGCCGATGACAGCGAAATCCATGCGCAGCTCGGTGCGCTCCAGCTTGAACGGGGTGTTCGCCACGAGGGCGAAGGCGGATTGCATGGCCCGGCCGACCTGCTCGAACAGGCGCTGGGCGATCCGCATCTCGATGTTCGAGAACGAGCGCTCCTCGTCCAGGGGCGGCTCGGAGCCGTCGGAGCCGAGCAGGACCTCCACCATGGTGAAGATGAAGTCGCGGTCGAAGCCGACCAGGATGTGGCTGTCCCATTCCGGCGCGTGGAAGATGCCCGCCACGGCGTTCGACTCGTAGGGTTCGAGGATGTCGCCGAAGCGCTGGCTCTCGACGTTGCTCAGGGAGAAGTAGACCGGGGAGGCGGCGAAATGCCGGAGCTGATCCGCGCAGAAGGTCGCGACCCGGTCCAGGATCACGTGCAGCATCGGCAGGCGCTCGAGCGAGAGGCCCGCGGCGTCCAGCAGCCGATCCCGGATGTCGTTGGCGGCCAGCTTGTCCATGGTCAGGCCGCCTCGCGGAGGGGGGCCTCGCCGCGGGGCGCCCCCGTGATCGTGGCGTCCTCGACCTCGTCGATCGTCGGCCGGTAGGCGGCCGAGATCGCCTTGCGGCCGTGCTCGACGGCGATCTGCGGCAGGGCGCCGTTCATATAGGCCAGCAGGGTCTGCTTCACGATGACGTAGACCCGCGCCTGGGAATCGCGGGTGGCCTTGACCTTGTTGGCCATCGGCGCGACCAGCGCGTAGGAGACGAAGATCCCCGTGAAGGTGCCCACCAGGGCCGCGCCGATCAGGCTGCCCAGGAGGGCGGGCGACTGGTCGAGGGCGCCCATGGCCTTCACGATGCCGAGGATCGCCGCCACGATGCCCAGGGCGGGCAGCCCGTCGGCCATGCTCATCAGGGCGCCGTAGACCTTCAGCTTGTCGCCGCGGTGGGTGGCGATCTCCTCCTCCATCAGCGCCTCGATCTCGTAGGGCCGCGCGTTGCCGATGAGGATGAGGCGGACGTAGTCGCAGATGAACTGGGTCAGCTCCGCGTCGCGCGTGACCCGCGGATAGGCCTTGAAGATCTCGGACTGGTCCGGATTCTCCAGATGGGCCTCCACCTCGTTGCGCGGCTTGGAGCGCAGCTCTCGGGCCAGCGCGAACAGCAGGCCGAGGAGCGCCAGGTAGTCGTCCTGCTTCGGCTCGCGCGAGAACGCGGCGTCCCGGAGCGCGGCGCCGGTGTCGAGGACCACCTTCGACGAGTTGGCCACCACGTAGGCGCCGACGGCGGCCCCCCCGACGATGATGAACTCGAAGGGCTGCCAGATCACCGCGAGGTGGCCGCCCATGGCCGAGAAGCCGCCGCCGACACAGGCGACCGCGATCAGCAAGCCGATGACTACACCCACGCGCGGCTTCCTTGAACTCTACGAACTGCCGACGGCATCCCTAGAGCGCCATGCTTGCGCAGGGCTGGAGCAGGCCAGGACACGACGGATCCCCTCATGCCTCGAGCGCGCCGGAGATCCGATCAAGGCCCGGGCAAGCCTCGGCTCGTAGAATCGAGATCGACCGCAGATGAAGGACCCGGATCATGCTCTCGACCTTCACGGATTATCACATCATCAGCAGAGATCTACAGAAGTCGCTCGATAGAAAAGCCTCCGAGGCGAGCATCAAGGCCGATGTGAAGTACTTCCAGGATCATATCGGCGAGGTGAAGACGGTCGACGAGTTCGTCGGGAATCGCCGGCTCTTCACTTTCGCCATGAAGGCCTACGGCCTCGACGACATGGCCTACGCGAAGAGCTTCATGAAGAAGGTGCTCCTCGGCGAGCCGGACCAGAACGGGCGCGTCCTGGCCGACCGGCTGCAGGATCCCCGGTACCAGGCGTTCGCCGCCGCGTTCAACTTCCGGAGCCTCGGCACGGATCCGGCCGCCATCGGGAAGTCGGACGATCCGGACATGCAGAGCATGATAGAGAGCGCGCGTCTCAACCAGGAGAGCAGCACCCACAAACGGATGGCCTACGGCACTGAGACAGATAATCAGGTTCAGTACTTCTACAACATGCTTCCGTTCCTGAAGACGACGAAAGACGTCACGTCCGATTACAAGATCCTCTCGGTCGTGCGGACCGCGGTCGGCCTGCCGGAGGCGCCCTACAGCGACGACGCGGACGCCAACGCCGCGGGTCTCGACGGCAAGTTCGACGTGGCGACGCTCCGGGATCCGGAGCAGGCCCGCGAGCTGGTCGAGAGATACCTGGCGGCGCGCGGGGAGGGCCAGAAGGCGATCATCGATCCGTATTTCAGGCCGACCGGCATCTTCGCGGGATCCGATGCCGACGTGGCGCAGCGGACCGCGTACTTCCGGGCCAAGATGCATGGCGTCACCTCGGCCAAGGACATCGCCAACGATCCGGTGCTGGCCGATATCGTCCGGACCACGCTGGATCTCCCGGCCGAGACCGCCCGGATGAGTCCCGACGGACAGGCCGCCGCAATCGCGAAGAAGCTCGACGTCGCATCGCTCCGCGATCCCAGGCGGCTGAGCCAGTTCCTCGACCGCTTCAGGATCGCGGCCACCGAGTCCCGCTCCGCGATCGTCAAGGCCTACCTGCAGCAGACGCTCGAGACGGATGCCGGGGACGAGAACCAGGGCGTCAGGCTCGCCCTGTACTTCCGGCGCAAGGCGGCGACGATCACCTCGGCCTACGGGTTCCTCGCCGACCCGGCCCTGGCCGAGGTCGTGCGGACCACGCTCGGCCTGCCGCCTGAGGCGGCCAAGAGCAGCCTCGACAGCCAAGCCAAGCTGATCGCGCGCAGGATCGATCTCGCGGGTCTCAAGGACCCGGCCAAGCTCGACCAGTTCATCAAGCGCTTCACCATCCGCTGGGATGCCAAGAACGACGCGGCGCCGACGCCGGCGCTGTCGCTGCTCAACAGTGCCGGGTCCGGCCTCGATTCGGACGTGCTGCTCAGGCTGCAGAACATCCGGCTGGGGACCGTCTGACATGCAATCCTCGCTCTACGTCGCGCTGTCCGCCCAGGTCGCGCTCGAACAGCGCCTGAACACGGTGGCGGCGAACGTCGCCAATCTCGGGACGGCGGGCTACCGCGCGGAGGAGGTGAAGTTCGGGACGGTCCTGTCCGAGGCGGGAAGGCGTGAGGTCGCCTTCGCCACGCCGGGCGACACCTTCCTGTCGCGGAAGGGCGGCCCCCTCACCAAGACCGATTCGCCCCTCGATGTCGGCCTCAACGGGGACGGCTGGCTGGCCGTGCGGGGGCCGCGGGGCCCGGTCTACACCCGGGACGGCCGCATGCAGGTCTCGGCGCAGGGCGACCTCCAGGATCTCGGCGGCCGCCCGGTGCTGGATCCCGGCGGATCGCCCCTGACCGTGGACCCGGAGGGGCCGCCGATCACGATCGGCCAGGACGGGATCATCACCCAGGGCGTCAACCAGATCGGCGCGCTCGGCGTGTTCCGCCTCGACCCGGCGGCGATCCTCACCCGCGTCGACGGCGGGGCGGTGGCATCGAACGTCCCGGGAAGGCCGATCCTGGACTTCAACCAGCGCGACGCGGCGGCGGTCCGCGTCCAGCAGGGCTTCCAGGAGGGCGCGAACATCAACCCGGTCATGGAGATGGCGCGCCTCATCGAGATCACCCGCACGTTCCAGAGCGCGGCCTCCGCGGTGGCGGAATCCGAGGCCTCGCTGCAGGACGCGATCCGCGGCCTCGGGCCGACTTCGTAGGCGGCGCGCGGGATCCGGGGCAGGGATTGCGGAGATCGGCATGACCGCGCTCGACCGCTTGGCGGCACTCCTGGAGGACCGGGACAACCATCCCCTCGTCCGCGTCGGCGGCTCCGTGCGGGAGATCGGGTTCGGGCATTGCCGCATCCGCATCGCGACCCCGCTGCTGCGGCTCGGCGACCGCATGCGCATCGAGACGGCGGATCGGCCGCTCGACGGCGAGGTCGTGCGGATCGACGAGGCGGGCGTGATCCTCAAGCCGTTCGAGGGCCGGATCGACGCCGGCCTTGGGGCGCCAGCCTACCGGATGCCGGCCGCGGCCCCCCGTCCCTGCGAGGGCTGGAAGGACCGCGTCGTCAACGCCCTCGGGCAGCCCATCGACGGGAAGGGCGCGCTGCCCCGGGGCGCCCGCGCCGCGCCGCTGGACGCCGATCCTCCCCCGGCGATGCTCCGGTCGCGGGTGGAGAAGCCGCTCCGGACGGGGGTGCGCGCCCTGGACCTGTTCACGCCGCTCTGCGCGGCCCAGCGCATCGGCATCTTCGCGGGGTCGGGCGTCGGCAAGACGACGCTGCTGGCGATGCTGGCGCGCTGCACCGGCTTCGACGCCGTCGTGGTCGCCCTGGTGGGCGAGCGCGGGCGCGAGGTGCGGGAGTTCCTGGAGGGGCCGTTCCGGGAGAGCCGGCCGCGCGCCGTGGTCGTCGTGGCGACCGGCGACGAGAGCCCGATGATGCGCCGGCAGGCGCCGAAGCTCGCCCTCGCGGTCGCCGAGCATTTTCGCGACCAGGGCCAGTCCGTCCTGCTCGTGCTCGATTCGGTGACCCGCTTCGCCCACGCCGCCCGGGAGGTCGCGCTGGCGGCCGGCGAGCCGCCGGTGGCGCGGGGCTACCCGCCGAGCGTGTTCGGCGACCTGCCGCGCCTGCTGGAGCGAGCGGGACCGGGCCCGGAGGGCGGGGGCACAATCACCGGGATCTTCTCGGTGCTGATCGACGGGGACGACCACAACGATCCCGTGGCCGACAGCATCCGCGGCACCCTCGACGGGCACATCGTCCTCGACCGGGCCATCGCCGACCAGGGGCGCTACCCGGCGGTCAACCTGCTCGGCTCGATCTCCCGGCTCGCCGACCTCGTATGGACCCCGCAGCAGCGCGAGCTGGTGCGGACGCTCAAGGGCATGATCGCGCGCTACGAGGATTCCCGGGACCTGCGCCTGATGGGCGGCTACCAAGCGGGCGGCGATCCCGAACTCGATCAGGCGGTGGCCCTGGTCCCGCGGATCTACGCCGCCCTGCGGCAGGATCCGACGGAGCCGCAGAGCGCCGACGCGTTCCTGGACCTCGCCAATGCGCTGCGGGCCTGAGAACGCCGCGGCACGGCCGAGCGGACAGGCGCTCCGCGCGGCGCCGAAAGCCTCGCGCAAGCGAGTCCTGTTCTGAGATCACCCGCAGTCATCCGATAGAGGGGTTCTGGCCATGGGTCTGTACGGAGTGCTGAACGCCGGCGTATCCGGAATGAACGCGCAGTCGAACCGCCTGAGCGTCGTCGCCGACAACATCCAGAACCAGAACACGACCGGGTACAAGCGCGGATCGGCGCAGTTCTCGTCCATGCTGATCGATTCGAGCGCCGGGTCGTACAATGCGGGATCGGTCAACACCGTCACGCGCTATCAGGTCGGGGGGCCGAACAACCAGGGCACCCTGGCGGCGACGACCTCGAGCACCGACCTCGCGGTCTCGGGGGAGGGGTTCTTCCTCGTGACGGATCGGGGCGGCACGCCGCACCTCACGCGGGCGGGCAATTTCGTGCCCGACGGGCAGACCGGCAACCTCGTCAACGCCGCCGGGATGACGCTGATGGGCTACAGCCTCGCCAACGGCGATCCGAAGGTGTCGCTGAACAGCTACGACGGGCTCGTGCCGGTCAACATGGCGAGCCTCAACATGAAGGCGACCCCCTCGCGGACCGGGACCCTCCAGGGCAACCTGCCCAGCGAGGTCCCCGTGGTCGCCGGCGCGCCGAGCCCGACCAACTTCTCGAAGGCCAGTTCGGTCACGATCTACGACAATCTCGGGCGCCCGGTTAAGATCGATCTCTACTTCGCGAAGAACGCCACGGGCACGTGGCAGGCCGCGGCCTACGATCCCAGCACCGCGCCGCCGACCCAGCTGAGCGCCACGACGCTCTCCTTCGACAGCTTCGGCAAGGAGACGGGGACGCCGAAGCTGACCTTCACCGTGCCCAACGGCCAACCGTTCGCGCTCGACCTGACCCCACTCTCGCAGGTCGCGGGCGACTTCACCGTCGAGAACAAGGGCATCGACGGCAACAAGCCGAGCGCCGTCACGGACACCGAGATCGCCGCGGACGGGACGGTCTACGCGCACTACGACGACGGCTCGCGGTTCGCGGCCTACCGGATCCCCCTCGCCACCGTGGCGAGCCCGAACAACCTGACCCCGCGCGCCGGCAACGTCTACGACATCAGCGCCGCGTCCGGATCGGTGAAGACCGGATTTCCGACGCTGGGCGGTCGCGGCACGATCAAGCAGGGACAGCTTGAGCAGTCGAACGTCGATCTCGGCAACGAGCTGGCCGACATGATCGCGTCGCAGACCGGTTACGGCGCCAATTCGAAGGTGTTCCAGACCGGCACCGAGATGCTCGAAACCCTCGTGAACCTGAAGCGCTGAGCCCGGATCTAGAGGACGCACGAGATGGGCCTTTCCGTTGCACTGAACACCGCGCGCGGATCCCTGCTGGCGAACGGGACGCAGACCGACGTCGTGTCCCGCAACGTCGCCGGAACCAGCGATCCGTCCTACTCGCGCAAGGTCGCCTCGCTGGTCACCACCGACGGGCCGGTCCGGGTCGTCGTCGACCGCGCCGGCAACACGGCCCTGTTCGACCGGATGATCGGCAGCACGTCGGAACTGGCCGGCCGGACGGTCGTCCTGGGCGGCCTGTCGACCCTGGAGCAGACCGTCGGGGACACGGATGCGGGCCGGTCCGTAGCGGCGAAGGTCGGCGCCCTGAACGTCGCCCTCGGCAACGCCGCGAATCAGCCCAGCGACATCAACCTGGCCAAGGGCGCCGTCGCCGCCGCGAAGGATCTGGCGCAGGCGCTGAACCAGGCCACCACCAAGACGCAGGGCGTGCGGGCGACCGCGGACATCGAGATCGACAACGCGGTCAAGACGATCAACGACCTGCTCGCCCAGTTCGACAAGGCCAATCAGGCCGTGCTGAGCGGAACGGCGCGCGGGGGCGACATCAGCGACGCCCTCGACAACCGCGACAAGATCCTGGCGAAACTCTCCCAGGAGCTCGGCGTCAGCACGGTCGTCCGGGCCAACAACGACATGGCGATCTACGCCGACAACGGCTCGCCGCTCTACGAGCGGGGCGCCCGGTCGGTCACTTTCGAGCCCATCGCGGGATACGGGCCCGGTACCGTGGGCAACGCGGTGTTCATCGACGGCGTCCGGGTCACCGGCAAAGGGTCGCTGATGCCGCTTCAGGCCGGGCGCATCGTCGGGCAGATGACAGTGCGCGACGAGATCGCGGTCACCTATCAGGGCCAGCTCGACGCGATCGCGCGCGGGGCGATCACGGCCTTCTCCGAGACCGACAGGACCTCAGCCGCCGGGACGGCCCTGGCGGGCCTCCTGACCTACGCGGGCGGCCCGGCCCTGCCGGCCCTGGGGGCGGTCGGGCTCGCCGGAACCATCCGGGTGAACGCGGCGGCCGATCCCGAACGGGGCGGGAACCCGTTCACGCTGCGGGACGGCGGCATGAACGCCGGCACGCAGTACCAGTACAACCCCGCCAACGCGGCCTCCTTCTCGGATCATCTGCGGGCGCTCCAGGCGGCGGTCCGGGCGGATCAGGCCTTCCCCGCCGCGTCGGAGCTACCGACCGCGACCTCGCTGCTGACGGCCGCCGAATCCTCCGTGAGCTGGCTCGAAGCCACCCGCAAGGCGGCCTCGGTTCAGGTCGACAACGAAGCGGCTTTCCTGAGCAGCGCGTCGACCGCCCTGTCCAACGCCACGGGCGTGAACCGCGACGACGAGGTCGCGACGATGCTGCAGCTCGAGAAGTCGTACGCGGCTTCCGCCAAGCTCATCGCGACGGTCAACGCGATGCTCCAATCCCTCCTCGATGCGGTGAGGTAGCGTGATGCGCACGAGCTACATCTCGACGGCGACACTCCTGAACACGCCGCGGAACAACATGTCCCGCATCCAGGCCGACCTCGACAAGGCCACCTCCGAGAGCGCGCGCGGTCGCTACGCCGATGTCGGCCTCGAACTGGGCTACCGGAGCGGGCTCACCCTCGATCTGCGCCAGGAGGTCAGCAACCTGCACGCGCAGAAGGAGCGCAACAGCCTGACGAGCATCCGGCTCGACAGCACGTATCAGGCCCTGGGCCGGATGCGGACGGACGGCGAAGCGTTCCTGGCCCTCACGGTCCCCGGCAAGCTGACCGACACCAGCGGGAGCGTGGTGGCGCAGACGGCGGCCACGAAGCTCACGACGCTCATCGGGGAGATGAACGCGGCGGCGAGCGGGCAATACCTGTTCGGCGGGATCAACACCGCCCAACGGCCGATGGCGGATTACGAGGGCACGCCGCCATCGCCGGCCAAGACGGCCTTCCTGAACGCGTTCCAGGCGGAATTCGGTTTCCCGCGCGGCCAGCAGCCCGATGCGGGAAACATCACCGCGGCTCAGATGCAGCATTTCCTGAGCGACAACGGCCCCTACGCAGCCTTGTTCGCGGATCCGCAATGGGGGGCCACGTGGTCCTCCGCGTCGAACGTCGACATCCGCAGCGAGATCACGCGCGACGAGGTGGTCACCACCTCGGTCAACGCCAATGCCCAGGCCCTTCGGCACTTGGCGATGATGTATACGCTGGGCTCCGATATCGGCCTGGCCGGCCTGTCCCCCGCCGCCCAGTCGGTCGTCTACGACACGATGCGCACTCTCGCCAATCGCGCGACGCTGGGCGTCAAGGACATCCAGGCCGATCTGGGCGTCGTCCAAGCCCGGCTCGCGACCGTGGAGACCGCGCGGGCCGCGCAGGAGAACATCCTGAGCAACGGCTTCGGCAGCCTCGAGAACGTCGACCTGGAAGAGGTCGCGACCCGCAGCCAGAATCTCGAGGCCTCGCTGAAGGTCTCCTATTCCCTGACCAGCCGCGTGAGCAGGCTGAGTCTGATGGACTACGTCTGACGAGACGCCGGGATCTCGCCCTGAACGGCGGGCTGCGCGGTTCGCGAGCCAGGCCGCGCGGGCTGATCGACGGATCCACACGAGAGGCAAAGCTGCGATGTATGGCGCGTCCTACGATGAAGTGATGGAAGACTCCCCCGTCCTCGCCCGGGAGCGGGAACGGGCGGCCTTCGACCGGGCCATAGACCTCATGCAGCGGGCTCAGGCCGCCGATGCGCCGGAGAGCCTGCGCCACGAGGCGACCAGCTTCATCCAGCGCCTCTGGAGCTTCCTGATCGACGACCTCAGCAATCCCGAGAACAGTCTGCCCGCGCAGCTGCGGGCGGATCTGATCTCGATCGGCCTGTGGAACATGAGCCGCGCCGAGCAGATCGTCCACGGCGACGCCGTCGGCTTCGAACCGATGATCTACGTCAACACTCTCATCCGAGACGGTCTGCAATGAGCCGCTCCATCAATCTCAGCCTGCGCGGCCACGAACGCATCTTCATCAACGGCGCCGTCCTCAGGGTCGACCGGAAGGTCACGATCGAGCTGCTCAACGACGCCACGTTCCTGCTCGAAGCGCACGTGCTGCAGGCCGAGCAGGCGACGACGCCGATCCGCCAGCTCTACTTCATCGCACAGGCCATGCTGATCGATCCGGGCAGCGCGGGTCAGGTCCGGGTGGCCTACCACGAGGTCGACAGGGCGATCGTCGCGCAGGGCGCCGACCAGGATGTCGCGTCCGCCCTGGCGACGGCCCGATCGTTCCTCGATGCCGGCCGGCCGTTCGAAGTCCTGCGGATCCTGCGCAGCCTGTTCCAGTCGGACGATCTGCGCCTGGGCCGGAGCGCGGGCATGCTCACCCATCAGGTCGCCTGAGGTCGAACCCGGGACGCGGCCATACCAACCGGACGGAGGTCGAAGCATGAACGTGAATCCGAGCAACACGACGCGTCAGTTCACGGAGACGGGCGCCGGGGCCAAGACCGCAGGGGCCAAAACTGCCGCCGGGGCCAAGACTGCCGCCGGAGCCAAGACCGCCGCCGCGGCGAAGCAGACGACGCTGAACTACGACACCTTCCTCAAGCTCCTCCTCGCGCAGATGAAGAACCAGAACCCGACCGATCCGATGAAGTCGACGGAGTATATGGGTCAGCTGGCGACGTTCTCGCAGGTCGAGCAGAGCGTCAACTTGAACAGCAAGCTGGATACGCTCCTGGCGTCCTCGGCGATGTCCCAGGCCGGGAACCTCGTCGGCCATACCGTCACTTCGGCGGACGGAACGATCACGGGAACGGTCGGCTCGGTCGAGGTGACCGACAAGGGGCTGCTCGCGCATCTCAACAACGGCCAGGACGTCCCGTACGAGCCCGGCCTCGTCATCTCGTAAGGCGGAGCGGGGCCGGCAGGGGTTTCCTGGACCCGGTCCGCCGCCCCGGGGCGGACTGAGCGGTCCCCGCCCTCAGAGTGCGACGGTTCCCCGCGTCCGGTCGCGCAGATCCCGACCGCGCAGGCCGGGATCCGATCCCGTGGCCGGCGGGATCCGCGATGCGTCGCGGCCAGGACCCGGCGATCCCGCCGGCGGGCGCGTTCGCACCGGCACCCGCGGCGGGCGGCCCCGTCACGTTCCCCGCGCGGGCCATCCTCGCGGGGATCCGCACGACCCCGGTCCCTTTTCCCCTCTCCGGCCAGCGCCATGAACGAGATCGATGCCCTTGAACTCGTCCGCACCGCCATCTGGACGATCATCGTCGCCTCCGGGCCGGCGGTGGCGGCGGCGATGATCGTCGGAATCCTGATCGCCCTGTTCCAGGCGCTGACTCAGATCCAGGAGGTCACGCTGACCTTCGTGCCGAAGATCGTGGTCGCGCTGATCGTGATGGTCGTGACCGGATCCTTCGTCGGCGGCCAGATCTACGCCTTCACCGAGATGGTCTACGGCCGGATCGCATCGGGCTTCTGAGGCGCGCCGGTGGCCGGGCGCGGCCGGGGCGAGGGCGGGGCGCAATCCAGGCGCAAGCTTGCTGATCCAGAAGCGCCGTCAGAACGGACGGGGGTGAGAGCGTGGCAGCGGCGGTAGAGGCGCGCCCACCGGAGGCTAGAATCCGGCGCGATATCTGGTTCGCGCTCGGGATCGTTTCGATCCTGGCGGTGCTGTTCCTGCCCGTCCCGGCCGTGCTGATCGATATCGGGCTGGCGCTCTCCATCGCGCTGGCCGTGCTGATCCTGATGGTCGCGCTCTGGATCCAGAAGCCCCTCGAATTCTCGGCCTTCCCGACGATCCTGCTGATCGCGACGCTGCTGCGCCTGGCGCTCGGGATCGCGACGACGCGGCTGATCCTCGCCAACGGGGATGCCGGCGTCGACGCGGCCGGCCACGTGATCCAGGGCTTCTCGCAGTTCGTCATGAGCGGCGACTTCGTGATCGGCCTCGTGGTCTTCGCCATCCTGATCACGGTCAACTTCCTGGTGATCACCAAGGGGGCGACCCGCATCGCCGAGGTCGGGGCGCGCTTCACCCTGGACGCGATCCCCGGCAAGCAGATGGCGATCGACGCGGACCTCTCGGCGGGCCTGATCGACGACAAGGAGGCGCAGCGGCGGCGGCGCGAACTCGAAGAGGAGAGCGCGTTCTTCGGCTCCATGGACGGCGCCTCGAAATTCGTGCGCGGCGAGGCCGTCGCCAGCCTGATCGTGATCGCGGTCAACATCTTCGGCGGCATCGTCATCGGCGTCACCCGCCACGGGCTGCCCCTGGGCAAGGCGGCCGACGTCTTCACCAAGCTGTCGGTGGGCGACGGCCTCGTCTCGCAGATCCCGGCCCTCATCGTCTCCCTGGCCGCGGGCCTGCTGGTCTCCAAGGGCGGCACCCGCGGAACCGCGGAGCAGGCGATCCTCGGCCAGCTCGGTGCCTATCCGCGGGCGCTGTTCGTCGCCGCCGGGCTGATGCTGGTCTTCGCGATCATGCCCGGGATGCCGTTCGTGCCCTTCGCGATCCTCAGCATCCTGATGGGCACCATCGCGTACCTGATCCCGCGGCGCCTCGCGGAGGCGCAGTCGAAGGTCGAGGCCGAGACGAAGGCCAAGGAGCGGCAGCTCCTCCTGGAACGCCGGGAGAGCGAGTCGGTGAAGGAGTCCCTGAAGACGTCCGAGATCGAGCTGCGGCTCGGCAAGCATCTCGCCGTGCAGATCCAGCCCACGCAGCAGGAGCTGGCCCACCGGGTCGGCCGGATGCGCCGGAAATTCGCGCAGCAATACGGGTTCGTGGTTCCGGACATCAAGCTAGTCGAATCGCTCGCCATCCCGAGCAAGAGCTACGAGGTCGCGATCCACGGAACCGTGATCGCCGCGCAGCAGGTCCGCCCCGGCGAGACGATGATCGTCGTGGGCGACGGACCGATGCCCGGCATCGCCGGTGAGGAGGTGCGCGAGCCGGCCTTCGGGATGCGGGCGGTCTGGGTGCCGGAGGTTTATGCCCAGGAGGCCCGGCGCGAGGGTTTCAGCCCGATCGACTGGCCGTCCGTCATGCTGACCCATGTCAGCGAGGTCATCCGCAACAACCTGCCGCAGCTCCTCTCCTACAAGGATCTGCGGATGCTGATCGACCGCCTCGACCCGGAATACAAGCGTCTGGTGGACGACATCTGCCCGTCGCAGATCTCGTATTCGGGCCTGCAGGCCGTGCTCAAGCTCCTGCTCGCCGAGCGCGTCTCGATCCGGAACCTGCATCTGATCATCGAGGCCATCGCGGAGATCGTCCCGCACGCGCGCCGGGCGGAGCAGATCGCCGAGCACGTCCGGCTGCGGATCGCGCAGCAGATCTGCGGCGACCTGGCCGAGAACGGGGTCCTCAGCGTCCTGCGGCTCGGCAGCCGCTGGGATCTCACCTTCCACCAGGGCCTGAAGCGCGATGCCAAGGGCGACGTGGCCGAGATCGACATCGATCCGCGGCTGATCGAGCAGTTCGGCATGGAGGCGTCGGAGGCTATCCGCGCGCAGATGAAGACCGCCCACAAATTCGCCCTGGTCACGGCCCCGGAGGTCCGCAGCTACGTGCGGATGATCATCGAGCGCCTCTTCCCCACGGTCGCGGTGCTGTCGCACGTCGAGATCGCCCGGGGCGTCGAGATCAAGTCCCTCGGCACGATCTCCTGACCGCCGATGATTCCTGAGGCCCTGCTCGGCGTGTTCGTGATCTTCTGCCGCGTCGGCGGCTGCCTCCTGATCGCCCCGGGCCTTTCCAGCCAGCGGGTCACGTCGCGCGCCCGCCTGTTCATCGCCGTGACGGTGACCCTCGCGGTCGCGCCGCTGCTCCTGCCGCAGTTCGGGACGGGCCTGCGGGACGCGGGGCCGGCCGACATCCTGGGGTGGATCGGGTGCGAGACGCTCACCGGCCTCGCCATCGGCTTCTTCGGCCGCTCCTTCTACTTCGCCCTCGAGACCATGGCGACCGGCGTGGCGACGATGATCGGCCTCGGGGGCATTCCCGGCAATCCGGTCGCCGAGAGCGAGGCCGCCTCGCTGGCCGGCTCGCTGATCATGATGGCAGCGACGGTCCTGGTGTTCTCCATGGACCTGCACTGGGAGCTGTTCCGCGGGCTGATCGCCTCCTACGAGCGCATCCCCGCCGGGACACCGTTCGGCGCCCGGCCGATGCTGGCCGGGTTCGCCGACCGGCTCTCCGCGACCTTCACGATGGCGCTCCGGATCACGAGCCCGTTCATCATCTATTCCGTGCTGGTGAATTTCGCCCTGGGGCTGGCCAACAAGCTCACGCCGCAGATTCCCGTGTTCTTCATCGCGACGCCGTTCATCCTCTTCGGCGGGCTCATCCTCCTGCTGGTCCTGTCCGGCGACATGCTCGGGCAGTTCATGCTCGAATACGCGCACTGGCTGAGGAGGGGCTGACATGCAAGCGCGCCTGGATCGGGCGGTCCGGCTCCTGCGCCTGCAGGACCGGATGCACCGGCTCGCCGAGCGGGAGCTGGCCCTGCTGGAGCGGCGGGTTCAGGCGGCCGATGCGGCCCAGCGCGACCTGATTCGCGCCCTCAACGAGGCCTCGGCGTTCCACGAACCGCTCCGCGCGACGGCGGTCGGCCGGCTGAAATCCCTCGCGGTCGCGGCCCAGGATCTGCGCGGCGAACGGGAGGCTGCCGCGCAGCGGCTGCTGGACCGGGCCGCGCAGCACAAGCGGACCGGGGCGTGGGCCGAACGCCTCGAGACCGAGCACCGGCAGCACGCGGAGATCCGGGATTGGGCCGAGCGCCTCGATCTCCTGACCGCGCCCGAGGCAAGCCTCCGGTCAGCCAGGCCGGTTAGTCCGGTGGGCGAGCCAAGTTTTCCCGCGGCCGCCACGGGACCGGCCGGCCCCGACGGCCTGGCCCGTGGTGGTCCTCCCCCTCCGGATCTGAGCGCGCCGTGAGCGTCCAACCGCCCTCCGACATCGTCCTCGACGTGGCGCGCGCCGCCGAGCCCGGCCGCTATCAGGCCGCCGTCACCAAGCTCACGCAGGCGTCCCCGGGCAGCTTCGCGGACGCGCTGGGGCTCGCCTCGGGTGCCCCGGCGGCGGCGCAGCCGAGCCCCGACACGGTCCTGACCCGCTTCCGGACGGCCGCGACCCTTCCCGCCCCCCGGGCGAAGGGGACGCCGGCCCAGCAATTCGAGGCGTTCGTCCTGCAGACCTTCGTCGAATCGATGCTGCCTCATGGGGCTGCGGCGGTCTTCGGCAAGGGCAATGCCGGCTCGATCTGGCGGTCGATGCTGGCCGAGCAGCTCGGCGCCCAGCTCGCCAAGTCCGGCGGCATCGGCATCGCCCGGATGATCGACGCCGCGCACCCGGAGGTTGCGGCGCCGCCCGGCACCCGGACGTCGACGGCCTGAAGCCCCTCCCGGCTCGGCGCCTCCCATTCCCCGTCAATGGACTAGGATCATGCTGCTGTCCTCCCTGACCCGCCTCGAGGCCATCATCGACTCCGAGACCGCCGCGCTCACGATGCACGATCTGGGAGGTCAGGACGATTTCAACCGTCGCAAGAGCCAGAGCCTGATCGAGCTCACCCGGCTGGAACGGGCCGTGGATGCGGCGCATCTCAGCACCCCGGAGATCGCGTGCCTGGAACGGGTGCGCGCCAAGCTTCGACGCAACCATGAATTGCTAGGCATCCACCTGCGGGCGATGCAGGAGGTCTCCGAGATCGTCTCGACCATGATCCAGAGTGCGGAATCCGACGGGACCTACTCGTCCGCCCTGCGCTATCAGGAGTGACCGGTCGTGACCCGGATCGTCATCACCGGCCTCTGGATCTGCGCCATCACGGTGCTGTCCAGCTTCGCGGTGATCACCTGGATGCCGGCCCTGCCCAAGCCGAGAGCCGAGGAATACCTCGAAGGGCTGACCTATCAGAAGCTGCGCCCGATCAACATCCCGATCATCGCCGAGGGCAGCGTCCAGGGCTACGTCATCGCCACGATCATCTTCACCGCCGAGGCGCACCTGATCAAAGGCCACGGCCTGACTCCGGCCCCGTTCGTCATGGATGAGTCCTTCCGGCAGATCTACGGCGACGGCGACCTCGATTTTCGCAACCTCAAGAAATACGACATCAACAAGCGGCTGGACGACATCAAGCGGCGGGTGAACGAGCGGTTGGGCTCCGAGGTCGTCAAGGACGTGATGATCGAGAACTTCAACTTCGTCACCAAGAAGGACATCCGGAGCTAGATCCGGCTCCGGCCCCGCGTGATCGCGGCCCGTCCAGAGCGCCCCCCGCCGACGTGGACGGCGGTTCGATGCAGGGGCGTGCGCAGGAACGCCCGCCAGGACGAGACCCGAGAACCGTGCCCGGTCCCCGGGACCTCACGATCCGGCCGCGACGGTGCAGCGGACGCCTCGCGAGAGGCTCCCACGCCCGTGCCCCGACCGACGCGCGACGGCGTCTTCCCCGCCGACCGTGGCCGCCTCGGCGCCGCTCCCGCGCCGAGCGCCGAAAGTCCGCTGGCTCGGCGCCGGCGATTCAGTCCGCGAGGGAGCGCCGGAAGGCCGGATCCGCGAGCGTGCGCATCAGCCGGCCCAGACTCGCCGGGGACGCCGCGATCAGAAGGCCGCCGGCCACGCTCCGCACGCCCGAGAAACCGTACCGCAGGACGGAGGCCGCCCGCGCCCCGTGATCCGCGTCGTCCCGCCCGCGTGTCCCCTGCGGATCGGCCCAGGCGCGGCCCACCGTCAGGTCGTCGAGGCGGCCGGCGAGCAGGTGCGGGACGATGTGCAGCCGCCGCGCGCCGTGCAGACCGAGCACGCGCCGGGTCGTGTCGAGGGCGACCGCCACGGCGGCGTCGAGGTGCAGGAAACCCTCGACCGTGAGCGGGCGATCCCCGGTCAGAAACCGGTCGACGACCGCCATGCCGGAGAGGTCCGAGAGCAGCACGAAGGCCCGGACGTGCCGGTAATCGGGTCCGTGCACGCTGGTCGCGATGCAATGCGCGGTGGCCCCACTCAGCGGGATGAAGGCCTTCACGACGCCGATGCCGGCGGTCGGCTCGCGGCCGTCCGGCAGGGCGACGTTGTGCGCCCGCGCCGCCGGGTGCGGACCGCCCGCTTCCGTGATCCACCGGACGCCGCCTGTGGCGAAGGTGAAGGAGGTGCAGTCCCGGTGGTCCTGCGGGTGGACCTGCCCGGAGAAATCCGCCGTGAAGGCGGACCAGCCCGCACCGTCGTCCGGCCGGCGCAGCGCGAGTTCGCGGGTCCAAATCGCGTCGGCGGGGCGGGCCCGGCCGACGCCCGCCGCCTCAGGAACGGGATCGGCCGTCCGGAGCCAGGGAGACGCCGCGGCCAACCGCTCCAGCCAGGGACCCCGCCCGGTGTGGTCGGGGGCGTCGTCGAACGGGGGGAGGGCACCGTCCGGCTCGACCAGGGTGAGCATGGCGGCCCAGGCCTTCGGGAGGCGCAGGTCGAGGATCCCGGCCAGCAGCGCCAGATCGGGGCTGGCGTTCAGGACGGGTCGGAGGACCACGGCGAGCGTCAGGATCTCGAGGCGGCGGTGGTATGACGGCTCCGCGATCACCCCTTCGGGATCGACCGTCGCGGTGAAGCCGCCCAGCAGGGCGTTCATCGCGAGGCCGGTCCAGTGCCGCGCCATCGGGAAGGCCGGAAGGGCATGGCCGGCGGCCAGGAGCGCGGCGGCGACCTGAAGCTCCAGCAGCGACCCCGCCACCGTGTGCTGGGCGAGGATCTCCGCCAGGGCCGCGGCGTGGCGCACGACCTCGCCGCCCAGGATCGCGAGGGCGGGGTCGTCCGCCGGGTCCCCGGCCCGCGCAGCCGAAGCCGCAGCCGCCAAGAGGCACAGCATCGATTCCAGGCGCAGGGCCATGCAGGCGGGATGCAGGCTCAACGCGTCCGAAGGCTGGCCCCAGGGATTCGCGCGGGACCAGGACACGGCCATCGCGACCGCACGCTCCCGGATCGCGCCCTCCGGACTCTCGGCGGCGTCCCACGTCCACGCAAGGGATTGAAAGGCCAGACGCCACGCCTGCGCGCGGAACGGATCGGCCGCCCAGTCCGGCACCTCGGGGAGCGCCCAGGCCGGACGTGGGGCGATGCGGATTGCACCCTCGGTCCAGGCGCACGCGTCGGGTCCGTCGCGCAGGCGGGTGAAGGCACGCAGGGGGGAAGGGCGCTCGGCCAGGGTGATGGCGTCGAGGTAGGGCCGGATCGACGCCGCGGGGTCGCGCCCGTCCGCCGGCGGCGCGCCGAGGCGGCCGAGCAGCCGTCTCAGGAATCCGTCGGCACCGGGATCCGGCTCATCCGCCACATCCTCCAAGCGCAGCTCGTCGTCCAGGTACACGTCGGGCGCTGCGGCCAGGGCCAGGCCGGAACCCGCGTCCCAAGTGGCGAAGCCGATCTCCAGCGTGGCGGCCTGCGGCGGCGGCGAGACCTTCAGGGTGAAGCGGTAGGCCCGCCGATGCACCGGGATGTCCAGGAAGGCCGGAACCGTCGGCGTTCCCAGCGTCCCGGGGTAGGGCGGTGCGATCGGCCGGCCGCGCGCATCGCGGAAGGCGATCCGGGCGAGGGCCCCGTCCGTCGGTCTCGGTGCGATCACCTGTCCCTTGAAGACGAGGGCGCGCCCGGAGACGAGCCCGTGCCGGAACCACACGGGCCGGGAACCGAGGGCAATCCGGCCGTCGCGGGTCGGCGGGTGCGGGAGCCGCCGGGCACCATCGTCCGCGGGGCGGGCGGGATCGGGCGACGCCGTGCGCAGTTCGGGATCGATAATTCGGAACGGGCGGGCGTTGCGCCAGCTCCGGATCACCACGGCCACCTCGGCGGCGGGTTCCGGGAGGTAGAAGCAGCGGCGGATCACGGCGGTGCGTGTACCCGCGCCCCTGCCCTCCGCGGCAGGCCCGGCGAGCCAGTCCCCCTGCGCATCCATGGAGGTCCGCATCAGCCCGGGGACCTGGGCGAAGTCGATCGCGGACCGGTCCTCCGCCAGGATGGCGAGGCCGAGCGCCGCGAAGTCCCTGACGGCCGCAGCGGACTCGTCGGGCGCGCAAACCATGCATGCGCCGAACTCATACCAGCGTCCCGCAGCCAGGCCGCTGAACGGCAGGATCACCCGCGACCACCGGTTCCTGTTGCCGACGACGTGGTCCGGACCGGGCGATGCGGCAGGATTCCCGTCCGGTCGCGCCGCGACGGCCATCTGAGCGTGTCGTTCACGCATCAGCTCAGCCAAATCTCGCGATGTCGCGCCCGCACGATCGTCCCGTTCTCACACCCGGGATGTCGCAGGAAAATATTATCGCTCCGTTCATGATCGATACTTTCCGGTAAATTTTGCATCAAACTGCGATACCGATCGGCATAAATTCTGAATTCTTTGCCCGTCTCTGAGGCCGATCCAGCACTGATCCCTGCTGACAAACTGTTGACCAAATTTAATTCTTGGATCACGAGACAAGACGCAACGCAAATATCTCGATGCGGGACAAGTTTTACATCATTATCTGCCATTTAAGCAGCGGAGTCTTATGACAATGTACGTCATTGTCGATGAACGATCGATGGTCACCGACGGATACGTCGCGAGTTTCAATCGAGAAGGCATCTCATCGGTAGGTTTGCGGGCGGATGATTTCGCGGACTGGCTTCAGACGGCGCCCGGGACGGACCTGGATGCGGTCCAGGGCTTCCTCCTCGGCGCTTGCGAGCAGCGGCCGGGATGGCCCGAGCTGATCCAGAAGCGGTCACGCGCGCCGATCATCGCGATGATCGAGACGCGTTGCCTGACCGAGACCCTCCATCTGTTCGGGGCGGGCATCGACGATGTCGTCCGCAAGCCGATCCATGTCCGCGAAATCCTCGCCCGGACGGAGGCCGTGTGGCGCCGTTCGCAGCGCGAGGAGGCCAGGGACGCGGGGGCGGACCGGACCGCCCGGCTGAAGGTGTATTTCGACGGTCGCGACCCCGACATCGACGGGGAGAAGATGGCCCTGCCCCGGCGCGAACGTCAGATCCTCGAGTTCCTGGTCCGCAACCGCGGCCGGCGAATGACCAAGGAGCAGGTGTTCAACGCCGTCTACGGCGCCTTCACCAGCGACGTGGATGAGAGCGTGATCGAAGGCCACATCAGCAAGCTCCGGAAGAAGCTCCGGCAGAAGCTGAGCTTCGACCCGATCGAGGTGCGGCGCTACCTCGGATACGCCTTCGTGAACTGACGGCCCGGCACCGCCGGCCCGTGCCGGCGGCGTCGATCCTCCGGGGCGCAAGAGCCACACCTGCGGCCGGACCGGCCCAGGCCCTCCCAAGCCGGACAGCCGTCCACCGCAAGCTTCGGACAAGACAGGACGCGCAAAGATCCGCCGACACCAAACTGTGTCGCCGGAGCAGACGGTCAACGCAAGGCGGCGATCAGGATTCCGCTCCCGATCGCGGGATTATGGCGCCGCCACGATTGCCAAACCGGGAAGCCGACAGGTCATGAACCCGATCTTTCTCTTCAATCTCGCATCGCGACAGCTGCAGCACCTGACGGCGCGCCAAGCGGTCATCTCGGGGAACATCGCGAACGCCAACACGCCGGGCTATCGCGCCCGGGACGTGGCGCCGTTCAAGGATGTGCTCGATCGGACGGTCCTGGCGATGGCGGCGACCAAGCCCGGCCACCTGGAAATCGACGGTGTCGCCGCACGGCCGGCGCGCGCGAAGGCCACCGGCGGCTGGGACGTCGTGCATTCCGGCAACTCGGTCAGCATCGAGGAGCAGCTGATGAAATCCGGCGAGGTGAGCCGCGAGCAGGCCCTCAACGGCGGCGTCGTCAAGGCGTTCAACCGGATGCTGTCGCTCAGCGTGAAGGCGGGACAATGATCGACCCCCTGACCGCCTCCTCGCGGATCGCCGGCTCCGGCATGGAGGCGCAATCCGAGCGCATGCGGGTCATCGCGGAGAACATCGCGAACGCGCAGTCGACGGGACAGACCGCGGGGTCGGACCCCTACACCCGCAAGACGATCACGTTCCGCACGGCGCTCGACCGGGCCTCCGGGACGGCGGCGGTGGCGGTGCGCCAGATCGGCCAGGACAAGGCCCCGTTCCGGGTCGAGTACGACCCCGGCAACCCGGCCGCGGACGGGAACGGGAACGTCAAGCTGCCGAACGTGAACATGCTGATCGAGATGGCCGACATGCGGGAGGCCAACCGCTCGTACGAGGCGAATCTGCAAATGATCAAGCAGACCCGCTCGATGGTCGCCGGCATCATCGAACTCCTGAGGCCGTGATGATGCAATCCCTCGCAGCCCTCCCAACCGTTTCCGACAAGACCTCCGTCTTCGGCGCGACCGAGCTCGGTCTGGCGATGCCGGGCGCCCGGCCCGCATCCTCCGCGGCGCCGACCTCGAATTTCGGCGATCTCCTGGCCCAGATGGCGGGGCAGATGCGGGACACCGTCAAGGCCGGCGAGGCGACCGCGATCGCCGGGATCCAGGGCAAGGCGTCGACCCAGGCCGTGGTCGAGGCGGTGATGTCGGCCGAGCAGACGCTCCAGACGGCGGTGGCGATCCGCGACAAGGTCGTCGCCGCCTACCTGGAGATCGTCCGTATGGCGATCTGACCGGGCGAGCGGCCCCCAACTCGACACCCCCATCTCCGGCGCAAGGACCTGATCATGAGAGCGCTCGCCATTGCGGCCACGGGCATGAACGCCCAGCAGCTGAACGTCGAAGTCATCGCCAACAACATCTCGAACCTGAACACGACGGCGTTCAAGGCGGCCCGCGCGGAGTTCAAGGACCTGATCTATCAGGCCGAGCGGCCGGCGGGCGTGCCGATCCAGGCCGGCGAATCAGCGATCCCCGAGGGCGCCATGCTGGGCCTCGGCGTGCGCAACACGGCGATCCGGAACCTGCACCGGCAGGGGCCGCTGACCAACACGACCAACCCCCTCGACCTCGCGCTCAACGGCCGGGGCTGGTTCCAGATCACGATGCCGAACGGCGAGATCAACTACACCCGCGCCGGCTCGTTCAACAAGAACGCCGACGGCCGCCTCGTCTCGGCCGAGGGCTACAGCGTCGACCCGGCGATCATCATCCCGCAGAACGCCGTCGACGTGGTGATCAACGAGACCGGCCAAGTGATGGTCAAGGTCGACGCCCAGCCGCTGCCGCAGACCATCGGCCAGCTGCAGCTCGCCAATTTCACCAACGATGCCGGGCTCGAGCCCCTGGGGAACGGCCTGTACCGCGAGACGCCGGCCTCGGGCCTGCCGGTCACCGGCTTCGCCGGCGATCCGGGCTTCGGCAAGCTCCAGCAGGGCTACCTCGAGACGTCCAACGTCGATCCCGTGCGCGAGATCACGAATCTCATCTCGGCTCAGCGGGCGTTCGAGATGAACTCGAAGGTGATCCAGGCCGCGGACGAGATGGCCGGCACGATCTCGAAGGGTATCCGCTGACATCATGACCCGACACCCTCGCCCCGCAGGGATCGCGGCGTGGCCGGCCCGGACGCTGGCCGCAGCCTGGGCCGTCGGCCTCGCCGCCGCGCCCGTCGCCGCCGCAGAGCAGATGCTGCCCGTCCCGGTGGCGACGATCTACGCGGGCGACGCCATCAAGCCGACGATGCTGCGCGATCAGGCCTACCCGGAGAGCTACAAGCCGCGCCTGCCGGTGGTCGATTCGGCGGCCCGGGCCGTGGGACGGATCGCGCGGCGCACGCTGCTGCCCGGCGAGACGATCCCCGTCCTCGCCATCGAGGAGGCGAAACTCGTGACCCGCGGCGCCCCGACCGTGATCGTCTTCGATGAGCACGGCGTCACCATCTCGACCCAGGGGATGGCCCTGGCGAACGCGGCCGTGAACGAGGCGGTCAGCGTCCGGAACACCGCCACCGGGCGAGTCGTCCAGGGCGTCGTCCTGCCGGACGGCCGCGTGCGGACGGGGCAGCCGTGATGCGCCGGCTGATCCTTGCCCTGGCCAGTCTCGTGCTCTGGTCGGCGCCCGCGGCGGCGACGCGCATCAAGGACATCGCGGCCCTCCAGGGCGTGCGCGACAACCAGATCGTCGGCTACGGGCTCGTCACCGGCCTGCAGAGCACCGGCGACACCCTGCGCAATTCGCAGTTCACCGAGCAGTCGCTGCAATCGATGCTCGACCGGCTGGGCATCAACGTGCGCGACCAGCGCCTGCGGACCCGCAACGTCGCGGCCGTGATGGTGACGGCGAACCTCCCGGCCTACGTCGAGCCGGGCTCGCGGGTCGACGTCTCGGTGAATTCCATGGGTGACGCCACCTCCCTGCGCGGCGGCACGCTGCTGATGACGCCGCTCGCCGGCGGTGACGGTCAGGTCTACGCGGTCGCCCAGGGCGCCCTCGTGGTCTCCGGCTTCAGCGCGACCGGCCAAGCCGAATCACTCGTGTCGGGGGTGGCGACGGCCGCCCGGATCCCCAACGGGGCGCTGGTGGAACACGCGGTCGCCGGAACGTTCAGCGAGTTGCCGTCCATGGCGCTCGAACTGAAGAACCCCGATTTCCACACCGCCGTCCTGATCGCCGACGCGATCAACGCCCACACCCTCCAGAAGTACGGACGGCGCGCGGCGAGCCCGCGCGACTACCGCACCGTGGTCCTGTCCCGCCCCGGCCAGGTCGGGCGGACGCGGTTCATGGCCGAGATCGGCGAATTGCAGGTCCAGCCGGACATCCCCGCCAAGGTGGTGGTCGACCAGCGGACCGGAACCGTGGTGATCGGCCGGAACGTGCAGGTGTCCACCGTGGCGGTGACGCACGGCGACCTCACGGTGCGCATCACCGAGACGCCGCAGGTGTCCCAGCCGGCGCCGTTCTCCGACGGCCAGACGGCCGTCGTGCCCCGGACCGACATTGAGGCGGGCGAGCGGATGGCCCGCCTGGCGATCGTGTCCGGTCCCGACTTGCAGACCCTGATTCGCGGCCTGAACAACGTCGGGATGAAGCCGATGGACGTGATCGCCATCCTCCAGGCGGTGAAGACGGCGGGCGCCCTGCAGGCGGAGCTGGTGATCCAATGACCGGCCCGACCGCCGAGCGCCGCACCGTCGCGTGGGGCCTGTGTCGCGGCGTCGTCCTCGTCCTGGCGGCCGCCCTGCTGCCGGCCGGCCAGGCGACGGCCGAGCCGAAGCCGGGCGAGCCGGCCAAGACCGAGGAGGGCCGCACCTCGCAATACTGTGCCGGCATCGCCAACGCCGCGGCCGACGCCCGCTTCACCTGGCAGAAGGACGCGCTGACGGCGCTTGCCAAGGACGTGGAGGCGCGGATCGCCCAGCTGGAAGCCAAGCGCACCGAGTACGAGGCCTGGCTGAAGCGCCGGCAGGCCTTCCTCGCCAAGGCGGACGAGAGCGTCACCGCGATCTACGCCAAGATGCGCCCCGAGGCCGCGTCGCAGCAGCTGACCGCCATGGACAGCGAGGCGGCCGCCGCGATCCTGACCCGCCTCGATGCCCGCGTGGCCAGCGCGATCATGAACGAGATGGATCCCGGCCGTGCCGCCCGGCTGGCCAACGTCATCAACAACACGCCCCCGAAGGAGCCTGTGCCGTTCAGGCCCGACGACGGCACCAAGGCTCCCCCCGAGCCGCGCTCGGACCAGGGGGAACGCCGCCCGCAGGACAGCGAGAAATCAGGATGACCGGGCCAGAGCGCTCTTCGCCGATGTGGCAGCCGGTTCGGCGCGGGAGGGCGCGTCGCGCCGGGGGCCTGAGGTTGCTCGCGGCTGCGGCGCGATCAGGCGCGGCGCTCGCCGCCATCGCCGCGCTCACGGCCCTGGGGGCCTGCGCGACCCCCATCCAGGAGATCGGCCGCGCCCCCGCCCTGAGTCCGGTCGGCCTCGGGATCGATCCGAATCACGACTCGGTGCCGCAGCTCTACGTCGGATCGCAGCGGCCGGGCTACCACTCGACCTGGGCGCAGCAGAGCGCCGACCTGTTCCAGGATCCCCGGGCGAAGAATGTCGGCGACGTTCTGACGGTGCTGATCGCGATGAACGACAAGGCCCAGTTCGACAACAGCACGGACCGGTCGCGCGATTCGCGGACCAAGTCGAGCCTCGACATCCAGCTCGACCTGTTCGGCCTGACGCCGGAGTCGAAGAATCACTACGAGATCAACGGCAACTCCTCCACCAAGGGTCAGGGGACCATCGACCGCAAGGAGCAGCTCCGGCTGTCCGTGGCCGCCGTCGTCACGCACGTCTTCCCCAACGGGAACATGCTGATCAGCGGTTCCCAGGAGGTGCGGGTTAATTTCGAAGTCCGGGTCCTGAACATCGCGGGCATCGTCCGGCCGCGGGACATCTCACGACGGAATACGATCGACTACGACAAGATCGCGGAGGCGCGCGTCTCCTACGGAGGTCGGGGCCGGCTCATGGAGGTGCAGCAGCCCGGCATGGTCCAGCAGGTCTACGACCTGGTCGCGCCGTTCTGATCCGGCGGACACGATCATGGCCTCCGACAGAACCTTCCGGTCCGCCGGACCGCGCTGGCTGCTGCTGCTCGCGGCGCTCACGATCCTGGCGATCGGGGTCGGCGCGGTCAGCGGCCTGTACATGATCTCGCGGGTCGAGCAGGCCGTGGACGAGCGCAAGAAGGTCGAGGAGGAGCAGGTCCAGCGGGTGACCAGCTACGGTGCCGATGCCACGGTGACCAACCTCGGCACCATGGTGACGAATCTCGCGAGCCCCAGCGAAGTCTGGGTCCGGCTCGAGGCGTCGATCGTCGTGAAGGCCGGCGCGCTCACCAACCCCGAGGCCGTGTCCGCCGAGATTCGCCAGGACATCGTCGCCTACCTGCGTACCCTGTCGGTCGCCCAGCTCGAGGGTCCGAGCGGCCTGAGCCACCTGCGGGAGGACCTGGCCGAGCGCGTTCAGGTCCGGAGCAGAGGCCAGGCCCGCGACCTCTTCATCGAAACGCTCGTCGTTCAGTAGGGCGCCCGTCCGTCCGCGGCGCGGGCGGAGCGCGAACCTCTGGCCGACGACGATCAGGACTGGTTCCCCCATGCTGCGTTGCGTCTTCATGGCGAGCCCGCTGCTCCTCGCCGCCACGGCCGCGAGTGCCCAGGGGTTCGGCCTCGATCAAGTGCTGCCCCCGGGGAACGGGTCGGTCAGCGGGCGGATGGTTCAGCTCGTCGCGCTGATGACCGTGCTGTCGATCGCGCCGGGCCTCCTCGTCATGGTGACGAGCTTCACCCGGTTCGTCGTGGCGCTCTCGTTCCTCCGGTCCGGGCTCGGCCTGCAGAGCGCCCCGGCGAACATCGTGCTCATCAGCCTGTCGCTGTTCATGACCTTCTACGTCATGGGACCGACCTTCGACCGGGCGTGGCAGGACGGTGTGCGCCCTCTCACCGAGAACAAGATCACCGAGGAGGAGGCCTTCGCCAAGGTGACGGCGCCGTTCCGGGACTTCATGCTGGCCCATGTCCGGCCGAAGGATCTCGACACGTTCGCGGAAATCGCGGCAGCCAATACTCTTCGGGCACCGGACGGCGGCCGGACCGACCTGCGAATCCTGATTCCAGCCTTCATGATCTCCGAACTGCGCCGCGGGTTCGAGATCGGGTTCCTGATCGCGCTGCCCTTCCTGGTCATCGACATGGTCGTTGCCGTGCTGGTCATGTCCATGGGCATGATGATGATGCCGCCGACGGCGATATCACTGCCGTTCAAGATACTATTCTTCATTCTCATTGACGGCTGGAACATACTTATCTCAGGTATTTTAAAATCATATTTCTGATTATTACTTCATAACTCCGCAATCTAAGTCTTTTTAACACAAAAATATCGACGACACAGATCGGTGTTGACATCCGCCGCCGAAATGATCATCTCATCGCCATCGCGGAACCGAAGATCAACGTGGGCCAGACGGCCCGCCCCAGTCGATCGGCCGTGATATCGATAGCAGATTGCTTCCGTGTGCCTGTCACACCGAACCAAAGACATGAGGTCGTCCTGCTATGCCGGTGTGAATCCGGCATGTCCCGCCACGGTACGCTTTCCAAAGGGACATCACCATGTCGAGCCTGTTGACCAACACCGCCGCGCAGGCGGCCCTCACCACCCTCAAGCTCACGAACCAGGATCTGGAGAAGTCCAGCAACCGCGTCGCCACCGGCCAGAAGGTTGCGACCGCCTCCGACAACGCGGCCTACTGGTCGATCGCCACCACGATCCGCGCCGATATCGGCTCGCTCAACGCCGTGAAGGATTCGATCGGCCTCGGTCTCGCCACCGTGAACGCCGCCATCAACGGCCTGGACAACGTCCGCAACACCTTCCTCGACCTCAAGAGCAAGCTGACCGCGGCCAAGACGCCGGGTGTCGACCGCAACAAGATCCAGCAGGAGATCGCCGCCCGGCAGACCGACCTGCGGACCTACGCGGAGAGCTCCTCGACCAACGGCGAGGCTTGGCTGGCCGCCGACTCGACCTCCGCCAACTACGTCGCGAACCGCAAGATCGTGGCGTCGTTCAGCCGCGTCCAGGGCCAGATCTCGATCGGCACGGTGACGGTGAACGTCGACGACACCAAGCTGTACGACGTCGCCTCCACCACGGGTGGCGCCGCGGGCACGAAAGGCACGGACGCGATCACCACCGCGGGCGCTGCCGGCGCGTCGGCGGCCTGGGTCACGGCTTCGGCCGCCTTCTCCACCGCCCAGGCGGTGTTCGAGGCCAAGAAGACCAGCCCGAACGGTGCGACCGCGGGTGACGTGAGCACCTTCGATACGGCCACGACGACGTACCTGACCGCCAAGAACACCTTCGACAAGGCCGTCCGGGACGCGAACAACGCCGCCGCTACGGCGACCGGCGCCCCGGCCGGCAAGGACGGCGCGGGCGGCATTCTGGACAAGCAGTGGCGGGTGTTCGGCGCCGACGAGAACGGCTTCAACAAGGCTTTCGTGGTCAGCGTCAAGGATCTCGACATCTCGACGATCCAGCAGGGCGACATCTCGAAGCTCAACGCCTACATCAACCTGGCCGACAAGGTTCTCACCAAGATCACCGATGTCGGTACCAAGCTCGGCGCGATCCAGTCGCAGATCCAGTCGCAGTCGAACTACGTCGACACGCTGATCAAGGTGAACGAGAAGAGCGTCGGCATCCTGGTGGACGCTGACATGGAAGAGGAATCGACCAAGCTGAAGGCCCTCCAGGTCCAGCAGCAGCTCGGCATCCAGTCGCTGACGATCGCGAACCAGAGCACGCAGCAGATCCTCAGCCTGTTCCGGTCGTAATCCCGGCCCTGATCGTCGACGACATCCGCCCCTCGGGGCGGAGGCGGGCCGCGCATCTCCGGATGCGCGGCCTTCTTTGCGTGGTGTCCGGCGCGCGCCACCACCTCCAGGCAAGGTTGATCGGCGAAGCCTGGATCAAGCCACAGCCGTGGAGGCCTGAGTCCCGTCGATGCCCGGTCGCGCGCACCTAGAGAAGCTTTGGCAGAACATCCTGGAGCTGGGGCCCCGGCGCCTGATCGCCCTCGGCCTGGTGGGGCTCACCGTCTTCTTCGCGGTCGGGCTGGGCGCCTATTATCTCAGCCGCCCCCTGCGGGAGACCCTCTACGCCGGCCTGAGCCGCGACGACGTCACCCGCATGGGCGCCGCCCTGAAAGAGGCCGGCATCTCCTTCGACGTCAGCGCGGACGGCACCGCGGTGCTGGTGGGCTACGGGCAGACGGCCCAGGCCCGGATGCTGCTCGCCGAGAAGGGCCTGCCGCAGAGCGGAAAGGCCGGCTACGAGCTGTTCAACGACCTGGGCTCGCTGGGCCTGACCTCGTTCATGCAGGACATCACCCGGGTCCGGGCCCTGGAGGGCGAGCTCGCCCGCACCATCCAGACGCTCAAGGGCGTGAAGGCGGCCCGGGTTCACATCGTGATGCCGGATCCCGGCTCCTTCCGCCGAGAGCAGCAGCCCGCCTCGGCGTCGGTGGTGGTGCGCACCGAGCCCGCCAACGACCCGGCGGTCGCGCCCGTCATCCGCCAGCTCGTGGCCGCCGCGATCCCCGGCATGAAGCCCGACAAGGTGACCGTGCTGAACACCGACGGGACGGTCCTGCTCGCGGGGGACGACGCCACCACGGCGCCGGCCGGACGCTTGGCGAGCCTGGAACAGACCGTCAACCATGAGATCCAGGACAACATCCGCCGGACGCTCACGCCGTATCTCGGCCCGAACAACTTCGAGGTCAGCGTCGTCGCGCGGCTGAACACCGACAAGACCAAGACCGACGAGACGATCTTCAACCCGGACCAGAAGGTCGAGCGCTCCCTGCGGACCGTCAAGGAATCCGAGAGTTCGCAGAACCGCGCCCCGCAGAAGCCGACCACGGCACAGCAGAACCTGCCGAACCAAAACGTCCAGGCCTCCGGCAGCGAGAACTCGAACTCCGAGAGCCAGCGCCGCGAGGATCTGTCCAACTTCGAGATCTCCTCCAAGACGGTCTCGACGATCAGCGACGGCTATTCCGTCAAGAACCTCTCGGTCGCCGTGCTGGTGAACCGGTCCCGCCTCGAAGCCCTGGCGGGCCCCGCGAAGGACGGGAGCCGGATCGAGATCGAGCCGAAGGTCGCCGAGATCGAGCAGCTGGTCGCCTCGGCATCCGGCTTCAACAAGGTGCGGGGCGACCAGATCAAGGTGGCGGCGGTCAGCTTCGTGAACGACGGCCAGCCGTTGGGCCCCGCGCCACCCCTCGGGCTCGGCGAGGTGCTGCTGCGGCAGTCCGGGACCCTGATCAACGCGGCCACGATCCTGATCGTCGGATGCCTGCTGATCTGGTTCGGCCTGCGCCCGGCCGTCAATGCGATCCTCGCCCCGTCGCCCGCGACCGAGCTGGCCCTGGCCGGGGCGGAGGGCGACGGGGCTCTCGCTCTGCTGCAGGCGGAGCAGGATGCCGCCGCATCGAGCCCCAACCTCATCGAGGATCTGTCGGAGCAGATGGCCCGCTCACCGATCCGCAAGCTGGAGCAGCTGGTGGAACTCGACGAGGAGCAGGTGGCCAACATCCTGAAGCAGTGGCTCACCCGTGAAGAGGCCGCGTGATGACGGACGCTCCCGCGGTCTGGGCCGTCTTCTCGGGCAAGGGCCGGCGCTCCTCCTCCACCTTCGCGGCGCTGGCGCCCAAGCGCGCGGAGGCCGAGCCGCCGCCACCGGACCTCGATGCCGTCGCGGCGACCGCGCGGGAGGAGGGCCGACGGGAGGGCGAGGTCCAGGCCCGTCAGGCCGCACAGGCGGCGGTCGCCGCGGAGCGGGAGGCGGCCGCCGCAGCCCTGGCCGAGGCCCGGCAGCGCTGGGTCGAGGCCGAGGCGGCGGCGCTGACCGCCGCCGTCACGGCGCAAATCCAGGCGCTCGAGACGCGACTGGCCGAGAGCCTGACGCGGGTCCTCCTGCCGTTCCTGACGGACGCCCTGCGGCACGAGGCGATCGACGCGCTGCACGCGACGCTCGCGAGCCTGGCGGCGGACGAGGCGGCCGGCACGCTCGCGGTGACCGGGCCCGCCGACCTCGTCGAGGCCCTCACGCGGCGCCTCGCCCTGCCGCCCGGACGGCTCGTCGTCACCACCGACGGCCAGCCCGATCTGCGCATCCAGATGAACGGAACCGTCGTCGAGACGCGGCTCCGGGCCTGGAGTGAGCGCCTCGCCGCGCTGGTCGAGGATCGGTGACCATGGCCGACACGCAATCCGAGATCATCATCGTCCGGCGGGTGGTCGAAGAGGCCCCCCCCCATCACGGGGGCGTCTGGAAGATCGCCCTGGCCGACTTCATGACCACCATGATGGCGCTGTTCCTGGTCCTGTGGCTGATCAAGGCCTCGAACGAGGAAACCAAGACCAGCATCGCGAACTACTTCAATCCGATCAGCCTGTCGGAGGCCCTGCCGGTCCGGAAGGGATTGAACGATCCGCAGCCCACCTCGACCGATACGACCGCGGGCGGCACGGCGGGCGAGGCCGGGGCGTCCCGGGACAAGGGCAGCAACCTGCCCCCGGGATCCGTCGCCCGGGAGCGTGAGCTGTTCCAGGACCCCTACGCCGTCCTGGCCAATCTCGCGGCCCAGGCCGATCCGGACAAGCCCCAGAGCGCCACGATCGGAGACCTCGGCGACGCCGGGCGGCGGGGCGGCGAGGTCCCGCGCGATCCCTTCGACCCGCTATACTGGCAGATCACCACCCTCTCGCCCGCAAGGACGGACCGGTCGGCGCCCACGGGGATCACGCCGCCGCCGGCCCAATCCAAGCCCGACGCGCGGATTGCCAGCGCGCCGGAGAGCCGGAAGGCCGACATCAAGCCGGGCGATGCCGGTCCGGAAGAGGCCAAGGACGGTGAGATCAAGGGCGACCCGGCCAGGGGCGCGGGCGGAAAGGCCGGGGATGCCGGTGCGGACAAGCCCGGTTCGCCCCGCGGGGAGACTGCGGCGGCTCAGTCCGCGCTGAGGGCCGACATCGCCAAGATCTTTCCGCCCTCGGCGCCCGGTCCCCGCGTCGACGTCCAGGGGACCCCGGACGGGATCCTGATCAACGTGACGGACGACCTGAATTTCAGCATGTTCGCGGTGGGCTCCGCCGAGCCGCGTCCGGAGATGGTGCGCGCCATGGCGCGCATCGCCTCGGCGCTCGCCACGCGGCCGGGCCGGATCATCGTCCGCGGCCACACGGACAGCCGCCCGTTCCGATCGGAGGTCTACGACAATTGGCGGCTCTCGACGGCGCGCGCCCACATGGCGGCCTACATGCTGACCCGGGCTGGCCTCGACGAGGGACGGATCTGGCGGGTCGAGGGGGCGGCCGAGCGGTCGCCGCGCAACGCCGCGGATCCGAAGGCGCCCGAGAACCGGCGCATCGAGATCCTCCTGCAGGGGTCTCCGGGATGAGGTGGTTCCTGCCCGGCATTCTCAGCCTGCTCGCCGCGGGCCCCGCAGGGCCGGTCGCCGCCGAGCCCGCTCCCGCGACGGTATCGCCTCCACAGGCGACCCCGCAGGCGGCGCAGCCGGTCACGGCCGCACCCGCCGGCCCGATGCCACCCGCCGGCCCGATGCCACCCGCGACACCGGGCGCCACGCCGCAGCCCCGGATCGGCGACCCGGTCGCGTGGGTGCGCACCCTGCAGCTCCTGCAGGATCGGGTCGCCGCGGGCTCCCTGTCCGCCCACGCGAGCCAGCCCATGGTGATCGCCCGGATCAACGCGGATCTGCAGAATGCGGGCCCGGATGTCTGGGCCGATCCGCGCAATGTCCGGGCCGCGATCGTCTTCGCCCTGAGTGGCGGCGGTCCGGCGATCCTGCGGCACCTGACCACCCAGGGCAGCCTCGGCAATCCCGAGGCGACCCTCGCGCGGGGGGCGCTCGCCTACGTGGAAGGGCGCGAGGCCGAGGCGACCCGCCTACTCCGGGACATCGACCTGGCGGCCCTGCCGCTGACGCTGGCCGGCGCGATCGGCCTCACGCAGGCCTCGCTCACCGTGACGGAGAACCCGGTTCGGGCGGTCGCCCTCCTCGATCGGGTCCGGCTGCTGCTCCCGGGAACGCTGACCGAGGAGGGGGCCCTGCGCCGCGAAATCTTCACCCTGGGGCAGATCGGCGACCTGAGGAAGTTCGAGACCCTGGCGATCCAGTATCTGCGCCGCTTCCCGCACTCGATCTATGCGGGCAATTTCCGCCAGCGCCTCGCCTTTCAGCTGATGCGGTTCGACGTCGGCCAGGACGCGGACCGCTTGGCGACGCTCAACAGGATCCTGGCCGAGCTCGGCTCGGAGAGCCGGAGGGACATGTACCTCCTGATCGCCCGGACGGCGATCCAGGCGGGCAAGACGGCCTCGGCGCTCGTGGCCACCGACAAGGCTCTCGCGCTCTGCGCGCCCGGGAGCCTGGAAGCGACGCAGGCCCGGCTCTATCGGGCCGCTGCCGAGATCGTGACCCTCGCGACGTTCCGGTCCGGGTTGCGCACCTTGAGAAGCCTCGACCGGGCCATGCTGCCGGCCCGCGACGCCGTCCTGCTCGACACCGCGCTGGCCACGGCCGACGCGATCGGACGGGGGCTCACCGGCCAGCCCGGTCCGAGCGAGACCGAGGCCGCGTCGAAACCGGGGCAGGCCGCCGCGGATGCCGACGGACCCGCCAGCCTGATCCCCAAGGCCCAAGCCATGATCGACCAGGTCGATCTGCTCCTCCGGAAGGCCAGCCCGTGACCCCGATCTCCGCCACGGTCCAGAAATCCGCCCCGCGCGCCGATCGGGACATCGCGTCGCCCCAACCGGAGGCCGACCATCCGAATCCGCCGGGTGCGGAGCGGAGGCGCGACTTCGGAGCCGTCCTGCGCGAAGCCTCGGACCCATCGGCGGCATCCCGGGCCGGCGCGACGCAGGGTGGACCGGCGGCCGCCGACGCGCCGACCGGGCAGGCCGGCTCGGTGGAGGCGGGCGCGACACCCGCACCGACCCCAGTCGATCCCGCCGCGGCGCTGCTCGCCCACCTTCTGAACACCGCCCTGCCGGCGGTCGCCGCGGGGGCACCGGCGTCCCCCCTCGCGACGGTCGCCGCGGCTGACGGCACGCCGATTGCCGGCGGGCCGGATGCGCCGGTCCGCGACGGCGCGTCCGCGACGGCTGCCACGGCTGGATCCGCTCCGTTCCGCAGCACCGGAGCCCTCGCGGCGAACGCCCGCCCGGGCACCCAGCCGGCGGTCGCGGAGGAGGGGGCCACGCTCCGCGGCGCGCCCAAGATCGCGGTGCTCGACCGCGCGGTCCACTTCAAGCCCATCGTGACCGACGGGGCGGCACCCGAACCCGCGAGGCCCGATCCCGCGGCGCCGGCCACCGCGCAAACCGTCACGCCTCAGCCTCTCCGGCCCGCCGTGCCGGAACTGGTTGCCGCGGCGGCGAAGACCGCGGCCAAGATCCGGATCGTGCCTCAGCCGGAGCCCGTCCCCGCTGTCGCCGCTTCGGCCTCCGCGCAGGGTCCCGATACGACAAGCCTCACCGCGCATGAGGACAGTCGGGCGATCACGGGAATCGCCAGGACCGTCCTGGATCCCGAGGGCCGCACCGATCCGGAGCGCAGCTCCGGACCGGTGGCCCAGGAGGGTGCGGGCGCCAGTCTGCCGGCCGGAACCGTCACGACGATCGCGGCCGCCATCAGGGACACGGTCGACCGTGTCGCCGAAGCGGCTCCCGCAGCCCGGGTCCAGGCCGATCCTCCGGTGCGCGCCGCCCCGGACGGGCCCCTGCGCACGCTCAGGATCCAGCTGAGACCGGAGGATCTCGGGACCGTCACGGTGGAGCTGCGCCTCACCAACGGTCAACTCGAGACGCATCTGCGCGCCTCGCGGCCCGAGACGGCCGCGCTCCTGCACAGGGACTCGGCGATCCTGACGGACTTGCTGAAGCAGGCTCATTTCCAGGCGGAGGTGACCGTCGGGCAGGCCCGCCCGGGCGACGGGGGCGCGCCCTCCGGGGGCTCCTCCGCGCAGGGGCAGCCCTTCAGCCACGGCGGTGCCCGGCCGGACCCGGGAGGCGAACGGCAGCGGCAGGCGGAGCAGCACCGGCAGGCCGCCGTCAGGGGCGATGGGGAGCGGACAGATGAGACGGTACGTTCTCGCGACGGCGGCGTTTATCTCTAGCGCCGTCCCGTCCGCAGCGAATGTCTGCGAAGCCGAGATGGGACGGGCGTCCGCGCGCTACGGCGTTCCGCTCGGGGTGCTCTACGCGGTCGGCCTGACCGAGACGGGCAAGCGCGGCTCGCTCCAGCCCTACGCCATGAACATCGCGGGCGCGGCCTATTTCGGGTCCGATCTGCGCGACGTGGTGGTGCATTTCACGGAGGCGCGCCGCAGGGGCGTGCGCCTGATCGATCTGGGCTGCATGCAGATCAACCACCACTACCATGGCGGCAAGTTCGGTTCGCTCGAGGCCATGATCGATCCGCGCGCGAACGTCGAGTACGCCACACAATTCCTCAAGGAACTGAAGCAGCGGGAGGGGAGCTGGACGCTGGCCGTGGCGCGCTACCATGCCGGCCCGCACAACAACGCCGCGCAGAAAGTCTACATCTGCCGGGTCATGGCCAACATGGTCGCGACCGGTTTCGGCCAGTGGACCCCGGGCGCCAAGCAGTTCTGCCGCTGAGGCCGCGCCTCGGCCCAAGCCCGTCCGGGCCGCTCACGCCCGTACCATCATGCCCGCACACGCACGCCCCACGCTTCGGCGACCGCGAAGGGGAGCTGGAGGTTGGCTTCGCACATGATGGCGAAGGTCGCGCGGTAGACGTTCATCAGGGACCAGACGTCGAGTCGGTGGTACGCATTGAGGGGCACGCGGAACCGCTCCTGCCCGCCGCCCCGTCGTGGCCGGGTGAAACGACGGCACAGGACCAACACGCCGGGACGGATCGGGTTCTGCGGCGACGCTGTCGCGGCGAGAGGGAGCCGGTTCATCGGCACGGCGAGAAAAATCTGCGGTGGAAACGAGGCGAAAGACTGATGTCGCACGCTCATTTCGGCCTATGAACTGATGACACCGCGAACAGGATTTTAGACACCATCGCTTTATCATAGCCGGAGCAGCACCATGGGCGATCCGCCGGACCCGCGGGATGGTCACTCGGCCAGGACCGTCCTGCTGATCGCGCTCACCCTCGCGGCCATCGCGGTCTCCACCTACACGCTGATCCGGATGGATTAGCCTGGCTCGGACCGCGGATCGGCCCCGCGCGATCCCGGGCCGCCGAGCGCGCCCCGTGACGGCCAGGACCCTATCGGCCGCATCGAGGGATCACACGCCCCGGCAGGTCCCGTAGCTGACCTTGATCTCGCTGCGGTCCTCGGGATTGAGCTGCGCCTCGACGAAGTTCATCTTGGTCAGATCGATCAGCAGGAAGTAGACGCCGTTCTGGCACTTGATCGCGTTGCGGGGCGTGCGCTCGTTCAGGCGCGGCGACGCGGTCTGACACTCGTAATAATCGGAGCGTCCCGCGGAGATCACGGTCAGCAGGCCGCCGCTGGAGACCAGGGAAAAGGTCCGGGCCTTGTGCGGCTTCGCCGCCTCCGGGGCCGCGATGGGGTCGAGGCCGACCGACACCGCCTCCGTACAGGCCATGGGACGGCGCAGCTGGGAAGCCGACGGCGTGATGCTCAGCAAGAGGAGCGCACCAGCGAGCGCTACCCGGTTCGCGATCATCGGCGGCACATCCGTGATTCGTGGGTAGTTTCTACCGGCAAGCTAGGCCGGCGTCCGCGGGTGTAAATGACGCATGTTCGGTTGGTCGCACTGATCAACAGATATGCCTCGGCGTTCGACATCCATTTAGTGACGAAATGGGTCGATCCGGTCGCTCCGAAGGCTTCCGTGCAGGTCCGGCCGCCGGCGGCGGTGACCTGATCGGCCCCGGCACGGCGACGGATGTTCAGAGGTCGCTGGCGTCGGGCTCGTTCGGATTGTCATTGTCCGCGGAAGCCGCCTCCCGCCGCGCCGCGATCTCCACGCCGATCTCCGTCAGCAGCAACCGCGACAGGAGTTGCATCGCCGGCGTACCGTACGTGACCGCGAGCCGGTGCGCGCGGATGGCTGCGTCCGCCAAGCGGTCAAACCCCTCGTCGTCGGGCATGGCGCCGCGAAACCCCGATATCAGTCCAGCAGCATACAACCTTAAGGATAGGTCTGGGTTCAATGGACGCGCGCAGAAACACGTGCTCGACGCGGCGCCTCGGTCAAGCCGGTCGGCCCACGGCCATCGGTGCGCGGACGGCTCCGGCACAGGGGAAGGCAGCCCATCACAGGCTCGGTCGCGGCCGTGGGAACGCGCGTGCCGCGCTCCGGAGCGACTCTATGGCGCGGCCGGGACGGGAGCGGCCGCGAAGGTCGGCCCGACGGGCGAGGGCGAAGTCGCGCGCTCGATCCTGGCCGAGCGGGCGTCGCGCTTCTCGTAGAAGGCGTTGCCGCCGGCCACCGCCACGTAGTGCATGTTGGTGTAGGGGAAGCGATGCCCGGCGGTGTGGAAGTACATCGCCTTTCCGACCTTCGGGTGCCGCTCGCCCGCCAGGACGGCGTCGGCGGCATCCGCGACCTTCTGGAGGTCCTTGTCCTGCATCGGCTTGGTCAGGACCCCCGAGGCGAACTGCCCGGGCTGCCCCACCACCGCGCAGATCCCGCCGGGGAAGATCGCGTTCTCGAGCCGGTTCATGACCACGGTCCCGACGGCGACCAGCCCGTCCGGGTCGCTCCGGTTCGATTCGAAGTACATCGCACGGCCGAGGCAGTCGCGCTCGGCATCGGTGACGACCAGCGGCGGCTTGTGGCCGGGGATCGATCCTGTCGTGAGCACCGGCGCGCCCGTGTTGCAGCCCCCCAGGCTCCAGACCGCCGCCATGACGGTCAGAACAGGAACACTCTTCGTCCGCGCGCTACCCTGCATGCATGCCTGCTCCGTGCTCCCTCAGCCTCGCGGCGGCTCCGAAGTCCGCTGCGGCACCGCGCCTCGACAGGGCGACGGCCGAGCTTGACCGTACGTTCGCGGCGAGGATGTGGCGGCAGCCCGAACGGTTCGGGTCCACCCGGCCGCCCGGGCAGCCGCGGGACCGTCGGGGCGAGCCCAGGTCGAGGGGCGACCCCGCCGCGGCTTCGTCGGCGGCGCGGGCGCCGGACGCGGCATCCGCGCCGCCGGACCGGATCGCCTCCACCGGTCACCGGCCGCTCTGGGCCTGCCGCTCGCGGGCGCCGCCGACCGGGGCCGGGATCAGTGCTGGCCCTGACCGGCGGCCAGGATGGTCACGCCCACGGCGATCACCGCGATGCCCACCAGCATCGTCGGGCTCACCGCCTCGCCGTACAGCCACGCTCCGCCGATGGCCGCGCCGATCATGCCGACGCCCGACCAGATCGCGTAGACGACGCCGATCGGCAGCATGTCCATGCTGGTCGACATCAGCCACAGGGCGGTGCCGTATCCCACTGCCACGATTAGGGTCGGTCCCGGCCGCGTGAGACCGTCGGCGGCCTTGAGGGCCAGGGTGGCGGCAACCTCGGCGCCGATGGCGAGTCCAAGGATGAGGAACGGATTCATGGCACAGGCCCCCTCGGGTTGAGCAAGCGTCGTGAGATGGCCGGAGGATGGTGTAGAGATCTGCGTCGAAGCGGGCATCCCGACAGACGAAGCCGGCATCCTCCGGCGCAGGTCTGCTTCGAATCGACCGCACGATGGGGACGGTCGCCGCGCGACAACGCTGCACGGAATCCATGAACATTTCGAAATCTTCGTCGCCGTCCCCAGCCGGCGTGGTTCAACCCGGTCGCCCCGGGGCCGATCCGAGGGGGTTCGTTAAGGCCTCCCGCCCATGGTGGGGGCCGGACGGCGCAAGCGGCACGGCCGGCGCGTCCGCAACCGTCACGACCCAGAGCGACACAGAGCCTTCATGAGCCCGTCCTCCGCGATCTCGGAGCCTCCGGGCCGGACGCACCACGGTCGCCGCTGGGGCCGCCGCTGGGGCCTGGCCGCGGCGGCCGGCGTCGTGGCGGCGGGCGGCGCCTGGGCCGCCACCGCCCTGATCAACGTTCCCGATCCCGTCACCCTCACGGCGCTCGCGGTGATCGAGCCTTCGGCGGTGGGCCCGTGGTTCCCCAGCCGGGTCGTCCAGGCCCCCGCGCAGGCGAGCGACCTGCCGGTCCGGCCCCGCCCGATCCTCGACCGGGTCGCCTGGAAGGGGCGGACGGTCCCGCTCGCGACGGTGCTGGAGGCGACCCACACCAACGCCTTCCTGATCCTGCAGGACGGCGTCCTGGTCCACGAATGGCAGCGCCCCGGCACGGGCCCGGCGACCCTGTTCCCCTCCTGGTCGGTGGCGAAGTCGATCGTGTCGCTGCTGGTGGGCGCGGCGGTCTCGCGCGGCGCGCTCGCCGAGACCGACCGCGTCTCCGCCCTGCTGCCCGACCTGAAGAACAACGCGGTCTTCAGCCAGATCACCGTCCGCAACCTCCTCGACATGGCGAGCGGGATCGCCGTGCCGGAGAACTACGATCCCCGGCATCCCCTGACCGGTACCGCCGGGATGTACCTGACCCGGGACATCGAGGGCTTCGTGCGCGACAACGCGCACCTGTCGTTCAAGCCGGGCAGCCGGGGCCGCTACCGCAGCATCGACACCGAGTTGCTCGGCCTGATCCTCGCCCGCGTCGAGGGCAGGCCGCTGGCCGCCATCCTCTCGGAGCGGATCTGGAAGCCCATGGGCGCGCAGGCCGACGCCACCTGGAACCTCGACCGGGCCGGCGGCGTCGAGAAGGCGTTCTGCTGCATCAACGCGACGGCCCGGGACTTCGCCCGCCTCGGCCTGCTCGTGGCCGACCAGGGCCGGGAGGGGCCGAACCGCATCATCCCGGCTCGCTGGATCGCGCGGATTCTGACGCCGGCCCGGCGCGACGTCGAAGGCTGGCAATACTCGGCCCAGTGGTGGCACGCGCCGGGGGGCGACGACGGCGACATCTCGGCGATCGGCGTCTACGGGCAGTACATCTACGTCAACCGGGAGACCGGCACGGTGATCGTGAAGCTCAGCGACCACGGGGCCGAGCAGGACGAGATCGACACGCTCTCGGTGATGCAGGCCATCGCGGCCGATCTCGCCGCAGCCCGCAGGGTGCCCTGACCGGCCGCGCCCCGCGAGCCGGAAGCCCGGCATCGCGCGTCCGGTCGGGCCCCCGCCAAACCCGTTCACGCGCCTTTGGGGCCGGCATCCGTCAGGGACGAGCGCCGCGTGATCTGGTTCAGCCGGACGAGGGCGCGGGCCCGCCAGTTGCGGGCGAGCCGCCAGCCGACGCGCTTCCACGGGATTGACGGCACCGGCGAGACAGGATCGACGAGGGCGCTGAGCGCCCGCGTGTAGTCCAGCACCAAACCCGGGGTCCAGGTCATGGACCGGGCGCCGCCGCGCAGGAAGGCCGCCGCCCAGAATTCCGGGGTGGTCAGCGCCAGGGCGAGCGTCCGCCAGGGATGGCCGCCGCGGCTGAACGCGCCCTCGACGGCGACGTCCAGCGGGCGGGCGACGGTGGTCGAGCAGTTGCGGCTGATGAAGTTGTAGGTGGTGTCCTGGCGGTAGGCCGCCCAGAAATCCCGCAGCCGCGCCGCGTCGATGCCGCTGAGCGTGACCGCGACCGTCGCCTCGCACCAATCGGCGGCCTCGTAGGCGTGGGACGGCAGGAACCGGCCGGGGACGTCGTTCTCGTGGCCGGCGCGTAGGCTCGACCGCAAGTTGTCGGGTGAGCGATCGATCTCCACGGCCGGATAGTGACTGATGTAGAGGTCGCCCCCCTGCTCGAGGGCGGCGTGGCCGGTGGAGTACCGCCCCGCCTTGTCGACGGAGGCCACGTAGCGGCGGATCAGCCGCTGGCTGGCGGGCGTGGTGGCCTGTCCGGTCGGAGTCCAGACATGGACCGTCAGGCTGTCGGACCCTGCGGGCGCCTCCAGCCCGGGCGCCGCCTGGAGGCGCCGCGTGCGCAGGCCGACCAGCGCGAGGTTGGCGCCGGTCAAGATCAGGAACATGCCGATGCAGTAGCCCACCGTGCCGGCGTACCAGGTCGGCCACGGCTGGAGGTGAAACAGCCCGAAGGCGACGCTGAGCGCGCCCAGCGCCACCGAGATCCGCCACCCCGAGAACTTCAGCAGGCCCGCGACCGTGATCCGGATGACGCCGTCGACCGTGAAGGCGATGCCGAAGATCATGGCGAGCAGGAAGGTGCTGTGCCGCGTGGCCACGAGGATCAGGACGGCCATGATCGTCAGGAGCCCCCCCTTGAGGAGGCGCAGGCGGCGCGCGGCCCCCAGGGCGGAGGCGCCGACGGCCAGCGAACCCGCTCCCTCGGCGAGCAGGATCAGCCCGAACCACCGCTCCGGGACGTGGAGCGCCCCGTCGAGGGAATCGATCATGACCGTGAGGCCGAGGAGCGACCATACCAGGCCGGTCGCCAGGATCAGGTGCCAGTGCCGGCGGACCGCCGCACGGCCCACGAGCAGCAGCCAGAGGGGCGCCATCCGGCCGCCGACCCCGTCGGTGCCGCCCGGCCCCGGCGAAGCCAGAGCCGAGAGGGAGCGCGGAAGTGACGTCGCACACGGTCCGGACATAGGGGTCGCTCTCGAAAGCGCGGCGAACAGCCTCCCGTACAACATCCGTCGCGCACGCAGGACCGAAGAGAACGCGCGGTGATCGGACGTCGAGCGAGGCGCTCCGGGCGCAAGATCCATGACTTGCCTGAGGACTTTGTTAATCGACTTGCGGTCAGCGGACCGGCACGTGCGTTCCGGGAGCCGATAACCTTAACGAAGTCTGAGGTTTTGCCGCGCAGCCGTGCTGGGCGGATCGTCGTGAGTTCGGATGACAGCCCGGATGACGGCCCGGATGACGGTGCTGGGCCGGACACTCGCGCGTCCATCCAGGCCGGATAATGAATAATATACAAGCCCGCAGGCCGCGCGGAAATTGTCCTCTCGAGAGGCAGGCATTTTCATGATCAATTCGAAATTTGATAATCCTCTGAATACGACCGATAGAAGTCGTATTCACATATGACACCGAAGACAGTGTTAAAGATCTTGTCTTTGAAGATCCAGAACTTCATCCTGGACCGGCACGCGAGGACGGCACGAACCGTCGCAAGGCGGGGCGGCCGCAAACCTTAACGCCTCCCAGGGGGCATTAACGGGCGATGGCGACCGGTCTGTCGGCAACACCAGCGTTGATTCGCGCGCTCACGGACGGTCATCACAGGACCATTCGAAGTCATTGTCCGGATGATCCCGAATGCTCGAGGCAGGTGAGCAATGTCTGTCTCAAACGCTTTGACAAAACAACCTCATGTTTATGGATAAGATCACAAACTGATCAAACTAATCTTTAAGTAAACCCTAGACTTTTGGTACCAATTTTGTACTGTTGGGTGCCAATGTTGGCCAAACCGAAAATCTCTGGAACACATGGAGGGCCGGAAAATCCTTAGACATTTCGCGGTCGCGAAATCGTCCAGATCTTGGTCTTTTTTACAGTACTGGGGGGTCTATGAACACTATCGATTTGCATGAAAAATCCGCAGATCTGAATACGGATCTGATCAAGTGCACGGCATCTCTGGTTGCCGCTTATGTATCGCGGAACGCGGTGGGGGTGGGGGACCTGCCGATCCTGATCGATCAGGTCCACACGGCGATCTCGGTCCTGCAGAATGGGGCGTCCGGCTCCGGCCCGGGCTGGACCGGTCCGACGGCCGCACAGATCGAAGCCTCGATCCAGCAGGACGGGCTGATCAGCTTCATCGACGGCCGGCCCTACAAGACCCTGAAGCGCCACCTCACGGCGCACGGGCTCACCCCCGAGCGCTACCGGGCCAAGTACGGCCTGCCGGCCGACTACCCGATGGTCGCGCCCGGCTACGCCGCCAAGCGCTCGCAGATCGCCAAGGCGATCCAGCTCGGCCACAAGGCCGCCTGAGCGGCGCGCGGCCAGTCCGCCCCCGGCGGGCGTCCGGGGCTCGGAGCCTTGGTCGCCGGGCCGGCTCCGCGACGGTCCCGCGACAGGCTCCGCAGGCCCGGGCCGATACGGCACCGCCGGCCACGGAAAAGCGGAATCCCGGCCCTGCATCCGGTTCGGCCTGAGGGGGCGACCGGACCGGATGCGCGCCGCCCGAAATCCGGCGGCGGCGGCCTCAGTTCCGGGCGACCGCCAGGGTTCCGTCGTCCATGGCCACGAAGCGGATACCGGCCTTGCGCAGCGCCTCGACGGCGTGGAGGCGCGATCGGCTTCCCCGATGCTCGCTGTCCTCCTCCAGCCGCCGCACCGTGGAGTGTGACAGCCCGCTCGCCTGAGCCAAGTCCATCATCGACCAGTCGAGCAGCGCCCGGGCGGCACGCAGGTGCGGGCCGGTGACGCATTGTTCGAGCCCGGCATGAAGGGCGGCCGGCAGGCGCGCCCCGGTCCGCACCGGGTATTTGAGGCCGCACCGGCCGAGATACGTGCCCTCCGGATCCCAGACCGGCATCGTGAGGATCCGGAAATGCCAGAGCTCGCCGTTGGCGAGGCGCTCGTGGGCGATGCCCTGGAAGAACGTCCGCCGCTCGATCTGCTCCCCCGCCATCGCCTGGAACGCCTTGCGCTCCTCCGGGACGATGAGGAGGTAGGGATCGATGCAGATCTCCTCGAGGGGGAGGCCGTGGACCTGGGCCACCTCGAAGGGCAGGTCGCGGACGAGGTCGAGGCCGACCGAGAAGGTGGTGATGCGCTCGGTCAGGTAGAGCGCCCCCCGTCGCCGCCGCTCTTCGTGCCGCACCTGAGCGAGTTGCTCGCGATCGCTCACGTCCAGCGCCATGCCGCTCACGGCAACGGGCCGGCCATCGGCCGAGAAGCGCACCTCCATCGTCAGGGACAGGGTGCGCAGGGTGCCGTTCGGCCGAATCACCCGGGCGCTCACCTCCCGCGGCACGTGGCCCTGCCGAACATCGGCGAGCGCGGGCATCCGGTGCCGGTCCTCCGGGTGGATCAGGGACAGCAGCAGATCGTAGTTCGCCCTGGCGGCATTCGGGACCAGCCCGAGCAGACGATAGAAGCCCGGCGACCAGGTCTGCTCCCCGCCAGCGAACGCCCAGCTCCAGGCACCGCTTACCCCCCGGCCCTCGGTGATCGTCAGGAATTCCCCCGAAGAAAACGTGAGCGCGCTTAAAGCAGAATGAAACATGACCGAACGACCTGTTTCGTCTCATCGACGATCATCAGCGATTTCGCATCCGACCGTCAACGGATGTAAACCGTGAACAATTTCAAAAAAACTCCCGGTCGCGGTTTCGTTCGATCGCGATACGCATTGCAGAGCATCCATGTCTTTGAAGCAGCCCGATCGTCCGCAGCCATCGCCCAGACGATCGCCCAGCCTTCACGCCGGGAGGCCTCGCCACGGTCGGCTGCTCCACCTCGCTCCGGCCGCGAAACGAATCCCGCGACAGTCGCCCGTGAGAGAGGCTGCCTGACGCCACACTCAATGAACAGTTTCCCATCTATTGCACGGGGTATAAAAATTCAGATCGCGAATGAAGGATTAATACTTATAGATTACGCCTTGATCTATTCCGTATTATCAATGTATACTTCAATGATCGTTGGCATATGATCGGACGATGACTTCAATAATGACACAACCCAACCCGAAAACTGGTTTTCCAACAGCGATCCGCGCATGCGGGGAGGAGACGCGTTCGGCGGAGGCTATGCGCGCGGAGGCCTCCCGCGCAGGCCCGTCGCGGGCCTCGGGCACGATCCTCCGCCGACCGGAGATTGACAGGCCGGGCCGAACGGTGCGGGGAACGGGACAGCCACCGGGGGGAACCGCATGAAGGTCGCCTGCATCGGCGAGTGCATGATCGAGCTGTCGGAGCGCCCCGACGGGAGCCTCGTCCGCGGCTTCGGCGGCGACACGCTCAACACCGCCCTCTACCTCGCCCGCCTCGGGGTCGCGGTCGATTACGTGACGGCGCTCGGCGACGACGTCTGGAGCGACGAGATGGCGGCAGCCTGGGGTCACGAGGGCATCGGCCTCGACCGGGTCCGCAGGATGCCGGGCCGGATGCCGGGCCTCTACATCATCCGCACCGACCCGACCGGCGAGCGCAGCTTCCACTACTGGCGCGACCGCGCCGCGGCCCGGGACCTGTTCACCGGGCCGGGCGCCGCCGAGACCCGGGCCGCCCTCGAAACCTACGATCTCGTCTACGTCTCGGGCATCAGCCTCTCCCTCTACGGCGAGGCCGGGCGCGCCGCCCTGGCGGAGACCCTGGCGGCCCTGCGCGCCCGGGGGGGACGGGTCGCCTTCGACACCAACTTTCGGCCCAGCGGCTGGCCCGACCGCGGCGCGGCGCAAGCGGCCTTCCGCGCGGCGCTGGCGCTGGCCGACCTGATTTTCGCCTCGGCGGAGGATCTGGACTGGCTCTTCGGCGCGGCGGGCGAGGACGCGGTGCTGCGCCACCGTGGCCGGGCCGAGATCGTGCTCAAGGTTCCGGGCGAATCGGGGCCCGTCGCCCGGGTGCTGCACGGGGACGCCGATTCGCCCGTTCCGGCCGCTCCGGTGGCGCGGGTCGTCGACACGACCGCCGCCGGCGACAGCTTCGCGGCGGGCTACATCGCCGCGCGCACCGCCGGGTTGGCCCCCGAGGCCGCCGCCGCCGAGGCCCACCGTCTCGCCGGGGCGGTGATCGGGCATCGCGGCGCGGTGATTCCCCGGGACGCGATGCCGGCGCCCGCCCCCCGGCCGGCCGGTTCGGGCGCCTGAGGACGGGCGGGCTCCGGGCACGCGGCCACCCTTGAGACGGACAAGCGCAACCGCTACCTCTCCCTTTGGGGAATGGCCCCTGCAGCAGGATCGCCGCGCGTGGCGCGGCCGAGAGGGCACCCGTGGCGCCGAGTCCCCCGCCGATCCAGGTTCCCGAGCCCGATGCCTCCGCTTCGGGCGGCGCCCCGAAGACGCGGGTCAGCGCACGCGGGCGGCTGCGCACCTACTTCCTCACCGGCATCATCGTGGCCGGACCGCTGGCGATCACCGCCTACATCACGTGGTGGTTCATCGCGCTGATCGATTCCTTCGTGAAGCCGCTCGTGCCGGCGAGCTACCTCCCGGATCATTACCTGCCGTTCTCGATCCCGGGGCTGGGCCTCGTCATCGCGTTCCTGGCGGTGACGCTGCTCGGCTTCCTCACGGCGAACCTCGTCGGCCGCTCGGTCATCGAGTTCGGGGAGGTGCTGCTGGCTCGTACCCCGGTGATCTCCGGGCTCTACAAGGGCCTGCGCCAGATCTTCGAGACGCTGTTCTCGGCCAACGGCACCTCGTTCCGCACGGTCGGGCTGGTGGAATTCCCCGTGAAGGGCACGTGGTCGGTGGTGTTCCTGTCCGCCCCCGCGGCACCCGACATCGAGGGGGCGCTGCGGGCCCGGGGCGCCGCCGCCGCCGACCTCGTCGGCGTCTTCCTGCCTTGCGCACCCAATCCCACCACGGGCTTCTTCTTCTACCTGCCCCGCGCCGAGGTGGTGGAACTCCACATCAGCGTCGACGACGCGGCCAAACTGGTGATGTCGGCGGGGGTGATCCAGCCGGAGGATCCGCAGGGCCGGCTCAATGCCATGGCGGCCTCCCTGCGGGCGGCCCAGCAGGCGGGGGGCCCGGCGCCGCAGCGGGAGCCCCAGGACGCGTAGGGCGGCCCGGCCGGCGACCGGCAGGCGGGCCCAGTTCATCCTCCAGCGCGTCCCGAGGCGCCGCGCAGCGGCGTCGATGGGTGTCCCACAGGTCCCGAGGGCGGCTGGAGGGATCCGTCGCGGCTGCTCCCGCGGTCCGGCACCGCGGGTGAGTCCTCGGGTCGGCTGAACACCGTCCGTGCCGATCCGACCCGCGACCGGGAACGATGATCGGCCACGAAAAAGGCCGTCCCGCGGCACGGGACGGCCCTGCTGGATGCTGCGATACGCCGAGGCTGCTCAGCGCTGCAGCGAGGCCGTCTGCGGCGCCAGGGTCGGGGGGGTCGCCTGCGCCACCGTCACGGCGCTGCGGGGGGTCGTCAGGCCCCAGCCGGCGGCGCATTGCAGGGTGAGGGCGAGGCCCAGCGCGATGCAGAGCCCGTTGGCGGCCAGCCAGAAGGGCCGGGCTGCCCGGCGCACGGCGGCCTGCAACTCGTCCGCGGTCCTGCCCGCCACCTCGGCGGCGCGATCCGAGATCGGCAACAGCCAGGGCTCGTTCGGCAGGGCTTGGATGCCGGCCATCTCGTGGGAGCCCGGCAGGTTTTGGAACAGTCCGTTCGACATGTCCGTCCTCCAGATTCGTCCGTGATGTCCCGGCTTACCGGGCCATTCGTTCATCTCCAGTTAAGGGAAGAATGTGGCTGATGCAAGGTCACGAAACCTGTCCGCAACCCGCCGGGCCGTCCGGCGGGCGCCGTCAAGCTTCCGCAGCGTCCCGCCAAGTCTCTGAAATCGCTGCCGTTTGCGGAGCGCCTGTGACATTGCCGCATCGGACTACTGATCCGGCCGATCGGAGACGCTGCCGGACCCGGCCGTTCATGAACGCCGGCCTTTCCTGAACGACACCGTTCAGGAACGCCGGGGTTTCCTGAACGGTGCCGTTCATCCCGCGCCGATCAGCCGGATCGCGGCCTCGCGCTCGAACAGGTAGAGCAGCACCCGCAGCGCCTGCCCGCGCGCGCTCTTCAGCCCGGGATCGCGCTCGACGATCATCCGGGCGTCGTCGCGGGCCGCTTCCAGCAGGGCACCGTCGCTCTCCAGCCGCGCCAGCCGGAAGGCGGCCAGCCCCGATTGCCGCGTGCCGAGCACCTCGCCCTCGCCGCGCAGCTTCAGGTCGGCCTCAGCGATGCGGAAGCCGTCCTCGCTCTCGCGCATCATCTCCAGTCGCGCCCGCGATACCTGCCCGAGGGGTCCCCGGTAGAGCAGCAGGCACGAGGAGGCCCTGGAGCCACGCCCGACCCGGCCCCGGAGCTGGTGCAGCTGCGCCAGCCCGAAGCGCTCCGCGTGCTCGATCACCATGATGGTGGCCTCGGGCACGTCGACCCCGACCTCCACCACCGTTGTGGAGACCAGCAGCTTTGTGTCGCCGGCCGCGAAGCGCGCCATGGCCGCGTCCTTCTCGGGCCCCGGCATCTTGCCGTGGATCAGCCCGACCGCGTCGCCGAAATGCTGCTTCAGGTCGTCGAACCGCTCGGCCGCGGCGGCGAGGTCGATGAACTCGGATTCCTCCACCAGCGGGCAGATCCAGTAGACCCGCTCGCCCCCGGCGATCGCCCGGGCGAGGCCCGCCACCACCTCGTCGATCCGCTCGGTCGGGAGCGTGATCGTGCGGATCGGCTGCCGGCCCGCGGGCTTCTCGTCGAGGATCGACACGTCCATGTCGCCGAAGAAGGTCAGCGCCAGGGTGCGGGGGATCGGCGTCGCGGTCATGACCAGGAAGTCCACCGCCTCGCCCTTGGCGCCGAGCGCGAGGCGCTGGTGCACGCCGAACCGGTGCTGCTCGTCCACCACCGCGAGGCCGAGATCGCGGAAGGTCACCGCCTCCTGGAACAGGGCGTGGGTGCCGACGAGGATGTCGATCTCGCCCGCGGCGAGGTCGGCGAGGGTGTTCTTGCGCTCCGCGGCCCGGTCGCGGCCGGTCATCAGGCGCAGGCGCAGGCCGCCGGCCAGGGGCTGAAGCCTCTCGAAATGCTGGCGCGCCAGGATCTCGGTGGGCGCCATCAGCGCCGCCTGCCGCCCGGCCTCGACCGCGGATGCCGTGGCGAGCAGCGCCACCGCGGTCTTGCCGGAGCCGACGTCGCCCTGGAGCAGGCGCAGCATCCGGCGCGGAGCCGCGAGGTCGGCGCGGATCTCCGCCACGGCCCGGGCCTGGGCGCCGGTCAGCGCGAAGGGGAGGGCGGCCTCGATGCGGGCGCTCAGGGCGCCGTCGCCGGCATTGACCCGGCCGGCCTTGCGCCGCTGGCGGGCGCGCAGGAGCGCCAGGGCCAGCTGCGAGGCCAGGAGCTCGTCGTAGGCCAAGCGCCGCCGGGACGGCGTCGCGGGCGGCGCCTGGAGCGGGTCCTCGGCCTTGGGGGGCGCCTCCTCGGGGCGGTGCTCCAGGCGGAGCGCGTCCGCGAAGGCGGGGAGGCGGTTCTTCTCCAGCCACGCCGGATCCTGCCATTCCGGCAGAGTCGGCAGGCGGTCGAGGGCGGAGACCGCGAGCTTGTTGATCGCCCGCGAGGTCAGGCCCTCGGTGGCACCGTAGACGGGCTCGACGGCGGGCAGCGCGGCCAGACCCGCCTCGTCCACGATCCGGGACGGGTGGACCATCTGGCGGGTGCCGTCCCAGAGGTCGATGCGGCCGGTGATGTAGCGGTGCGCGCCGAGCGGCAGCATCTTCTCCACGCGGGCCCGGGGCATGCCGAAGAAGACCAGGGAGATGTCGCCGGAGGCATCCTCCACCCGCACCCGGTGCGGGCGCCGGCCCGGTCCGATCTGGGCCGGGCGATGCTCGACCACGGTGACGCCGAGGGTCACCGGCCCCCCCGTAGGCGCCTCGCTGACCGAGCCCATGAGCTTCCGCGCAACGCCGCCCTGGGGCAGGTGGAACAGCAGGTCGACCACCCGGGCCTCGCGCTCGGGGGTGCCGAGCAGCTTCTCGATGAGCGGCGCCATCTTCGGCCCGATCCCCGGCAGGGACCGGGCCGGCGCGAAGAGCGGATCGAGGATGCTGGGGCGCAGGATCGGCGGGGCCGCCTCGGGCGCGCGGGCACCCGACCCATCCGGCGCCTCTAGCGCTTCGGGGTCCTTCAAGGCCGGGTCCTGAGGAGCGCGTGCATCTGTCATGGGGGTTCGGCGGACATGGTGCCGGAGGCGCCTTATCATCCGGTGCATCCCGGCGCGCCAGTGCGTCGTGGTGGAGACCGAGGTGGAAGACCGATTCCCATGGCGCGCGACTTCCTGCCGGGTTTCGACCGGCACCGGATCGAGACCGCCCCCGGCGTGACGATCCACGCCCGCTCGGCCGGGTCCGGGCCGCCAGTGCTTCTGCTGCACGGCCACCCGCAGACCCTGTCCACGTGGCTCCACGTCGCCCCGCGCCTGGCCGGGAGCCGGACGGTCGTGGCCTTGGACCTGCGCGGCTACGGCGATTCGTCCAAGCCCCCGGGCGGAGAGCGGCACGAAGGCTACGCCAAGCGCGCCATGGCGGCCGACGCGGTGGCGGTGATGCGGGCGCTCGGACACGGCCGCTTCGCCGTGGTGGGCCACGACCGGGGCGGGCGCGTCGCCCACCGGCTCGCCCTGGACCATCCCCAGTCCGTCGAGCGGATCGCCCTGTTCGACATCGCCCCCACCGCGACCATGTACGCGCGGACCGACAAGGCCTTCGCGACCCGCTACTTCTGGTGGTTCTTCTTCATCCAGCCCCATCCCCTGCCGGAGACGCTGATCGGAGCCGATCCGGGCTATTTCCTGCGCCACCATGTCGAGGGCCAGTCGAAGACCCCCGGATCGACACCGCCGGACCTCTTCGCCGAGTACCTGCGCTGCTATTCGGACCCCGCCTGCCGCCACGCGATCTGCGAGGATTACCGGGCGGCAGCGGGGATCGACCTGGAGCACGATGCCGCCGATGCGCAGGCGCGCGTCACGGCGCCGCTCCTGGCCCTCTGGGGGGCGAGGGGCACGGTCGGCCAGACCTACGACGTGCTGGAGACGTGGCGCGAGAAGGCCACCGCCGTCTCGGGCCGGGCGCTCGATTGCGGCCACACCCTCCAGGAGGAGCGGCCGGACGAGGTCCTGTCCGAGCTGGCGGCGTTCCTGGGCTGACGGTCTGCGGCACCGTGGCAACGGGCCGCCGGACTTGGCAGGCCCGGTGGAAGGCGCAGATACGGTGATCCGCCGGGCTCGCCCCCTGCGTCCCCGGTTGACGGATTGGGCACCGCCGTGCTCGCGAGCGGGGCGAGGCGCCGACGGGCGGCCGCATCGGCCGACGATTACAGCCGGGATCCTATGGAAGCCCCGGCGCCAGACTTTGCCAAGCGGGACGCCTCAATCGTGCAGGACACCCTAACCGACGACGCCACCCCACGCTTCGACGTCGCCGTGGTCGGGGCCGGGGCCGCGGGCCTCGCCGCAGCCCTGGCCATCGCCCGGGAGGGGATCGCGACGGCGCTGGTCGGCCGCCACGCCCCCGTGGCGGACGGGCGGACCGTGGCGCTCCTCGACGGCTCGGTGCGCTTCCTGGCGGCGCTCGGCGCCTGGGAGGCGGTGGCGCCGCACGCGAGTCCGCTCTGCACCCTGCAGATCATCGACGACACCGGCAGCCTGTTCCGGCCACCGCCGGTGCGCTTCCAGGCCGCCGAGATCGGCCTCGACGCCTTCGGGTGGAACGTCGAGAGCGCGCGCTTGGTCGAGAGTCTGCGCGCCCGCGCCCGGGTCCAGGCGAACCTGACCCTGGTCGAGGCCGATTCCACCGCCGCCGTACCGGGGGAGGCGGTCACCCGCATCGCCCTGGCGGAGGGCGGCGCGGTCGCGGCGCGGCTGGTCGTGGGCGCCGACGGGGGACGCTCCCCGCTCCGCGCCGCGAGCGGCGTGCGCGTCCGCGACTGGACCTATCCGCAGAGCGCGATCACCACGATCCTGGCCCATGACCGCCCGCACCGGGACGTCTCGACGGAGTTCCACACCCGGTCGGGCCCGTTCACCCTGGTGCCCCTTCCGGGCGGCCACCGCTCCAGCCTGGTCTGGGTGACCGGGGAGGGCGCGGCCCGGAGGCTGGCCGCCCTCGACGATGCCGCCCTGGGGCAGGCGGTGGAGCGGCAGGCCCGGGCGATGCTCGGTGCCATGCGGGTCGACGGCCCCCGCGGCCTCGTGCCCATGCGCGGGCTCGCGGTGGCGAGCCCCGTGGCGCAGCGGCTGGCGCTGATCGGCGAGGCGGCCCATGTGTTCCCGCCGATCGGCGCACAGGGGCTGAATCTCGGCCTGCGCGACGCCGCGACCTTGCGCGACGTGGTGCTGGACGCCGCCCGGGACGGCCGCGATCCGGGTGCCCGCCCGGTGCTCGACGCCTATGCCCGCGCTCGCCGGGTCGACACGGCGGCGCGCACCGCCGCGGTGGACCTCCTCAACCGCAGCCTGCTGACCGACCTGATGCCGGTGGACGCGCTCCGCGGGCTCGGCCTGCTGGTGATGGGGCAGCTCGGGCCGCTGCGGCGGCTGGTGATGCGGGAGGGCGTGGTGCCGCGGCTCGGCGCGCCGGAGCTGATGCGCGGGACGCGCTGACGGGCTCGCGCCCGACCGGTATGCGCGCGCTTCGATGAACGCGTCCGGCGTGTCGTGGAGCCGATGATCCCGGCGCGCGGAGCGAGCGTCCGCTCAGAGATCCGGCTGAGCGGCCACGTAGGCGCCGAGGCGGGTGGCGAGGTCGACCGGGCCGCCGAAGCGGGCTCCGCCCGAATCGCCGATCAGGATGACGGGAATGCCGCTGTCGCGAAGCTGGGAGCGCAGGCGGGCGGCCCGGCGGGCATAGGCGGGATCGCGGCGCGTTGGAGCCTGGAGCAGCACCGCGGCGGGACGGGCGATCACGGCCAGCACATCGTCCGCCGCCTCCATCGAGGCGGTGACACTCGCGTAGCCCAGGTTGGCAAGCTCGCCCGATAGGGACCGGTCCACGGCGCGAACGCCGTCGTCGACCACGAGCACTTGTTGCAGCGCACCCATGAGCTTGAGCGGTACTCCATCCGGCACAGCTTGGAAAGGTAGCCGTGACTACAATCCGTTGCAGAACCCGCGAGGGGGCGGTTCGGATCCGTCGAGCCGTGTGCAGATGCGAGATTATACGGTACGCCTGAGCGTGGGATGAACCGCGGATCGGCGGACGTTCAGCCGGCCGCGTTATCGGGGTCCCCCTGCGCGAGGAGGACGGGGCGGCCCGTCTCGCGCCACGTATCCGCGTCCGGCTCGGGCACGTCGCCGCGGTGCAGCGGTGCCACCGCGCAGGCGGGACCACGATAGGCCAGGCTTCCGTCGGCGCCGCGGGCGAGGGCCAGAAGGGCGCGGGGGAGGGGGGCCCGGTCCGGGAAGGCCAGGGTCGCGGCGAGGTCGCGCAGGCCGGGGCGGGTGATCACGGCCTCCTCGCCGAGAGTGAGCGAGTCGAGTCGCTGCGGTGCCGCGAAGCCGGGGGTGGCCCGCAGGTGCGCTGGCGCCCGGTGGACCACGTTGAGGGCGCGCACGGTCCAGGGCAGGGGCAGCGCGGCGAGCGCCGGCTCGATCCGGGCGGGCGCGACGAGTCGGGTCGGCACCGGCCGCAGCAGGGCGGCGCGGAAGCCCGCCTCGTCGAAGGGAATCACCGTCTCGAGGCCGGCGCCCACCGTCAGCGCGGCGCCGAGGCCGGTCACGAGGCCGCGCAGATCGTGGGCCGGCAGCAGCGTCAGGATCCGCTCGTCTGCGGTCAGCGGCAGGGCATCGAGATGCGCCGCGATGGCGGCCGCGAGCGCGGCCGCGGGTCGGTAGACGGGCCGATCCGGCTCGCCGCCCTCGAACGTCACGAGGCCGAGGCTCGGGCCCGGCGCGGCCACGCCGCGCTCCAGGGCCATCGCATCGAGGCTGATCACGCCGTCCGGCACGCCGGGGCCGAACGCGGCGAGGTAGCGCAGGTTGAACTGGCGCATGGCCGCCCGGGTGAGATTCTCCGCGGGCCGGCGCTCGCCCCGGCGCCCCTCCGTCAACACGCCGACGAGCCCGGCGGTCTCGATCCCGGCCGCGAGCTGCTCGTCATCCCAGGACGCCGGCATCGCACAGGGCAGGTGGCCGGCTGTCTCGACGGCGAGGTGGGCCAGCGCCGCTTCGGCGCCCCCGGAGAACCACAGGCCGATCCGGCTGCCGGCCGGCAGGCGCCATCCGCCGATGCCGCGGGCGAGCCGGCCGACGATCTCTGCGGCGGCCGCGTAGGTCCAGACGATCGGCGGACGCCCGCACCAGCCGGCCCGGTCGCCCGAATCACGCAGGGCCGTGCGCTGCGGGGCGGCGTGCGCCGCCGCGAACAGGCAGGCGGCCAGCCCGCCACGCGGCCCCTCGGCCCGCGCGAACGCGTCCGCCGCGGCGTCGGCCGTCCTCTCCGCCACCGCGAACGCACTCAACCCGCCGCCCCCCACCGATATTGCAGATCCTGCGGCATGGTCGGCCGATTAGGGTTAACCGACCGCTAAGTCCGGCACGACCGCACGGACCGGCCCTGCGCCGACCGGGCGGCGGACCCCGCCCGTGCGGCTGCCGCAGGGCCTCAGCCGGGTCGATCACGCGCTCGTGCGACGCGGCGCTTGCGGACGGGCGGGCGCGGGCCTATCGGGGGCCGGCCGCGGCTTGGCGGGTGCTGACGTGCCCGCCAAGCCGCGGTGTCAAGCCGCGGTGTCATGCCTTCGCCGCATTCCAGGGGAAAGGCAGGCCGCCCGGTCAGGGCGGGAGATGCGCGCCTCCGGGCGCCGGTCCCGCTCCACGACCGGATCCGTTCATCCGGAGCTCCGGGAGGCACGCCATGGCGGCGCGCACCCGGTCGGTCCGGCGGACCTGCCGCCCGGCGGGCTCCGCATCCTGCCAGCCACACCACGTCTCTTCCAAGGGGTCAGAGCCGATGTCCTTCACCCGCTCCGCGACACGCGCGCGCGCTGCCCTCCTCGGCCTCGCCGGCCTCGGCCTCGCGGCCGCGCCGGCCCTGGCACAGCCGAAGAAGCCGGCCGCCGCACCGGCCCCGACCGCGCCGGCCCCGGCAGCGCCGGGCACCCCGGCGGCCAACACCCCGGCCGCCCAGACCGGTCCGCAGATCGTGACGGTCAAGTCCGAGCCGAGCCAGGCCGACTGGACCAAGGTGTGCGGCAAGGATCAGAACTCGGGCACAGACATCTGCTACACGACCCGCGACTTCGTGTCCGACCAGGGCCAGCCCGTGCTGGCCGTGGCGGTCTACGAGATGAAGAACGCCGCCCAGAAGCAGGACGTGCGGGTGATCCGCTACCTGCTGCCCCTCGGCCTCCTGCTGCAGCCCGGCATCCGCTTCAACGTCGACGGCCAGACCCCGACGGCCGGCCGCTTCGCGGTCTGCTTCCCGAACGGCTGCTTCGCCGAGGCCGGCGGCGTCGATGCCAGCGTCGTCGCGGGGATGAAGAAGGGCACGACCCTCAACGTCTCGGTCCAGAACCAGACCCAGCGTGAGGTCACCTTCGCGGTGCCGCTCGCCGGCTTCGGCAAGGCCTTCGACGGCCCGGCCGTGGACCCGAAGGTGCTCGAGGAGCAGCAGAAGAAGCTCCAGGCCGAGTTGGAGAAGCGCTCCGAGGACATGCGCAAGAAGCTCGAGCAGCAGGGTGGCGCCGCCGGCGGCACGGCTCCGGCGGCCGGCGGCGCGGCTCCGGCCGCGAAGTAAAACCGTTCCGCATCGGCCCGCCGCGAGCGGGCCGGCTTCAGGGGCCGGGCCGCGAGGTCCGGCCCCGCGCGTTCGCGGCGCCTGTCGGATCCCCGTCGGCCCCGGACCGGCAGCACGAACAGCACGCGCGGATCCTGATCCGGCAGGTGATCCCGGGCCTCCGGCAATGCGTGGCCAGTCCGGCCTGCGTCAGGCAGCAGGCCGCCCGGCAGGCGTTGCGGGATGCCGCCTCAAGGTTCGAGGAAGTGGACGCCGTTCACACCGGCGCGTCGCCGGGCGCGATCCGGACGTCGCGGCGTGGGGGGAACCTCTGCGGCCCGTGGACCTTCGCCGCGCCGCGCCACTGCCCCTCTCGGTCATGACCCCGGCATCCGGGAACAGGCCGGCCTTGATCAGTTCCCCCATCCGGGCGTGCCGATCCGCTTCGTGGCCGCGTCGATCGTGTCGACGGGCAAGGGGGTTCGGGGGCGGGCCGCGCGGGACGGCAGGCCCGTGGCCTCGCGCGCACCCACTACGGCGCGCGCCTCCCATTCCGGCGCTATCGGCCGGCCATCGACCGTGGCGGTGACGCCGACGTAGTTCGCCGTCCGCGGGATCGGGCCGCGCGAGGGTCGAGACGCGGAGCCCGCGTCCGTCGACCGGCGGCAGCGGGAAGGCGATCCGCACCGGACGCGGATCCCCCGCCGCGTTGCGGACCTGGTGAGATACGGTGATCCGGCCGCGGGCGATCGACAACTCCTCGCGCCAGCGCAATCCCGGGCCCGCGCGACGCGGCGCAGCCCCTGGCGCGGGCCGGGAGACAGAGGAATCCGGCGACCAGTTGCGCCGCGGCGCCCGGAGAGCCGCGGTGGCGAGGCGGGCTCGGAGGACATGGCGACGGGGCCGCCCGACGGCGTCCGCCGTGGCAGGAGCCCACCACGGTGGGCCTGCCGGGCCCGTCTGCAGCCCCTCGCGGGACCACGTCCGCTCAGTTCGTGGCGCGATCGCGCATGTGGTAGGCGCCGGCATCGTCGCGCACGAACATCTCGGCGATGGCGGCGTGTCGCAGGGCCTCCCCCGACGTATCGGGCAACAGGTTCTGCTCCGACACGTAGGCGACGTACTCGGTCTCGGCGTTCTCGGCCAGCAGGTGGTAGAAGGGCTGATCCTTGCGCGGCCGCACCTCCTCGGGGATCGACAGCCACCATTCCTCGGTGTTGTCGAAGACCGGATCAACGTCGAAGACGACACCCCGGAACGGGTAGATCCGGTGGCGCACCACGGCGCCGATCGCAAACTTCGCGGTTCTCAGTGTTACGTCCATCATGGTTCAGTCCGTCCAGACTGGACAGATAGGTGCGATGATCGAGCCTGTCACCGGGCGTGGACTGATCCTTCGGCATCGGCGGCGCGGAGCGGCAAGTCCCGGGGACGATCGCCTCGGGGCTACCCGCCGACCCGAAGACGACCTGACCGCATCGAGGCCCCGGCCCTCGATGCGCCTGAGTCGGCCCGGACCGCACGGGACCCTCGGGGCCTGAACGCGGCTCCCTCCGGCCCCGGCGATGTCCGAGCGGGAGGGAAGGCAGACCCTCGCAGGCCATCCCGGCCCCTCCCGGACCCTCGACTCGAAGCCCCGTGCCGGGCGGATCAGCCTCCCTGGCCGCCGCGCCATGCGTGACCGAACGAGAGGACTAACGCGCGCGCTGAAACGTCTTGAGAGAAAAGCGGCAGAATTACCAGTCACGATGCCGTGCAGAACAAGCAATTTCACGAGCTCTTCAAAAACACAATGCGCAGCATTATCTCACTGTCCTGGCCACGACACGGGGAACATCTATGATAAAGGAAGCCGTCAAGAAGGTTTTACCGAATGGCATGAAGCACAATATTCATAAGCTGTCAGCGAAGATCGCGCAATCGCGGGAGGCGAGCCGAAACCGCGACAAGTCTGCGCGCGAGGTGTTCTCGGAGATTTACGCGAAGGCAAAATGGGGCGGGGCCGTCGGAGGCATCAACTCGGGTTCAGGCTCCTACGGCCCCGCGGCGGAACTGTACATTCACAACATAAATCGATTTATACAGTCGCACGCTGTCAAGAGCGTCCTGGATATCGGCTGCGGTGACTTCTCCATTGGAAGCCGCCTGATATGTGACGATTATACGGGCATTGACGTTGCGCAATCGGTCGTCGACAGGAACAATGCCGAATATTCCTCGGACGGGCGCCGCTTCGCATGCCTGGACGCCGCGGGACCGGCCGATCTTCCCAGGGCCCAGCTGTGCCTCATTCGGCAAGTACTTCAGCACCTGTCAAATCAGCAGGTCACGGCCATTCTTCGAAAATTCTCGCCATTCGAGTTCGTTATCTTGACGGAGCACCAGCCGGCAGCGTGCGATTTCAGGTCTCATAACAGGGATATCGTGCATGGAAGCAACACGCGTCTGGCTTACGGGTCGGGTTTGTATTTTGACAAGCCTCCCTTCAACTTGAAAACCGATCTTCTATTCGAGCATGCCGGGGACCTGACATCGCACAACATGTACGATAGAGGTTTGATCAGAAGTTTCCTCGTTCAGAATTCCCAGTGATGTGTCCGCTCACGACCGTACGGGTGCCCCCCGCTGAGGCCGCGGTCGCCCGCCGGATTGCCCGCGTGACGTCGGGTTCGCGGATCCGGTTCCGCGGGTGACGCACGACCGCGACGGGGCGCCATCCGCCGTTCCGCACCCGGGTAGAGCGGATCCGGCCGCGGCGATCGCACAGCGCAGGCCGGCACGCCCGGCCTCCCCGGTCCGGATGCGGCCAGCGGCGCGGTGCGGACGACGCGCCCGTGACGGAGGTGCGTCGCGGATCTCTCCTAGGGAATCCGGATCCCGAGGTCCGCGGCGATGGACCGGGCCGTGGCCTCGCGCCGGGCGGTGATGTCGGCAGCCGCGGTCCGCGCCCGCTCCACGATGGCGGGCGGCGCGGTCCGCGGGGTCCCGCTGTCGAAGGGCGGCTCGGGGGCGTACTGCATGCCGAGCTGGATCGCCTGGGCGGCCTCGTCCCCGCGCAACGCGGCGGCGAGCCGCAGCGCCCCGTCGATTCCCGCGGTGACGCCGGCCGCGAAGACCCAGGTGCGGCCGTCGGCGTCGCAGTCGATCACGACGCGCTCATCCACCGGCTCGGCTCCGAACCAGGGCAGCAGATGGGCCGCGTTCCAGTAGGTGGTCGCCCGTCGCCCCACGAGGAGGCCGGCGGCGCCGAGGAGCAGGGCGCCTGTGCAGACCGACAGGACGTGGCCGGCCCCCGCCGCCTGATCGCGGATCCAGCCGAGGAGGTCGGCGTCGCGCATCAGCGCCTCCTGGCCCTGGCCGCCCGGCACGTGGAGTACGTCGAGGCGCGGGGCGTCGGCGAGGACGGCGTCCGGCAGGATCCGGAGGCCGCGGACGTCGCGGACGGGCTCAAGACTCGGCCCGTAGACCCGATAGGTGCTGTTGGGCACCCGCGACAGGACCTCGAACGGGCCGGTGAGGTCGATCTGGTCCAGCCCCTCGAACAGGAGCGAGCCGATCTGAAGATGGGTGTCGGGCGGGATCATGCCGAAATCTCCGTGGTGGACAGGCGGCTTCTAGCGCGTCACAGTTTGGCCGAGATGCCAAAGACCCCTCGTTTTCCGCCAAATCTTCCGCGACCCGTGGAGGTGCTGGCCTTCCCGGCGGTGCAGCTCCTCGACGTGGCCGGGCCCCTCCAGGTTTTCGCCACCGCCAACGAGCACGCCGGCGTCGGCACCCCCTACGCGCCGCTCGTGGTCTCGGCCGGAGACCTGACGCTCACCGCGTCGGCGGGCCTGCGGTTGATTGCCGACCCGCTGCCGGCCTCCGACGCGCCGGTGGACACGCTGGTGATCGCCGGCGGTCCCGGCGTCACGGCCGCCTGCGCCGATCCCGCCCTGGTGGACTGGGTCCGGATCCGCGCCGGGCGGGCGCGCCGGGTGGCCTCGGTCTGCACCGGCGCGTTCCTGCTCGGTGCAGCGGGCCTCCTCGACGGGCGGCGGGCCGTCACCCACTGGAAGCATTGCGGGGCGCTCGCCGCGCGCTATCCGCGTGCCCGGGTCGAGCCGGATCCGATCTTCGTGCGGGACGGCCCGGTCTGGTCCTCGGCGGGGATCACGGCGGGCATCGACCTGACGCTGGCGCTGGTGGAGGAGGATCTCGGCCGCGCGACCGCCCTGGCGGTGGCGCGGCACCTCGTGATGTTCCTCAAGCGCCCGGGCGGACAGGCGCAGTTCAGCGCGGCGCTCGCCCTGCAGGCGGGGGAGGCGCGGTTCGGGACGCTGCACGCCTTCATCGCCGGGAACCTCGCGGGCGACCTGTCGCTGCCGGCGCTCGCCGCGGCGGCCGGGATGAGCGAACGCAGCCTCAGCCGGCACTACCGGGAGGCGACCGGCCTCACCCCGGCCAGGGCCGTGGAGCGCCTGCGGGTGGAGGCCGCCCGGCGCGCGCTCGCCGAGACGGCGCAGCCCGTGAAGCGCATCGCCCGCACCTGCGGCTTCGGCTCCGAGGAGACTCTGCGGCGCAGCTTCCTGCGGCACGTCGCGGCGACGCCGCAGGAGTACCGGGCACGGTTCGGCGGGTGAGGGGCTCGGGCGGTCTCGCGGCGTTCGAGGGCCGCCGGGATCGTCCGGCGCAGGCCCTCGCGATGGTCGGGGAGGTCCGCATTCGGGATGCGGAGCAGGGCGAAGCAGGCACGGTCGACGACGAACCGGTCGACCGGGTGCCGGTACTTCCGCCGTCCAGGGCCCGGTTCCGGAGAACGCGCCGGAGCTTGGCCTCGGCCGACATCCGGGTGCGGCGCAGAGTGCGGGATCGATCTGCTCGCCGCCCGGCTCCGACAGTCCGATCGCGGATCCTGCCGACGATACGGATGCGTCGCTGGTGCGGGCCTGATCCGACGAACCGCTCGGGTCAGCGATGACACGCCCAGGCCAGCGCAACCCGCCCCGTTCCCGCGTGGGAGAGGGGACGGGTCGTGGCAGCCGCTCAGCCCAGATTGTAGACCGCCGCCAGCTCCGGATCCTTCGCGGCCACCAGCTTGGCGAGGTCGACGATGACCTTGGCCTGCTTCCACGTGGCGTCATCCTGCATCTTGCCGTCGAGCATCACCGCGCCCGTGCCGTCCGGCATGGCCTCCACGATCCGGGCCGCGAAGGCGACCTCGGCCGGGTCGGGGGCGAAGACCCGCTTGGCGATCGCCACCTGGCTCGGGTGCAGCGTCCAGGCGCCGGCGCAGCCCATCAGGAAGGCGTTGCGGAACTGCGCCTCGCAGGCATCGCCGTCGGAGAAGTCGCCGAACGGGCCGTAGAAGGCCTTGATGCCGTTGGCCATGCAGGCATCGACCATCCGAGCGATGGTGTAGTGCCAGAGATCCTGCTGGGCCGTGGCCCGCGGCGCGTCGCCGGAGGGATCGCTCAGCACCCGGTAATCCGGGTGGCCACCGCCGACCCGGGTGGTCTTCATGCCGCGCGACGCAGCGAGATCCGCCGGTCCGAGGCTCATGCCGTGCATCCGCGGCGAAGCCGACGCGATGGCGTCGACATTGGCCACGCCCTCGGCGGTCTCCAGGATCGCGTGGACCAGGATCGGCTTCGTCACGCCGTGGCGCGCCTCGAGCTGGGCGAGCAGCTGGTCGATGTAGTGGATGTCCCACGGTCCCTCGACCTTGGGCACCATGACGACGTCGAGCTTGTCCCCGACCTCGGCCACGATCGTGAACAGGTCGTCGAGAATCCAGGGCGAGTTGAGGGCGTTGATCCGGGTCCAGAGGCCGGTGCCGGTGGCGGCGAAGTCGGTGGCCTGCGCCATGGCCACGAAGCCCTTGCGGGCCGCCTCCTTCTGGTCGGCGGGAACCGCGTCCTCCAGGTTGCCCAGCACCACGTCGACCGTGCCGGCGAGCTCCGGCACCCGGGCGCGGACCTTGTCGTTGTGCGGCGGCACGAAGTGGATCATCCGCTCCAGCCGCACCGGCAGCTCGCGGAACGGGGCCGGCGCGCCGGTGGCGAGGGGCTGGAAGAAGCGGCGGGGCAGTTTCATCGGGGGCCTCTTGTACGGGGCTGGCGTTCGGCCCCGTTAAGGCAGGCTTGGGCGTGCGCGTAAAGCCGCGCCGTGCGGAAGTGCCCTTGGACTTCCGACGCAGCCGCTCACCCGCGCCGGCCGGGACGATCGACCATGCCGACCCGACTGCCGAAGAAATCGCCGCTGCTGCCGGCCACCACCACGAGGCGCCGGACCTCGCCCCGCAGGAAGGCCTGCAGGAAGCGGTTATAGTCGCGGAACGAGACGCAGCCGTTCGATGCGCCCGGCTGACGCAACATGTAGGTGTGAGCCAACAGACCGTCGCGTCCGTGGATCGCACCGCTGCCGCCGACCGGGGTGAGGCGGATCGCCCGGACGCCGTGGAACAGGCGCTCGCGCTCGGTCAGCGTGTAGGTTCCGGGCGGCGTCGAGCCGCGCATGCGCAGGTGGACGTAGCGCGGGTTGTCCATCGCGGGCCCGAGACCGGAATGGGCCTCCAGCACCTCGCCCGAGGGCAGCGTCACCGTGCGGGCGGTGATGTCGTAGACCGCGGTGCCGCCCACGGATTCGGGCGCCGGGCTGATCCGGGTGCGCGGGGCCTCCTGGGGCAGGGCGTCGGGGCTGGCATAGGCCAGGACTTGCCGGGCATCCTGCCGGGCGTCCTGCCGGGCGTCTTGACGAGCGTCCGGCCGGGATGCGGCGTCGACGCCGAAGAGCTTCTCGAAGAAGGAGGGCTCCTCGGCCATCGCGGCGCGGAACACGTCGCGGGTGCGGGGCAGGGTGCGGGCGGCCAGCCGGGCAGCCGGGACGGCGGGCGGACGACGCAGCTCGGGGGGCCGCGCCACCGGCAGGGGCACGAGGGCCGCGGGCGTCGGCGCGGCCTCGGCGATCCGCACCTGCGGCTCCGGCGCCTTCGCGGCCTGGGCGACCCTCGGCTGGACATCGCTCGGCTGAACATCCCGGGCCTGCGCGGCTCGGGCCTGCTCCGCCCTGGCGACTTGCCGGGCGATCGCGCGGATCGCGGGCGGCGGTTCGGCGGCGGCGACCAGGAAGGCGGGGGCGGGGGGGGCCTCGTCCCCGAAGGTCTGAGCGGCGGCAGGGCCCAGGGTGGGGCTCGGATCGAGCATCCAGGCGACGCTCAGGCGCGGCGCCGGGCTCTGGGCCGTCGCCGGGGTGAGCCGGAGCGCGGGCGCGGGCTCCGCGGCGGCAAGAGTCGGCCGCTCACCGGCGGGAAGCGGATCGTGCGGCGGGGTGAGCATGGCCCAGCCGGCGAGGGTCACGGCCGTCAGGGTGATCAGCCCCGTCAGCCGGGCCCGGCGGCGGGCACGCCGCATGGCGCTCGGGTAGGGGGCCCGTGTCCGGACGACCGGATCGTAGACGGTCTCCACGTAGGTGATGCGCGAGGGCGCCGTGCGAACGGGCTCCGCGGCGCGGTACGCGGGTGGGGACATCGCAGCCTGGGCCATTCGGGAACTCGCGCACGCGCCTCCCCGCGGGCAGCCGCCGCCGTTCACCCGCGGAAGCCGTTTCCGCGCGCGTGGCCTGGGTTGCCCAAATGGGAAGGACATCAACCGTCCGTCCCATTAAGCGTCCCTATGGTTAAGTCTTGCTGAAGACGCCCTGTCGTCCGCGAAGACGCGATCAGGTCGCCGTCCCGGGCGCCTCCATGGGCCCGTGCCACCGCGCCACCAGGACACAGAGCACGGCCACCGGCACGCCGATCAGCGACGTGCCGACGAAGAACCACGTGAACCCGGTCCACTCGATCACGAAGCCCGAGAACCCGGCGAGCAGGCTGCCCGGCAGGGCGCAGAGGGACGTGAGCAGGGCGTACTGACTCGCCGCGTGGGCGGTCGCCGAGAGCCGCGACATGTAGGTGATCAGCACGATCGACGCGAAGGCGTAGGCGAAGCCGTCGATCCCCACCGTCAGCGCGAAGGTCCAGAACGCTGCCCCGCCATGGCCCCCGTGCCAGGCGAGGTAGGCCAGCGCGAGGTGCGAGGCGGAGGCCGTCACGGTGCCGATGAGCAGGCTCGCCATCATGCCGATCCGGGGGATGATGGCGCTGGCCAGGAAGGTGCCGCCGAGCGCGATCCAGAAGCCGAACAGCTTGGTCACCGTGGCGATGTCGGTATTGGAATAGCCGAGCGTCTTGAACAGCGGGATCGCCATGGCGCTCGAGACGTAGCCGGGCATCCGGAAGCCGGCGACGAGGGCCAGGACCGGCACGGCGAGGGGTCCGAGCCGGGCGAGGAGGTCGCGGATCGGCGCCCAGACGGTCTCGACGAAACCGCCGGTCGCCGGCGTCTCGGGGGCGGGGGGCTCGGGGGCGAGCAGCGCCGCGATCGTCCCGGGGGCCATCAGCGCGGCCATGCACAGGTAGGCGGCGCGCCAGCCATAGGCGTCGGAGAGGTAGAGGGCGCCGGCGCCCGCCGCGAGGTTGCCGATCCGGTAGCCGATCTCCGACCAGGACGACATCAGCGCCTGCTGCTCGGGGGGCGCGGCGGTGATGCGCCAGCCGTCGATCACCACATCCTGGGTGGCGCCCGCGACGCCGAGCGCCAGGGAGAAGGCCACCGTCCAGGCGAGCCAGTGCGCCGGGTCGCCGAAGGCGATGCCGGCCAGCGCCAGGGCCACCAGAATCTGCGTGGCGACGATCCAGCCCCGGCGCCGCCCCAGCCAGCGGCCCAGCAGCGGCGCGTCGTGCCGGTCGAGGAACGGCGCCCAGAGGAACTTGAGCTTGTACGCGATGGTCAGTTCGCTCATCAGCCCGATCGTGGCGAGCGGCACCTTCGCCTGGACGAGCCACGCCGATTGGGTCGCGTAGACCAGCAGGAACGGGATCCCCTGCGCGAAGCCGAGGCCCAGCACCGCGGCCACGCGCCGGTCGGTGAACAGGGGGGTGAGGAAAGCGCCCGGCGCGGCCCTCACCGGCTCGGGCGCGCCGGTGACCTGCGCCGGGTTTGCCATCCACGCGTCTCCTGAGTCGCGGGGCAGGAGAGAGCAGAGATGCGCTGCCGGCGCAACGATCGCGCGACCGTCGCAACCTCCCCCTTCATCCTGAGGTGACCGCGAAGCGGGCCCCAACGGAGGCTTCCAGAAGCCGCCGCGGTCCCTGGAGGGCTCCTGCGAGGCGGCTTCGCCGCACCTCAGGCTGAAGGGGGGGGTTGGGAGGGGCGTCGCGCGCGCCGCCCGTCACGCCGCCTTCTTGCCCCGCTCGGCGATCTTCACGAGGCTCCGCAGCACCTCGGTGGCGGTCTTGAGCCGTGCCGGGACCGTGGTCAGTTCGCGCACGAACACCACGCTCATGTCGGGCCGCACCTTCGCGAACGACGCCTGCTCGGCCACGTAGGCCACCAAACCCTGCGGGTTGGCGTAGGACTTGTCGCGGAAGTGGACCACCACGCCCTTCGGTCCGGCCTCGACCTTCTCGATGTTGGCCTTGAGGCAGAGGATCTTGATCGTGCCGATCTTGAGGAGCTGCTCCACCTCCGGCGGCAGCGGTCCGAACCGGTCGATCATCTCGGCGCCGAAGCTCTCCATCTCGGCATCGTCCTGAAGGGTGGCGAGGCGCCGGTAGAGGGCGAGCCGGACGCCCAGATCCTCGACGTACTCCTCCGGGATCGTCACGGGCGCGCCGAGCGCGATGGTCGGCGACCACGCCTCCTCGGGCACGTCCTCGATGCCGGCCTTCAGCGCCGTGACCGCGTCCTCCAGCATCTGCTGGTAGAGCTCGTAGCCAACCTCCTTGATGTGGCCCGACTGGGCGTCGCCCAGCAGGTTACCGGCACCGCGGATGTCGAGGTCGTGGGAGGCGAGCTGGAAGCCCGCGCCCAGCGTGTCGAGGCTCTGCAGCACCTTGAGGCGCTGCTCGGCCTGGGCGGTGAGCTGGCGGTTCGCCGGCGTCGTGAACAGCGCGTAGGCCCGGGCCTTCGAGCGGCCGACGCGGCCGCGCAGCTGGTAGAGCTGGGCCAGCCCGAACATGTCGGCCCGGTGCACGATCAGCGTGTTGGCGGTGGGGATGTCGAGGCCCGATTCCACGATCGTGGTCGAGAGCAGCACGTCGAACTTGCCCTCGTAGAAGGCCGTCATCACGTCCTCGAGCTGGCCCGCCGCCATCTGGCCGTGGGCGACCGCGACCTTGATCTCCGGCATCTCGGCATCGAGGAACTTCTTGACCTCCGCCAGATCCTCGATCCGCGGCACCACGTAGAAGGCCTGGCCGCCGCGGTAGCGCTCGCGCAGCAGGGCCTCCCGGATGGTCAGGGGGTCGAAGGGCGTCACGAAGGTGCGCACCACGAGGCGGTCCACCGGGGGCGTCGCGATGATCGAGAGCTCGCGCACCCCCGTCATGGCGAGCTGGAGCGTGCGGGGGATCGGGGTCGCCGAGAGGGTCAGCACGTGGACGTCCGCCTGGAGCGCCTTCAGCCGCTCCTTGTGGGCCACGCCGAAATGCTGCTCCTCGTCCACGATGATCAGGCCGAGATCCTTGAAGGCGATGTTCTTGGCGAGCAGCGCGTGGGTGCCGACCACGATGTCGACGGTGCCGGCGGCGAGGCCGGCGCGGGTCTGCTTCATCTCCGCCGCGGAGGCGAAGCGGGAGAGCTGCGCCACCTGGACCGGCAGCCCCTTGAAGCGCTCGGCGAAGGTCCGGAAATGCTGACGGGCCAGCAGCGTCGTGGGGACGATCACCGCCACCTGCTTGCCGGCGATCGCGGCCGCGAAGGCCGCGCGCAGCGCCACCTCGGTCTTGCCGAAGCCGACATCGCCGCAGACCAGCCGGTCCATCGGCCGGCCGGCATTGAGGTCGTCCAGCACCGCGTCGATGGCGTTGGCCTGATCCTCGGTCTCCTCGAAGGGGAAGCGGGCGGCGAATTCTCCGTAGAGCCCCTCCGGCGCCTTGAGGGCCGGCGCCTTCCGGACGAAGCGCTGGGCCGCGACCTTGATCAATTCGCCCGCCATCTCGAGGATGCGGCGCTTCATCTTGGCCTTGCGGGCCTGCCACGCGCCGCCGCCGAGGCGGTCGAGGGCCACCTCGGCATCCTCCGAGCCGTAGCGGGTCAGGAGCTCGATGTTCTCCACCGGCAGGAGCAGCAGGCCGCCGGTATATTGCAGCTCCAGGCAATCGTGCGGGGCGCCCGCGGCGTGGATCGTCTTGAGCCCGACGAAGCGGCCGATGCCGTGATCGGCATGGACCACGATGTCGCCGGGCTGGAGCGCCTGCACCTCCAGGATCACGTCCTGGGGCCGCTTGGCCTTGCGCTTCTGGCGGACCAGCCGGTCGCCCAGGATGTCGCCCTCGGACACCACCGCGAGCTCGCCGGCGGTGAAGCCCGCCTCCAGGCCCCAGACCGCCACCGCCGCGTCGGTGCCGCGCTTGAGCGCGTAGACGTCGGTGAGCCGGGTGATCGCCACGGGCTTCTTCAGGCCGTGGTCGGTGAGCACGCCGCAGAGGCGGTCCCGGGATCCGTCGGACCAGGCTCCCAGGATCACGTGATGACCGGATCCCTGGAGGTCGCGGATATGCGCCACCGCGGCGTCGAACACGCTGGTATTCTCGTCGGCCCGCTCCGGCGCGAAGGACCGGCCGGCCTTGGCGCCGCAATCGATCACGGCGCGCTCGGGCGAGTCGGGCTGGGCGAAGGGCGTCAGCCGCGCCACCGTGGCGGCGGCGATCCGCTCCTTCAGCTCGTTCGGCATCAGGTAGAGGGCGCGCGGGGGCAGGGGCTTGTAGGGGGCGACGCCGGCCGGCGGCGTCTTCATCGCGCCCTCGCGGGCCTGGTAGTAGTCCTGGACGAGGCTGATCCGCTCGGCGGCGGCGTCCTCGACCTGCGGGTCGAAGACCAGCGGCACGCCGCCGAGATAGTCGAACAGGGTGTCGAGGTGGTCGTAGAACAGCGGCATCCAGTGCTCGAGGCCGGCGTAGCGCCGCCCCTCGCTCACCGTCTCGTAGAGCCGGTCGTCCCGGGTGGCCGCCCCGAAGCTCTGGATGTAGCCCTGGCGGAAGCGCCGGATCGTCTCGGTGGTGAGCTGGACCTCGCTCATCGGCATCAGGTCGAGCGAGCGCAGCTGCCCGGTGGTGCGCTGCGTCTCCGGGTCGAAGGCGCGGATCGATTCGAGGGTGTCGCCGAAGAAGTCGAGGCGGATCGGCGCGGCTAAGCCCGGCGGCGACAGGTCGAGGATGCCGCCGCGCACCGCATACTCGCCGGTGTCGCGCACGGTGCCGGTGCGCAGGAAGCCGTTGGCCTCCACCCAGGCCACCACGTCGTCCATCGCCACGACGTTGCCGATCGCCGCCGAGAACGCCTCTCGGGCAATGTGCGTGCGGGGCGGGACCCGCTGCACCAGGGCGTTGACCGTGGTGCAGAGGATGCGCGGCCGGTCCTCGGCCGAGCGGGTCCGGGCGAGGCGGGCGAGGGCCGTCATCCGGGCGGCCGCGACCGCGGTGGTGGGCGAGACCCGGTCGTAGGGCTGGCAGTCCCAGGCCGGCAGGCTCATCACGTCCATCTCGGGCGCGACGAAGCTCAGGGCCGCCTGGAACGACGCCGAGCGCCCGGAATCACGCGCCACGTGGACCAGCACGGCGGGCGCGTCGACGGTGGGCGCCAGGGCGCGGGCGAGGTCGGCGAGCGCCAGCGCGTCGAATCCTTCCGGGGCGCTCGCGAGAACCGGGCTGTCGCCGCGCTTGAGGGCGTCGATCGCCTTGGCGAGCGCGGAGGATTTCGGCAGGGCGAAGCGCGCGACCTGCGGCTTGGCAACCGGCTTGGCGACGGGGGCGGTGGGCTTCGGCTGAGGCTTGGCCATCGGGTCTTTCGCGGGGAGATCCCGCCGGGCGCGTCAGAGACGGAGGTCGGGTGGCGTTAGCCCATCGGGCCGTCGCGATAAAGCATGCCGGCGCAGGCGTGGGGGTGGCTGAACGCCTCTATATGGCCGCTCTCCCGCGGCAGGGAACGGCACGACGCCGAAGTGCGGCCGATCGTCGGCAGACCGGGCTCAGGACGAGGCGCCGGTCCCCTCTCCGGGGCGGGCGAGGGACCGGGCGCGTTGCCTGCCCCGCCCGGGAGGACCCGATCCCTTAACCCCGGTCCTCTCCCGCAGGGGAGGGGGACCGACGCGGCCCGCCTGAGGCGCTGCGCGAGCCCTGAGGGCAAGGCGTTCAGGCGTCCGGCCCGACGATCTCCGCCAGCGCCGCCTCGACCCGGCCGCGGAAGAAGTCCGCGTTGGGCATGTGCTCGGTCATCGTGGCGGCCCGGCCCGTCGCCTGCCGCAGGATCTCGCCGCGCAGGGCCGGATCGGAGCGCTCCATCATCTCCAGCATGATGCGCACCACCAGCTCGGTGGCGATCGACCGGGCCGGGTGATCGTAATTGGGCTTGGGTTCGTCCATGGCGGTCCCTCTCAGGAATGGATCGGCGCGTCGTGCCGGTGGAACGCCCGCACCCGCCGCCAGACCGACGTGTCGTAGTTCGAGGGCGTCTCGACCTCGCCGGTGAGCCACTTGAACAGGTCGCGGTCCGGCACCTCGATCAACGCCTCGAACTGGTCGAGCTCCGCCTCGGACAGGTCGCCGATCTCGGCGTCGGCGAAGCGGCCCATGATCAGGTCCATCTCGCGGATGCCCCGGTGCCAGGCGCGGTAGAGGAGGCGGCGGCGGCGCGGATCGAGGTCGGCGCTCGTGCGGGTGGTGCCGGACATGGCGGTCGAACCTCGGTTGAGAGGACAGGCAGAGGCTAGATAGGCGCCCGGGACCGGCGGATCCAGAACGGTGCCGCCGGTCGGCGGGTTACAACCGGCGCGCGAGGGGTCAAAAACGAATTGCCTCCGGCGGGCGGTCCGTTATCTCGGGCTGCAACGCCCCGGACGGGGCGGCGAGCGGGAGCAGGACGATGCCGAAGGCGATCCGGGTCTACGAGTACGGCGGCCCCGAAGTGATGCGCTTCGAGGACGTGCCCCTGGCCGAGCCCGGTCCCGGGCAGATCCGCGTCAAGCAGGCCGCCATCGGCGTCAACTTCATCGACATCTACTTCCGCACCGGCGCCTACAAGTCCCCGCACCTGCCCTACACCCCCGGCAAGGAGGGGGCCGGCACCGTCACGGCGGTGGGCGAGGGCGTCAGCCAGTTCAAGCCGGGCGACCGGGTCGCCTACGGCTCGGTGGCGGACGGCTGCTACGCCGAGGAGCCGGTGATCCCGGCCTCCGCGGCCGTGCCGATCCCCCACGGCGTCGACGAGAAGACCGCCGCCGCCATGATGCTCAAGGGCCTGACCGTCGAGTACCTGCTGCACCGGACCTACGCGGTGAAGCCCGGCGACACCATCCTGTGGCAGGCGGCCGCCGGCGGCGTCGGCCTGATCGCCTGCCAGTGGGCCAAGCACCTCGGCGCCACGGTGATCGGCACCGCCGGCAGCCCCGAGAAGGCGGAGCTCGCCAAGCGGAACGGCTGCGACCACGTCATCCTCTACCGCGAGGAGGACGTGGCCAAGCGCGTGCGCGAGATCACCGGCGGCAAGGGCGTGCCGGTCGTGTATGACGGCGTCGGGCAGGCGACCCTGATGGGCTCGCTGGACAGCCTCGCGCCGCTCGGCCTGCTGGCGAGCTTCGGCTCGGCCTCGGGGGCGATCACCGGGCTGGACCTCGGCCTGCTGGCCCCGCGCGGCTCGCTCTACGTGACGCGTCCGACGCTCGCGACCTTCTCGTCGAACCGCGCCACCCTGGAGGAGGCGGCCGCCCGCCTGTTCAAGGTGGTCGGCGACGGCGCGGTGAAGATCGCCGTCAATGGCACCTACCCGCTGGCCGAGGCGCAGCAGGTTCACCGCGACCTCGCGGGCCGGGAGACCACGGGCTCGATCGTGATGCTGCCGTAAGGACCGACCGTGACGCCCGGCAACACCGACCTGCTCCTCGTCGTCGACGTACAGGTCGACTTCCTGCCGGGCGGGGCGCTCCCCGTCCCGGGGGGCGACGCGGTGGTGGCGCCGATCAACGCGCTTCAGCACCGGTTCCGGCACGTGGTGCTGATGCAGGATTGGCATCCGGCCGATCACGTCTCCTTCGCCGACACCCATCCGGGGCGGGCGCCGTTCGACACCGTGGCGCTGCCCTACGGGCCGCAGGTGCTGTGGCCGCGGCACTGCGTGCAGGGCAGCCCGGGCGCGGGCTTCGCGCCGGGTTTGGCCACCGACCGGGCGAGCCTAGTGGTGCGCAAGGGACTGGATCCGCGCGTCGACAGCTACTCGGCCTTCCTGGAGGCCGACCGGACCACGCGCACGGGTCTCGCGGGGGCGCTCAGGGAGCGGGGCATCACCCGCGTCGTCTTGTGCGGCCTCGCCACCGATTTCTGCGTCGCCTGGAGCGCGCTGGACGCCCGCGACGCGGGGTTCGACGTCCGGGTGGTGGAGGACGCGGTGCGCGGGATCGACGTGGACGGGTCGCTCGCCCGGGCCTGGGGGCGGATGGAGGCGGCCGGCGTGCGCCGGATCGGATCGGCGGAGATCGTCTGACCGCTTCCGGCACCGGGAGGCGAACCGCCGCACGGGAGGCGGGAGACCGCCCCCGATCCGGTGCGTTGGCCTGTCATCACCAGCCGACAGGAGCCCGCATGTCCTCCAAGCATCTTAAGACCGACACCCCGACCGACGCCGACCTCAAGGGCAATCCCGGCATCGGCACCTCGAAGGGCATGAGCGGCGCCGATCCCGCCGACCTGCAGGCGGATTCGACCTTCGAGGGCGACGTGGACAACGAGACTAAGGTGGACGGCGGCATCGATCCGGACCACCGCCCGCGCAAGAACGCGTGACGAAATGCCCGGGCCGGCGCGGCCCGGGCCGATCTCAGCGGCCGCGCGCCGGCGCCTTTGGCCGCCGCGGCGCAGGGGCGGCGTGCGGAGGTGCCGGGCTGTCCGCCGGGACAAAGAGCTGCGCCGGGCTCGCCGTGTAGCCCCGCAACTGGGCTGCGTTGACGGCCCCGCGTGCCGTCGTGCTGTCGACGTGGGCGCCCGCCGGCACGGTCAGGAGCGCGGCCGCGAGGCCCAGGGGAACAGGTTTCGGCATGGGCCCATCCTTCGGCCTGTGCGGCGCCAAGGCAATCCCCAGCCGGACCGGATGGGCCGCATCGGGACCCGGTGCGCGGCTTCCGAGGTACAGGACCGCATCGAGCGCCCTCGACGCCAGCATCGGAGCGTCTCCGATCGGCGGCCCGGCCCCTCAAGGCGCCGCCTTCGTCGCGCGGTGACGCGCGGAGCGCGCGGCCGTCGTAGCCCGACGGGACCGCTACCGTACGGGCGAGGGACGGGTACGGTCCGACCTCGCTGTCCCGGCGGCCGGCCCGTCAGAGACCCAGCCCGAGCTGTCGGGGGCCTTCCGGCTCGTCGTGCGCGAAGCCCGACAGGGAGACGCCGACCAGCCGCGCGCTGCGCCGCAAGGGGAACAGGCCGGCGAGCAGTTCGAGGCCGATCCGCTCCAGGCCGGCGCGGTCGGCCACGGGACAGGTGAGCGACTTCGCCCGGGTCACCTGGGCGAAATCCGAGAACTTGAGCTTCAGCGTCACGGTCCGGGCGCGCATGCCCTTCGCGTCCGCCCCGGCCCAGACCTTGTCGAACAGCGGGGCCAGCCGGGCGCTCAGAACCTCGAAGGCCGCCGTGTCCTCCGAGAAGGTGGTCTCGGCCCCGATCGACTTGCGCACCCGATGGGCGCGGACCGGCCGCGCGTCGATCCCGCGGGCGACCGCGTGGTAGTAGGCGCCCGCGGAGCCGAAGGTCTCGCGCAGGCGCTCCGGTGTCCAGGCGCGCAGGTCCGCCCCGGTCTCGATCCCCAGCCGCTTCATCTTCGCCTCGGTGACCGGCCCGACCCCGTGGAACCGGCCGATCGGCAGGGCGGCCACGAAATCCGGCCCCATCGCGGGGGTGATGACGAACAGGGCGTCGGGCTTGCGGTGATCCGAGGCCACCTTGGCCAGGAACTTGTTGTACGAGACCCCGGCCGAGGCCACGAGCCCGGTGCGCTCCAGGATCTCGGCGCGGATCGCCTTCGCCACCGCGGTCGCCGTCGGCAGGCCCAGGAGGTTCTCGGTGACGTCGAGATAGGCCTCGTCCAGCGCCACCGGCTCGATGAGCGGCGTGTGCCGGGCGAAGACCGCCCGGATCTCCTCCGAAACCCCCCGGTAGACCTCGAAGCGCGGCTTCACGAACAGCAGGTCCGGGCAGAGCCGCCGGGCGGTGGCCGACGGCATGGCCGAGCGGACGCCGAACCTGCGCGCCTCGTAGCTCGCCGCCGCCACGACGCCGCGCTCCCGCGAGCCGCCCACCGCCAGCGGCAGGCCGAGCAGGGCGGGGTCGTCGCGCTGCTCCACGGAGGCGTAGAACGCGTCCATGTCGATGTGGATGATCTTGCGGAGGGCGACCTCCGGATCCATCGCCGCCTCGGAGATCTGGCTTAGGTTCCCGCTCTGTTCCAGAGACCGCGGCCGGCGGGCGGGGTCAAGGCGGCTCGATCACACCTCAACAGGGATATCCCGCCCACGCCCCCATCCTGAGGTAGAGGGTCGGAGTTCGTTCGACCGCTCGCGACGGCGGCGCGCCGCCGTCAGGCGACGCTGCCGTACAGGTCGTAGGCCTCGGCCCGATCGATCTTCACGGTGACGATGTCGCCGACCCGCACCGGGCGCCGGAAGGCGGCGTGGACGGTGCCGTCGATCTCCGGCGCGTCGGCCTTGGACCGGCCCTTCGCGACCCCACCCTCGACGGCATCGACGATCATGGGCAGCCGCCTGCCGACCTTGGCCCTCTGCAGCCGGAGCGCCACAGCGTTCTGCGTCTCCATGAACCGGCGCTTGCGCTCGGCCTTCACCTCGGGCGGCACGAGGTCGCCGAGCGCATTGGCGGTGGCGCCCGCCACCGGCTCGTACTCGAAGCAGCCGACCCGATCGAGCTTGGCCTCCTGCAGCCACGCCAGCAGCTCCGCGAACTCGGCCTCGGTCTCGCCGGGGAAGCCGACGATGAAGGTCGAGCGGATCGCGAGGTCCGGGCAGGTCTGCCGCCAGCTCCGGATCCGGTCGAGCTGGCGCTCCTGATTGCCGGGCCTGCGCATCCGCTTGAGCACCGACGGGCTCGCATGCTGGAGCGGCATGTCGAGGTAAGGGAGCACCTTGCCCTCGGCCATCAGCGGGATGACCTCGTCCACGTGCGGGTAGGGGTAGACGTAGTGGAGCCGCACCCAGGCCCCGAGCTCGCCGAGCTCCCGGGTCAGGTCGTAGAACTTCGCCCGGACCTGCCGGTCGCGCCACGGGCTCTCGGCGTAGCGGATGTCGCTGCCGTAGGCGCTGGTATCCTGGCTGACCACCAGCAGCTCCTTCACGCCGGCCTTCACCAGCTTCTCGGCCTCGCGCAGCACGTCGGCGGCGGGGCGGCTGACGAGGTTCCCGCGCAGGGACGGGATGATGCAGAAGCTGCAGCGGTTGCTGCAGCCCTCCGAGATCTTCAGGTAGGCGTAGTGGCGCGGGGTGAGCTTGATCCCCTGCGGCGGCACGAGGTCGAGGAACGGGTCGTGGGCCGGGGGCACCGCCTCGTGGACGGCCGCCACCACCGATTCGTAGGCCTGCGGCCCGGTCACCGCCAGGAGGTCGGGGTATTTCGCGCGGATCTCCTCCGGCTGCGCGCCCATGCAGCCGGTGACGATCACCCGGCCGTTCTCCGCCATGGCCTCGCCGATGGCCGAGAGCGACTCCGCCTTGGCGGAATCGAGGAAGCCGCAGGTGTTGACGATCACCACGTCGGCGCCGTCGTGGCGGCGCGCCAGCTCGTAGCCCTCCGCGCGCAGGTGCGTGAGGATCCGCTCGGAATCGACCAGCGCCTTGGGGCAGCCCAGGGAGACGAACGAAATCTTGGGAGCCGAGGCTTTGGGGGCGGTCGTGGCGGTCATGGGCGCATTCGACGGATCGGACGCCGCCCGCGCGTGTGGCCGGTGGAACAGTCACACGGAGCGCGAGGACGAGAATTCGGGATCGCGTCCCTATAGCCGTTCCGGCCCGCCCGCGCGAGACCGGCTGCCGCAGGGGTGCTCGGCCCAGCACGCGAGGCTGCCCACGGTGGGGAACTTGGCTGTGACGCAGACCTTTAACGACGGATCCTGACATCACACATCATCTGACATCGACCCACCCGCCGCCGAGGACCGGCGCCGGGCGGCGGTGCCTGCGTGCAACTGCCGCTTCCCCCGCGGCATCGCCTGTGCGACGGCAGCGGATGACGCACAGCCCGAGGATAACGGCCCCGAACCCGGTCATGTGGACCCGAGAGATCCCCTTCATCGATCCCGTCGCGGCGGCGGCCCGGCTGCGCGCCCTGCCGGGGCTCGCCTTCCTGGACAGCGCCATGCGGCACGATCCGCTGGGGCGGCACTCGATCGTGGCCGCTGATCCGTTCGGGCGCTTCCGCTACCGCGACGGACGCGCGACCCTCGACGGACGCCCCGTGGCGGGCGGCCCGATGGCGGCGCTCCGGACCTGCCTCGAACCCTACCGGCTCGAGCCCGGGCCGGAGCCGTTCCCCGGCGGGGCGATCGGCTACCTCGCCTACGACCTCGGCGCGGCGCTGGAACGGGTGGCGCCCCCGGCCCGGCGGGCCGGGCTCACCGACGACATCGCCCTGAACCTCTACGACACGGCGCTGGTGGTCGATCACGCCGCCGGCACCTGCCGGCTGGTCGCCACCGGCTTCCCCGAGCGTGCGCCGGACGCCCGGCGGGCTCGCGCCGAGGCGCGGCTCGCCCTCTTCGCCGACCGGCTCGCCACCGCCGAGCCCCCGGGCCCCGCACGGCCGGCCGAGCCGCTCGTGTGGAACTCGAACTTTGACCGTCAAACCTATGAAGAAGCTGTCGAAAAGGTTCGCCATTATATCCGGGCCGGCGACATCTACCAAGCCAACATCGCCCAGCGCTTCACCGCCGATCTGCCGGCCGGCTTCGATCCCTTCGCCCTCTACCGGCGCCTGCGCGAGACCAACCCGGCGACCTTCGGGGCCTACCTGGAGCAGGAGGGGCTGACCGTCGCCTCGTCCTCGCCCGAGCGGTTCATCCGCCTCGACGGCCGGCACGTGGAGACGCGGCCGATCAAGGGCACCGCCCGCCGCCTCGACGATCCGGAGGCCGACCGGGCGGCCGCCGGGGCGCTCCAGGCCAGCGTGAAGGAGCGGGCCGAGAACGTCATGATCGTCGACCTGCTGCGCAACGACCTGTCCCGGGTCTGCGCGCCGGGCAGCGTCGCCGTGCCCACCCTCTGCGGGCTGGAGACCTACGCGAACGTCCACCATCTGGTGTCGGTGGTCACCGGCGACCTCCGCGACGGGCTCGACGCCCTCGACCTCCTGGCCGGGACGTTCCCGGGCGGCTCGATCACCGGCGCCCCGAAGATCCGCGCCATGGACATCATCACCGAGATCGAGGGCGACGCGCGCGAACTCTATTGCGGCGCCATCGGCCGGATCGGCTTCGACGGGGCGCTGGACACCTCGATCGCGATCCGCACCGTGTTCATGGACGACCGCCAGGCGGTGCTGCAGGCCGGCGGCGGGGTGACGCTGCTCTCCGAGCCCGGTCCGGAATACGACGAGACCCTGGCCAAGGCCGCCCGGGTGTTCGAGGCCTTCGCATGATCCTCGTCCTCGACAATTACGACTCGTTCGTCTTCAACGTCGTCCGCTACCTGGAGGAGCTGGGCGAGGACGTCCGGGTCGTGCGCAACGACGCCCTCGACGTCGCCGGCATCCGGGCGCTGGCGCCCGATGCCCTGGTGGTCTCGCCCGGCCCCTGCACCCCCGCGGAGGCCGGCATCTCGCTCCCGGCGATCCGGGACCTGTCCGGGCAGATGCCGATCCTCGGCGTCTGCCTCGGCCATCAGGCGATCGGCGCGGCCTTCGGCGGCACGGTCGCGCGGGCGCAGCGCCCCCTGCACGGGCAGATGACGCCGATTGACCACACGGGCACGCGGCTGTTCTCCGGGCTGCCGGCGCCGATGCCGGTGGGGCGCTACCACTCGCTGGTGGTGACCCCCGGTCCCGACATGGAGAAGCACCTCTCCGTCGACGCGGTCTCGCAGGAGGGGGAGGTGATGGCGCTCTCGCACCGGACCCATCCGACCTACGGCATCCAGTTCCACCCGGAATCGGTCCTGACCGAGGGCGGCCACGCCCTGTTCGCCAATTTCTTGGGGCTTGCCCGCGCATGGCGAGGGGGACGACGCGATGCTGTGGCGTGACGGCGCCGTCGTCCCGGGGACGACCGCGCCGCTGGACCTCGCCGACCGCGGCCTGACGCTGGGCGACGGGCTGTTCGACACGGCGCTCGCCCTCGGTGGCCGCGTCGCCTTCGAGGACGCCCACGTCGCCCGCCTGGTGGCCGCGGCGGACACGCTCGATATCCCCGCCGATCCGGAGCGGATCCGTCAGGCCATGCGGGCGCTGGCCAGGCAGGCGACCGGCGAAGACGGCCGGTTGGCGATCCGCACCACCCTCACCCGCGGGTCCGGCCCGCGCGGCCTGAAGCCGCCGGACGCTCCGAGCCCGACGCTCTTCGCCATTGCGGCGCCGAGCGCCCGGTCGACGGCCTTCGCGCCCCTGCGCCTGTGGCCGACCTCCATCGCCCGCAACGACACCTCGCCCGCCGCCCGGCTGAAGACGCTGGGCTATCTGGACGCGGTGCTGGCCGCCCGCGACGCCGCCGCGGCGGGCTTCGACGAGGCGCTGTTCCGCAACACGCGGGGTTTCGTCGCCTGCGCGGGCACCGGCAACCTGTTCGCGCTGATCGGCGGGACCCTGGTGACCCCCCCGCCCGCCGACGGCGTGCTGGCCGGGATCACGCGCGCGGAGGTGCTGGGCGTCGCCGCCGAAAGCGGGCTGCGCGCCGAGGAGCGGTCGCTGGGCCTGTCCGAGCTGCGCGGCGCCGAGGCTGTCTTCCTCACGAACTCCCTGCGCCTCCTGGCGCCGGTGACGGCGATCGGCGACACCGCCCTCGACAGCGCCGGCCACCCGGCGGTGGCCCGCCTCATGGCCGCCCTCCGGACCCGCGTGGCCCGAGCCTGCGGCGTCGCGGAAGACCGGGTCGCATGACCGAGCGCGAGACGGGGCGCGAGATCGAGCGCGAGACCGGGCCCGGGCGCCGGCGGCTCCGATACGGGCTCGCGGCGGGCTACGCCGGCATCGGAATCGTGCATCTGCTGGCGACCGACGCGATGCTGCCGCTGATGCCCGCCTGGGTGCCGGAGCCGCGCCTCGTCATCCTGGTGACCGGCCTGTGCGAGATCGCCGGCGCCGTCGGACTCCTGACGCGGCGGTTCCGCCGCGCGGCCGCACTCGGCCTCGCCCTCTACGCGGTCTGCGTCTATCCGGCGAACCTCAAGCACGCCTTCGAGCACATCCACATCGAAGGCCTTCCGGATTCCTGGTGGTACCACGGGCCGCGGCTGGCGTTTCAGCCGGTCTTCGTGTGGGCGGCGCTCTGGGCCGGCGGCCTGATCGACTGGCCGTCGGGCAGGGGGCGGAGATCTGCCGGACCCGCGGCCAAGACCTGCGATGGTCGTCGGGCCCCGGATCCGGGGGCCCGGCCGGAACCGTCAGCAACCAACCGGGAACCTTGATCACAGGATCCGGGGATCCCAGGATCACCGCAGGCTTTGATCCCGGGATCCCGGTCGATACACTCGTCGGCAGTTGCCCCGCGTGCCGGAAGACCGCGCCGCCCGGCTTCGATACAGGCGGACGCCATGACGAAACGCCGCGACGCGGGTCGGAGCCCGCCATCCGATACGCCGCCGGACCGCGAAGCGGTCGAGCGCGCGCTCGAGACGATTCTCGACCGTCTGCGTCCCAGGCCCCCTGGGGCGCCGCCCGATAAGCGCGCCCGCAGCGGTCCCGCCGCGCGACCCGGACGAGCGGGCCAGGGCAAGACCTGACCGCCGAAAGTTCCTCCACAGGGCGAAGATATCGTCCGGATACGTCCCGCAGGACTGGCGTTCCCCGTCCAGACGCCGCGCACCCGGCAGCGGCGCCAAGGGAGACAGATCGCCATGGCCAAGCAGAAGACGCTGCACGACGCCTTCTACGAGACCCTGAAGGACGTTTACTACGCCGAGAAGCAATCCGTGAAAGCCCTCAAGAAATCCGCCAAGGCGGCGGAGCACGCGGAGTTGCGCCAAGCCTTCGAGACCCATGCCGAGGAGAGCGCCCAGCAGGTCGAGCGCCTGACGCAGGTCTTCGAGATCATCGGCAAGCCCGCCCGGGCCAAGACCTGCGAAGCGATGCAGGGGATCGTCTCCGAGATGGAGGAGGATCTCGAGGACTTCGCCGAGACGCCTGCCGCCGACGCGGTGCTGGCCGCCTGCGCCCAGGCGGTGGAGCATTACGAGATCGCCCGCTACGGCACCTTGAAGACCTGGGCCGGCCAGCTCGGCTACGCGGACGCCGCCAAGCTCCTCGACGAGACCCTGCAGGAGGAGAAGAAGACCGACGCCCGGCTGTCCGAGATCGCCGAGGCGATCAACGCCGCCGGCACGGCCGGGGACGACACCGAAGCATCGAACGGCAAGGGCTCGAAGAAGGCCGCCTGAGCGCGGGCAGGGCGGGGAGGGCCGGGGCGCCCTCCCTCGCGGGCCGGTGGCGGTTCCGAGGGATCGGCACCGATCCCTCCGGTGCGCCAGGCGGGTTCAGGGACAGATCGGCCGCGTTCGAGGACGGTCGCCTGCCCGGGGCGCCACTGGGCTCACGGACTGCGTCCCGGATCCTCGTCCACCGTGTTCCGGTCATCCGGGACAGGGGCGTCCGAGACAGGGGCATCCGAGACAAGGGCGCGCTTCACCGCCCCCGGCTGACACGCCCGTGGCCCATCGCCACGTCGCCCCTCCGCCGAGCGCCCTTCACGCAGGCCTGACGGGGCCGGGCCGCGACGACGCGCGGCGACAGGACCTGAACCCTGCCGGCGCGCTGCGCCGACCAGCCGCGACGCGGCAGCCCGGTGATCGCGACTTGGTTTGGCGACCTGGCGCGGGCGACTTGGCGCGGGCGATCTGGCGCGGGCGACCCGGCGGCCGCTAGTTCGCCGGCTGAATCGCGCTGAGCGGCGTCCAGTAGCAGCGGTCCTGCGAGTCGTTGAGCGCAAGGCAGCCGTAGGTCAGCGTCCGGCTCTCGAGCCGGACCTCCTCGCCCGGCTTCCAGGACCGGCATTCGCCGCTGGCGAGGCTGACATTCAGGAGCTGTCCGAACGCCACCTCCTCACCGGCCATGACCAGCTTGAACAGGCGGTCCGTGACCTCCTGCGTGTGGCAGCCGAACCGTCCCTTGGTGATCGTCTCGGCCCCGGCGGGCCGGGACAGGGCGGCTGTCAGGGTGAGGGCGGCGAGGATGGGGAGGACGAGGCGCATGCGCGGAACATATCCCCCGGCCGGCCCCTGTCGAGCCCTCGCGGCGCCGGCCCGCCGCGGATGATCGCCGCGCCGGCTCACCCGTCGTGGGGTGCCGCGTCCAACGATGCCTCGCCGCGCTTGGCCGCCTGCCATGCGGCCTCCATGGCGGCCAGGTCCGACCGGCCGAGGTCGCCCCCGGCCGCGCGCAGGTGCGCGGCCATGGCGGCGAAGCGGCGCTCGAACTTGGCGGTGCCGTCGCGCAGCGCCGTCTCCGGGTCGATCCCGGCATGCCGGGCGAGGTTGGCCACCGAGAACAGGAGGTCGCCGATCTCCTCGGACAGGGCCTGACGGTCGCCCCGGTCCAGCGCCTCCGCGACCTCGTCGGTCTCCTCGCGGACCTTGTCGACGACCTGGGCGGCATCGTCCCAGTCGAAACCATGGGCGGCCGCCCGCCGCGAGATCTTCTCGGCCCGGGCCAGCGCCGGCAGCGCCCGGGCGACGCCGCCGAGCGGATCCGGTGCCGGCCCGTCCCGGCCGGCCGGCCGATCCGCGCGTTCCTGCGCCTTGATCGCGGCCCATTGCGCCTCGATCTGCGCCGGGTCGTGCCGCGGCGCGCCTTCGGGCAGGAGCGTCCCGTCCGGCTCGAACACGTGCGGGTGGCGGCGGACCAGCTTGTCGCCGATGGCGCGCGCCACGTCGTCGAACGCGAAGGCGCCCGCCTCCTCGGCCATGCGGGCGTGGAACACCACCTGGAGGAGCAGGTCGCCGAGTTCGTCGCGCAGGTCGGCGCGGTCGCCCCGTGCCACCGCGTCGGCGACCTCGTAGGCCTCCTCGATCGTGTAGGGCACGATGGTGGCGGGCGTCTGCGCCACGTCCCAGGCGCAGCCGCGGACCGGATCGCGCAAGATCGCCATCAGGCGCAGGAGCCTGTCCAGGGGAGCTTCCACGGGCTCCTTCGCCCCCATCCGCCCGGCCGGGTCCGCCTCGTGTGCCTCGCTCATAGCCGTGGCGTTAGAGCATGGCGCGGCAAAGGGGAATCCGCCCACCGCCCGACGCGGGGTCAGACCCGGGCGTCGCGCTCGCGCACCTGCTCGGCCTGCAGGGCGTTGAGGTAGCCGGTGAGGCGCCCGCTGACGGCCGGATCGGCGCACTGGACCCAGAGCGGCGCCGGGAGGGCGCGGACCGGCATGCGCAGCAGGAACGCCTCGGCCGACAGGGCGGCCTCGCGCTCGGAGGCGGCAGCCAGCAGGCGGGCGCCCGCCTGCGTACCGATCAGGATCGCAATCGTTGTCATGGGATACCCAGAACCTGAGACGACAACCACGCAGGAGCCCCAAGCGTTGCGCCGGCCTCAGCGCGTGCACCGGTCTTTGCTGGTGGACCGGGATCTTAGCGGGTGCGCCGGACGCAGAGCGGTTCGTGCGCCAGCGCGCGGCTGAACGACCAGAGGATCTGCCCGACCTCGTCCATCAGCACCGCCCCCGTCAGGCGCATGCCGGCGGCCTTGCGGCAGAGTTCCTGCGCCCCGCGGATCGCGGCTTCCACGTCCACCGCCTCCTGGCGGTCGCTGGCGCAGGCGCGGCCGGAGCGGCCCTCCGCATGCTCCATGGTACGTCGGAGATGAGAGGCCCGCATCGCTCGGCCCCGCGGTGACGATCCGGCCGCCCGCGATGCGGGCCTCGTCGGCCCTCTGAAGCTAAGGGCGGCGGCGGGCGACGTGGTCGATCCGGGTTGAAGGAAATCGGCGGTCGCGCCGGCCCCGGGTGATCCGCCTCAGAGTGTCGCAGGGTGGCGGGGGACGGATCGCAGGCGGCGCAGCCGCCCCCTGCGGGAGGTCCGCGCGAGGCCGTGCTGGGTCTTGTTCCAGCGGGTCGGCGCGCGGAGCAGTTCGACCAGCGCCAGCCACGCGGCCAGGCTGACCATCAGGAAGTAGAGCGGCATCCAGGGGGCCGACCGGGCGAGGTCGCCCCAGCCACGCCGGGCGCAGCCCAGCAGGGACGGGAGCACCAGGGCCGCGAGCCCCGCTCCGAACAGGGTGATGGCGAGCCCGGTGACGAGGTTGTCCAGGAAGACGGAGGCGGTCGGGATGTCCCGGACCAGGACCGCCCAGAGGGCCGCGGCGAGGCACACCGGGTAGGCCAGCGCCGAGGCCACCGTGCCCGGCACCAGCGCCACGGCACAGAGCGCTTCCAGGCCGCCGAGGCTGCGCGCGTTCGCCAGGGGACGGCGCCCGTGGGTGAGGCTGGTCTGGATCAGGCCCTTCAACCAGCGGGTGCGCTGGGCGAGCCACGGCCCGAACCGGGCCGGCGCCTCCTCGAACGTGCTGCTCGGCAGGTCCCCGACCGCGTAGCCCGCCAGGGCGAGGCGCAGGCCGAGATCGGCATCCTCGGTCACGTTGTAGGCGTCCCAGCCGCCCAGGGCCTGCAGCACCCGGGTGCGCAGGTGCATCGAGGTCCCGCCCAGGGGGACCGGCAGCCCGCACCGGGCGAGCGCCGGGTTCAGGACGTCGAACAGCCCCGCATATTCGAGGGCGAAGGCGCGGGCGAGCCGCGAATCGCCGGCGTTGTCGATCACCAGCCGCCCCTGGAGGCAGGCCACGCGCTCGGGAAGGCGCGCGAACAGGGCGGCCGCCAGCCGCAGCTGCCCGGGATCGGGGTCGTCCTCGGCATCGTAGACCGTGAGCAGGGTGCCGCGGGCGAGCGGCAGGGCGACGTTGAGCGCCCGGGGCTTGGTGCGCGGCGCGCCCGGCGGCACCGCGATGACGGCGAACCGGGCCGGCAGGGGGATGCGGGCGAGGGCCACCGCGGTCTCCCGGTCGTCCGCCTCGATCAGGAGCTTGATGTCGAGCTTGGCGGCCGGATAGTCGAGGGCGGCCAGCGCCCGGATCAGGGGGGGCACCACCGCCGCCTCGCGGTGGAGGGGAACCAGCACCGTGTAGACCGGCAGGTCGGCGTCGGCGAGCGGCGGCACGGTCCCGTCCTCCGCCGCCACCGGTGCCGGGATGGCCAGGGCCGCCAGCCGGAGGGTCGTCATCCCCAGGAACAGGCATTGCCCGGCGAGCGTCAGGGCGCGCACGAGCGGCGCCGGGAGTGCCGCGCACAGGCAGAGCGTCGCGGCCAGCGCGAGGGCGAGGATCAGCAGCCACCAGAAGGCCGGCTCGCGCGCCGTGGCCCGCTCGGGCATGCGCCGCCGCAAATCGTGCGCGGCGTGGTCCGCCACCTGCCCGGGGATCGCGGCGAACACCGCCGCGCGCAGGTGGGTCGGGCTGGTGATCGCCGGCATGGCGCTGCGGCCCGCACCGTCGAGGAGGTCCGTGATCGCCCGGCCGCGGGGGGCCAGCACGCAGGGCGCCGCCGATCCGAGGGCCAGCGGCGCGAGGCCGGTGACGAGGCTGCCCGGGAAGGCGAGGCCCAGGCCGAACGCGATCGGCCCGTCGAGGTAGGGGGCGCCGAGCGCCCGGGCGAGGGCCCGATAATAGGTTGCCTCGGACATCAAGCCCGCGTTCAGCAGCGCGGTCGCCGCGTCCGTTCCGGCGGCGGCGGCCTCCGCGGCGGCGCGGGCGAGCAGGCGGCCATCGACACCCTGGGCGAGCAGGAAGGCGATCTCCGGCGGCAGGGCGGCCCGCGCCGTAGGCGGGCGCTAGAACGACACGCCGCGCGCTCCCCCGGTGGCCCCAGGACGTGATAGAGGAGGAGGGTGAGCCAGTTCCCCTGTCCCCGCTCCGAGAGGAGCACCGCCCCCGCCCCACCGTCAAGAGCCGGTGGGACCGTTGTCCCATCCTGGCTCACGTCGGCCGCGATCGTCCTCGCGCTGTGGAGCGGCGCGCAGCCGGTCGATGCCGCGGCGCAGGCCGCAGCCTACGAAGCCCGGGTCCTCCCCACCGTCACGGTGCCGGATTTCTGGAACCCCCGCAGCCGCGGCGAGCGGGTGGAGGCGCCCCAGACCGGCCGAGCGGTCCGCTTCCTCACCGACGACGAGTTCCCGCCGCTGCACTTCGCCGGCCCCGACGGCACCCCGACCGGCTTCGTGGTCGAGCTCGCCCGGGCGGTCTGCGAGAAGCTGGCGATCCCCTGCACGGTGCAGGCGCGCCGATTCGACACGCTGCTGGACGCCCTCGACGGCAAGCAGGGCGACGTGGTCGCCGCCGCGATCCCCCTGACCGCCACCCTGCGGGAAAAATTCCTGGCGACCCGGCCGTATTTCCGCTGGCCGGCGCGCTTCGCCGCGCGGACCGACAAGGGCCTGCCGGTCCCCTCGGCGGCGGCCCTGGCCGAACGCAGCGTCGGGGTGATCGCCGGCAGCGCCCATGCGGCCTACCTCAAGGCCTTCTTCCCCAAGGCCGTACCGAAGGACTTCACCGACCTCGCGGCGGCCGAGGGCGCGCTCAAGCGCGGCGAGGTCGACTACCTCTTCGCCGACGGCCTCAACCTCGCCCTCTATGTCGGCGGCCAGGACGCGGAGTCGTGCTGCGCGCTGATCGGCGGCGACTACCTGGAGAACCGCTACTTCGGGGAGGGCATCGGCCTGGTCACCCGCCAGGAGGACGCGGCCCTCTCCCGGGCGCTGGACGACGCGCTCCAGCGGGTCTGGGACGACGGCAAGTACACCGAGCTGTACCTGCGGTTCTTCCCCGTCAGCCCGTTCTGAGGGCTTCCATCGGGGGTGGGAATCAGGAATCCTGCCCGCCGGGCTTCGGCTGCCGGATGGCACCAGGGCGGATCGGCTCGAGAAGGCCGTGGCGAAGGCGCGCGACCTGTCCCCGGCTCTCCAGGACGAGATCGCCCGCCACATGCTGGCCTTCGTGGGCGACGAGGGCTCGGTCTACCGGTTCACCCCGGAGGAAGAAGCGGAGCTCGACGAGTCCAGGGTCGCCGAGGCGCGCGGCGCTTGCGCCACCGATGCGGAGATCCGCGCCCTCCGGGCCAAGCTCGGTCTGTGAAGCTGCGGATCACCCGCCCTGCCGCAGCCCCGCTCGACAGGGTCCTCACCCCTATCGATGCGCGGAACCCGCAGGGCGCGCAGCACGGCCTGCAACGCGGTCAGGGTGCGAGGGATCTGCTCTCGCAGCATCCCTTCGCGGGCTCAACGACCGCGCCCGGGACGTCGTCGGCTCGTCGTACGCCCGTACCCCTGTGCGATCACGGACCGCGTCCGTGCAGGCGAGGTCATCATACTTGGCACGCGACATACTTGGCACGCGACAGCGCGTGCCGTCGCAAGTCTGATCGCTCCGACCGCGCCACCGCCGCTGCGGGCGAACGTGATTCCATTGCACCACCGGGCGTTCCGCTCCGGCGCGAACCGCTCTAGGGTGCGCCCTCCCAAACACGCATCCCCGAAGACATGCCAGCCGCTCCCCCAGCCCCGACCCTCGATCCCGACACCATCGAGGCCGCCGCCAACGCCGCCGCCTGGCCCTTCGAGGAGGCGCGCAAGCTCGTCGCGCGGCTGGAGAAATCCGGCAAGACGGAGGTGCTGTTCGAGACCGGCTACGGGCCCTCGGGCCTGCCGCATATCGGCACGTTCGGCGAGGTCGCCCGCACCTCCATGGTCCGCCACGCCTTCCGGGTGCTCACCCGCGACGCGGTGCCGACCCGGCTGATCGCCTTCTCGGACGACATGGACGGGCTGCGCAAGGTGCCCGACAACGTGCCGAACCGCGCGATGCTGGCCGACCACCTCAACCAGCCGCTCACCCGCGTGCCGGACCCGTTCGGCACCCATGACAGCTTCGGGGCGCACAACAACGCCGAGCTGCGCCGCTTCCTCGACGCGTTCGGATTTGCCTACGAGTTCCGCTCGGCCACCGAGTGCTACCGCGCGGGCGTGTTCGACGCCACGCTGCTGCGGGTGCTGGAGCGCTACGACGCCGTGATGGAGATCATGCTCCCGTCGCTGCGGGCCGAGCGCTCGGCGAGCTACTCGCCGTTCCTGCCGCTCCACCCGGTCACCGGCCACGTGATGCAGGTGCCGATCGACGAGGTGAAGGCGGAGAGCGGCACCATCGTGTGGCGCGATCCCGCCACAGGCGAGCGCTACGAGACTCCGGTGACCGGCGGCCACGCCAAGCTGCAGTGGAAGCCCGACTGGGCGATGCGCTGGGTCGCGCTCGGCGTCGACTACGAGATGGCCGGCAAGGACCTGATCGACTCGGTCAAGCTCTCGGCCAGGATCGCCCGGGCGCTCGGCGGCGAGCCGCCGGAGGGCTTCAACTACGAGCTGTTCCTCGACGAGAAGGGGCAGAAGATCTCGAAGTCGAAGGGCAACGGCCTGACCATCGACGCGTGGCTCACCTACGGCACGCCGGACTCGCTCGCCCTGTTCATGTACAACAAGCCGCGCGAGGCCAAGCGCCTGTTCTTCGACGTGATCCCCCGGCACGTGGACGAGTATATCGGCTTCCTCGACCGCTATGCCGGCCAGGACGCGAAGCTGCGTCTCGGCAACCCGGTCTGGCACCTCCATGCCGGCAGCCCGCCGGTGCCGGAGCGGGTCGAGGGCGCGAGCCTGACCTTCGCGATGCTGCTCAACCTCGCCGCGGTGGCCAACACCGAGGATCCGGCAGTGCTGTGGGGCTTCATCCGCCGCTACGCGCCGCAGACCGGGCCGGAGACCCATCCGGGCCTCGACCGGCTGGTGGTCCACGCGCTGAAGTACTTCTCGGACTTCGTGCGGCCCGCCAAGACCTACCGGGCGCCGACGCCCGAGGAGCGGGCCGCCCTGGAGGACCTGTCGGAGACCCTCCGAGCCCATGCCGGCTCCACCGATCCGGAGGCCCTGCAGGCGGCGGTCTACGAGGTCGGACGGCGTCACTTCCCCGACACGTCCGGCAAGGCCAAGAGCCCGGACGGCCGGCCGGGCGTGTCCCAGGCGTGGTTCACGAGCCTGTACAACGTGCTGTTCGGCGAGGCGCGCGGGCCCCGGTTCGGCTCCTTCGTGGCCCTCTACGGGGTCGCGGAGACCCGGGAGCTGATCGAGGCGGCCCTGTCGGGGGCGCTGGTCGCCGAGCACGAAGCCTTCGCGGCCGGCAAGGCCACGGTCGCGCCCCCGGTCGCGTGAGCGCCGTGATCGTCGACAGCCTCGCCGCCCTGGAGGCGATCTACACCGCGCCCCTGGCCCCCGCCTCCACCGTGAAGGTGGCCGGCGCGGTCACGCCGGATTACGCGGCGCTGATCGCGGCCTCGCCCTTCGCGGTGCTGGCGACCGCCGGCCCCGAGGGGCTCGATTGCAGCCCCCGCGGGGACCGGCCGGGCTTCGTGCGGGTCGCCGATCCGCGCACGCTGATCCTGCCGGACCGGCGGGGGAACAACCGGATCGACTCGCTCCGCAACATCGTGCGCGATCCGCGGGTGGCGCTGCTGTTCCTGATCCCGGGCTCGGGCACGACGCTGCGGGTGAACGGGCGGGCGGTGATCTCGGCCGATCCGGATCTCCTCGCCACGTTCCGGGTCGACGGCCACGCGCCGCGCACCGCGGTCGTGATCACCGTCGCGGAGATCTACTTCCAGTGCGCAAGGGCGATCATCCGGGCCAGGCTGTGGGATCCCGAATCCCGCGTCGAACCGGCGACCCTGCCGACCCCCGGGGCGATCCTGGCGGCGCTCACCGCGGGCGCGGTCGGCGGTGCGCGCTACGACGCGGAATGGCCGGAGCGGGCGGCCGAGACGATGTGGTGAGGGCCGGCGCCGAGAGCCGGCCTTTCCGATGACCCTTCCCTCCTAGGGTGCCCGCACCCGCGGGCCGCGGAGGAGGCCTCCGGGAAGCGCCGCGATCCCTGGAGTCCTGCTGCGAGGCCTCCGCCGCGCTGGGGCACTCCCCGATGAGGAAACGGGGGAGCCTCGGGCGCAGTCCGGCAGCGGAGCCCGGCTCCCTCACCCCACCAGGGCGAGATCCTGCGTCTCGGTATCGGGGATGACGTCGACCTCGACCTTGAGGCGCTGCTTGCCCGAGCCGCTGACGATGCCGTCGACGGGGGCCACGTCGCCGTAATCGCGGCCGCGGGCCACCACGATGTGGTCGTCGCGCACGGCGACGCCGTTGGTCGGGTCGAGGCCGAGCCAGCTCTCGCCGCACCAGACCGCCACCCAGGCGTGGCTCGCATCCGCCCCGCGCAGGCGCGGGCGGCCCGGCGGCGGCACCGTGCGCAGGTACCCGCTGACATAGGCGGCCGGCAGGCCCATGCCGCGCAGGGCGGCGATCATCACGTGGGCGAAGTCCTGGCAGACCCCGGCCCGGAGCGCGAAGGACTCGGCGAGCGGCGTCGAGACGGTGGTGGCCTTGGCGTCGAACCGGAAATCCTGGCCGATCCGCAGCATCAGGTCGTGGGCCGCCCCGTAGGCGCTCCGGCCGGAGGCGAAGCTCGGGCGGGCGTAGTCGGTGATCGCGGGCAGCAGCGGCACCCGGCCGCTCGGGAACAGGAGATGTACCGGCGCCCGGCCGCCGAGGTCGCGCCCGGCCACCACGGCGTCCCGGACGCGCTCCCAGGGCATCCCGGATTCCGGGAGCGGCGGGGCGGGTCGCTCGACCCGCACGGTGGAGAGCGCCTCGACGCTGAAGGTGGTGTGGGGCACCTCCAGGGTGATCGCCACCGCGTCGATCCCGAAATAGTCGCGCCGCATCACCGCCCGGGTGGGGCTCGGATCGACGGTGACGGCGCTCGCCAGCACGCTCTGCCCCTCGCAATCCTGCGGCTTAAGCCGCAGGGTGCAGCGGGCGAAGTGCACCGGCTTGCCGTAGCGGTAGGTGGTGCGATGGCGCAGCGTGTAGATCACGCCAGCCCCGTCAGTTTCTCAGGGCGCAGCGCGTTCGGCCCGGTGGGGAAGTAGCGGACCGCGATCCCGTCGGCGAGCCGCTCCAGGTCGGTCGCCAGGACGGTCAGGCGCACGGCGTCGAAATCCGCGGCCTCGCCGCTGCGCAGCTCCGACAGGATCCGGGCGGCGAGGCGGCAATGCGGCTCGGGGATCCCGTCCGCGGCCAGCGCCGGCAGGTCGGCGAGGTGGCGGGTGATCGCCTCCGCCTGGAAGGCGATTGAGCGCGGGTTGTAGGGATCGAGCAGGACCATGTCGCGGACCGGGTCGAGGGCCGCGCCCTGCATGTAGCGGCGCCCGTAGCTGATCTGCGAATCGCAGAGCGACAGCATCACCCCGAGGCAGCCCGGGGTCGCCTCGTCGTTGGCGAAGGCCAGCGCGAAGGTGCAGGTGTTGATCGCCCGCTCGACGCGCCGGCCGAGCTCGACGAAGTGCCAGCCCTCGGCGCGGCTCATGTTCTCGTGCGTGAGGCCGGAGAGCGCCGCGAGGTGGCTCAGCGCCTGCTCGGCGCGGCCGGCGAGCTGCGACTCGGTCAGCCCCCGCTCGGTGTCGAGGGACAGGAACTCGTCCAAGTCGGCGAGCACCCGCCAGGTCTCGCCCGACAGGCGGGCCCGGAGCGCGGCGGCGTTGCGGCGGGCCGAGCCGATGTGGGCCTGGGCCGAGCCCGGCCGCTGGTGCCTGGCCAGCGCCTCCTGGGCGAGGCGGGCGGTGGGCAGGTCGGCCGCGCCGATGCTGCCCCACTCGTGCAGGAGGGTGCGCAGCGCCAGGGCCGCGGGCGTGTCGAGGGCGCCCGAGATGTCGGCCCCGACCGCGTCCCCGACGCTGCGCAGATGGGCGAGGACGAGCCGGATCACCGCCTCGGCGCGCTCGAGATAGCGGCCGAGCCAGAACAGGCCGTCGGCCGCCCGGGAGGGCAGGTGTCCCCCGACCCGCCGCACCCGCGGGGCCGCGTGCGAGCCGATCAGCGGCGCCGCGATCGGCTGATCGGACAGGACCCAGACATCGGCGGAGCGGATGCCGAGCCGCATCTCGATGGGGTCGACGTCCTCGCGCTCCGAGACGCGGCAGAAGCCGCCCGGCATGACCTGCCAGCCCAGGGGCGTCCGGGTGGCGAAGACGCGGACCACGAAGGCACGGGGCACCAGGGCGAGGCCGGCCTCGCCGCGCTCCCAGCCCGGCATGGTCGAGAGCGGCGCCGCCTCCTGGGCGACGTAGTCGAAGGGCCGGTCGCGCAGGGCCGCCACGACCCGCTCGCGCTCGGCCGCCAGGACCGGCCCCGCCAGGATCGCGTCGCGCCCCGCCCCGCGCTGGGGCGTGGCGGCCGGCCGCAGGATCAGGCTGTCGAGATTGGCCTGCGCGTGTGCCAACCCCTCGAGGTCGCCGCACCACCACGTGCGCGGATGGCCGAGCCGCAGGGGCTCCCCGAGGACGCGCCGGGCGATGCCGTCGAGGTAGGGGGCGAGCGCGGCCGATTCGACGAGCCCCGCACCCGGCATGTTGGCCATCACCAGGGAGCCGTTGCGCAGGGCGTCCAGGATGCCGGGCACGCCGAGCCGCGAGGCCGGGTTCAGCTCCAGGGGGTCGAGGAAGTCGGCGTCGATCCGCCGCCACAGGGCGTCGGCGCGCTTCAGGCCCGAGACGGTGCGCACGTGCAGGCGGCCGTCCCGCATGACGAGGTCGTCGCCCTCCACCAGCATCAGGCCGAGGTAGCGGGCGAGCGCCGCCTGCTCGACATAGGTGCTGCTGTAGGGGCCGGAGGTCAGCAGGCAGATCCGCGGGTCGGCGCGCTCGGCACCGAGCGCCAAGCCATCGCGAAAGGCCTGGAAGAAGGCCGGCAGGCGCTCGACGTGAAGATCCTGGAAGAAGTCCGGGAAGGTCCGGGCCAGGACCATCCGGTTCTCGAGCGCCCAGCCGAGCCCCGAGGGCGCCTGCGTCCGGTCGGCGAGCACCTGCCAGCGCCCGTCCGGTCCCCGGCCCAGATCGGCGGCGTAGAGCTTCAGGTAGTGGCCGCCGGGGGGTGCGACGCCGTGGAGCGGGTGCAGGAATTCGGGCGTGCCGGCCACGATCGCGGCGGGCAGGAGCCCCTCGGCGACCAGGCGGCCGTCCCCGTAGGTGTCGGCGAGGATCGCCTCCATCAGCTCCGCGCGCTGGACGATCCCGGCGCTGAGCGCGGCCCATTCGGGCCCCTCGATCACCAGGGGCAGGCAGCCGAGCGGCCAGGGATGCTCGCGCTGGTCGCCGGCGATGCGGAACGAGATGCCGGCATCCCGGATGTGCCGCTCCGCCGCGACGAAGCGGGCCATGATCTCCGGCTCGGTGAGGCCGCCGAGACGGTCGAGCAGGCGCGGCCACGCCCCGCGGGGCCGACCGTCGGGTCCCAGGAACTCGTCCGGCCGGCCGGGGGCGGGGCGATAGCCCGCGCTCCAGCGGGCGGCGCGCTCCCGCGGGCCCTCCGCCGGCTCGGCCTGGCCGCGGCTTCCCGCGAGCGCCGCCTCCATCACGGCCCCCCGGTCATTGCGGCGCCGGCATCCGCAGGTCGAGGGTCAGCGGGAACTCGGCGCTGGCCTCCGCCCGGGGCATCTCCACCCGGCCCGGCGTGTGGCCGTGCGGCTGGAACCGGGCGAGACGGCGCCCCTCCGCCTCGTAGGCGTTCACCGGATGGGTCTCGTAGTTGCGGCCGCCGGGATGGGCGACGTGGTAGCGGCAGCCGCCGAGCGAGCGCCCGCTCCAGGCGTCGAGGATGTCGAAGGTCAGCGGTGAGTGGGCGGGGATGGTCGGGTGCAGCGAGGAGGCCGGCTGCCACGCCTTGAAGCGCAGGCCCGCCACGGCCTCGCCGCCGCGGCCGGTGGAGGTCATGGGCAGGCGTCGGCCGTTGCACGCGATGACGTGCCGCTCGGGCACGAAGCCCTCGACCTTGACCTGCAGCCGCTCGACCGAGCTGTCGACGAAGCGCACGGTGCCCCCGCTGGTCCCTTCCTCGCCCATCACGTGCCAGGGCTCCAGCGCCTGGCGCAGTTCCATCCGGACCCCGCCCTGCTCGACCGTGCCGAACACGGGGAAGCGGAACAGGGCCTGCGCCTCGAAGGCAACCGGATCGAAAGCGTACCCCGCCTCCCGGAGATCCTCCAGCACCGAGAGGAAGTCGGACCAGAGGAAATGCGGCAGCATGAACCGATCGTGCAGGTTCGTGCCCCAGCGGACACAGCCGCCGGTCTGCGGCTCGCGCCACAGCCAGGCCACGAGGGCGCGCAGCAGCCCCTGCTGGGCGAGGCTCATCCGCGCGTCCGGCGGCATCTCGAAGGCGCGGAACTCCAGCAGGCCGAGGCGGCCGGTGGGCCCATCCGGCGAGTAGAGCTTGTCGATGCAGATCTCGGCGCGGTGGGTGTTGCCGGTCACGTCCACCAGGATGTTGCGGAACACCCGGTCGACGAGCCAGCGCGGGATGTTGGGCGCGTCGGGGGCGGGGATCTGGGCGAGGGCGATCTCCAGCTCGTAGAGGCCGTCGTGCCGCGCCTCGTCCATGCGCGGCGCCTGGCTGGTCGGGCCGATATAGAGGCCGGAGAACAGGTACGAGAGGGCCGGGTGGCGCTGCCAGTAGAGCACGAGGCTCCTCAGGAGGTCGGGCCGGCGCAGGAACGGGGAATCGTCCGGCGTGACGCCGCCCATGACCACGTGGTTGCCGCCGCCGGTGCCGGTGTGGCGCCCGTCGGTCATGAACTTCTCGGCGCCCAGCCGGGTCTGGCGGGCCTCGGCGTAGAGATCGGTGGTGATGGCGACCGCCTCCCGCCAGGATGCCGCCGGGTGGACGTTCACCTCGATGACCCCGGGATCGGGGGTGACCTTGATCACGCCGATGCGCGGGTCGTAGGGCGGCTCGTAGCCTTCCAGGTGGATCGGCAGGTCCAGCTCCGCGGCGGCCGCCTCCAGGTGGCCGGCGAGTTCCAGATACTCGTCGGCGCGCTGCACCGGCGGCATGAACACCCGCACCACGCCGTCCCGGGGCTCGATCGAGACCGCCGTGCGCACCGCGACGCCGGTGATGCCGGCGCCGTTGACGGTGGCCGCGCCGGGAAGCCCGTCCTGGAGGGGCGGGCGCGGCTCCAGCGGGTCCTGGGGCTGGTAATAGGGATAGTGCTCGGGCGGCACGTAGGGCAGCGACGACAGGGGCAGCCGGAAGCCCACGGGGGAATCCCCCGGCACCAGGAAGGCGGCGCCGCGCCGGAACTCCCAGGCCTCCGAGATCCAGACGCGATCGGAATCGCCGTCCCGGCCGGTGGGCAGACTCGCGAGCGGCAGGACGTAGCCCGCGGCCTCCCCGAGACCGCGGGCGTAGACGCGCCGGATCCGGGCGTCGAACTCCACGGAGCCGGACCGGGCCGCCTCGGGCGTGACGTTGACCGGCAGGGCGGCGGCCTTCTTCTCCCAGAGTTCGCCGTCCTCGAAGGCCGGGAAGACGTAGGCGGCGAGGCCGAGGCGCCGGGCCAGCGCGTCGGCGAGCGCCTTGGCCTGCGCGATGGTGGCCGTCCCCGCCTGCCCGGGAGCAGCTTCCGGAGCGATCAGGTCCGGGTTCCGCCAGATCGGCTTGCCGTCCTTGCGCCAGTAGAGCGCGAAGGCCCAGCGCGGCAGGCTCTCGCCAGGATACCACTTGCCCTGGCCGTAATGGAGCAGCCCCCCCGGGCCGAACCGGTCGCGCAGGCGCCGGATCAGCTGGTCGGCGAGCCCCCGCTTGGTCGGGCCGACCGCGGCGATGTTCCACTCCGGCGATTCGAAATCGTCCACCGACACGAAGGTCGGCTCGCCGCCCATGGTCAGGCGGACGTCCTGCGCGGCGAGGTCGGCGTCGACCCGCTCGCCCAGCGCGTCCATGGCCGCCCAGACCGCGTCCGAGAACGGCTTGGTGATCCGCGGCGTCTCGGCGACGCGGGTGATGGCCATGCGGAAGTCGAACGTGGTCTCGGCCGGCTCCATCGCCCCCGAGATCGGGGCGGCCGAATGGTAGTGCGGCGTCGCGGCCAGCGGGATGTGGCCCTCGCCGGTGAGCAGTCCCGAGGTCGCGTCGAGGCCGACCCAGCCGGCGCCCGGGAGGTAGACCTCGGCCCAGGCGTGCAGGTCGGTGAAGTCCGCCGCCGCGCCGGTCGGCCCGTCGACCGCGGTGGTGTCGGGCACGAGTTGGATCAGGTAGCCGGAGACGAACCGGGCGGCGAGCCCGATCCGGCGCAGCACCTGCACGAGCAGCCACGCCGAGTCCCGGCAGGATCCGCTCCTGAGCCGCAGGGTCTCGATGGGCGTCTGGACGCCCGGCTCCATCCGGACGCCGTAGGCGGTCTCCCGGGCGATCAGGCCGTTCAGCGCCACCAGGAACTGGACGGTGCTGGGCTCCGCGGGGAGGCGGGCGAGGAGCGCCTCCATCTCCGGGCCATCCGCGTCGACGGGGGCGAGATAGGGGGCCAGTTCCTCGGTGAGATCGGGCTCGTACGCGAAGGGTCGCGTCTGCGCGTAATCCTCCACGAAGAAGTCGAACGGGTTGATCACCGCCATGTCGGCGGTGAGGTCGACCTCGATCTTCAATTCGTCGGTCTTCTCCGGGAAGACGAGGCGGGCGAGCCAGTTGCCGCTCGGATCCTGCTGCCAGTTCAGGAAGTGGTTGGCGGGCGTCACGGTCAGCGCGTAGGCCGGCACCTTGGTGCGCGCGTGCGGGGCCGGGCGCAGGCGAATCACCTGCGGCCCGAGGCTGATCGGCCGGTCGTAGCGGTAATGCGTGACGTGGTGCAGGGCGGCTTTGATCGACACGATGGCTCCGTCGGATGGATCGAACGCGGTCTCGTCGCCGGTCCCGGGCACCGGACCCTGCCGCCCGGTTATGCGACACAGACGGCGCCACAAGCAATTTTCGTGCGGCGGCGCCGGCCGGTCGGGGCATGTGGCAGGAACTTTGCCGGCCGGCCCCGCTTGAGCCCCCAGTGGGCCGGCTGCCGGCCCGGGACCGCCCGATGAAGATCTTCCAGTGCCAAGCCTGCGACCAGCCGGTCACCTTCGAGGCGACCGGCTGCGAGAGCTGCGCGCGGCAGCTGGGCTACGTCTGCGCGGTCCACGAGGTCTCGGCCCTGGAGCCGCAGGGGCTCTCCGCGCACCCGCTGATGGGCGGCGCCCAGATCTTCCATGCCTACGCGGATCCCGGCCGGCGCTACCGCCTGTGCAACAACGCCGTCTCGTCAGCCTGCAACTGGCTGGTGCCGGAGGACAGCCCGGACCTCTACTGCACCGCCTGCCGCCACAACCGCGTGGTGCCGGACCTGTCGCAGGGCTGGAACCTCACCCGCTGGCGCCAGATCGAGGCCGCCAAGCACCGGCTGTTCTACTCGCTGCTGCGGCTGGAGCTGCCGCTCGCCACCCGCGCCCAGTACACGGACGGGCTGGCCTTCGACTTCCTGGTCGATCCCGCGGAGAGCTTCTCCGGCGGCACGCCGGTCCTGACGGGCCATATCAACGGCCTGATCACCATGAACATCGCCGAGGCCGACGACGTCGAGCGGGAGCGCCGCCGGATCCTGTTCGGCGAGCATTACCGCACCCTGCTCGGCCATTTCCGGCACGAGATCGGGCATTATTTCTGGTATCTGCTGGTGATGAACAGCCCCATGATCGGGGCCTTCCGGACGCTGTTCGGCGATGAGGGCCGGAACTACGTCCAGGCCCTGCAGGATCACTACGCGCGGGGGGCACCCGCCGACTGGGACGAGGGCTACGTCTCGGCCTACGCCACCGCCCACCCGTGGGAGGACTTCGCCGAGACCTTCGCGCATTACCTGCACATCGTCGACACGGTGGAGACCGCCTCGACCTTCGAGCTGCACGTGCGCCCGCGCCTGCGCCACGGGCAGGCCGCGCCGACGGTGATCGATTTCGATCCGTACAACACCCTCGATCTCGACCGGCTGATCGCGGCGTGGCTGCCGCTCACCTACGCGATCAACTCACTCTCCCACAGCATGGGTCAGCCGGCGCTCTACCCGTTCAAGCTGACGCCCACGGTGATCGCCAAGCTCGCCTTCGTGCACGAGCGGATCTACGCCTCCCGCACCGGCACCCTGCCGGATGCCGGCGCAGCCGGGGCCGAGATGCTGCGCGCGGTGATCATGGGCCTGCGCCAGAAGGTGGCCGCGCCGACGGTGTGAAACCGCGCCTGCGCGGGGCGGCGCGCTTCAGCGGCACTTCAACAGCGCCGCACGATCGGGATCCGGCCGCTCCGAGTCGCCTTTCTGCGCCCGCCGTGACGGCGGCCCTGACGGCGACCGGACGCCTTACGCCCCCCCGTGCCGCTCCGCGAAGGCGCGGAACGCCGCCAGGGTCTCGGCGCTGACGTGGTGCTCGATCCCCTCGGCGTCCCGCCGGGCGGTCTCGGGGCTCACCCCGAGGGCGCACAGGAAGCGCTCGACGATCCGGTGGCGCTCCCGCGCCTGGGCGGCGAGGCGCCGGCCGGCCTCGGTCAGGAACACGCCGCGATAGGGCCGCTGCTGGACGAACCCGTCCTCGCACAGGCGCTTCAGCATCTTGGCGACTGTCGGCTGCGCCACGCCGAGCCGGGCCGCGATGTCCACCTGCCGCGCCTCGCCGCCATCGCCGATCAGGTCGTCGATCAGCTCGACGTAATCCTCCACGAGCTCCGAGCGCCGCGCCTCGCGGGCCTGGCGGAAGCTCTCCACGTGCCGCTCGGGCTCGACCAGCACGGTCTCGGGCGAGCCCGGCTCGGACGGTTCCTGCATCGGCTCTCCCCTCTCGGCGCGCACGCGCCGCCCGACCCCTGTCTAGCAAACACCGCCACCGGGAGGGGAGTCCCGCGCGGCCGACAGGGCCCCCTTGAATCTCGACCTCGAACCCTGAATATAGCATCCGCTATATTTTTGAGGAGAGGGTGAGCATGGTGGCGCCGAACGCCGCGACGGTCCCCGGGCGCACCGCGCCCGGGGCGATGAGCCGGCGGACCGAGGGCGCCATCCGCGACGTCCTCGACGGCCGTCCCGGCGGACGGGGCCGGTTTCTGCTGTTCGCGGGGCCCGCCGTGACGGCGTCGATCGCCTACATGGACCCCGGCAATTTCGCGACCAACATCCAGGCCGGCGCCCGCTACGGCTACGGCCTGCTTTGGGTGGTGCTGCTCGCCAACCTGACCGCCATGCTGTTCCAGGCGCTCTCGGCCAAGCTCGGGATCGTCACGGGCAAGAACCTCGCCGAGCATTGCCGGGACGCGACCTCGCGCCCGGTGCGCCTCGCCCTGTGGGGGATCAGCGAGGTGGCCGCCATGGCCACCGACCTCGCGGAGTTCCTGGGCGGCGCCATCGGGCTGTCGCTGCTCACCGGCATGCCGCTGATGGTCGGCATGGCGATCACCGCGGTGGTCACCTACGCGATCCTGCTCCTGGAGCACGAGGGCTTCCGGCCTCTGGAGATCGCCATCGGCGTGATGGTCGGCACCATCGGCCTCTGCTACGCGGTCGAGCTCCTGATCGCGCCCGTGGCCTGGGGGGAGGCCGCCAAGGGCCTCGTCACCCCGCGGATTCCCGACGCGCAGGCCCTCACCATCGCGGTGGGGATCATCGGCGCCACCGTGATGCCGCACGCCCTGTTCCTGCATTCCGGCTTGACCCAGGGGCGGGGCAATCCCCGGACCGAGGCCGACCGGCGCCTGCTGGTGCGCTACTCGAACCGCGAGGTGGTGGTGGCCCTGCTGCTGGCGGGCCTCGTCAACATGGCGATGGTGATCATGGCGGCGGCGGCCTTCCATGTCGGCCACAGCGGGGTCGCCGAGATCGGCGAGGCCTACCGCACCCTGACGCCCCTCCTCGGCCCCGCGGCCGGGGCGGCCTTCCTGGTGTCGCTGCTCGCCTCCGGGATCTCCTCCTCGGTGGTGGGAACGCTGGCCGGGCAGATGGTGATGCAGGGCTTCACCGGCTGGCGGATCCCGCTCCTCGTCCGCCGCCTCGTGACCATGCTGCCGGCCTTCGCGGTTGTGGCCATCGGGGTCGACCCGACCCAGGCCCTGGTCCTGTCGCAGGTGGTGCTGTCCCTCGCCCTGCCGGTGCCGATGGTGGCTCTGGTGGTGTTCACCCGGCGCCGGGCCGTGATGGGGCCCTTCGCCAACGGGCCGCTCACCCAGGCGGCCGCCGTGGCGGGGGCCGCCCTGGTGCTCGGCCTCAACGTGGTGCTGCTCGCCGCGGCCTTCGGGGTGCCGATCCCGGGGCTGGCGTGAGCCCCCGCGCCCGAGGCCGGTGCACCCGTCCCGTTCCCGGACGGGCGGGACGCGGACGTCCGGCGTCCCGGTCTCCCCGGGCCCCTGGCGGTTTCCGGCGACCGGGCGCAGAAGGCTTCACCGCCCGGGCGAGGAACACCGCATGGCTGTCCAGGACGTCGCGATCCGAACCCAGGACGGGACGTGCGCGATGCAGGCCGTCACGCCGGACGGCGACGGGCCCTGGCCCGCGGTGATCCTCTACATGGATGCCGGCGGCATCCGGCCGGCCCTGGTCGACCTGGCGCGGCAGCTCGCGGCGGGCGGCTACGTCGTGCTGCTGCCGGACCTGTTCTATCGCTACGGCCCCTACGGGCCGTTCGTGCCCGCGGAGGTGTTCAAGGGCGATTTCCGCGCCATCCTGGGGCCGCTGATGGCCACGACCGACAACGTCAAGGCGGCCGAGGATACGGGCGCCCTGCTCGCCTATCTCGACACACGCGACGATGTCGCGGGGGGCGCGGTCGGGGCGGTGGGCTTCTGCATGGGCGGCCCCATGGCGCTGACGGCGGCCGGAACCTATCCCGACCGGTTCGCGGCCGCGGCCAGCTTCCACGGCGGCAATCTCGCCACCGACGAGCCGACGAGCCCCCACCGCGCCGCGCCGCGGCTGAGGGCGGAGGTCTACATCGCGGCGGCCGAGAACGACCGGAGCTACCCGCCCGAGATGGCCGCGCGGCTGGAGGCGGCCCTGAGCCAAGCGGGCGTCCGCTACGGGGCGGAGACCTATCCGGCCGCGCATGGCTGGATGATGCCGGATTTCCCGGTCCACGACCCGGTCGCGGCCGCGCGCGGCTGGGACGCGATGCTCGGCCTCTTCAGCCGGACGCTGCGTCGCGGGGGATGAGCGGAAGCCCGCGCGCAGGGTTCGGCAGACGACGCGGCAGACGCCGCGGCGCAGGGCCCGGCACAGGGCTTGTGACCGGCCTCCGCCCGACAGCCCTCACGTCGCCCGCACCACCACCTCCACGAGGTTGGCGCACCCCGAGCGGATCCCGGCCTCGATCGCCGGGGCGATGTCGGCGGCCGCGGTCACCCGGCGGCCCGGCACGCCCATGGAAGCGGCCAGGGCCAGAAAATCGATGCGCGGATCGGTGAGGTCCATGGCGATGAAGCGGTTGGCGCGCACCGAGGCGTAGTGCGCCTGCCCCTTCATGAAGGTCTTGAGGATGTTGTACTCGGCGTTGTTGATCACCACGAAGGTGACCGGCAGCCTCTCGTGCGCGGCCGTCCAGAGCGCCTGGGGCGAGTACATCGCGGCCCCGTCGCCGACCACGCAGACCACGGGCGCGCGGTCGAGGCCCAGGGAAAACCCGACGGCGGCCGGCATGCCCCAGCCGAGCACGCCGCCGCGCATCGCCGCGTATTGATGCGCCGAGGGGCTGTCGAGGAAGGTGCGCAGGTGGGTGAGCGTCGCGGGGGCCTCGTCCACGATGGTGGTCTCGGCCCCGACCGCGCGGGCGACCTCCCGGGCGGCGACCAGCGGGGCGATCACCGGATCCTCGAAGGCCGCGTCGGCGGCGGCGGCGAGCCTCGCCCGGCGCCCGGCCCGCGCGGTCACGGCCTGGCTGCGCAGGTGCTCGAAGGCGTCGGCGCGGTCGGCGAGGCGGGGGCCGAGCAGCGGCAGCAGGGCGTCGAGCGAGGCGCGGATGTCGCCCACCGTCGACAGGGCGGTGGCGTAGGTGCGCCCGAGGTCGCGCACGTCGGCCGAGAGCTGGAACACCTGCACCCCCGGCGGCACCGCCGAGACCTCCGAGTAGAGCACGGTGATCAGCGACTTGCCGCCCAGCGCGAACACCGCGTCGTAGCGTCCGAGGATGTCGGCGATGGCGTCGGCCCGGGTCGGCAGGTTGCCGGCCCAGAGGGGGTGCGCGGTGGGGAAGGGGATGTGGGCCGGCCAGGACGAGCCGTAGACCGGCGCCGCCAGCAGGTCGGCGAGCGCCACCATCTGCGCCGAGGCGTCCGAGGCGTCGATCTCGTCGCCCGCGATCAGGGCGAGGCGGCCGGGCGCGATGGCCGCCAGCCTCTCCGCCAGCCGGTCGAGGGAGCCCGCCACCGCCCGCTGGTCGATGGTCGAGGTCTCGCCGGCCGGCACCGACGACATCGCCTCCATCACGTCCATGGGCAGGGACAGGAAGACCGGACCGGAGGGGGCCGCCCCCGCGTCGTGGAAGGCCCGGCGCAGCAGGATCGGGATCTGGTCCGGGCTCGTCACCTCGCGGGCCCATTTCATCACCGGGTCGGCGATGGCGACGAGGTCGCCCATCAGCAGCGGGTCGGTCAGCGCGTGGCGCAGGTCCTGCTGACCGGCTGTGACCACCAGCGGCGTGCCTGAGACCTGCGAGTTCACCAGCCCGCCCATGGCGTGGCCGAGGCCGCCGGCCGTGTGCAGGTTGAGGAAGGCGGGCCGGCGGGCGCCCTGCGCGTAGCCGTCCGCCATGGCGACCGCGGTCGCCTCCTGCAGGGCGAGGATGTAGGCGATGTCCGGCGCCTCGGTGAGCGCGTCGATGAGCGGCAATTCGGTGGTGCCGGGATTGCCGAAGATGTAGCGCACCCCCTCCGAGCGCAGCACCTCCACCAGGAGGTCGGCGCCCCGGCGGCGGCCGGCGGTCTCCACGGTCTCGATCGGCATGCCCTGTCCCCTCCGACGGAATCAGCCCGAGGCTAACCCATGGGCGGACCGGGGCAATGCCGCGGCCGCGCCCGCACCTGCCGGGTCGCGCCGGACCGTCGCGCGGGGCGCCTCGGGCCCGCCCTGCGGGATGCGGCGCCCGGCCGAGGCCGTGCGGCAACCCATCGGCAGCCTTTTCGCGGTATCCTCCGGCCGGGATGCCCCCGCTCCCTCGGGCGCAAGCCGGAGGGTTCATGCCACCGACCCGGACGACACATCATGCGGATCGCGACTCCTCTTGCGCTCCTGGCCACGCTGGGCCTCGCCGCGGCCGCCCACGCGCAGGGGCTGGAGCGCGGGGCCCAGGAGGGCGCCTCGCGCGGCGCGGAGATGGCGGGCCCCCTCGGGGCGGTCGTCGGCGGCGCGATCGGTGCGGCCGTGGGCACGGCCAACGGCATCCTCGGCGTCGACCGGCGGGAGCGGTTCCGCATCTACGCGCTCGGCGAGCGCCGCCCGTCCATCGCGCTCGCGGGCCCCGTGCGGGTCGGGACCGTGCTACCGGAAGATGGCGTCGTGTACTACGATGTCCCGCGCGAGTTCGCGTTGCCGGAGTACAGCTACACGATCGTCAACCACCATCCGGTTCTCGTCGAGCCGCGATCGCGCCGCATCGTGGAGGTGATCGACTGACGGCCCCCGACGGGCACCCCGACCGGCACCCCGACCGGCACCTCCTGCCGGTGGGCGCGTGGCCGAGGGGTCCGGCGGGATGGGGCGGGCGATCCGCTTGGAGAGCACGGGTGGTCCAGACCGCGATTCCGTTGGCGCCCCCGGTGGCCGAATGACCGAGCGCGTCGCCGCGAAGGCCGATCGGAGGCACTGGTTCTACGACAACCGGTTCTTGGTCTGCGCGTTCTGCCTGCTCTCGTTCATGGCCATCTTCTGGCAGGTGAGCCGGTTCGAGGGCTTCCAGCCCATCTTCACCTGTGCCCGGGATCAGGACGTCGATCGGGGCCTGCTCTCCGTCGGGATGCGGGCGTGCATGGGTGACGCGACCTCGCAAGCCGCCCAGGCACGCTGCATGCACGTCGTCTACGTGCTGGCGTGCACGGAGGAGCGGTGGCGCTGAAGCCGCCTGGCGGGGGCGTGCCCGGCGCCCCTCCGATGCCGAGGCCGAGCGCAGGAAACCGCCGCGGCGCGGGGCCGGTCCGCGGCGGATCCTCTTCGCGCTGCGGCCCGACGCCGTCGGAAGGTGCCTGCCGAACCCGGGGGATCATCGCGGATCGCGGGTCGGATCACCGGCGGGCGAAGGGGGCGCGTTGCCTCCGGGCCGGGCGCTCGGGACGTTGCCGGGCGGGACGTTGTTGGGCGGAAGCGGCGCATTCCGGTGCGGAGCCCCGGCGCGGACCCGTCGGCGCTCACCTGTCGGCGGGGGTCTCCGCGCAGGTGACGGGAGGCTTGCCCGCGTCGCTCCAGGTCACCACGCGCCCCTTGCCGCGCAATTCGCGGCGCCCGTCCCCGTACCGGATCCCATCCGCGTGCGGCTGGACCGGCAGGGTCACCGCCGGACCGCCGGGCGGGTGGACGACGGCCGGCGCCTCCAGGTTGCCGATGTCGAACGCGACCGTGAGGGTCCGGCCGGCCGGGCAGGCGAAGGCGACGTGGCGGATCGTGGACGATGCGGCTCGCGTCGGGGCTGCCGGGACCACGAGGCCCGCGGCGAGCAGGGCGGCGATGCCGTCGCGGGGCAGCAGACGATTCACGGGTCCTCCTGCGGTGCCGATCCGCAGCCTCCGAAGCACAGGGCGGCGACTCGGCCGGCAGACTGCCACGAAGAACCCGTCGCAGCGAGCGGAGCGGCGTTCCACCGCGATCCGCCGCCTGGTCCACCGCCTGGTCCGCCAGCGGACCGGCCCGACCGCCTCCAGGCGGTTCCGGGGCCTCGCCCGCTAGTCCCTCAGCGCCGCCACGAAGGCTCGGATGAACGGCGGCAGATTGTCGAGGTCGCGCAGGCACAGGGTCAGGTCGCGCCGCGCCCAGGAGTCGGCGAGGGGCACCACCGCGAGGGCGAGATCCTGCGCGGCGCGGGCGGCCGCGCTCTCGGGCAGGATCGCCAGACCGACCCGGGCCGCGACGAGCCGGCAGACGGCCTCGAAGTCGCGCAGCTGCACCCGCAGCCGCATCGGCCGGCCCTCGCGCACCGCCTGAGCGACGAGGAACCGGCTGATGGCGCTGCGCCGGTCGAGGCCGACGAGATCGTGGTCCAGCACCTCGGCGAAGGGAATCGCGCCCCGCGCCGCCAGGGGATGGTCCCGGGCCGCCACCAGCACGAACCGGTCCTCGCGGAACGGGAAGGTCTGGAGCGAGCCGGTATCCACCGTGCCCGACAGGATGCCGAGATCGGCCGCGCCCTCGGCCACCAGCCCGACGATCTCCTCGGAGGTGCGCTCGTCGATCTCGACGCCGATCCCGGGATGTCCGGAAAGGAAGGCCGAGAGCGCGTCCGGCAGGAACTCGGTGAGCGCGTTGGTGTTCGCCAGCACCCGGATCTGGCCGAAGGCGCTCCCCGAGAAGGCCGCCATCTCCTCGCGCAGGCGCTCCACGCCGGCCAGGACCTCCCTTGCATGGACGAGGAGCGCGCGTCCGGCCGGGGTCGGGCTCACGCCCTGCCGCCCCCGGGTCAGCAGCGCGGCGCCGAGGGACTCCTCCATCAGGCGGATCCGCGTCGAGGCCGCCGCCAGGGCGAGGTTCGCCCGCGCCGCGCCGTGGGTGATCGAACCGGCCTCGACCACGTGCCGGAACAGGCCGAGATCGGTGAGATCGAACCGCATCATCGCCCAGTCACCACCCGACCCACCACCCGACACGCCACCCGACACGCCGTGCGACGCGCTCTCCGGGCTGCCGGCCCGCGCTCACGGACCGACGGTAGCGCCGGCCCGCCGACCTGTCAGCGGGACGCGCCGCAGGGCCGGCGCGCATCCGCCCACGACAATCCTGGTCACGGGCATGAAAATACGTTGCCGCCATCGATATCACTATCGCATAGTCAGTACCCAATACTCAGTACGTATCGTGCTTTTAATCGACGCAAACGCAGTATTTTTTGGTATAGATCCACTGCAATTTACTCGATCTTGATCCATCATTACCGCGGTCTTCATTCATTTTAATTTAACCGGCACCGAATCAACATCCCATCTCGGCATTCGAACGTTCCGCGATGATCGCACAACTCTCACTCCGACCTGTCGCCGCGTCCAGCCGGACGCGTCCGCGAGGACGCGGCGCCGGATCCCGCGGCCCCGACGACCGGCCGCGCGCCCCCGCGCCGGCCGGTTCCGCGCTCCGACACGGGAATCCATGATGGACGCGCTCCTGGTCGACGACAGCACCACCATGCGCCTGCGGCTGCGCCGGCTGCTGGAGGCCCAGCGCGGCGTGAGCGTGACCGACCACGCCGACACGGCCTCCGCCCTCGTGGAGGCGCAGATGCGCGCCTTCGACCTCGTGCTGGTCGTTTGCCGCATGCCCGCCCTGGACGGGATCGCCTTCATCCGGTGCATGCGGACCATCCCGCACTACGCCCAGGTGCCCATGGTGATGATCACCGACGACGTGTCCGAGGCCGTGCGGCTCGCCGCCCTGGAGGCCGGCGCGACCGATTTCCTCGACCGATCCATGCCGGGCGTCGAGCTGACCGTGCGGCTGCGCAACGTGATCCGGCTGGCCAAGGCGGTGCGGCGGCTCGCCGAGCAGGCGGCCTGGCTCGACGGCGAGGTGGAGGCGGCGCTCCGCCACATGCGCGAGCGCGAGGAGGAGATCATCTTCCGCCTGGCGCTGGCCGTCGAGTACCGCGACAACGACACCGGCGATCACACGTGGCGGGTGGCCCGCTACAGCCAGATCGTGGCCGAGGCGCTCGGCCTGCCCCCGGAGGCCTGCCGCAGCCTCTACCTCGCGGCGCCGCTCCACGACGTCGGCAAGGTCGGGATCCCGGACGGCGTGCTGCTGAAGCCCGGCCGCCTCGACCCCGACGAGTTCGCCCTGATCCAGACGCACGCGGCCATCGGCCAGCGCATCCTGGGCGGCAGCGCCTCCGAGCTGATCCGGCTGGCCGCCGAGATCGCCGCGTCGCATCACGAGCGATGGGACGGCAGCGGCTACCCGGAGGGGCTTGCCGGCCCCGAGATCCCCCTGGCGGCCCGGATCGTCGCGGTGGCCGACGTGTTCGACGCCCTGACCACGTCGCGGCCCTACAAGGAGGCCATGTCCTTCGAGGCGGCGCTCGCCTGTCTGCGGGCCGACAGCGGCCGCCACTTCGATCCGGCCTGCGTGGAGGCCTTCTGCGCGCGCTGGCCGGAGATCCGGGCCGCCGGCGACCGCGCCCCGGCCCCGATCCGGCCGGTCACCGAGCCCTGGGCGCGGGTCCCGATTCTGCTGCGCGAGATCGCCGCGTCCCCCGCGCCGTCGGATCGGCGCGTCCACGCCCCGCCCGTGCCCGCGGCCCGGGAACCGGGAGCGCCGGAGCCGGCCGGGCCACGGGCGAAGCCCCGGCCCGCGGGCGCGCCGGACGGCGCGGCCGGGGAGCGCGCCGGCCCGAGCGGCGGACGCGACACGCGAACCGACGGCCGCAGGCGTCCCCGTCTTCCCCGCGGGCCGGCGGCCCGGACGGATGACGCGCACCCCGTTGGGCCTTAACCTCGCGGGATGCGCATCTTCCACACGCCCGACACGGCCCGGCACGATCCCGAACGGTATTGGCGGCGCGGCACGCCGATCCCGCATCCCGAGCAGGCCGCACGCTACGCGATCCTGCGCGACGCGGCCCTGCGGGGCGGCCACGCCCTCGCCGCGCCCGGCGACCACGGCCTCGACCCGATCCGGGCGGTGCACGATCCGGACTACGTGGCGTTCCTGGCCGAGGCCTGGGCGCGGCGGGCGGAGATGCCGGGGATCGGCGACGAGATCCTCACCGGCGCCTTCGCCCGTCCGCAGATGCACCGGAAGCCCGCGGGGCTCCTGGGGCTCGCCGGCCTCTACATGGCCGACACCTCGACCCCGATCCGGGCCGGCACGTGGCCGGCGGTCTACGGCGCGGCGCAATGCGCGGTGGCGGCCGCCGACGCGGCGCTGGCATCGGGCCACGCCTACGCCCTGTGCCGGCCGCCGGGCCACCACGCCTACGCGGATTCCGCGGGCGGCTTCTGCTTCCTGAACAACAGCGCGGTCGCGGCGGCGCGGATGCTGGCCGCCACGGGCGGCCCGGTGGCGATCCTCGACATCGACGTCCACCACGGCAACGGCACGCAGGGCATCTTCTACGCCCGCGCCGACGTGCTCACCGTCTCGGTGCACGCAGACCCGTCGGACTACTTCCCGTTCTTCGCCGGCTACGCCGACGAGACGGGGGAGGGGCCCGGCGCGGGCTTCAACGGGAACCTGCCGCTGCCGCCGGGCTCGGGCGACGCCCCCTGGCTCGCCGCCGTGGAGGCCGGGCTGGCACGGGTCGCCGCGCACGCCCCGCGCGGCCTCGTGGTGGCGCTTGGCCTCGACGCCGCGGAGGACGATCCGATCGGCGCCCTGCGGGTGACCCAAGCCGGCTTCGAGGCGGCGGCGGCGCGGATCGCGGAGGCCGGGCTGCCCACCGCCCTCGTCCAGGAGGGCGGCTACCTCTGCGCGGCCCTGCCCCGGAACCTGACGGCATTCCTCGCCGCCTTCGACGCGGCCCGCTAGCGCCCCGTCCGGCGGCGACGCGACCGGGAACGGCTCCGGCGGGAGACCGCCGGCGCGCCTTCGCCCGGCCCGGTGCTGCGGTCGGGCCGCGGTCGGGCCGCGGGGTCTTCGGACCGGGCCGGCCCCGGTGTCGCGGCCGGACGGCTCCCGATCGCCCGCCCCGACGGGGCGCTCCGGCCGGCATCGGTCCCGCGACGGGCGGCGCTGGCGTCACGGCGCTGAATTTGACCACGCAAGAGTCAAGGATATTCCCAACTGGACATTGCGATTTTTCACATGGATCCAAGACTTCGCGTCATATCCAGGAGATCCGATCCGGACGCGGGGATGTGTTTGCTTGCCCTACGGTGACACGGAGCGGATCCTCGTCACGGGCGGCGCGGGCTTCATCGGCTCGCATCTCTGCGAGCGGCTGCTGGCACAGGGCCGCGATGTCCTGTGCCTCGACAACTTCTTCAGGGGGCGGCGGCGGAACATCGCCCATCTGCTCGGCGACCCGCACCAGCGCCGCCCCGACATCACGAAGGCCCGGGATCTGCTGGGCTGGGCGCCCACCGTGTCGGTCCGGGATGGGCTCGAGCGGACGATCGCCTATTTCCGGGACCTGCGCTGAGCCGCGTCGTCGAGGGCGGCGGGGCGGGAGCGGCCCGTCCCGGTGCCGCGCAACAGGACATCTCATGGACACGGATGCCGGACACGGCCGCTACCCCTACAGCGCCCTCCCGGACCGGCCGGTCTTCGACTGGCCGGAGGGCAGGCGGCTGGCGGTCTATATCGGGCTGAACCTCGAGACCTTCGCGTTCGGCGAAGGCCTGGGCGCCGAGCTGGCGCCGGGCGGTCCGCAGCCGGACGTGCTCAACTATGCCTGGCGGGACTGGGGCAACCGGGTCGGCGCCTGGCGGATCGCTGCGCTGCTGGACGAGCTGGCGATGCCGGCGAGCGTGCTGGTCAACAGCAACCTCTACCGGGACTGTCCGGGGCTGATCGAGGCGTTCCGGGCGCGGGGCGACGAGATCGTCGCCCACGGGCGGACCAACGCGGAGCGGCAGGGCACCCTCGACGAGGCCGCCGAGCGGGCGCTGATCGCCGAGACGACGGCCGCGATCGCCGCCCGGGAGGGCCAGCCGCCGGCCGGCTGGCTCGGGCCGTGGATCTCGCAGTCGCGGGTGACGCCCGACCTCCTGGCCGAGGCCGGCTACCGCTACCTGCTCGACTGGGACCACGACGACCAGCCGACGTGGTTCGCCACGCGCGGCGGCGGCCGCATCCTCGCGGTGCCCTATCCGCAGGAACTCAACGACATCCCCGCGATCATCGCCCGCAAGGAGACGGGCCGCCAGTTCGCCGACATGATCGTCGACGCCTTCGACGAGATGCTGGAGCAGGCGCAGGCCGCGCCCCTGGTCATGGGCCTCGCCCTCCACCCCTACATCGTTGGGCGCCCGCACCGCCTGAGGCCCCTGCGCCGGGCGCTGCAGCACATCGCCGGGCGCCGCGCCGACGTCTGGCTCACCACGGCCGGCGCCATCGCCGACCACGTCGGCCCGGGTCCAGGCAGTGCGGGCTGAGGGGTTGAGGGCGCGCGGGCTGACGGCGCGGAGGCGTCAGCGGTAGTCGCCCGGCGTGAGCCCGTGGCGGGCCATCTTGTCGTAGAGGGTCTTGCGCGGCAGGCCGAGGGCCTCGGCGGCGGCCCGCACGTCGCCGCCCGCGACCAGCAGCTCGTCCCGGATCAGCCGCCGCTCGAAGCGGTCCACCTGCTCGGCGAGACCGCCGGGGGCGGCCTCGGGCGGGGCCTGCGGCGCCTCGACGAGGCCCAGGGCGCAGCGCTCGGCGAAGTGTCCGAGCTCGCGGACGTTGCCGGGCCAGGCATGGCCGCGCAGGTGGTCGCGGACGGCCGGGGTGACCGGGGGCACGGCCTTCCCGAACCGTTCGGCGGCGCGGCGCAGGAAGTGCTGGAACAGCAGCATCACGTCGTCGCCCCGATCGCGCAGGGGCGGGATCGCGACCGTGATGACGTTGAGCCGGTGGTAGAGGTCGTCGCGGAACGTGCCCTGCGCCGCCGCCTGCCCGAGATCGACCTTGGTGGCGGCCACGACCCGCATGTCCACGGGCCGCACCTCGTTGGTGCCGAGCGGCTCCACGGTGCGCTCCTGGAGCACCCGCAGGAGCTTGACCTGGAGCGTCAGCGGCATGCTCTCGATCTCGTCGAGGAACAGCGTGCCGCCGTGGGCATGCTCGATGCGCCCGACCCGCCGCTTGAGCGCCCCCGTGAAGGCGCCCGCCTCGTGCCCGAACAGCTCGCTCTCGACGACGCTGTCGGGCAGGGCGCCGCAATTCATCGCCACGAGGTTGCGCGCCGCCCGGCGGCTCCACCGGTGCAGGGCGCCGGCCACCACCTCCTTGCCGGATCCCGTCTCCCCGGACACCAGCACGTCGACGTCGGCCCGCGCCACCTCGCGCACCAGGCTCCGCAGCCGCACGATCTCGGGGGAATCGCCCAGGAAGGCCGGATCCTCCTCGATCGCCGCGTCGAGGCGGGCGCGCAGCGCGCGGTTCTCCACCACCAGGCGCCGCCGCTCCAGCGCCCGGCGCACGGAGGCGACGAGGGCCTCGGCGGGGTAGGGCTTGGCCAGGAAGTCGTAGGCGCCCCCCTGCATGGCGGCGACCGCCATCCGGATGTCGCCGTGGCCGGTGATGAGGATCACCGGCAGATCCGGATCGACCCGCTGCAGCCGCGCCAGCAGGCCGACCCCGTCGAGGCCGGGCAGGCGCACGTCGCTGACCACGACGCCGGGGGACACGGCCAGGATCGCCGCCAGCGCCGGCTCGGCCGCGGCGAACGCCTCGACGGCGAAGCCCTCGAGTTCCAGGCTCTGGCCGTTGGCCCGGCGCACCTCGGCCTCGTCGTCGATGAACACGACGCGCCCGGTCGCCCCGTCCGCGTCCCCGCTCACTGCATCGCCCCCACGCGTCCTCCCGCGGCCGGATCAGCCGCGGCCGCCCGGATGAGTTCCATCCGGAAGACCGTGCCGGCCGCCGGCCCGTCCCCGCCGTCGCGGACGGCCAGGATCAGGTTCCCGCCGCAATCCTCCACGATCCCGCGGGCGATGGCGAGGCCCAGGCCGAGGCCGTCGGCCTTGGTCGTGAAGAACGCGTCGAAGATCTGGCCGCGCTCCGCCTCGGGGATCCCGGGGCCGGTATCGGTCACCGCCACCGCCACGCGCTCGGCGCCCTCCGCGGCGACGCTCAGGGTCACGCGGCCGTCCGGGCGCCCGGCGACCGCGTCGAGGGCGTTCTGGAGCAGGTTGACCAGGACCTGCTCCAGCCGCGGCCCGTCCCCCAGGACCCGCAGCTCGGGGCCGGGCAGGTCGGCCTCCAGCGGCACGCGCAGGGCCGCGGCGCGGGCGCGCACCAGCTCCAGCGCGTTGTCGAGGACCGCGCGGAGCGGGACCGGCTCCCGCCGCGGCGAGGCGCGCCGGGCGAAGCCCTTGAGCTGCCGGGTGAGACCGGCGATGCGGTCCGTGAGCCGGCCGATGGCGAAGGCGTTCTCGGCCGCGTCCTCATTCCGCCCGCGCCGGACCAGGACCGCCGTGTTGTCGGCGTAGGAGCGGATCGCCGCCAGCGGCTGGTTGATCTCGTGCGCCATGCTGGCGGCGAACTGGCCGAGGGCCGCGAGCCGTCCGGCCTGTGCCAGTTCCCGCCCCAGGCGCTCGCGCTCGGCCTCGGCCCGCTGGCGCTCCTCGATCTCGGCGCGCAACTGGGCGTTGGCCTCGCGCAGGGCGCGGGTCCGCGCCGCGACGCGGGTCTCGAGCTCCACCCGCCGCGCGGCCGCCTCCGCCAGCCGCGCCCGCGTCCGGCGGCCCCGGTCGGCCAGGGCGGCGGCCCCGAAGCCGGCCAGCGCCGTGGTCAGGGCGGCGATGATCCAGGCCTGCAGCCGCTCCCGGTCCACCGCCGTCCCGACCGGGGTGAGGGCGTGCAACTGCCAGTCGGTCCCCGGCACGGCGGCCCGCGTGGCGACCGCCGTCCAGGCCGGCAGCGCCCCCCGTCCGACGCGGACCACGTCGGGGATGCCGGTGGGATGCAGGGGCAGCTTCTCCAGCGGAGCCGCGCCGAAATCCTGGCCGGCGCCGATCCGCGCCCGCTCGGCCGCGTCCACCGCGCCGAGCGTCCCGAATCGCCAGCCCGGCTCGCTCGTGACGAGGACGATGCCGCGGGCATCGGTGACGAAGGTAACCTCCTGCGCCGCGCGCCACGCCGCCTCGACCGCGTCGAACTCGACCTTCACCACCACGACGCCGGCCGCCGCGCCGATGCGCCGGGCGAGGTAGAGGCCGGGTCGGCCGCTCACCGTGCCGAGGGCGAATTGCGAGCCGGCCCCCCCGGAGAGCGCCCGCCGGAAATACGGCCGGAACGCGTAGTCGCGCCCGACGAAGCTCCGGTCCCCGCCGGCATTGCTGGCCGCGACCGTCACGCCGTCGGCACCGATGACGTAGAGGACCGCCGAGCCGGTGGCCGCCGCCACCTCGGCGAGCCGCCGGTCGACCCGGTCGAGGAGGTCGCGCCCCGCCCCCGTCTCGACCGCGGCCGCGACCTCCGGGTCGGCCGCGAGCGCCAGGGGCAGGGAGGCCTGCTTCTGCATCTCGGCGAGCAGCAGGCCGACCTGGAGCCCGATCGCCGAGCGGGCGCCGCGCCGCAGGTCCGCCAGGACCCAGCGTTCCGCCGCGCGCCCGGCGAGCCAGGCCGCGACCAGGACGGCGCAGAGGCCGGCGAGGACGAGGAGGACGCGGCGCGACGGGAGGCGGGCCGCCCACCCGCCGCGTTCCGGCTCGGCGAGTCCGGTCAACGCCCGGTCGCCCGTGCGGAAAACCGGACCGCCCGGGCCGCGCCGGTGCGGATTCCCGCACGCCGCGCCCCGGGGCGGACGCGGAGCTCCGACAAAAACCTGTTCCCGAACAGCGCCTTACTAAAAAGTCGCCCCGTTCCGGCACATGGCACGCCGGTTGCCATTCCCTCGCCGAAACGCAGCCATGCCCCCACGGCAAAGCTGCGCGCCGGAAGGCCAAGACCAAGCGCGGACCCCGCCGGATCGTTCCGGTGCCACCCGCCCCGATCGCAACCGCCGACAGGGAGAACGACCCATGGCTGCCGTACCGTCACCGCTCACCGCGCCCCATCCGCCCGCCAAGCCGAGACCGCTCTACCGGACCCTGTACTTCCAGGTCCTGGTCGCCGTCGCGATCGGCATCCTGCTCGGACACTTCTATCCGCAGCTCGGCGCCGAGATGAAGCCGCTCGGCGACGCGTTCATCAAGCTCGTCAAGATGATCATCGCCCCGGTGATCTTCCTCACGGTGGTCTCGGGCATCGCCGGGATGACCAACCTCGAGAAGGTCGGGCGGGTCGGCGGCAAGGCGCTGATCTACTTCCTGACATTCTCGACCCTGGCGCTGATCGTCGGCCTGATCGTGGCCAACGTGCTCCAGCCGGGCAACGGCCTGCACATCGACCCCAAATCCCTCGATCCGAAGGCGATCGCCACCTACGCCGGCAAGGCCAAGGAGCAGAGCATCGTCGAGTTCCTGATGAACATCATCCCGACGACGGCGGTGGGCGCCTTCGCGGGCGGCGAGATCCTGCAGGTGCTGTTCTTCTCGGTGCTGTTCGGCTTCGGCCTCGCCTTCCTGGGCGACCGCGGCAAGCCGGTGCTCGACATCATCAAGGTGCTGTCCGAGGCGGTGTTCGGCGTCGTCAACATCATCATGAAGGTCGCCCCCATCGGCGCCTTCGGCGCCATGGCGTTCACGATCGGCAAGTACGGCATCAGCTCGCTGGCGAACCTCGCCTACCTCGTCGGCGCGTTCTACCTGACCTCGACGATCTTCGTGCTGGTCGTGCTCGGCGCAGTGGCCCGCTACAACGGCTTCTCGATCATCAAGCTCATCCGCTACATCAAGGAGGAGCTGCTGCTCGTGCTCGGCACGTCCTCCTCGGAATCGGCGCTGCCGTCGCTCCTGGAGAAGATGGAGCGGGCCGGCTGCTCGAAGCCGGTGGTCGGCCTCGTGGTGCCCACGGGCTACTCGTTCAACCTCGACGGCACCAACATCTACATGACCATGGCGGCCCTGTTCATCGCGCAGGCGACCGACACGCCGCTGAGCCTCGGCGAGCAGGCCCTGCTGCTGCTCGTCGCCATGCTGTCGTCGAAGGGCGCGGCGGGCGTGACCGGCTCGGGCTTCATCACCCTGGCGGCGACGCTGGCCGTGGTGCCCTCGGTGCCGGTGGTCGGCATGGCGCTGATCCTCGGCGTCGACCGGTTCATGTCCGAGTGCCGCGCGCTGACCAACTTCATCGGCAACGCGGTGGCCTGCATCGTGGTCGCGCGCTGGGAGAACGAGGTCGACGAGGACAAGCTCGCTGCCGCGCTGGCCGGGAGGACCGCGCCGGCCCTGGCGCCGGCGCCGGTCCTGCACGCCGCCGAGTGATCGCCCTCGCCGCGGGTCCCGCGCAGGCCGGACCCGCGGCGCCTCGAAACCGGATGTGTTCAGCCGCTCGCGCCATCGGGCGGCTGAACGCCGTCCGGCTTCCCGGCCCGGTTCGGTTCGGCGCGCGGCCGCGGCGGCGCTCCGGACGCGTCCCCGCGGATCATCCCGTGCCCGCCGGACGCCCCGGGCCTGGCGGCGGGGGGCCGCTCACGGTGCCGGCTTCTGCTTCCAGAACCGCTTCAGCAACCGCTCGCGCTTCAGCCGCGACAGGCGGTCGATCCAAAACAGGCCGTCGAGCTGATCGATCTCGTGCTGGACGATCGCGGCCGGGAAGCCATCCGCCTCCGCCTCGTGGGCGAGCCCGTCGAGGTCGCGGTAGCCGAACCGGATGCGGGCCGACCGGGTGATCCGCTCGCGCATGCCCGGCATGCTGACGCTGCCCTCGTCGTGGGTCGCCGTGTCGGCGGACGCCCACAGGATCGCGGGGTTCACGTAGGCGCGCGGATCCGCGTCCGGCGCCATGCGGATCACGACGACGCGCGCGGGCACGCCGATATGCGGGGCGGTCAGGCCGAGGGCGCTCGCCGCCAGAAGGGTGTCCCGCACATCCTCGGCCAGGGCCTTGAGGTCCGGCCCGAACGCGTCGACCGGAGTCGCCGGGTGGGAGAGGCGGGGATCGGGGAACAGGACGAGGGGACGGGCCGGCATGATCCATTCACGGGGAGCGGTGTGTCGCGGTTCGGAAACGAACGCGATGGCGGCGCCCGTGATACGGACGGCCGGCCTTCAGGCCTAGGGCTCTCCGTCGGAGCCGGTCCGCGTCGCACCGCGCTCGGCCGCGGACCGGTCCTCCGCAGCGTGACCGGCGCGGCGGGCAGGGTCGGCCCGCCCGGTGCCGGCTCCGCGGCTCGCCGCCGCGCCGTCCGCGGCCCGGCGGTGAGGCCGAGGCGTCGCGGGGCGCGACGCGGTCAGCACCCCGAGCAGATGCTCTTCGCGGCGTCCTTCCCGCCCTTCAGGAGGGCGGTCATGGCCGCCTCACGATTGTAGTTCGCCGGCGGCTCGGCCGAGAGCTTAGCGTCCGCAGACGCCTTGGCGGGCGATCCGGCGGGCGATCCGGCAGCCGACGTGGCCGACGTCTCCGTGACGTCGGTCCTGAGCGACCTGAACGACCGCGCCGCCGGCTTCGGCTGTTCCGACAGATCTTCCGGATGCAGGGTCTCCCAGGCCAGGCGGGTGCGCACCGACGCCTCGAGGGCCGCCAAGGGGTTCACGCTGCCCCGCCGCGTCTCGACATCCCGCAGCTTCCAGGTGCCGGGGATCACGACGGGTGCCAGGGCGACGTCGGTTTCGGGCCGGACGGGCGCCGCCTCCGCAAGCGGTGCCGCGGCCGGCGCCAGGGTCGCCGGCAGGGTCGCCGGCGCGAGGCCGGCCGGCGGATTGGAGGGCAGCGCGCTGTAGGCCGTCGGCCCCATCGGCAGATGCGAACAGGCACTCGTCGTCAGCAGCAGAGCCGCGAGCGCTCCGATTCGATTCAAACGCATGGCCGCTCTCGTGCCGTACCCGGCCATTCTAGCCGAGCTTGAGCTTGGCTATAGCAGTCTCACGCGTCCGGAGTCCAATTACGGTGCACCGCACGCGTCCGGACACGGTGATGTCTGCGCCACTTCAGAACAGCATATCGAAGCCGATTGTAGTAGGAATAGAGCTTTGATCTATGATGTCGCCGATGCGCCAGCTGGATCCGGGCGGCACGTCCCCGCTTGATCGCTTGAACAGGCGCGACAGCGGCAACAAGAAGTGCAGGTTTCGCATTGAGAACGGCGATCGGATCGACGTAGGCAACCTTGCGGATGCGCCGAGTCTCGCCGCATCCCGTGCAAAGCGAACCGTTCAACCGGCTCCACAGGAGTTGCTCCCGCGCCAGGACCCGCCGGTCGTCGGCGTTCGAGAGTTCGATCGGCTTTCCTATCAACGCGGATCGGTCGACGAAGGGTATCCGCCGGCTCGGCGGCTCCGCGTCGTCGGGGACCTCCAGCATGGGAAGCTTGACGCGTTTCGGCCTGGCCTCGCAGACGGCTGGGACGAGGAGGGAGAACGACGCCAGAAGGAGGAGGGCCGATCCAGGTAGTGAGCGCACCATCCGCGTCTCCCGGCCACGTCGAGGCCACCCTGCGGCACCGAACCATTCCGCTCAGTCCTCTGTGATGCAACCTACACACGTTTGGCGCAATCTGGCGATCCTGTCCGCCGCCCCCGGCAAAGTACCTAGACGATCACTGCCGGGGCCGCAGTCGCGCGCAGCGTGGCCATCCCGGCGCCATCCCGGGAGGTCGTGGCGTCGCGGTCGTCGCCCCGGAGGCTGACCCCGTCGGCCAGGACGATCAGGTCGAACCTCGCGGCCTCGGCGGTGCGGGCGATCTGCCGGGCATGGGCGGCGTCGATCCCGGCCTCGGCCTTGACGGACGGGTGCCGCCAGGCGGCGACGTGGTGGCCGCCGGGATACAGGCAGGCGCCCGGGCGCAGGCGGTCGCGGCGGCGCGGCACCGTCGCCTCACGCCGATCCGACGCGGTACTGCCGCGGCGGCGGCGCGCCGGTGATCGCGAAGGCCCCGACGATCCGGTCCCGGTAGATCCGCGGGTTGTGGGACGCGATGGTGCGGGCGTTGCGCCAGTAGCGGTCGAGGCCGAGGCCGGTCTTCACCGCGGAGGCGCCCAGCGCGTCGAACAGCGTCGTCGTCGCCTGGAGCACGAGGTCGGTGACGACGCCCACCGCCTGGTTGACCTCGACATCGGCGAGGGTGGTCGCCCGGTCCGCCCCGGGGCCGTCGCCGGCCCGGTGCGCTTCGTAGGCGCGCTGGAGCGCCTCGGCGCTCTTCAGCACCACGGCCCCGGCCGCGTAGGCATGGGCGCGGACGCGGCCCACCACCGCCTGGATCTGCGGATCCTCCGCCGTGCGCCCGGCATTGCCGTGGCTGTAGACCCGGGTGCGCTCGGCCACCAGCCGCGCCACGTCCTCGGCCGCCGCCCGGCCGATGCCGGCGAGCGTCGCGAGATGCACCAGCTGGAAGAACGCCATCGCGTAGGGGAAGCGGGCCGGATCGGGCTTGATCAGTGCCGGATCGAGCGCCACCCCCTCGAAGGTCGCGGTGCCGCTGGCCGTCAGCCCCTGCCCGAACCCGTCCCAATCGTCCACGATGGTCACCCCCGGCGCCCGGACCGGCACCGCGGCGGTGACGGCGCCGCCCGTCTCGTCCTCGGCCGACAGGTGAATGTAATCGGCGAAGAGCGCGCCGGTGGTGTAGAATTTCCGGCCGTCGACCACGAGCTTCCCGTCCCGGCGGCGGACCACGGTGTCGAACGCGCCGACCTTGGCCGGGCCGGTCTCCGAGACGCCGCTGCCGACGGTCTCGCCGGCGCCGATCCGGGCGATCCAGGCGGCACGCCACACGGCGGACGAGGCGCAGAGCGCGTCCTCGGTGAAGCCGAAATGGGCGCGCAGCGCGTTGGTGACGTTGGAATCCGCCTTCGACAGCTCGATCAGGAGCGCGAACAGCTCGGGCAGGCTGGCCCCGTGGCCGCCCTCCTCGGGGGCGAGCCGCAGGGTGGTGAAGTTCGCCTCCCGCAGCCAGCCGATCTCGGCATGGGGCAGGCCGCGGGTGCGGTCCCGGCCCACCGCGGTGGCGCGGATCTCGGCGAAGACCGGGCGGAAGCGGTCGGCCAGGGTCTCGTAGCGCCCGCTCGGACCCGCGCCCCAGCCCGCTTCCGTCTGCGACATGGCTTTCCATTCCCGAATTGACCTGCCGTCCCGGAGCGGCACCCCATGAACTCAACCAGATGAAGCCCGATCTCAAGGTAAAACACGGCGGTCGATGCGAGTTTGGAAGCGTCGTTCCCCTGATCCGGCGGCGTGAATAGTTCCATCCTGTGTTCTGCGGCCGCGAAGGAGAACCGTTCTTCGCATCGCGTCGGCCCGGAACGGGCTCTTTTACCGGGCGTTCCGACCTCACCGCGCCGGCTTCGCAGCGCCCGGAGTTCAGGACCGCTGCCGGTCCGTCATTCCAGGGGACGAACCTTCACGGTCCGCGGGGAAATCGAAAATACATTTCATTGATCCGCCGCTCGACGATGGTCTTCAATAGAGCAGGCCGGGCTGCGACGCGGCGCGTCTTGAGGACGGGACAGCCGTCGCGTCCACGGCGCCCTCCGTCTGGCCCGACCGGATTCCCGCCCGACCGACTTTCAGCCAGACCGAACATTCCGCGAGATCCTGATGACCGACGACGTCCTGTGCCGGATCGCCCCGTCCCGGCGCTCGCTCCTGCGGACCGGCCTCGGCGGGGCCGCCGCCGTGGCGCTCGGCGCACCGGCCGTGCGGGCCGGACCCCGCGCGGTGAGGATCAGCATGCAGCGCTCGTCGGTGCTGTTCACCGTGCTGAAGGTGAAGGGGACGCTCGCCGAGCGCCTCGCGCCGCTGGGCTTCACCCCGAGCTGGCACCTGTTCACCAGCGTGATCGAGCCGATGACGGCCGGCGCCGTGGACATCCACGCCGACGTCGCCGACGCGGTGCCGATCTTCACCCAGTCGGCCAGGGCGCCGCTGACCTTCTACGCCCGCGAGCGGGGCGCACCGTCCGCCGAGGCGATCATCGTGCCCGCCGCCTCGCCGGTCCGCACGGTCGCGGACCTCAAGGGCCGCACGGTCGGCGTCTCGCGGGGCTCGGGCAGCCACTACGTGCTGGCCGCCGCCCTGAAGCGCGCCGGGCTGACCTTCGCCGACATCAAGCCGGCCTACCTTCAGGCGCCGGAGGGGGCGGCCGCCTTCGAGCAGGGCAGCCTCGACGCGTGGTCGATCTGGGACCCGTTCCTCGCCTTCGCGGAGGCCAAGCGCCCGGTGCGCGTCGTCGCCGACGCCACCGGGCTGACGAGCTACCACCGCTACTATCTCGTCAACGACAGCTTCGTCGCCGCGCAGCCCGAGGTCGTCGCGACCGTCTACCGGGCGCTCGTCGAGGCCGGAGCCTGGATGCGGGCGAACCCCCAGGAGGCCGTCGCGCTCCTCGCCCCGATCTGGGGCGACCTCCCGGCTTCGGTGGTGGCCGCCGCCAACAGCCGCCGCACCTACGCGGTCGAGCCGGTGGAGCGCGCCCAGCTCGGCGAGCAGCAGGCCATCGCCGACGTGTTCCACGAGGCCAAGCTCATCCCCCGCGCCCTCGACGCCACCGCCGTGCCGATCTGGCAGCCGCCCGCGGAGCGGGGCTGAGGCCATGGCCGGACCGACACGCGCGCCGCGCTTCGGCATCTGGGCGGCCGTCCACGGCTCCCGGGCCTCCCACCACGATCCCGACGAGCCGGACGACGCCAGCTGGGCGCGCAACCGCGCCCTGGTGCTGGAGGCGGAGGCCCTGGGCTTCGACTCCGTGCTGGTCGCCCAGCACACGATGAACCCCTACGACGGCGAACGCGACCAGCTCGAGGCCTGGACCGCCGCGGCGGCGCTCGCGGCGCTGACCCGCCGCATCGAGATCATCGCGGCGATCAAGCCGGGGCTCTACCATCCGGTGGTGCTCGCCAAGATGGCGCTCCAGATCGAGCACGTCAGCGGCGGCCGCTTCGCCCTGAACCTCGTGAATGCCTGGAACAGGGCCGAGTTCGAGCGGGCCGGCCTGCCGTTCCCCGCGCATGACGACCGCTACGCCTACGGCCGCGAGTGGATCGGCCTGGTGGACCGGCTGATGCGCGGCGAGCGGGTCACATTCGCGGGGGCGCATTTCCAGGTGGAGGATTACCAGCTGCGCCCCGCCGGCACCTTCCGGCCGCGGCCGACCATCTATCTCGGCGGCGAGTCGGAGCCCGCCCGGGCGCTGGCCGCCGACCACGCGGATGTCTGGTTCCTCAACGGCCAGCCGCTGCCCGACGTCGCCGCCCTGATCGCCGACGTCGCCCGGCGGCCCGCGTCCAACGGCCCGCTGCGCTTCGGCCTCTCGGCCTTCGTGATCGCCCGGGAGACCGACGCGGAGGCGGTGGCCGAGCACGCGCGGCTCCTCACCCTGGCGCAGCGCGACGCGGGCCTGCGCGCCGACACCCGCGCCCGGACCGACCGGGCCAGCGCGATGTTCGCCAAGACCGATGCGGGGGCCGCCCGCCACGTCGGCACCAACGGCGGCACGGCAGCCGGGCTGGTGGGCAGCTACGCCACAGTGGCGGAGCGGATCCGGGCGTTCTACGCGGCCGGCATCGACCTGTTCATGCTGCAGTTCCAGCCCTTCGAGGCGGAGATGCGCCGCTTCGCCGAGCAGGTCCTGCCGCGCGTCCGCTGACCGGGGATTTACTGCGATGAGCGGACGCACCCTGCATCTCAACGTCAACCTGCTGCATTCGGGCGTCTACCCGTCCGCGTGGCGGCTGCCGGACAGCCGGCCGGACGCCTTCGTGGACATCGACCACTTCGTGCGCGTCGCCCGCGTCGCGGAGCGGGGCAAGCTCGACGCGATCTTCCTGGCCGACACGCCGGCGATCAACGACCGGATCGACCACCGGCCGTTCAACGCCCTCGAACCCACGGTGGTGCTGGCCAGCGTCGCGGCGGCCACCAGCCATGTCGGCCTCGTGGCCACCGCCTCGACGACCTACAACGAGCCCTACAACCTCGCCCGCCGCGTCGCGAGCCTGGACCTCGTCAGCCGCGGCCGGGCGGGCTGGAACGTGGTCACCACCGCGGATGCCGCCGCGGGCCGCAACTTCGGCTTCGCGGGCGCGTCCGAGCACGGGGCGCGCTACGCCCGGGCGCGCGAGTTCACCGAGCTGGTCCACGCCCTGTGGGACAGCTGGGAGGACGACGCCTTCCTCGGCGACAAGGCGGGTGGCCGGTTCGTCGATGCCGGGAAGGTCCACGCCATCCATCACCGCGGCGCGCACTATTCCGTCGAGGGACCGCTCACGGTGCCGCGCAGCCCGCAGGGCTGCCCGGTGACCTTCCAGGCCGGCGGCTCGGAGGACGGGCGCGCGCTCGCCGCCGCCACCGCCGACGCGGTGTTCTCCCTGGCCCAGACCGTTGAGGACGGCGCGGCCTATGCCCGGGACCTGCGGGCGCGGGCGGCGCGCTGCGGGCGCGGGCCGGACGCGCTGGTCGTCCTGCCCGGCCTCGCAACGGTCATCGGCTCCACGGAGGCCGAGGCGCGCCGCCGCCAGGACGAGCTCTGGGACCTCGTACCGCTGGAGTACAGCCTCGCCCGGCTCGCCGGCACCCTGCGGATCGATCCCGCGCGGCTCGACCTCGACAGGCCGCTCCCCGACCCGCTGCCGCTGCCGCCGGACGCCAACCACACGCTGTTCCTCGGCACCGTCGCGCTCGCCCGGCGGGACCGGCTGACCGTGCGCCAGCTCCTGCGGGCGCTGGGCGGCGGCGTCGGCCACCGCATCGTCGCGGGCACGCCCGAGGCGATCGCGGACGACATCGAGGCGTGGTTCCGGGCCGGCGCGGCGGACGGCTTCAACCTGATGCCGGACGTGCTGCCGGACGGGCTGGAGACCTTCGTGGACGCGGTGGTGCCGATCCTCCGGCGGCGCGGCCTGTTCCGGCACGACTACGCGGGCGCGACCCTGCGCGACCATCTCGGCCTGCCACGGCCACCGAGCCGCCATACCGCCCGAGCGGCTGCCCGAGCGGCTTCCGAAGCGGTCGCCCCGCGCACCGCCTGAGGCCGCGCGCCTGGGCGGTGGGATCCGGCCCCGCCGGGCGCCCCGACCCGACGGGTCCGGGCGTCCCGTGGCGATCGCCAAATGGACGGTGCAGTCCCGATGACCGGCGCGCGCGGCCACCGCAAAGCCGCCGCACGGGACCGGACCGGGCGTCAGGGCCGTCTGGCGAAGCGACCGTACCGGCCGGGCTTCTCGCCCTGCGGACCCGGGCGGCTCTGCAGGGCGAGAAGCCCGGCCGAGTAGGTCAGAGAGACGAGGAGCGCGGCCGCAAGGGCGAGGGCGGCACCGAGTGGCCGGATCGTCAGGTGAAGCGTGAGCAGGGTCAGGCCGAAACCGAACACGCCGCGGATCGTGATGCTGGCCAGCCGTGCCATCGCCGCTCCACCGACGCGGCGGTGCAGGATGACGAAGGTGCTCGTGAGGGTGACCGGATAGGCGGCGATGACCCCGGTTCGCGCCGGTCCCAAGGCTGAACTCAGGGCCAGGATGGCCGTCACGAACAGAGCGACGGCGGCCGCCCGGACGAGGAGGTCCAGCGGCCGGGGCCTCGCGACGACGGTGCTCCGGACGAGCGACGGTCCCGCCGCCGGCCGGGTCATCAGGGTACCCGCACCGTAGACGGCCGCGTTGAGCAGGAACGCCGTCAGCGGCGTCCACGACACTGCGGCGATCGGAACGGCCGCCGCGCCCCACGCCGCCACCGCCGGGCCGAGGCTGCGGGCCAGACCTCGGCCGGCCGCGCGGCGGGCATAGACGAGGAGGAACAGGCCTGTCCCCGCGGTCGCCGCGAACCCGTTGAGGGCCGCGTCGGCCACGAAGGCGGTGTCATGCTCCAGGACCATGAACACGTAGGCCGGCCCGGCGGAGACCGGCAGGCTGATGATCAGCGCCCCCCAGACCGGCCCGAGGAGTTCGGCCAGCACCGAGGCGAGCACGACGACGGCTCCCGAGGTCGACGCTCGGATGAGAGCGGTCACCCATATCGCTTCCACGACCGTATCCCGTGCGTCTGGCCGCCGATCCACGGCGGCTTCGGAGCCGGGGCTTGGCTATCACGAGAACCGGGGGAAGGGCCAAGGCGCCAGGGGGGCGCCAGGGGGGCGGCCAGGGGGGCGCCAGGGGGGCGCCAGGGGGGCGCCAGGGGGGCGCCGCGCTCCCGGATGCGGGCGCTCGCGCGGCCGAGCGCCCCCGGGGTGGCGATCCGTCATCCGATACCGGCCGGAAGCCGTCATCGTCGGCCCAGCCTCCGGAATCGGCTGCGCCCGCTTCGACCCTCACGTCTCGCCGCGCATGGGGCGCAGGAGCGCGCCGAGCAGAAAGCCGAACTGGCCGCAGACCAGCAGGGTCACGGCGCGCCGGATGAAGCCGGCATGCAGGCCGAGGTGGTACACGTAAACGCCGTAGGCGAGTTCGGCGGCCACGACCGGCAGGAACACCAGGAGCCACCACACGGAGCCGAACCGCCCGAGACACAACCCGAGCAGCGCGTTCAGCAACAGGCCCTTCATCGCAGTTCGTACCCGCCCAGCTTAAGTTCGGACGGGTGGCAGACCGATCCCGCACCCGCGGTCATGACGGCGGTGGCGCGCCGCCAATCCAGTCCTGCGCCCGGCTCAGCGGCTTCCGCGCTGGGCGAGGACGGCGGGGATTGTGCGCAGGAGGATGGCGAGATCCCGGCGCAGGCTCCAGCGGGTGGCGTAGTCGAGGTCGAGGGCGAC
>NZ_BPQS01000011.1 GCF_022179385.1 Methylobacterium longum | reverse complement strand
GAGGGCCAGGCGCAGGAGCTGAAGGGCGAGGCGCAGAAGACGGTCGGCGACGTCAAGGACGGCGCCAAGTCCCTGGCCGAGACCGTCACCGGACGGCGCTGAGCGCGCCCCCACGGCGCCGGCCGCGCCGGCGCTGCCCCGGCCGCGCCGCGACCCTGGCGGCGGCACCGGGCGGACCGGTGCCGCCCTGCGTGGCGGCGGCTCACCCACCCGCGCCAGAGTGATCCTTGCGAGTGATCCTTGCGAGCGTGCCTCGCGATTGTGCCTTGCGATCACGGTGATTGAGGCGATTGTCTTCGCCGTCACGCAGCCTGCAGGGAGCACACGATGACAGATCTCGCCGGGAAAACGGTCCTGATCACGGCGGCCGCGCAGGGAATTGGGCGTGCCAGCGCGCTCGCCTTCGCGCGGGCCGGTGCCCGGGTTCACGCCACCGACGTCAACGCGGCGGCGCTGGGCGACCTGCGCGCCGACAACCTCCAAACCGCGATCCTCGACGTTCTGGATGCCGGCGCCGTCACCACGTGCGTGAACCGGATCGGTCCGGTGGACGTGCTGTTCAACTGCGCCGGCGTGGTCCATGGCGGGACCATCCTGGAGATGCCCGATGCCGACCTCGACGTCGCCATCGACCTCAACGTCAAGGCGATGATCCGCACGATCCGCGCGGTGCTGCCCGGCATGATCGAGCGGCGGGACGGCGCCATCATCAACATGGCCTCGGTCGCCTCCTCGGTGAAGGGCGTGCCGAACCGCTTCGCGTACGGGCTCACCAAGGCGGCCGTGATCGGGCTCACCAAGGCGGTGGCGGCCGATTACGTCGCCCACAACATCCGCTGCAACGCGATCTGCCCTGGAACCGTGGAGAGCCCGTCGCTGCAGGAGCGCATCCGCGCGCAGGGCGACTACGAGCAGACCCGCGCGGCCTTCATCGCGCGGCAGCCGATCGGGCGGCTCGGAACGCCGGAAGAGATCGCCGACCTCGCCGTCTACCTGGCGGGGGCGACCTACACCACCGGTCAGGCCGTCACCATCGACGGCGGCTGGACCATCTGAACCCGACGGTACGGCGCCGCCGTCGTCGCCCTGCAGGGTCTCAGAACCGGGCGACGAGGCCGACGCCGCCGATCATCAGGGCGCCGCCGAGGAGGCGCCACAGGCCGGCCGGGTGGACCTTGAAGCCGACGAGGCCGAAATGGTCGAGCAGGATCGAGGTGACCACGCCGGCCGTGACGATCAGGCCGAGGAAGGTGGCGGCCCCGATCTCCTTCGAGAGGTAGAGCTGCGCCGCCGCGAGAACCGCGCTCATCAGGCCGCCGAGCCAGGCCCACCAGGGGACCTGCGCGAGGCGGTCCATCCCCGGCAGCCCGTACCGTCCCGTTACGAGCATGATCACCACGAACGCGCCGATGCTGACGGCGAGGCTCACCACGCCCGCCAGCAGGGGCCGCGCGAGGGATTTGGCGAGGGCCGCATTCTGGCCCGGTTCGACCGCGCTGGCGAGCCCCGCCAGCAAGGCGATGCCGTAGAGGAAGAGCATGATCGCATCCTGTCGGGTGGGGGTTGGGATCGGCGGCCGGACCCGTCAGAAGCCCGCCACCAGGGCGACGCCCGCGATCATCAGGATGCCGCCGAGGACGCGCCAGCGGCTCGCGCTGTGGCGTGCGAAGCCGACGAGACCGTAATGATCGAGGGCGATCGAGCCGATCACGCCCGCCGTGATGACGCAGCCCAGGAACGGCGCCGCCCCGACCTGCTCGGAGACGTAGAGCTGTGCCAGGACGACCGCCGCGCCGAGGATGCCGCCGGGCCACGCCCACCGCGGGACGGGAGTCGCCTCGCCGGTGGACGGCCGGTCGCGCCACCGGACCACCGCCATGACGCCCAGGAAGCAGAGGATCGCCACCGCGAAGCAGAACACCCCCGCCAGCATCGGCTGGCCGGTGACCTTGGCCAGGGTCGCGTTCTGGCCGGGTTCGATGGCGTTGGCGACGCCGGCCAGCAGGGCGAAGCCGTAGAGGTACCACTTGGACACGGTGAGGGATCCCGGCGCGTGACGTGACGGGCGCGCAGGCTGAACCCGGCGCGGGCGGTCTGCGGGGAACCCGCCGGGTCGGCCGGTGACTGCATCACATCGGCGGCATGACCCAGGGACAGATCGACTCAGGCCCTCCGGCCGGACACGTCGTCGGGTCGCGGGAAAGGTTTCGGCCTCCGGGCGGTTTGCGTACGGCAACCCGAGTGAGCGATGGACGCGCGAAGCCCGACGACCAAGCCGACGGGCCAGGACCGTCCGGCCGAACTGACACTGCGCGGCATCGTGCTCGGGGCGGGCATCACCGTCATCTTCATGGCCGCCAACCTCTACATGGGGCTGAAGACCGGGATGACGTTCTCGTCGTCGATCCCGGCCGCGATGATCTCGATGGGCGCGTTCCGGCTGATGGGCGGCGCCGGCCTCCTCGAGAACAACATCGTGCAGACGCAGGCCTCGGCGGCGGGAACGCTCTGCAATGTCATTCTCGCCCTGCCCGGCCTCGTCCTGATCGGGCACTGGCAGGGCTTCCCCTTCTGGCAGACCACGGCCGTCTGCATGCTGGGCGGCCTGCTCGGCGTCGCCTTCTCGATCCCCCTCCGTCGGGCCCTCGTCTCCGGCAGCGATCTTCCCTATCCGGAGGGTGTGGCCGCCGCCGAGGTGCTCAAGACCGGCCAGGAAGAGGAGGGGAGCCACGGCCTGCGCGACCTGCTCGCCGCCGCAGCGGCGGCGGGGACGATCGGCCTCGCCACCAGCGGGCTGCGGATCCTGGGCGACGGCCTGAACGGTGCGATCAGCCTCGGCGGCGCCGTGTTCCGCACCGGGACGGGCTTCTCGCTGGCGCTGGTCGGCGTCGGCTACCTCGTCGGCATCGGCGCCTGCCTCGCGCTGCTGACCGGGGTCCTGATCGCCTGGGGGATCGCCGTGCCGGTGCTGACGGCCCTGTCGCCCGATTCCGCCAAGTCCGCCGGTGAGGCTGCGGAGGCGATCTGGTCCGGGCAGGTGCGCCTCATGGGGGCCGGCATCATCGCGGTGGGCGGTCTCTGGACGGTGGGATCGCTGGCGCGCCCGATCCTGAAAAGCATCCGCTCGGCGTTGTCCGGAAGCGGCGGCCTCGGCAAGGATCATCCCCGCGAGGAGCGCGACCTGCCGATCACCTGGGTCGCCGCCGCGACGCTGGCCCTGTGCGCGCCGCTGGCGATCCTGTTCGGGTATTTTGCCAAGCCAGCCGATCTCGGCGGCCTGACGGTGGTGCTGGCCATCGCCGCGACCCTGTTCACGATCCTGTTCGGCTTCCTGATGGCGGCCGCCTGCGGCTACCTCGCGGGCCTGCTCGGGTCGTCGTCGAGCCCGATCTCGGGAATCGGGATCCTGACCACGATGGCGACCGCGCTGCTCCTGCCCTTCATCCTCGGGCATTCCGCCGGACCGGAAGGCGACCGGTTCGTCACCGGCATGGCGCTGCTGCTGACCGCCGTGGTCATCACGACCTCCTCCATCGCGAACGACAACCTGCAGGACCTGAAGACCGGCCAGGTCCTCGGCGCCACGCCCTGGCACCAGCAGGTCGCGCTCATCATCGGCGTCGGGGTGGGCGCCGTGGTGATCGCCCCGCTCCTGTCGCTGCTCTACGAGGCCTACGGCTTCGTCGGCGCGCCCGCACGCGACGGGCAGGATGCGGGAAGCGCCATGGCGGCGCCCCAGGCGGCCCTGATGACCCAGATCGCCAACGGCATCACGCACAGCGAACTGCCGTGGAACATGGTGCTGATCGGTGCGGGACTCGGCGTGATCCTGGTGGCCGCGGAAACATGGCTGAAGCGGCGCAACCTCACCTTCCCGGCGCTGACGGTCGGCATCGGCATGTACCTGCCGCTGTCGGTGGAGGTGACGATCGCCATCGGCGGCATCCTCGCCTGGGTCGCCGAGCGCCGGCTGCGCGCCCGGGTCGGTGGCAAGGGTGACGCGCGGGCCGCCGACAAGGCTCTGGGGGCGGCGCGGCGCCGCGGCGTGCTGCTGGCCTCGGGCTTCCTCGTCGGTGAGAGTTGCGTCGGCGTGTTGCTCGCCGGGACCGATCTCCTGGCCGGCCACAGCGCGGCGCTGGCCATCGTGGGCAAGGATTTCGCCCCCTACGCCACGGGGCTCGGCCTCGCGGTCTTCCTGGCGGGCCTCGCGGTCTATCACCGGATGGTCTCTGTCCCGGGCGAGGCACCGCGAAGGGGTTAGGGATCCATCGGGGTCCCGGGCGGGTTTCCGCCTCGGGGCCCCAGCACAGTCCGAAAGGCAGTCGAGGAGCGGTCCGAGCGCGGTGGGGTAATTCCGCCCCGCCCTGCTGATCGGTCCCGCGCCGCCCTGGATTGCCGCGCGATCCCGGGAATGAAACCCTCGACCTCCGTCATCCTGATCGTCCGGAGCCGGATTTGCGCATGGAAGCGGCCGAAGCCCGAGAGCGCGTCTTTCCCTTGAGCGCCGGCATCCTGTTCCGACTCGGGCTGGGCGGCTTCTTCGACGGGATCGTGCTCCATCAGGTGCTGCAATGGCACCACATGCTGAGCAGCTGGTACCCGATCGACACGATCGCGAACCTCGAGCTGAACACCCGCTGGGACGGCATCTTCCACAGCGCGACCTACGTCTTCGTCGTGCTGGGACTGTTCCTCCTCTGGCGAACCGCACACCGCGCACATCTCTACTGGTCCAACAAGCTGCTGATCGGGTCGCTGCTGATCGGCTGGGGCCTGTTCAACCTCGTCGAGGGCGTGATCGACCACGAGATTCTCGGCGTGCACCACGTCAACGAGTCGTTGCCGCGGACGCAGTGGATCTACTGGGACATCGGCTTCCTGCTCTGGGGCGGCGCCATGCTGGCGGCGGGGCTGGGCCTCGTGCAGGTCGGCCGGGCGGAGGAGGCGGCGATGGCGCGGGCCTCGGTTTGAGGGCCGGCCCGGATCGCCGGTCCGTCCTGCCCTGGCTCATCCTCACGGCCGGCCTGACCCTCGCAACCCTCCCGGCGTGGCGACCGCTCCTCTTCGGCTCGGCCCTGACCCTCGAAGACCTTCTCAGCCTGCGTTGCCTGTCGCGCTGAACCGCGCCGCCCTGTCGAAGGGGTTGGCCCCTGCGCGGCGGCCGATCTCGGAGCCGGCTCGGGAAGCGGCGCGCACGTCCAGGATTCGGCGGCCAGGTCCGGATCGAGGTCCGAGGTCGGCGCGTCGCGCAGCAGCAGGCGCGGGGAGGGGGCGCACGGGCACTGGTCGGACGCGCCAGGAGGCGCGATGATCGGGTCCGCACCGTTCGGCGCAGGTCCGTCGCGTGCTCAGACTCGGGCACGTCACGGCCGCGGTTGCGAATCGTCCGCGGAGATGCACGATCGCGGCAGAAGGACTGCCCATGACCTCACCCGCCCAAGCCTATCGCGGCGTCTTCCCAGTCGCCCCCACGGTGTTCGATGCCTCCGGCGCCCTCGACCTCGACGGGCAGCGCCGGGCGATCGACTTCATGATCGACGCGGGCAGCCAGGGCCTGTGCATCCTCGCCAATTTCTCGGAGCAGTTCGTCCTCACCGACGACGAGCGCGAGACCGTGATGCACGCGGTGCTCGACCACGTGGCGGGCCGGGTGCCGGTGATCGTCACGACGACGCACTTCGCCACGCAGGTCTGCGCCGAGCGCTCGCGCCGGGCGCAAGCGGCCGGAGCGGCCATGGTGATGGTGATGCCGCCCTATCACGGCGCCACGATCCGCGTGCCGGATCTCGGTATCTACGACTTCTTCCGCGGCGTCTCCGACGCGATCGCGATCCCGATCATGATCCAGGACGCGCCCGTGGCGGGAACGCCGCTCTCGGCGGCCTTCCTCGCCCGCATGGCCCGCGAGATCGAGCACGTCGCCTACTTCAAGATCGAGACCGCGGGCGCGGCGGGCAAGCTCCGCGAGCTGATCGCGCTGGGCGGCGACGCCGTGGTGGGTCCGTGGGACGGCGAGGAGGCGATCACCCTGATGGCCGACCTCGATGCCGGCGCCACGGGGGCGATGACCGGCGGCGCCTACCCGGACGGGATCCGGCAGATCACCGATGCCTACGCGGCGGGCCGGCGGGACGCCGCGATGGACGCCTACGCGCGCTGGCTGCCGCTGATCAACTACGAGAACCGGCAATGCGGGCTGCTCGCCTGCAAGGCCCTGATGCGGGAGGGCGGCGTGATCGCCCACGAGACCGCGCGGCTGCCGATCCAGCCGCTGCACCCGGCGACCCGCTCGGGCCTGATCGAGCTGGCCCGCCGGAACGACGCGCTGGTGCTGCGCTGGGGACGGTGAGGCGGTTTCAGCCCGCGCGGCGCAGGACGGCCGAGAGGCGCTCCACCGCCTCCCGCGCCAGCGCCGGGCTGATGGCGAAGCAGATCCGCACCAGACCCTCGCCCTCCGGTCCGAACGCGGTGCCGGGCGCCACCCCGACCTTCGCCTCCCGCAGCAGCCGAAGCGCCAGGTCGAGGCTGGGCTCGTCGCCGCCCATCCGGGCCATGAGGTAGAACGCCCCGTCCGGCGGCGCGGCGGTGACGCCCGGCAGGCCCGACAGCCCGTCCACCAGGATCGTGCGGGCCTCGGCGCAGCGGTCCACCATGGTGCGGATGAAGCCGTCGCCCTCCGCGAGGGCCGCGATGCAGGCGTGCTGGACGAAGGTCGAGATCGAGGTGGTGCTGTACTGCCCGAGCTTCGCGAACGTGGGTGCGAGGCCGCGGGGATAGATCACCCAGCCGGCGCGCCAGCCGGTCATGGCCCAGTTCTTCGAGAAGGTGTTGGTCACGATCAGCCGGTCGTCCTCGGTGCAGATCTGCAGGAAGGACGGGGCGATCCGATTGCCGTAGGTGAAGTGCGCGTAGACCTCGTCCGACAGGATCCAGAGGCCGCGGTCGCGGGCGAGGTCGCGCAGGGCCGTCATCTCCGCGAGCGGCATCGTCCAGCCGGTCGGATTGGAGGGCGAGTTCACCATGATCACGCGGGTGCGCGCTGTGATCGCCGCCGCGATGTCGGCGAGCGGCAGGGCGAAGCGCCCGTCCGGCAGCCTGCGATAGGGGACCGCGACGGGCACGCCGCCGGCGATGCGCACCGCCTCGCGCAGGTTCGGCCAGGCGGGGGAGGGGATGATGATCTCGTCGCCCGGTTCCAGCAGAACCTGCGCGGCCTGCATGATGGCGTTCATCCCCCCCGCCGTCACGGCGAACCGGTCGGGCGGGATGTCCACGCCCCAGTGCCGCGCATGATAGGCGCCGAGCGCCTCCCGCAGGGCCGGAAGACCGAGCGAGGTCGTGTAGCGCGTATGCCCGTCCAGCATGGCGCGGTGCGCCGCCTCGACGATGAAGGGCGGGGTCGGCAGGTCACCCTCGCCGATCCACAGCTTCACGACCTCCGGGTCGTCGCGCCCGCGGTCCGCCACGAGGCCGATCTGGCTCGTGCCGACACCCCGGATCCGGGCCGACAGGGCGGCCGCGAGGTCGACGGCGGCGGGGCTTGAGGTTTGGGCCATGGGATGCGGGCGGTTCTCGTGGTGTGCTGGCACGGCCGATGGGCGCGCCTCGCGGCGCTGTTGCCCGGAGGGGCACCGTGCCTGCCGGGTCTCGGCTCGTTGGAATGGCCCCGACCCTGCCGCGTTCGGCTCCGCGCGTCCAGGCCCGAGGATCCTCGCGGGTGCGACGCTCGCCGCCGATGGACCAGAATTATCGACTTTTCAGAAATTTCTGAAATTGCTATAACGCGAGTCGCAACCGCTGGGCCGGAGGTCCGTCGTGCTCGCCAATCTCGATCCGCTGATCCTCGCCCGCGTGCAATTCGGGTTCACGGTGGCGTTCCACATCGTGTTCCCGGCCTTCTCGATCGGGCTGGCGAGCTTCCTCGCCGTCCTGGAGGGCCTGTGGCTCGCCACGGGGCGCCAGGTCTTCATGGACCTGTTCAAGTACTGGATTAAGATCTTCGCGATCGCCTTCGCCATGGGCGTCGTGTCGGGGCTGGTGATGTCCTACCAGTTCGGCACGAACTGGTCGGTCTTCTCCGACAAGACCGGCCCGGTGCTGGGCCCGATGATGGCCTACGAGGTGCTCTCGGCCTTCTTCCTGGAGGCGGGCTTCCTCGGGGTGATGCTGTTCGGGATGCGCAAGGTCGGGCCGCGGCTGCATTTCGCGGCGACGCTGATGGTGGCGTTCGGGACCTTCTTCTCGGCGTTCTGGATCCTGGCGGTGAATTCCTGGATGCAGACGCCGGCGGGCTACGGCACGAACGCCGAGGGCCAGTTCGTGCCGCTGGACTGGTGGGCGATCGTGTTCAACCCGTCCTTCCCGTTCCGCCTCGTCCACATGGTGCTGGCCGCCTACCTCACGACGGCCCTGGTGGTGGGTGCGGTCGGCGCGTGGCACCTGCTGCGCGACCGGGCCAACCCGGCCGCCCGGACGATGTTCTCGATGGCGATGTGGATGGCCGCCCTGGTTGCGCCCGTCCAGATCCTCGCCGGCGACGCGCACGGCCTCAACACCCTGGAGCACCAGCCCGCCAAGGTCATGGCCATGGAGGGCCACTTCCAGAGCCACCCGGACGGCGCGCCGCTGGTGCTGTTCGGCCTGCCCGATCAGGAGGCCGGCACCGTGCGCTACGCGGTCGAGATCCCGAAGCTGTCCTCGCTGGTGCTGCAGCACGCCCTGGACGCCCCGCTGAAGGGACTCGACAGCCTGCCGCGGTCGGAATGGCCGCCGGTGCCGATCGTGTTCTGGTCGTTCCGCATCATGGTCGGCCTCGGGATGCTGATGCTGCTCCTGGGCGGCGTGAGCCTCGTGGCCCGCTGGCGCGGGGCGCTCTACGCGTGGCGCCCGCTGCACCGCTTCGCGGTGGCGATGGGCCCGGCCGGCTTCGTGGCGGTGCTGGCCGGCTGGATCACCACCGAGGTCGGGCGCCAGCCCTACACGGTCTACGGCCTGCTGCGCACGGCGCAGTCCGCCTCGCCGCTCCAGGCGCCGGCGGTGGCGGCCTCGCTCACCGCCTTCGTGGTGATCTACTTCGCGGTCTTCGCCATGGGCACCGGCTACATCCTGCGCCTGATGGGCAAGCCCCCGCAGGCCGGCGAGAGCGGGATCGAGCCCGGCGCGCCGATCCGGACGGCGGGCATCACGCCCGCCCCGGCGATCGATCCCGACCGCCACCTCCAGCCGGCCGAGTGAGGAAGCCATGGCCTACAGTTTCGACCTCACGGTGGTGTGGGCGCTCGTCATCGCCTTCGCGGTCTTCGCCTACATCGTCATGGACGGCTTCGATCTCGGCATCGGACTCCTGTTCCCCGTCCTGAGGCCCGGCGCGGAGCGCGACACCGCCATGAACTCGGTCGCCCCGGTCTGGGACGGCAACGAGACCTGGCTGGTGCTGGGCGGCGGCGGCCTGTTCGCGGTCTTCCCCCTGGCCTACGCGGTGATCCTGCCGGCGCTCTACGCGCCCATCATCGCGATGCTGCTCGGGCTGATCTTCCGCGGCGTCGCCTTCGAGTTCCGCTGGCGCGATCCCCGCCACCGCGCCGCCTGGGACTTGGCCTTCGCGGGCGGCTCGCTGGTGGCGGCCCTAGCCCAGGGGATCACGCTGGGCGCGCTCCTGCAGGGCATCGCGGTCAACGGGCGCGCCTATGCCGGCGGCTGGTGGGACTGGCTCACGCCCTTCAGCCTCCTCGTCGGCGCGAGCCTGGTCGTCGGCTACGCGCTCCTCGGCGCGACTTGGCTGGTGATGCGCACCGAGGGCCTGCTCCAGATGCAGGCCCGGCGCTACGCCCTGCGCCTCACCGTGGCGACGGTCGCGGCCATCGCCCTCGTCAGCGCGGTGACGCCCTTCCTCCAGGGCCGCTACTACGAGCGCTGGCTGGCGATGCCGAACGTGCTGATCACCGCGCAGGTGCCGCTGCTGGTGGCGCTCGCGGCCTACGCCCTGTGGCGCACCCTGCGGGGCGGTGCCGAGCGGGCGCCCTTCCTGATCGCGCTGGGCCTGTTCGCCCTGACCTTCCTGGGACTGGGCATCAGCATCTTCCCCGACGTGGTGCCGGGCCGGATCACGATCTGGCAGGCGGCCGCCCCCGAGGCGAGCCAAGTGTTCCTGCTGGTAGGCGCCTCGGTCCTGATCCCGATCATCCTGATCTACACCGCGTATTCCTACTGGGTGTTTCGCGGGAAGGTCGACGCGCACGGGTACCACTGATGACGGACGCCACGGCTCTCCCCCTCTGGAAGCGTCTCGCGTGGTTCGCGGCGATCTGGGCGTCCAGCATCGTCGGCCTCGGATGCGTCGCGACGCTCCTCCGGTTCTGGCTCAAGAGCTGATAAGCCGGCACCGAACCCGGACCCCCGCGTCGGACCGTCACCGTGCATCTGCCTCCCCTCGTCCAGACCTTCGTGCTGCACTTCGGCGAGATGGGCTCGCGCTGGGGCATCAACCGGACCGTCGGGCAGATCTACGCCCTGCTGTTCGTCGCCGAGCGGCCGCTCAACGCCGACGAGATCGTCGAGCGCCTCGGCGTCTCGCGCTCCAACGTCAGCATGGGCCTCAAGGAGCTGCAGGCCTGGAACCTCGTGCGCCTCCAGCACGTGCCGGGGGACAGGCGGGACTATTTCGCGACGCCGGAGGATATCTGGCAGATCGTCCGCACGCTGGTCGAGGAACGCAAGAAGCGGGAGATCGACCCGACCCTGACCCTGCTGCGCGAACTCCTGATGCAGGAGGCCGGCACGGAGGGGGAGCGCCACGCTCAGGCCCGCCTCGGCGAGATGCACGACCTGTTCGAGCTCTTCGCCGGCTGGTACGCGGACGTGCGCCGCCTCGAGACGGAGCGCCTCGTCCAGCTTCTCACCCTCGGTTCCAAGGTCCAGAAGGTGCTGGAGGTGAAGGACCGTCTCGTCCGCCTGCCGGGGCGCATCGGCGGCCGAGCGGCGAAGTCGGACATCAAGCCGACGGATTGAGGACGGCGGCCCGACCCGCGCACGCGGCCGGCCGTCCTCCCTCGGACGCGGTGACGGCCGCGTCGCCGAAGCGGGTCGCGCCCCCTCGGGGCGGACCGCCCCCGTCAGGCGTCCGCGAGCACGCGCCGGTAGATCGCGACGAGGGCGGCGCCGACATGCTCGACATGGGCGCGCAGGGCCGCGGCCGCCTCGTCGATCCTCCGCGCCTCGCACAGGTCGAGGATCCGCCCGTGCTCCTGCTCGGCTCGCGCCATGTCGCCGACCGTCGAGAGCTGGAGCCGGGTCGGCCGGTCGCAGTCCTGAAGGAGCCCGGACAGGATGCTCAGCGAGCGCGGGCGCTGCGCGTGGCGAAGCAGGTCGAGGTGGAAGCGCCGGTTCAGCTCGCCCCAGCGGAGGACCTCGCCCCCGGCCAGCGTATCGCTGTAGGCACTGGCCACGGCGCGGAGCGCCTGGATGTCGGCGGGCGTCAGGTGCATCGCCGAGACGACCAGCAATTGCGGTTCGAGCTGCCCGCGGAGCTGGAAGATATCCTCCAGCTCTTCCAGCGACACGCCCGTCACCACCGCGCCGCGATGCGGCATGATCTTCACGAGGTTGTTCGCTTCGAGCTGCAGGAGGGCTTCCCGGACCGGGATCCGGCTGATGCCGAACTGCTCGGCCAGGGCGTCCTGGCGGAGCTGAACGCCCGGTGGCAGCTCCCCGTTCAGGATTCTCTGGCGCAGCGAATCCGCGACCGCGGCAGCCATCGTCTTGTGCCGCAGCCGGTCTGGCTCCGGTCTGGTGGGGACCGCTATGTCCATCGGGGCCTCAACGTCACCGTATGCATCTAGACATAACGTGAAGCTGCATGAAAGTCTTGTAGATCCGGCACGGATACGACTTTTTGAAACTTCAGGTTTAGCCGGGCGAGCACGTCAGGGACCGAGCCCTCGCAAGTTCCAGGCCCGGGCCGTCCCGCTGCCGGTCTCGCCTGCAAGACACGCGCGATGACGCAGGCCCCGACTGCCTCGGGCGTCCAACCGGACGAGACCCCGTCATAGCGTGGGCGCGGATCCGGCTGGGTCAACTGATCCGCGTCCGGTTCCGTGTGCGGCAAGCGCGTCGGACCGCTCCGCGGGATGGTTCGGCCCGGCCCACGGCGCCCGCGCGAGCGCCTGGCCGAGATAACCGATGAGCGCCGTCACGCGCGCGGGTCGGGGATCGCCGTGCGGGGTTACCAGATGCAGCGCGATCGGGGGCGGCGACCAGCCGGGCAGGGCCCGTTCCAGCCGGCCGGTTTCCAGATCGTCCCAGATCATGAAATCGGGCTGCAGCGCCAGTCCGAGGCCCGCCCGGAGCGCGGGTGCCAGCGCTTCGGCGTTGTTCGCCCGGAGCTGGCCCGCGGGTTGGACCACTGCTTCGACGCCGGCGGCGTCGATGAAGCGCCAGCGGTCGGGACTCGGCAGGTAGGCGTAGCCGAGGCAGGTGTGGCGGGCGAGATCGTCCGGATGCGTCGGGCGGCCGTGCCGGTCGAGGTAATCCGGGGTTGCCACCAGGGAGCGGCGGATCGCGCAGAGGCGGCGCGCCCGCAGGGACGAATCCGGCAGGGCGGCGATGCGCAGCCCGATGTCGAAGCCGCCGCCGACGAGGTCGACCACCGCGTCGGAGAGGTGCAGGTCCACCGCGACGGAGGGGTGCCGGGCCAGGAAATCCGGCAGCAGCGGCGCCACGTGCATCACGCCGAAGGTCATCGGGACGGCCAGCCGCACCAGTCCGCGCGGTTCGGCTGAGCCCGCCATCGCGAGCGCCTCGGCCGCCTCACCCTCCGCCAGGATGCGCGCGGCACCGTCCTTCGCGGCCTGCCCCGCCTCGGTGAGGGCGAGCTTACGCGACGTGCGGTTGAACAGCCGGGCGCCGATCCGAGCCTCCAGCCGCGCCACCGCCTTCGAGACGGTCCCCTTCGATAGCGCGAGCTCCGCGGCGGCACGCCCGAAGGAGCCGGTCTCCACCACCTTGGCGAAGACAGCCCAGGCCTCGAAATCGGGCAGCCGCATGGGTCAATTCCAGAAACGATGGATTTCCATTGTTTCTATTTTATGGATCGGCGGCAAGGGGCACATTCCCGTCATCGGCAACGCGCCGCGCCTCTTGCGGCGGCCTCCCGGGAGACATCGCCATGGTTCAGACCGGCCTCCACCACGTCACGGCCTTCTCCGGCCCGGCCCTGCGCAACCTCGATTTCCACACCCGGATCCTCGGGCTGCGGCTGGTGAAGAAGACCGTCAACTTCGACGATCCGGGCACCTACCATCTGTATTACGGCGACGCCGCCGGACGGCCCGGCACGATCCTCACCTTCTTCCCCATCGAGCACGCGGCCCCGGGCCGCATCGGGGTGGGAGAGACGCAGGAGACCGCCTTCCGGGTACCCCGCGCCTCCATCGGCTGGTGGACCCACCGCCTGATCGAGAAGGGCGTCGCCCACGAGCCGCTCGTCCAAGTCTTCGGCGAGCCGACCCTGCGCTTCCGCGATCCGGACGGCATGATGCTCGCCCTGGTCGGGGTGGACATGGGCGCGGAGGGCGGGGACGCGGAGGGATGGGCCTCCAGCGAGGTTCCCGCCGAGCACGCCGTCCGTGGGCTGCACGGGGTGACGCTCCTCCTGGACAAGGCCGAGCCCACGGCCGCGATCCTCACGGAGGTGCTGGGTCTCGGGGAGGTCGCCCGCGAGGGCAACCTGATCCGCTTCGCGGGCAGCGCCGCGATCGGAGGGCTCGTGACCCTGCGGGCGGTGGGCGGCTTCCTCCGTGGCCGGCCGGGCGCCGGCTCGGTCCACCACATCGCGTTCCGGGCGGCGGACGACGCCGCGCAGGCCGCGATGGGTGAGAGGCTCACCGCCCGCGGCCTCCACGTCACCGAGCAGCGCGACCGGCAGTACTTCCGGTCGATCTACTTCCGCGAGCCCGGCGGCGTGCTGTTCGAGATCGCCACCGACGCGCCCGGCTTCGCGGTCGACGAGCCGGTGGAGGCCCTCGGCAGCGCCCTGAAGCTGCCCGCCGGCCTCGAGCCGCACCGGGCCGAGATCGAGGCCGTGCTGCCGAAGGTCGCCTGACCGTCGGGCCCGCCCCGCGCGAAGCGGGGCGGGCCCGCGATGTACCGCCAGGAGGATGCCATGACCCAGGACACCGTCGAGTTCATCCATCGCTTCGAGCCCGGCGCGGATGCCGCCAGGCCGCTGCTGCTCCTGCACGGGACGGGCGGCAACGAGACCGATCTTCTGCCGCTCGGCCGCATGGTCGCGCCGGGCGCCGCACTGCTCGCCCCGCGCGGGCCGGTGACCGAGAACGGCATGCCGCGCTTCTTCCGGCGCGTGGCCGAAGGCGTGTTCGACGAGGCGGACCTGCGCCGCCGCACCGGCGACCTCGCCGCCTTCGTGGCAGCGGCCCGGGAGCGTTACGGCCTCGGAGCACCCCTGGCACTGGGCTTCTCGAACGGCGCCAACATCGCCGCCTCGCTGCTGCTGCTCTGGCCGGAGACCCTGGCGGGGGCTGTGCTGATCCGCCCGATGGTGCCGTTCGCCGAGCCGCCCGCAGCGGATCTCGCCGGCCGGCCTGTCCTGATCCTCTCCGGGGCGATGGACCCCATCGTGCCGGTGGAGAACGCCCGGCGCCTCGCTGCGCAGCTCACCGCGTCCGGCGCGACCGTCGAGCACCGGATCCTGCCCGCCGGGCACGGCCTGTCGCAGGCCGAGGTCAGCGTCGCGGCCGGCTGGCTCCAGACCGCCGCGCTCCGGAGCGCGGCGTGAATTTCGCTTTCGACCCGCGTACAGGATGGAACATCATCATGATCTCCCCGAACCCGCCTGCCTCCACTGCCGCCGGCACGCGCGTCGCCGGCCTGTCCGCGACGGCCGGCCGCGTTCTACTGAGCGCGATCTTCCTGGTGAGTGGGGCCGGCAAGCTCGCCGCGCCCGGCGCGACGCTGGCCACGATCGAGGCCGCCGGCCTGCCGCTGCCGCCGGTCTCCTACGCGGCGGCCACGCTGGTGGAGATCGTCGGCGGCCTGCTGCTGATCGCCGGCTACCGCACCCGGCTCGTCGCGCTGATCCTGGCGGCCTTCGCCGTGGCGACCGCCGTGACCTTCCACGCGGCGCTGGGCGATCAGAACCAGATGTTCCACTTCCTGAAGAACCTCGCCATGGCCGGCGGCCTCCTGCAGGTCGCGGCCTTCGGGGGCGGCCCCTTCAGCCTGGACGATCGGCTCGGCCGGCGGTGACCGCAGGCGCCGTTCCGCCCGCGCCCTTCCCTGACTCCCGCCGGTTCCCTAAAGGCTGCAGCGGACCGCGGATCGCGGCCCATCACCCGCGGGACCCAGCATGCCGGCCACCGACGAACGCCTCGCCCTCGGGATCATCGGCGCGGGGATCATGGGCGAGCGCCTGCTCGACGCGATCCACGGGGCGCCGGACTCGCCCGTTCGCGTCGCGGCGATCTGGGATCCGGCCCCGGAGGCCCTGGCCCGCATCGCCGCGGCCTTCCCCGGCGTGCCGCGCGTGGCCGATGCCGCCGCCGTCGTGGCGGCGAGCGCCTGCGTGTACGTCGCGTCGCCGCCGGCCTCGCACCTCGCCCATGCCCGCGCCGCCCTGGAGGCGGGGCGAACCATCTTCTGCGAGAAGCCGCTCGCCATCGATCGCGCCGAGGCCCGCGCCTTCGTGGCGGCGGCCGGCGAGGCCGGCGCGGTGAACTTCCCCTTCGCCTCCTCGCCCGGGGTGGCGGCGCTGGAGCGCTGGATCGCGCACGGCGTCGTCGGGCAGGCCGAGCGGCTCGCCATCACGGTGGCCTTCGCGCGCTGGCCGCGCCCCTGGCAGGCCGATGCGGCCGGTTGGCTCGACGGGCGCGCCGAGGGCGGCTTCACCCGCGAGGTCGTCTCGCACTTCCTGTTCCTCGCCCGCCGCCTCCTCGGGCCGCTGCAGGGCCTCGAGGGACGCGTCGCTTTCCCGGAGTCCGGCCGGTCCGAGCGCGCCATCGACGTGACGCTCACGGCCGGCGGGGTCCCGGTGACCCTGACCGGACGGGTTGGCGGCACCGGGGCCGACGACCACAACACTTGGACGCTGGAGGGCGAGGCGGGCGCCGTCCGGCTGCGCGACTGGGCCATCGCCGAGCGCCGCGGGCCGGACGGGTCCTTCGCGCCGGAGCCGGACGCGATCCCCAACGAGCGGTTGCGGCCGATCACGCTGCGGCGCCAGCTCGACGGCGTCGTCCGGATGGCCCGCGGCCAGTCTCACCACCTCGCCACCTTCGCGGAGGCGCTCGACGTCCAGGAGGCGGTCGAAGGCATCCTGGCCCTGTGACGGCGGGCGCCCCGCCCGACCTCCGCTGAAGCCCTGCGCCGCCCCTGCGGGGGCCGCGCAGCAGGCCTGTGCCGTACCCGGAGATCCGAGGTCGCGCTGACCCGGGTCGCTTCGCTCGTGATGACGGGCATGGCCGCATCAACCTTGCGTCCGGAGGAACCCGATCAGACCTCCAGGAGATCGATCAGGAACGGGATCAGCGGCGCGTCCGCGGGGGGCATCGCGAGATCCCGCAGCGCCTTGGGGCGGACCCATTTCAGCGCCTGACCCTCCATCGGGCGCGGGGTGCCCGACCAGCGCCGACAGATGTAGAGCGGCATCAGCAGGTGGAAGTCCGAATAGGCGTGGCTGGCGAAGGTCAGGGGCGCCAGGCAGGGCTCCTCGACCCGGATACCGAGTTCCTCCGCCAGTTCCCGGATCAGCGTCGCCTCCGGGCGCTCGCCGGGTTCGACCTTGCCGCCGGGAAACTCCCACAGGCCGGCGAGCTGCTTGCCCGGCGGACGCTCGCTCACCAGCACCCGGCCGTCGGCGTCGACCAGGGCCACGGCGACCACCAGGAGGAGGCGCAGCGGCGGCTGTTCCGGCCCGCTCACGGCGTCACCGCGAAGGTGGCCGAGACCTCGGCGGACATCTCGATCGTGCCCGCCTCGATCGGGACGCGCCGTCCCTTCGCCGCCATGGGCGCCGGGAGCGCGCGGGCCATCATGGGCGTGGGCGCGGCGCCCGCGGTGCTCAGCGCGCAGAGTGGCCCGAGCTTGGCGCCCACCGCCTCGGCCATCGCCTCCGCCCGGGTTCGCGCATCCCGCGCCGCGGCGGTCTGGAGGGTCGATTCGGTCCTATCCGGATCGCGGAGCCCGAAGTTCACGCCGTCGATCCGGTTCGCCCCGGCGTCGAGGGCTTGGCGCAGGAGGTCGCCCAGGCGCCCCATGTCGCTGAGCCGGACGCTGACGAGGTTGCTGGCGCGGTAGCCGTCGGGCTCCTCCGCACTGGCCCCGCCGGGCCGCGTCACGGAGCGCGTGGCCGTCTGCAGCGTCACGGCAGCCGTGCCGATGTCGGCCGGCGGCACGCCGAGGGCCCGCGCCTGGGCCGAGACGCCGGCGACCGCCTTCGAGGCCGCATCGAGGGCGGCAGCCGCGGTCGCGCCGCGCGCCTCGATGCCCACCGTCACCTCGGCGAAGTCCGGCGCCCGCGCTTCCGCGGCCCGCCCGACGACGCTGATCTGGTGCCGGCACGCGGCGTCATCGGCCCGCGCCGTCGCCGCCAGCGCCGAGACGAGGATGGCTCCGACCAGGACGGCCCTCACGAGCGGTAATCCCCGTTGATCTCGATGTAGGCCTTGGTCAGGTCGCAGGTCCAGACGCGGGCGGTGCCGTCACCCAGGCCGAGATCGACCCGGATGCCGATCTCCGGCGCGCGCATCACGGCGCTCGCGGCGGCCTCGCTGTAAGCGGGGTCCCGTGCGCCCTCCACGGCCACCCGGACGTCCCCGAACCAGATCGCCAGCCGGTCCCGGTCGGCGGGCTCGCCGGCCTTGCCCACGGCCATCACCACGCGGCCCCAGTTGGCGTCCTCGCCCGCCACCGCGGTCTTGACCAGCGGCGAGTTGGCGATGGACATCGCGATGCGATGGGCCGAGGCGTCGCTCTCGGCGCCCGTGACCCGCACAGTGACGAACTTGCGCGCGCCCTCGCCGTCCTTGGCGACGAGCTGGGCCAGCTCGATCAGAAGGCTGTCCAGGGCCTCGCGGAAGCCGGAGAGGGCCGGGTCCGCGGGGTCGGACACCGTGGTGTTGCCGGCTTTGCCGGTGGCGAAGAGCATCAGGGTGTCGGAGGTGGACGTGTCGCCGTCCACGGTCACGCAGTTGAAGCTCGTCCGCGCCCCCGCCGACAGCAGGGCCTGCAGCACGTCCTGGGACAGAGCGGCATCCGTGAAGACGAAGGACAGCATCGTGGCCATGTCGGGCGCGATCATGCCGGCGCCTTTGGCGATGCCGTTGATCGTGACGCGCACCCCCGCGATCTCGGCGGTCCGGGTCGCCAGCTTCGGGAAGGTGTCGGTCGTCATGATGGCGCGGGCCGCCGCTTCCCAGGCGGCCGGCCCCGGTTCGGCCCGTTCCGCGCACGCCGCGAGCACGCCCTCGAATCGCTCCGCAGGGAGCGGCTCGCCGATTACGCCGGTGGAGGCAACGTACACCGCGCGCGAATCGCAGCCCGCCGCCGCCGCGGCGATCGCGACGGTGCGCGCCACGGCCTCGCGGCCGGCGCGCCCCGTGAAGGCATTGGCGTTGCCGGAATTCACCACCAGAGCCCGCGCCGCGCCGTCGGTCAGGGCTTCGCGGCACCAATCCACCGGCGCCGATGGGCATTTCGACCGGGTGAACACCCCGGCCGCCTTCGTGCCGTCCTCCAGGGCGACGTAGAGCACGTCGGTGCGGCCGCTGTAGCGGATGCCGGCCTGGGCGGTTGCGATGCGCACGCCCGGCACGGGCGGAAGCGTGGGGTTCGCCGTCGGCGCCAAGGGAGAGACGGGCGGGGATTTCGCGGACGACATCGGCTCGGGCTCCGGCAGCGCGCGGCGTGAGTCTCCGCGGCCGGCCGGTGTTGCCCGTGCACCCCCGGCGCCGTCAACCGCGCGCCCATCCGACGAACGCGTGATGCCGGCCTGCTTCGAAGCGGCGGACTTGCGCCCGGATTGTATCCCAGATTAGCATGCTGCATCGCAATGCCAGCGCGAAGTCGAGTGCGGAATGCCCCAAGCCGACATCGAGACTGACTCCGGCAAGCTTCCTCAGGGGAGCTGCTATCGGATCCAGGTTCTGGTGGTCGGCCGGCACAAACGCTGGCGCGATGAGGTGTCCGCGCAGGTCCGGATGCTGGGTTATCAGGTTACGGCCTGCGACCGCGGCGTGGACGCAATGACGGTCCTGGCCCTGGGACTGCCCGTCGACGTGCTGGTGGTGGACGCCGCCCTGCAGGGGGGACTGTGCTGCGCGCAGCTGGCGCTCGAAGCGCGCGCCCTGCGACCCGGCCTGCGCATCGTCCTCGCCAGCAATCCGGTCGATGCCCTCGACCGCAAAGCGACCATCGCGGTTCCCGACGCGCTTCTCGTCCCGCGGGACCAGTTCCAGAACGGTCTGATCGCCAGCACGATGCGCGAAGCCCTGGCCAATCGCGCCGCGTGAAGCGGTTTTCCAGCCCCTGCCGGGCTGCGCGCACTGCACTGTCGGGGTCTGAAGGGATTGCGGCGCGGACCCGCGCGGCGGCAGAGACGGTACTCGGCCGGCCCAATCCCGTCTGCCCGACGGCGCGTGGCGCGACGCTGGCGCGGGTTCGATGTGTCACGGTCATGCCGCGCCACGACCCACGACAGGAGGACGGCCTCCGGCAGGGGACGCTTTCACGCGCGCCGGCCCGGGCTTCGATTGCGGTGTTGCAACCTCTCCGTCGGCCGGGATCGCGTCGCGGGCCCGACGCCTGGGAGGCAGCGCCGGTAAGACCGGGGGGCGGCCTGTGCAGGTGATGAACGTCCCGGGCGCGGTCGACGGCTTTCTGGATGACATCCGGGCCGCCAGTCGCAGATCGGCGGCACCGGCTCGAGACCGCGACCCTCCTCAGATCGCGGCGGCGGGATCCGTCTCGTCGCCGTCTCGCCCGCGGCGCTCGCGCGGGCGGCGATCCAGGAACGAGCGCCCCAACGCGCGCAGCGGCGCCGTGAGCCGACGGACGTCCTCCGCCCGCTCCATGATGCGCTCGCCGTTGCGGATCTCCTTGTCGAGCCGCGCCATGGTACGGGCCAGGGCCGGATCGTCGTCGTCGAGCCAGACCTGGGTCACACGGGCGAACGCGATCACCACACCCTGCAGTTTGAGCTGCCCGAGCGGCCCTTCCGTGTCGATCCCGGCGGCGGCCAGCATGTAGCGGTGCGAGTTCAGCATCACGCCGTTCATCGCCAGCATCGAGAGCGGTTCGCCGCGCAGTGCGTAGGCGATCCGGCGCAGGGCGGGCTTGTAGGGCTCCATGGCGTCGAGGCGGCGCATCAGCACGTCGAACAGGCGCTCGCGGGTCGGCTCTTCCTCAAGGCCTTCGAGATCCCCTTCCAAGACCTTGCGGTCGATGATCCGCGTCAGGCCGCCGAGCACGGCTCCCTTGGAGGGAAACAGGTCGCGAAGTTCCGCGAGGCTCAGGCCGGCTTCCCGGGCGATGTCACTGATCTCGATGTCGCTCCAGGGCTGTTCCGCCGCGAGTCGCATGAGGGCTTCGACGGCAGCCTCCCGGGGCGAGGGCTTAGCCGGGCTCTCGCTCCGGGCGGCGCTCTCCTGGGCCGCGCTTCCGTGTGCCGAAGCGTCCTGGATCATGTCGTCCTGGATCATGCCGTCCTGTGTCGTGTTCGCGCCAACGGTGCTCGCCTTGGAGGGGGTCGCAGCCTTCCGGATCCGCTTCGACGGGGTTTTGCTTTCGGTCATGAGTCTGTCGCCCGCTCCTGCCGGTCGTCGGCTCTCATGTAGGCGGGGCGGCGGCGAAGGGCAGGGCCGTCGCGCGGCCATGCCGCACGGACGGGTGTTCCCTCAGCCGGAGAGTTCTCCCGCCCGACGCTTGGCCGCCGCCACGGCTTCCCGCATCAGCGCGGCGAGTCCATCCGGTCGCATCAGGACGTCGAGGGCCGCCGCCGTCGTGCCGCCCGGCGAGGTGACGTCGCGGCGCAACTCTTCGGCCTCGGACGGGCTCGCCTCAAGGAGCGCGCCGGCGCCCGTAACGGTCGCCCGAGCCAAGGTGCGCGCCACCGCCGGGTCGAGTCCGGCGGCGATGCCGGCCTCGGCCAGCGCCTCCACGAGGAGAAAGACGTAGGCCGGACCGGAGCCCGAGACCGCCGTCACGGCATCAATCTGCGCCTCGTCGCCGAGCCAGGCAACGGCTCCGTTCGCGCTGAACAGAGCCTCCGCGGCGCCGCGCTGGTCGGGCGTGACCTCGGCGGACGCGTACGCGCCGGTGGCGCCCCGGCCGATGCTGGCCGGAAGGTTCGGCATCGCCCGGACGACGGCCCGTGCCCGCGGGAGCCGGTCGCGCAGGTCCGCGACGGTCTTGCCGGCCAGGATCGAGACGAGGAGCGTGTCACGCCCGATGAGCCGGTCGAGGCCGGTCGCGGCCGAGGCGAGGCCCTGCGGCTTGATCCCCAGGACCAGCACGGAGCAGGGCCCGGGATCCGGCGGGTTCAGGGCGATGCCGTCCCGCGCGCACAGATCGACGATCTCGCGGGCGGGCACGGGATCGATGAGGGTGGTGCGGCGCGGATCGAGCCCGGCCTCGAGCCATCCGGCCAGCATCGCCCCGCCCATCCTGCCGGCGCCGGCCAGCATCAGGGACGCGGGCATCCCTGCCCCGGAAGGGCCCGGCGCCGTCACGCCTCGCCTTCGGTCTCGAACAGCACGGCGTCCAGCGCCTCGCGGGCGCTCTTGCCGGCCCAGAGCACGAACTGGAAAGCCTGGAAGTACCGCTCGCAGGCGTCGACCGCGCTCTTCATCATGGTCGCGCATTGCGGATGGGTCGGGACGACCCCGCCGGTCAGGAGGAGGGCGTGACGGAACATCACCACGCTGTCGCTTGACCAGAGATCGAAATGGCCGACCCAGAGCTGCTCGTTGATCAGCGCGATCAGGCGCATCACTTCGGTCCGCTGCCGCTCCGGCACCTTCAGGTCGAACGCGCAGGCCACGTGCAGGGCCTCGACGTCTTCGATCCACGTGAAGGCGATGTTGTAGTCGGTCCACCGACCGGGGCTCGTGACCGACATCTCGTCGGTCTCGGCCCGGTCAAAGATCCAGTCGCGCAGGGACGCCAGACGCTCGACGACGTCGAGCGGATGCTCGTTCCGGTCCGGGTCGTGGAAGTCGACGTTGAGAAGCGGCATGACGATCCAAAAGGACGGCCTGGACATGTCCAGGCCCGAAGTGACGGTGACGCGAAACCGGAGCGAGAACGCTCCGAGAACTGGAACGACCGGCAGATCTGCACCGGAGGTGACGCGATCGACTGTCAAAGCTCCGCGGACATCGCCCCGCAGCCCCCGAATCACCCTATGCCCACTATAGACCGGCCGTGACTCGCGACACAAAGTGCAGGCCCGGTTCAGTGAACAGGAAACCGGATCGTCGGCGCGGCTTCCTGTGTAAAAGCCCCGGGCGTTGCCGGGCGGACTCAGACCGCCTCGCTCAGGCCCGCGGCGGCGCTGCCGGCCTTCGCCTCCAGGGCGGCGACGCGGGCCGACAAGGCCTCGTTCTGCGCCTGCAGATTGGTCACGAGGTCGCGCAGCACGTCGAGTTCTTCCCGGGACGCGATGTCGAGGTCGCGGACGACGCGCTCGATCTGGGCCTTGACCACGGTCTCGGCCTCGCGGCGAACACCCTGGGCGGCGCCCGCGGCGTCGGTCATCAGGCGGGCGAGGTCGTCGAACAGTCGGTTGGAGGGGGGCATCCTGGTCTCCCGGATCGGCCGGCTGCCGCGTCGGCCGCCTGACTGCGCGATTCGAGGCGAGGAGATAGGAATCTTCCGGGGCCGGAGCAACGCCCGATGGCGACGGATCGGGGCCGATCGGGCCCCGTCCGCCGCCGATCATCGACCGACGATCACATACGGTGCATGCGGCGGTGCATCTGGTGACGCATCATCCGGCGCTCCATCCGCCGGTGCATCATCCGGCGCTCCATGCGGCGGTGCATCATCCGGTGCTCCATCGGGGTCATCCGGACCTGGGTGACCGCGTCGGGAGCGGCGACGGCGCCCGGCATGACGGGGGCCGCCGAGGCGGGCTGGACGAGGGCGGCGGCGCCGAGGCTGGACAGCACGGCGAAGGCGAAGGTCAGTTTCCTCACGAGGAGACTCCAATTCTCTGATGGCCGGGTATGGTGCCCGGTTCATCCTCCCGGACGGGAGGTGCGGAGAGCCGTCTCGTGCCGGGGGCCGGCACGGCGGGTCGTCGAGGACCCGCCGCCACTAACTGTTAGGTCAGAGATTAGTTTCCTCGAACGCCTTCACCCATTCGGCGCAGATGCCCGAGCGGACGATGTCGTTGCGGGTGAACTCCACCACCGGGATCGGCATCATCCGGCTCTTGATCATGTGCATCACGGTGCGCAGCCCCGAGGTCTCGCGGAGGTCCGTCTGGGAGACGTCGCCGTTGATGATGACCTGGCAGTCGTCGCCGATCCGCGTCAGGAACATCTTGATCTCGTTGACCGTGGTGTTCTGGGCCTCGTCGAGGATCACGAGGCAGTTCTTGAAGGTCCGGCCGCGCATCACCTCGAAGGGGACGATCTCGATGTCGCCGGTCTTCAGGGCGATCTCGAAGGCGGCTTCGCCCATGCGCTCCTTCATGGCCTCGGTCAGCGGGGCCACCCAGGGGGCGATCTTCTCCTCCAGGGTGCCGGGGAAGAAGCCGAGGGACCGGCCAGAGGGCACGTTCGGGCGGGTGATGACGACCTTGGCGATCCGGCGCTGGCGGAGCTGGTCGGCGGCGCGGGTGCCGGCGATGAAGGTCTTGCCGGTTCCGGCCGGGCCCAGGACGATCACCTGCGGCGAGCGGGCCAGGGCGTCGAGATACTCGGCCTGGCGTTCCGTGAGCGGCTGGATCGGGGCGAGGTTGCGTTCTTCGTCGAAGCGCGTGCGGTGAATGCGGGACGTGCGGTCTTCAACCAGTTCAAGTCGTGCGCGGCGTCTCTTCATGGATGTACACTCCAACGGGACTTGCCAACCTGGATCTGTCTCTGAACTGCCGTTTACCTGCGTGCTCCTGGATATACTCGCTTGCGGAACTAAATAGCGGCCCCTGACCGAAGGTTCCGCGCCGCGCTCGTCGGCCTGTGGAGAGCGTTACGACGTGCCGAACGCGACCGATTACGCGATGCAACTGCCGCACCAGCGTGCTTCGCGCCGCACGATGGCGCACGGGGTGTGACTACGGGGTGACGGTGGCGGCGGACGGTGGGAAGAAGCCGCGATGCTGGCGCGGGTGCAACAGGCCGGGGCCGGGAGAGACGGGATGGCGCGGCATCCGGCACGATCTCACGACCTCCCCGCCCGCAGGGGCGAAGCCGGCCGACCCTGCCGCCCTGGGACGTCCGGGCTTGGTCGGCGGGACTAGCTCGATCCAGCCTGGATGAAGCTGTCGAGGACCATCTTCCGGCCGGCCTTGTCGAAGTCAACGGTCAGCTTGTTGCCGTCGACGCCCGCGATGGTCCCGGGGCCGAACTTGGTGTGGAAGACCCGCTGGCCGCCCTGGAAGGCCGAGGGCGTGCCGGTGGATTTGGCGATCAGCTCGCCCTCGATCTGGCGCGGACCGCCCGTCGATCCGCCGGCCCGGCCGCCCGGCACCGAGCCGAAGCCGCGCCCGCCCGCCGCCGTGTTGGCCTGCGCCCGCTGCCAGCCGGGCGTGCCGTAGCTCGATCCGAAGGGCGTGGGGTTGCGGTCGAACCGCGAGGCGCCGGCCGAGAAATGGGCGGGCGCCTCGACCACGTCGACGGCCGATTCCGGCAGTTCGTCGATGAACCGGGACGGGATGGTCGAGGACCACAGGCCGTGGATCCGCCGGTTCACCGCGAAGGAGAGCTTGGCGCGCTTGCGCGCCCGGGTCAGCCCGACATGGGCGAGGCGGCGCTCCTCCTCCAGGCCGGCCCGGCCGCTCTCGTCCAGCGCCCGCTGACTGGGGAACAGGCCGTCCTCCCAGCCGGGCAGGAACACGGTGTCGAATTCGAGCCCCTTGGCGGCGTGGAGCGTCATCAGGGAGACGCGGTCGGCGCCCTCGGTCTCGGAGGCCTCCATCACCAGGGAGACGTGCTCGAGGAACGCCGCCATGTCGGGGAACTCCTCCATGGAGCGGACGAATTCCTTCAGGTTCTCGAGGCGGCCGGCGGCGTCGGCCGAGCGGTCCTTCTGCCACATCTCGACGTAGCCGGATTCCTCCAGGATGGTCTGCGCGACCTCGCTGTGGGGCTGCGACTCGATCAGCCGCGCCCAGCGCGCGAAGCTCTCGGTGACCGCCCGCAGGGTCGAGCGGACCCGGGGCTTCAGCTCGTCGGTCTCGCACAGGCGCTCGGCGGCGATCCGCAGGGGCAGCCGGTTGGCCCGGCCGTAGGTGTGGAGCTGCTGCAGGGTCGCGTCGCCCAGGCCGCGCTTGGGCGTGTTGACGATCCGCTCGAAGGCGAGGTCGTCGCTGACGTTCACGGTGGCGCGCAGGTAGGCCAGGGCGTCCCGGATCTCGGCGCGCTCGTAGAAGCGCGGGCCGCCGATCACCCGGTAGGGCAGGCCGAGCTGGACGAACCGGTCCTCGATCTCGCGCATCTGCGCCGAGATCCGCACCAGCACGGCGATCTCCGACAGGGGGTGCTGCTTCACCTGGAGCGATTCGATCGCCTCGGCGAGCAGCCGCGCCTCCTCCTCGGAATCCCAGGCCCCCGTCACGGTGACGCGCTCGCCCGGCTCGTCGTCGGTGCGCAGGGTCTTGCCGAGCCGGCTCTCGTTCCGGGCGATCAGTCCCGAGGCGGCCGCCAGGATGTGGCCGGTGGAGCGGTAGTTGCGCTCCAGCCGCACCACCACGGCGCCGGGGAAGTCGTGCTCGAAGCGCAGGATGTTGTCGACCTCGGCGCCGCGCCAGCCGTAGATCGACTGGTCGTCGTCGCCCACGCAGGCGATGTTCTTGCGGTTCTGCGCGAGCAGGCGCAGCCACAGGTACTGGGCGACGTTGGTGTCCTGGTACTCGTCCACCAGGATGTAGCGGAACCGGTCCTGGTAATTGGCCAGGACGTCGGGGTTCTCGCGCCAGAGCTTGAGGCAGAGCAGCAGGAGGTCGCCGAAATCGACGGCGTTCAGCGTCGCCAGTCGGGCCTGGTAGGCGCTGTAGAGCGTGCCGCCCTTGCCGAACGCGAAGGAGGCGGCCTCGCCGGCCGGCACCTGCTCGGGGGAGAGGCCGCGGTTCTTCCAGCCGTCGATGGCGTGCGACAGGGCGCGGGCCGGCCAGCGCTTCTCGTCGACGTTCTGATCGGCGATCACCTGCTTCATCAGCCGGAGCTGGTCGTCGGTGCCCAGGATGGTGAAGTCCGATTTCAGCCCGACGAGTTCCGCGTGCCGGCGCAGGATCTTGGTGCCGATGGCGTGGAAGGTGCCGAGCCAGGGCATGCCCTCGCCGGCCGGGCCGATCAGGCTGCCGATCCGGTGCTTCATCTCCCGGGCGGCCTTGTTGGTGAAGGTCACCGCCAGGATGTCGAAGGGGCGTGCCCGCCCGGTGGAGATGAGATGGGCGATGCGGGTGGTGAGCACCCGGGTCTTGCCGGTGCCGGCGCCGGCCAGCACGAGCACCGGACCCTCCGTGGTCTCGACGGCGTGGCGCTGCTCGGGGTTGAGCCCGTCGAGGTAGCCGGCGGCGTCGCGGCGGAGCGCGCCCATGGCGCGGGCGGCGATGGAAGAGGCGGGAGCGCCGTCCCCGGCGGGCTGCGCATGCGGGTTATTCTGCATCCCGCATCCCTGGACCAAATCGCGAACGGCGTCGAGGTGGTTTGGGCGCGACGCCTGCAACCGGCGGTGCGCGAAGTCGGGAGGCGCGGGCCGTCGGCGCGCCGAGAACGACGGTTCGGAGACCGTCGCGGCCGATCCCGGTCACGGGGATGCCCCGTCATGCCGGCGCGGCGCAGCGCAGACCGGAGTCGGGGCCCGCTGCCGCGCCGGGATCCCGCGCGGGCGGCGCCGCCGAGTCCGGGCCCGCCGGCGGCGCCGGAGCGACTGCGGCGCCTGAGGCACAGGGGCGGGATCGCAGACTTCGCCGCTGGCGCCCTGCGCGCCTGATCGTGCTATGGCCGTGGCGGCTTGCCCGCGGGGCACGCGGGACGGCGTCGGGGCAGCCCCGCGCGGACATGAGTGCGGAACGGGACCATTGCGTGATCTTCTGACCGCGCTGGCGGGCGCCGTCATCCTGGTTCTCGTGGCGGCGCTCGCCGTCCCGCCCTTCGTCGATTGGCAGGCCCACCGCGCGCTGGTCGACCGGGCGCTCGCCCGCTCCCTCGGCATCCCGACCCGGACAGACGGGCGGATCGAGGTCCGCCTCCTGCCGTCGCCGCGGCTGCGCGTCGACCGCCTCCATCTCGGGACCGATCCGGACCGGCCGTCCCTCGACGCCCGGTTCGTCAAGGCCGAGATCGCCCTGGCGCCGCTCCTGAAGGGCGAGTTCCGCTTCACCGAGACCCGGATCGGCCGGGCCGAGATCAGGCTCCCGGCCGCGGGGCCGGACGCCGTGAAGCTGCCCCCCGACCTCGGCGAGGCCCTGCGCGCCCGCGACCTCGCCATCGAGGCCCTGCACGTCCAGCAGTTCCTCATCACCACGCAGGTGCCGGCCACGGGCCGGACCGACCAGCTCTACGTGCAGGACCTGACCCTGCAGGCGCCGGCCCTCGTCGGACCGTGGCGGGCGGAGGGGACCAGCGGCGGCCTCCCGTTCCGGGCCGTCAGCGGCACCCCGGGGGCCGACGGGCGGCTGCCCGTGAAGATCTCCGGCGGCGGCGACGCGCATCCGCGCTTCGAGGCGGATGCGCGGTTCGGCCTCGCCCCCGCGGAGGCCGGCCGGGCCTCCCTGGTCGAGGCCGAGGGCACGGTCCGCCTCGTCGTCGGGCCGCCGACCCAGGCCGCGGGGACCTACCTGCCGTTCTCCATCGGCGGGGGCTTCAAGGCGCGCGGGACCCAGGTGCGGTTCGAGAACGTCGACCTCGCGGTCGATCCGGGCGGCCGGGCGCTGCGGCTCGGCGGCACCGGCCGCCTGGACCTGCGCCAGTGGCGCGCCGGGCTGAGCCTGGAGGCCCGCCGCCTCGACCTCGACGCCTTCCTGGCCTCGCCGGAGGGCCAGGCCCTGATCGCCCGCGGGGCCCCCCGGTGGGCCGGCGGCCTCCCGGCCATGCTCGACCTCGACCTCGCGGTGGGCAGCGCCGTGCTCGGCGGCGAGGAATGGTCGGACCTCGCCTTCGCCGGCACGGTGGAGCGGGCGGGCGGGCTCCTGCTGCGCCGCCTCTCGGTGACTGGGCCGGCGCAGGCGGCCCTGACGGCGAGCGGGCAGATCGAGACGGCGCCCCTGCGCCTGACCGGCCCGGTCAGCCTGACCGCCCCCGATTCGGACGCGCTGGGACGCTACCTGCGGCGCCTCGGCCTGGAGGGGCCGCTGCCGGCGCTCCTCGACGGGCGCCGGGTCGAGGCGGCCGCCGAGCTGTCGGCCGCCGCCGACAGCCTGTCCCTGCGCGACCTGCGCCTGACCCTGGGGCAGGCCCGGATCACCGGCAACGCCCGCTACAAGGCCGCGGAGGCCGGCGCGCGCGGGCGGTTCGAGGCCCAGATCCGCGCCCGCGGCATCGACATCGCCGGCCTGCCGCCGCTGGGCACGACGCTCGGCAGCCTGCGCGACCACGACCTCGCGCTGACCCTGGAGGCCCAGGACGTGCGCTTCGGAGCGGCGAATTCCGGGACCGGCACCATCGCGGCCAGCATCCAGTCCGACGGCGGCAGCCTCGTGGTCGACAGCCTCGACGTGACGAACCTCGCGGGCGCCAGCGCCAAGCTGTCCGGGCGGATCGGCGCGGACGGGACCGGCCGCGTCTCCGGCCGCCTGAAGGCCCCGGTGGCGGCGCCGCTGCTGGGCCTGCTCGAGCGGGTCTGGGTCGGCGACATCCGCCTGCTGCCCGCCTTCCTGCGGGACGCCCCCCTCGACCTCGCCGTGACCCTCGACCGGGAGGGCGGCGCCGCGGAGGCGCTCCGCACGCAGGCGAAGGGCGGGGCCGGCGGCGGCACCCTCGACCTGACGCTCGTGAGCCGCGGCACGCGGATCGAGGGCGGGACCGCCATCCTGACCGGCCCCCGGGCCGGCGCGTGGTTCGGCCGGCCCGACATCCCCGGCCTCCAGCTTCCCGCCGAACTGCGCCTGCGCGCCGAACGCGCCGGGCGCCGGGAGGGGGCCGAGCGCGGCGCGGGCGATGCCCTCGCGGTCACGGCCGACGGCAGCGTCGCGGGCCTGAAGATCGCCACCGGGACGCCGCTCCTCCTCGGGCCCGACGCGCTGCCCAGCCGTGGCGTCCTGCGGGTCGACGCGGCCGATCTGGCCCCCTTCCTGACGCTGGCCGGGGCCGCGCGCCTCCAGCCCGGCGCGTGGCCCGCCGAGCTGACCGTCACGCTGTCGGGGGACAAGGGCGAGGTCACCGCCGCCCTCGACGGCCGCGTCGCGGGCGCGGGCCTGAACGGGGCGCTGACGCGGGCGCCCGGCGGCGCCCTGAGCGGCCGCCTCACCCTCGACCGCCTGTCGCTGCCCCAGCTCGCGGCCGCGACCGTGCTGCCCCAGGACGGCAGCGGGCGGTTCGCGGCGCCGGCCGCGGCTCCGAGCCTCGCCCTCGACCTTCGCGTCGCCAGCCTGGACCTCGGGCGCGGGCTCGTGGCGACGGACGCGACCCTCGGCTTCGGCCTCGCCGACGCGGGCCTGACCGTGCGGGACCTGAGCGGGGCGCTGGCCGGGGGCCGGATCGCGGGGTCGGCCACGCTGTCGCGCCTCGGGGCCAGCGGGGCGATCTCCGGGGCGGGCCGCCTCGACGCCGTCGCGATCCCCGCGCTCGCCGGCGGCCCGATCGGCGGCCGCCTGACCGCGGATCTGCGCTTCTCCACCTCGGCCGAGACCGGTCCCGGCCTCGCCGAGAACCTCTCGGGCAGCGGCACCCTGGCGCTCGTCGATCTCACCGTCCCGGAGGCCGATCCCGCGGGGCTCGGCCGCGCCCTGGCGCGGGCCGCCGAGATGGACGATCCGCTGCGCGAGGGCCGGCTTCAGGCGGTGGTCGCCGAGGAGCTCGCCAAGGGTGGCGCGCGGGCGCGCGGCCCCGCCCGCGCCGCCGCCACCCTCGTGGGCGGCGTGCTGCGGGCCGGCCCCCTCGACATCGATCTCGGGGCGGCGCGCTGGTCCGGCACCCTCAGCTACGACCTGCGCGCCGGCCGCCTGGACGCCCGCGGGACCCTCTCGGGCGGCCCGGTGCCGCGGGGCTGGAACGCCGGTGCGCCGATGATCCAGCTCGGGCTCTCGGGCCCGGTCGCCGCGCCCGAGCGGACCCTCGACGTCGGCGCCCTGTCGAACGGGCTCGCCGCCTTCGTGCTGCAGCGCGAGCTGGAATCCATCGAGCTCACCGAGGCCGATCAGGTGGAGCGGCAGCGCCGCCGCGGCCGGATCGAGATGGACAAGGCGCGCGCCGCGGCGCTCAAGGCGGCGGCCGAGAAGGCCGCGGCGGAGAAGGCGGCGGCCGAGAAGGCGGCCGAGCGGGCCGCCGAGGAGGCGACGCGCCGGGCGCGGGCGCAGGAGGGATCGGCCCAGCCGGTCGAGCCCGCCGAAATCCGTCCCTGAGGCGCGCCGGTCCCGCGGTCGGACCCCGCCCCGGAGCCCGCCGGCCTAGGCCTTCCCCACCGCCGCGAGGGCGAAGGCGTAGATCAGCGCCACCTCCTCCAGCCGGTCGAACCGGCCGGCGGCGCCCCCATGGCCCGCCTCCATGTTGATCCGCAGCAGGACCGGGCCGCCCCCCGTCATGGTGGCCCGCAGCCGCGCCACCCACTTGGCCGGCTCCCAGTAGGTCACCCGTGGATCGGTGAGCCCGCCGAGCGCCAGGATCGCCGGATAGGCCTTGGGGGCGACGTTGTCGTAGGGCGAGTACGACAGGATCGTCCGGAAGGCGGTCTCGCTCTCGGCGGGGTTGCCCCATTCGGGCCATTCCGGCGGGGTCAGCGGCAGGTCCGCGTCGAGCATCGTGTTGAGCACGTCGACGAAGGGCACGTCGGCGACGATCCCGGCGAACAGCTCCGGCGCGAGGTTGGCCACCGCGCCCATCAGCATCCCGCCCGCCGAGCCGCCATGGGCGACGATGCGCGCCTCGGCCGTGTAGCCGGCCGCGATCAGCGCGCGGGCGCAGGCGATGAAGTCCGTGAAGGTGTTGGGCTTCTTCTCGCGCTTGCCGTCCAGGTACCAGCGCCAGCCCTTCTCGGTGCCGCCGCGGATATGCGCGATGGCGTAGACGAAGCCGCGGTCCACGAGGCTCAGCAGGTTGGTGCGGAACCCGGCCGGCATCAGCGTGCCGTAGGAGCCGTAGCCGTAGAGGAGCAGCGGCGCGCTGCCGTCGAGGATCAGGTCCCGGCGGTGCAGGAGCGAGACCGGCACCTGCTCGCCGTCCGGCGCGGTGGCGAACAGCCGCCGGGTGACGTAGGCGGCCGGGTCGTGCCCGCTCGGCACCGCCTGCCGCTTGCGCAGGGTCCGGGCCCGGCTGTCGCACGCGTAGTCCCAGGTCTCGGACGGCGTCGTCATCGAGGCGTAGACGAAGCGGATCGTGGCCGTGTCGAAGGCGAGCCCGGCGCGCAGGCCCAGCGAGTAGGCCTCCTCGTCGAAGGCGACGCTGTGCTCGGTGCCGTCGGCGAGGTCGCGCACCACGATCCGCGGCCGGGCGTTCTCGATCTCCAGCCGGACCAGGTGGCCGGCCAGCAGGTGGAGGTGACGGATCATCACCCCGGGCCGGTGGGGCACCAGGTCGGTCCAGTGCGCGCGCCCCGGATCGTCCAGCGGCGCGGTGACGATCTTGAAGTCCTCGGCCCCGTCCGCGTTGGTGCGGATGTACAGCCGGTCGCCCCGGTGCTCGACCCCGTAGATCAGCAGCGGCGTCCGCGGCTCGACGAGGCGCAGGGGCGCGGCCTCCGCGTGGCGGTCGAGCAGCCGGACCTCGGAGGTCTCGTGGTCGCTCGCGGTCACGTCGAGGAACGTGCCCGACTGGGTCTTGCCGATATGGACGAAATAGCCGGCATCGGCCTCCGTGTAGACCGTCTCGTCCTCGCTCTGCGCGGTGCCGAGGCGGTGGCGCATGACCTTGGCGGGGCGGTGGTTGGCGTCCACCGCCACGTACCAGAAGCTCTCCGCGTCCGCCGCCCAGACCGCCTCGCCGGAGGTCGCCTCGACCCGGTCGTCGCGGTCGAGGCCGGTGGCGATGTCGCGCACCCGGATCGTGTAGAGTTCCGAGCCCTTGGTGTCGGCGCTCCAGGCCAGCCGGCTGTGGTCGTCGGAATGGACCGCGGCGGCGATCTCGAAGAAGGGATGCCCCTCGCCCTCCCGGTCGCCGTCGATCAGGATGGTCTCGTCCGGGTCCGGCCCGGACTCGGGCACATCGGGCGCGGTCGACGGCCGCCGGCAGATCAGCGGGTGCTGCCCGCCCTCGCGGTGGCGGGTGTAGTAGGCGAAGGGCCCGTCCGGCTCCGGGACGCCGCTCTCATCCTCCTGGATCCGCCCGCGCATCTCGGCGACGAGCCGCCGGCGCAGCGCCGCGGTCCCGGAGAGCGCCGTTTCGGCGAAGGCGTTCTCGGCCTTGAGGTAGGCGGCGATGTCGTCCGGCAGGGCGGCCGGGTCCTTGAGGACTGTCTGCCAGTTCTCGGCCTTCAGCCACGCGTAGGGATCGGTGATCTCCTGCCCGTGGACGCTGAAGCGCCGCGGCCGAACCTCGGCGACCGGCGCGCCGGTGGGTTGAGCGAGCAGGCCGTGGCCGATCTCCGTCATCGTGTCTCCCGTCGGGTCCCGTCACGTTCGGGTGAGGGGATGTGTCCCGCCGGGCGCCGGGATGCAAGGTGGTGCGCGGCAGGGCGGCGCGATGCGGGGCGGCGGCCGACGGGCGACGACGGGGAGCCACGACGGGGTCGGGGTGCCCGCGGAACGCCCCTCGGCCGCATCGCCCCGGCGCGTCGAGACCATCCCGGCCACTCAGCCCCCCGGCCTCTCAGCCCCCCGGACGTGATCGGACCGGCGGCTCGGGCGGCGGCGCCCGGCCCGTTGCCGGCTCCCGCGGCGTCCGCATCCGGGGCGCTCCGCCGGGCGGAGCCGGGCGATCGGACGCGACGGTCTCGGGCCCATCGGCGGACAGGGGGCCCGCGGCCGCGGAAATCCGGCGGGCCGGAGGATCGGGATCGCCCGCTCGGCCCTCCGTCCATGGGCCCGGATCGCGGCCCCGATACCCGAGGCATTAAGCATAGTCCGACGCGTTCGGAGCAGCGGCGACTGCTGTGGGCGCTATTAACCGCCGCATCATCCGTAACTGCGAAGACCTTGGGCTCTATTGTTCGTCCAAGGCGCGAGCGGAATGTCGAAATCCGAAGGGGTCGTGCTCCGGCGCATCGAAGCGGTTCTGCGCGGGATCGCCTCAGGCGGACGCGACCTCGGCGGAAATCGCCGCGGCGGCGTCGCGGTGACTTTCGCCCTCGGTTCGACGGTGCTGATCGGCTTGGTCGGCGGCGGGATCGACTACGCGCATCTGGCCACCCGCCGCTCCCAGTTGCAGAACGCCGTGGACGTCGGCGTGCTCACCGGCGGCAACACCCTCAAGCTCGCCGCCTCCAGCATCGCGTCCGTCCAGGGCGTGACCGAGCAGGCCATACGCAACAACGCGCCGCCGTCGCCCGATCAGCCCTTCGCCGTGACGGTCGACGTGGCCGCCGACAAGACCAGCGTCTCGGCACGGGTCCAGGAGAGCGTGAAACTCGCCTTCGGCGGCTTCCTGGGGATGAGTGCCCGCACCGTGTCGGCGCAGGCCAGGGCCAGTGTCGTGGGCAAGATGCGGCTGTGCATGCTCACGTTGGACGCCGCGGCGCCCGGGGCTTTCAACCTTCAGAAGAACGCCCAGGTCACCGCCAACGGCTGCTCGCTGTACTCGAACTCCCTGAGCCCGACCGGGATGGTCGGCGGCGACAGCGCGATGGCCCGCGCCGACACGATCTGCTCGGCTGGCGGCTACCTGGGCCTGCGCGCCAATTTCGCCCCGACCCCGCAAACGGGCTGCCCGGTCATCGCGGACCCGTTGAAGGGGCGTGCCAACCCGCCGATCGGAAGCTGCGCGACTCTGCCCTATCCGTTCAACCTCTTGCCGATCGGCAAGACCGCGACGATCGACAAGGACGTGACGCTCTACCCGGGGACATACTGCGGCGGCCTGCAGATCAAGAAGAATGCCATCGTGACGCTGGCCCCCGGCATCTACGTCTTCCAAGACGGGCCGCTGATCGTGAAAGACAAGGCCTCGCTGACCGCGTCCGGCGTGGGGTTCTACTTCACCGGCGACAAGGGCGGCCTGCTCTTCGACAAGGATACCACGATCAGCCTCACGGCGCCGACGTCGGGGGAGATGGCGGGACTGTTGATGGCCGAGCAGACGACGGTCTCTGCCCCGCTCGACCCGGCACTCATCGCCAATGCCCTCGATCTCGGCGTGAGCATCCCGCCGACCCCGGCGCCGCTCGGGCAAACCAAACCGATGCGCATCTACCGGATCATCAGCAACAACGCCCGTTTGATGCTCGGCACGATCTACTTGCCGACGGGGCGCCTCGTCATCGATGCGACGCAGCCGGTGGCCGATCAGTCGGCCTACACGGTCGTGGTGGCGCAACAGGTGAATCTCTACGAGGGACCGAACCTCTACCTCAACGCCAACTACGATGCGACGAGCGTACCGGTGCCCAAGGGCGTGGGTCCGCTCAGCGGCAAGATCCTGATCACCCAGTAGGCCCCGGCCCGCGGCTGCGTCGGGGCACGATCGGCCGGGCGTCCCGCGGCGGGGTATCCCGCGGCGGCGTGCCCCGCCGCGGGCCTGGGTCGAAGGCCGAGGGTTGTCCCGGCCGGAAGACCTGCCCCTCCCGCCCTCGATCTGCCCGGCTCGCGATCCCGGAGCGGCCGACGCCCCGCCGCGACGGGAGCCCGTTCCAACCTCGGGCGTTGAACCGCCGGCCATGGCGCGTCCGCGCGGCGGCCGCCGGTTCGACGCCGAGGTGCCGTCATGGTCGCGATTTCCGATCCGCAGGACGATCCGCCCGAGCCGGATCTGGAGGGGATGAACGACCTCCTCGCCGAGTGGGCGGCGCGCTCGGCCGTCGCCAGCGCGGCGCTGATCGAGCGGTTCGAGGCGATGGGCTACGAGGTCCGCGGCAAGTCCGAGGACGAGATCGCCGAGATCCTGCACCGGCCCCCGACCCGCATGGCCCAGGGCGGCGCACCGCGAGAGCCAGGATCGTAGGTAAATATACCTTGACGCGCGGCCGGGTTGTGAGAGGATGGGACCCCGGCGACGTCCTGCGTTGAGACTGGAACAAATCATGAACAAGATGCCCGTCAATGCATCCGGCCGGGTCAATCGTCCCGGGCGTCCGCCCAGCGCGTCGGTGGCGCTGCCCGCGGAGGCGGCCCGCCTGCTGACGCGCCTGGGCGAGGCCGGCGCCTACGCGCGGCCCGATCCCCTCGCGGAGGAGGCCCTCCTGGTCCGGCGGGGCGGCGACGGGATCTCGGTGGGCAGCGGGCGCTTCGCCGCCGCGTCCGGCCGCTGCCTCGCCGCGGCCGACCTGGCGGCGTGGAACGACGCCGGCACGCAGCTGACGATCACCGCCGCCGGGCGGGCGCGCCTGCGCCGGCAGGCGATGCCGGGCGCCCTGGCGTATGCGGCGCAGCATCACGACCTCACCCTCGTGGACGGCGGCGCAGACGGCCCGACCCTGCGCAACGCCGCGGAGAATCCCCTGGCCTGGATGGTGCGCCGGCGCGACCGGGACGGCGCGCCGCTGCTCGACCCGGCATCCTTCGAGGCCGGGGAACGGCTGCGGCGGGACATGACCGCCGCCGCGCTGCTGCCCCGGATGGGATCGGATTTCGGCGCCCCCCGGGTCGACGGGGGCGGTCCGCGTGACCCGGCCGGCGCGGCCGACCACGTGATCGCCGCGCGGCAGCGGGTGCGCGGCGCCCTCGACGCGGTCGGGAGCGACCTGTCGGGCCTGCTGATCGACCTCTGCGGCTTCCTGAAGGGCCTGGAGCGGATCGAGGTCGAGCGGCGCTGGCCGGCCCGCTCGGCCAAGGTCGTGGCGCGCATCGCCCTGGGGCGGCTGGCCGAGCATTACGGGCTGGAGCGGGAGGCCACCGGGCCCGAACGCGGGCGCCTGCGCCTGTGGCGGGGCTGACGGGGGCGCCGCCCGCGGGCGGCGGCTCTCAGGCCTCCGCGGCGAGCCGGACCGCGTCGTGGTGGATGCGCTCGGCCATCGCCCGCACGCCGTTCGAGCGCTTCGACGTCACGTGGGAGCCGAAGCGGAGCTGGCGGAACAGGTCGAGGCCGTCGGTCTCGGCGGCCTCCTTCGGGGTCTTGCCGGTGTAGAGCGCCACCATCAGCGCGACGAAGCCGCGGACGATGAACGAATCGCTGAAGCCGTGCAGGACGAGGCGCGGCCCCCCGTCGGTCCGCTCCACCCCCGTGTCGATCCAGACCTGGCTCTCGCACCCGTGGACGCGGTTCGCGTCGGTCCGCTCCGCCTCGGGCATCGGCGGCAGGGCGCGGCCGAGCTCGATGAGGTACTCGAGCCGCATGTCGTCGTCCTCGACGATCTCGAAATTGTCGATGATGGTGTCGATCGGGGGAAGCATGCTCGGCCGGATCCGCGGTGATCTGCACCGCTATAAGCCGCCGGCCCCGTCGTGGCGACGGGGCCCGGCGCCGCGGCAGGGGTTGGTGTTGGTGTCAACGCGCCACCATCCGGCCCGGACCCCTGCCGGATCGTCGCTTCCGCCCGCCCGGTCCCGGCGGTGGCGATCCCGACGCCGGATCGTGGGCCTGCCGATGACCCAGCCGGCGCTCACGACGGGCCGGGATGCACCGGCGGCAGGGTCAGACGCAGGGGGTCGCCGGGGCTGGCATCGCCCCTGACGGCGATCTCGGCCTGGGCCGCGTAGGCTGCGATGAGGCGCGGCCCGAGCTTCGGCACGTTCGGCCGGCCGGAAGCGGTCATCTCGCTCACGCCCGAGACGATCGCCAAGCGCAGGGGCTCGCCGGCCTGGGCCTCCATGTCGATGGCGATCGAGCAGGCGACGTGCTCGGCGGTGGCGTCGAGGCACTCGGCCACGATCTCCGCGACGATCATGCCTAGGGCGTTGGCGGTGCGCGGTTCGACGAGGCCGTTCCCGGTCCCGCCGACCTGGACGCTGATGCGCCCCGCCCGTCGAAGCTGCCCGAGGCCGGAGGCGAGGCGGTACAGGTAGTCCTTCAGGTCGATCGACGCGATGTGGGGCGCCTCGTGGAGGTGCTGCTGCACGAGCGCGATCGCCCGGACCCGCTGGCCGAGCGCCTCGAAGCTGCCGCGGCAGGCATCCGGCGCCGCCCGTCCGTAGAGGCCGATCAGGCTCACCATCACCTGCAGGTTGTTGCGGACGCGGTGATAGACTTCGGCGAGCAGCGCCTCCTTCTCGGCCAGCGCATGCTCGATGTGCTCCTCCGCGTGCTTGCGGTCGGTGATGTCGAAGCAGGAGCCGAGATAGCCCTGGAACTGGCCGTCCTCCATGAGTGGGCGGGCCGTGTCCAGGAGCCAGCGGTAGACGCCGTCGTGCCGCCGCAGCCGGAACTCGACGGTGAACGGCTCCCGCGCCTCGAAGGCACTCGCGACGATCTGGGCGTGCCGCTCGAAATCCTCCGGGTGCAGCCCGTTGCGCCAGCCGAGGCCGAGCTCCTCCTCGAGGGGACGGCCGGTGAATTTCAGCCAGCACTCGTTGTGGTGGATCGCGTGGCCGGCCCTGTCGGAGCGCCACATCATCAGGGGCACGACGTCGGCGAAGCGCTTGAAGCTGTCGCTGAGGGCGGCGGCTTCCGCGGTTCCCTGCGCGGGACCCGTCCCGGGATCACCCGCGGGGCCGTCGTCCAGCGGCTTTGCCGCTTCGGACCCTGGTGGCTCACCGACCATTCTCTACTCGATTCGCTCTGAGGCTGTGTGTGTGTGAGACGAGGTGGCTGCGTGCGGATGGCGCCGGTCAACGTGTCGACCCGATTGCCGTTCCGGCTTCGGACAGCCGAACGAGCCTTGATTCATAGGGTTGATCGCGGTGAGACCGGTCGGCGCGTGCAGGATCCGCACGGCGGCGGCCGGCCCGACCCGCACGGTCTCGGGCCCGACCCGCAGTGCGGCGACCCCGCCATCGCACATTCGATGAGCCAAAAATCCTAAAACCTCCGAGTGATAGGAATTCTTGCTTGACGCCGGGCCGCTGCCGGGCTATCACCGGGGCACGGTCGAGACGTATGCGGAGAGGCGGCGATGCTCCGAAGCAGGGCTCACCCGGCCGGGTTGCGGGCCGAGGCCCTCCGGCTCCTCGCTGAGACCAATCTTCCCGTCTGCGAGATCAGCGCCCGGACCGGCGTCACCGCGCGGACCGTATGGTCGTGGAACGTCCGGGCCGGCTGGCTCAGGCCGCCGCGGCGCCGGTGGGTGGCGACCGCGCGCTGGCCGGCGGAGCGCCGGGCGGCCCTCGTCCGGCTGCTCTGCGCGCCGGGCAACGACCCCGGCGACGTCACCCTGGCCCTGGGCCTCGGGCGGCTCACGCCGGACATGATGGTCACGGCCTTCGGGACGGCGCTGCGGCTGCCGGCGGAGGTGCTGGTGCGCCCGGATCGCGGCGCGGCGACGGATCCGACGACCCTACGGCTGCACCTGCGGGCCCACATCGTCCGGCAGATCGCCGCCTTCGACGCGGCGCTGAGCGGCGCGGGGCCGGCCCTGCGCGATTCCGCCCGGGTTCTGCGCGACCTCGGCGGGCTCAAGCGGCTCCTCGACACGGTGGATGCGGACGGCGCCCGGCGCGCGGGCGGGGAGGAGGACGATGGCGACACCGAGCCCGACCTGCCCGCCCTGCGCGCGGAGCTCGCGCGCCGCTATGCTGGCTTTGTCGGCGGCCGGGCGGCTGCCTGACTTCCTCGCGACCCTGCCGCCGGCGCTGATCCGCGCGCTCGCCGACGACTGGCTGCACCAGGCCCGGCCCGACCAGCTCCCGCCGGCCGACCCGGAGCCCGGGTCCGGGGCGGCGAGGGCCGGGGAGATCCGGACCGGAGACGTCTGGACCGGAGGCCCCTCGACCGGAGGCCCCTGGACCACCTGGGCCGTGATCGGCGGCCGCGGCAGCGGCAAGACGCGCACCGGGGCCGAGTGGGTCGACGCCCTGGCGCGCGGCGATCCGGCCTTCACGGCGGAGCCGGTGGGCCGGATCGCGCTGGTCGGCGAGACGCATCTGGACGTGCGCGACGTGATGGTCGAGGGGCCGTCGGGCCTCCTGAGCCTGCCGGCGCGCGGCCGGGCCCGGCCGGTCTGGTCGCCGAGCCGGCGGCGCCTGGAATGGGCCAACGGCGCGGTGGCGCTCGCCTTCTCGGCCGAGGAGCCCGACGCGCTCCGCGGCCCGCAATTCGGCGCCGCGTGGTGCGACGAGGCCGCCAAATGGCGCCGGCCGGAGGCCACCTTCGACATGCTGCAATTCGGCCTGCGCCTCGGCGCCCGGCCGCGCAACCTCGTGACCACGACCCCCCGGCCGGTGCCGCTGATCCGGCGGCTGCTGGCCGACCCGCGCACGGTGATCAGCCGCGCCCGAACCCGCGACAATGCCGGCCACCTCGCGCCGGACTTCCTGGAGCGGGTGGTCGGGCGCTACGCCGGCACCCGTCTCGGCCGGCAGGAACTCGACGGCGAGCTGATCGCCGACCGGGACGACGCCCTCTGGGACCGCGCCGCCCTCGAAGCCGCCCGGGTCGCCGCCGCGCCGGAGCTGGGCCGCATCGTGGTGGCGGTGGATCCGCCCGCGACCTCCGGGGCGCGCTCGGATGCCTGCGGGATCGTGGCGGCCGGCCGCGCCGGAGGGCACGCCTACGTGCTCGCCGATGCGAGCCTCGCCCGCGCCACCCCCCAGGCCTGGGCCGGGACCGCGCTCGCCCTCTACCACCGCCTCGCGGCCGACGCCCTGGTGGTCGAGGTCAACCAGGGCGGCGAGATGGCCGCGGCCGTGCTGGCCCAGTGCGACCCCGCCGTCCCGGTGACGCGGGTCCATGCCACCCGCGGCAAGTATCTGCGGGCGGAGCCGGTCTCGCTGCTCTACGCCCGCGGTCTGGTCCACCATGTCGGGGCGTTCCCGGAGCTGGAAGACGAGTTGTGCGATTTCGGGCCGGACGGCCTGTCCGGCCACGCTTCCCCCGATCGGCTCGACGCTTTGGTCTGGGCGCTCACCCATCTGATGCTGGAGGCGCGCGCGGAACCGCGCATCAGGCGCCTGTAGAACGCTTTGAGACGAACGCCAAAACAATACGGCGCGCTTCGATGAGAAGCGCGCCGGGAGTCGGTTCGTGGTCTCTGGAACGAACTGCATCCTGTATACACAATTTCTTGAGCCATGCTGTAGCCGGGAGGCCACGGCGCGGCTTCCAACGGTACAAATTCCCCGGATTGTTGTGGGGTCGCGCCCGATAACTTGGGCACGATCAATCTGCGCGCGACCACAGCTCAGGAGCGGACCGGAATGGCGACTGTCGTCGAACGGCTGGCGCGGCTCGCGCGCCGCGCCGCGGGTGGCTCCGGCCCGGCGCCCGCCACCAAGGCCGCCCCGGCGCCGGCCTTCGCCCTCTATGCGGACGGGCGGGCCAACTGGACGCCCCGCGACCCAGCCGCGCTGGCCCGGGCCGGCTACGAGGGCAACCCGATTGTCCACCGGGCGGTCCGCCTCGTCGCCGAGAGCGCGGCGCGTCTGCCGCTGATCGCCACCGGGCCGGGCGCGGCGCGGGCCTGCGATCTCCTGGCGCTGCTGGCCCGGCCGAACCCGCGGGACAGCGGCACCCAGCTCCTGGAGACCGTCTACGCGGACCTCCTGCTCACCGGAACGGCCTACCTGGAGGCGGTCGACCTCGACGGACGGGTCGCGGCCCTGCAGACCCTGCGGCCGGCCCGGATGCGGATGCTGCCCGGGCCCGACGGCTGGCCGGCCGCCTATCTCTACACGGTGGGGGGACGCAGCCGCCGGTTCGACCTGCCGGCGCCGGGCGCGGCCGAGGTGGCGCCGGTCCTGGCGCTCGCCCTGTTCCACCCGGACGACGATGCCGGCGGCCTCGCGCCCATCGCGGCGGCGGCCACGGCGCTCGACATCCACAACGCCGCGAGCGCCTGGAACAAGGCGCTCCTCGACAACGCCGCGCGACCGTCCGGAGCCCTGGTCTTCGCCGGGGCGGGACTCTCCGAACCCCAGTTCGACCGGCTGAAGGCGGAGCTGGAGGCGAACTACCAGGGCGCCGCCAATGCCGGCCGGCCGCTCCTGCTGGAGGGCGGCCTCGACTGGAAGCCGCTGGCCCTGTCGCCGCGGGACATGGACTTCGTCGAAGCCAAGAACGCGGCGGCGCGGGAGATCGCGCTGGCCTTCGGGGTGCCGCCCCTGCTGCTCGGCCTGCCCGGCGACAACACCCACGCCAACTACGCCGAGGCCAACCGCGCCCTGTACCGGCAGACCCTGATCCCGCTCGCCGCCCGCACCGCGCAGGCGCTGGCCGGCTGGCTGGAGCCCGCCTTCGGGCCGGTGGACCTCGAGCCGGACCTCGACCGGATCGAGGCGCTCGCGGCCGAGCGCGAATCCCTGTGGCGCCGGATCCAGGCCGCGGACTTTCTGTCGGTGGCGGAGAAGCGCGAGGCGGTAGGCTACCCACCGGAGCGGGCCGGCGGGGCGGCGGCCTGACACGGCGCGCATCTCCCTTCCGCTCCGCGGGGGCGGGCGCGTCGGTCACCGGACCGCCGATCCATCGACCGGACGACGATCCTGAACCCGGCGCCCGAACCCGCTGCTCGAACCCGCTGCCCGAACCGGCCTGCCGGATCCCGAGAGGGGCCCGCCGCACGCGTCGGCCGCCCTGGGCGTCGCAGCGCTGAAGGGCGGGCGTGCGTCCGATCCAGGTCCGCTCCCCAGACACGTCCCACAGCCGAGGATACCCGATGGACGGCCACTTCACGGGCTATGCCAGCGTCTTCGGCGTGCCCGATCTCGGCCGCGACGTGGTCGTGCCGGGCGCCTTCGCGGCGAGCCTCGCCGGGCGCGGGCCGGCCGGCGTGCGCCTGCTGTTCCAGCACGACCCCGCCGAACCGATCGGCCGCTGGATCACCCTCCGCGAGGATGCCCGCGGCCTGTTCGCGGAAGGGCAGCTCAACCTCGCGGTGCAGCGCGCCCGGGAGGTCGACGCCCTGATGCGCGGGGGCGGCCTGGACGGATTGTCGATCGGCTTCCGCACGCTGCGCGCCCGGAAGGGTGGCGGGGGCGAGCGCCGGCTCCATCAGGTCGATCTCTGGGAGATCTCCCTGGTGACCTTCCCGCTGCAGCAGGCGGCCCGCGCGAGTCCGCGCCCGGATACGGGCGCGACGCCCCTGTCGGAGGAGATCCGCGGCCTCGCCCGCAGGATCGCGCCGCCGCGGCGCCCGCTTCCCGCCGTCCGTCCGCAGCCGGGCCTCCGGCCCTGACCGCCACCCCGACTTCCGCCCCCGCCGACGAGGACCCCATGAACGCCCATACCGCGCTCGCCAGCGCCGCCTTCGAGACCAAGGACGCTCTGCCCGACCTGGAGAACAAGGCCGCCCGCCCCGAGGGCGGCGAGGTCCGCTCGGCCCTCGACGACCTCGCCGCCGCCTTCGCGGCCTTCAAGGAGACGAACGACGCGCGCATCGGCCAGATCGAGGGCCGGCTCGGCGCCGACGTCCTCACCGAGGAGAAGCTCGCCCGGATCGATGCCGCCCTCGACGCCGCCCGTACCCGCCTCGACCGGATCGGCCTGGAGCGGGCCCGGCCGCCCCTGGGCCGGCCGGATCCCCGGGAGGGCACGGCCGCGCACGAGCACAAGGCCGCTTTCGACCTCTACGTCCGGGCCGGCGAGAGCGCCGGCCTCAAGCGCCTGGAGGCCAAGGCCCTGTCGGCCGGCTCCGGTCCGGACGGCGGCTACCTCGTGCCCGACACGATCGAGCGGACCGTGCTGACGCGGCTCGGCCAGATCTCGCCGATCCGGTCGATCGCCAGCGTGCAGCAGATCTCGGGCGCGCAGTACAAGCGCGCCGTCTCGGTCGGAGCGCCGATCACCGGCTGGGCGGCCGAGGCCGCGCCGCGCCCGGAGACCGCCGCACCCGCCCTGTCGGAGATCGCGCTCCCCGCCCTGGAACTCTACGCGATGCCGGCCGCCACGCAGACGCTGCTGGACGACGCCGTCGTGGACCTCGACGCGTGGCTGTCGTCCGAGGTGGAGACGGCGTTCGCCGAGCAGGAGGGCGTCGCCTTCGTCACCGGCAACGGCGCCAGCCGCCCCCGGGGTTTCCTCGCCTACGACACCGTGGCCAACGCCGCCTGGGTGCCGGGCAAGCTCGGCATCGTGGCGACCGGCGCGGCCGGCGCCTTCCCGTCGACCAATCCGGGCGACGTGCTGTTCGACCTGATCTACGGCCTGCGGGCGGGCTACCGCCAGAACGGCGGCTTCGTCATGAACCGGCGCACCCAGAGCGCGATCCGGAAGTTCAAGGACGCGGAGGGCAACTACCTGTGGCAGCCGCCGCTCGCCGCCAACCGGGCCGCGACGCTGATCGGCTTCCCCGTCACGGAGGCCGAGGCGATGCCCGATCTCGGGAAGGACAGCCTGTCGGTCGCCTTCGGCGATTTCCGCCGCGGCTACGTGGTGGTGGATCGTACGGGGATGCGGGTGCTGCGCGACCCGTACTCGGCCAAGCCCTACGTGCTGTTCTACACCACTAAGCGCGTCGGCGGCGGGGTACAGGATTTCGACGCGATCAAGCTGCTGAAATTCGGCTGAGCGCGGGCTCCCGCGGGCGTTCGCGAGGCGGGCGGGGGCCATCGCGGGGCGCGCTCAGGGGCGCGTGCGGAGACTGCCGATCCCCGTCCTCGGGCGCGGCTTCCCGGCCCCGGATGACGGTGGGGATCGTCGCCGACCGGCATGGCCCCGAAGGGACGCCGCCGGCCGGTAAAACGCGCCGCCCCATGGGCGGGCGGGCGTCGGTACCGGACCGCACCGGCTGGCGGTGCGGTCCGGTGGGTGCCACCCGGACGTCAGCGCCCGGAATTGCCGTCGCGCAGGGTGCCGGTGGGCTCCTGCACGTGGGCCTCCAGGAACCAGAGGTGCTTGTCGACCGCCCGCGAGATCTCGGTGAACAGGTCGGCCGTGTCGGGGTCGCCCGCCTCGTCGGTCTCGTCGATGTTCTGGCGCACCGCGTTGGCGTAGGCGGCGTAGCTGTCGATCAGCGCGGCGATGTGGTCGGCGATCGCGTAGATGCCGGTCGGGTAGGCCGGCAGCTTGGTGCGCTCAGCGACCGCCTGGGTCGAGCCGAAGGCCGTGGCGCCGAGCTGGACCGCGCGCTCGGCGACGGTGTCGTTGAGCTCGTCGAGCTGGGTGCGGAACCCGTCGAGCATCTCGTGGACGCCGATGAATTGCGGACCCTTGAGGTTCCAATGGGCCTGCTTGATCGCGAGCGCCAGGTCGATGCCGTCCGCCAAGCGCGCGTTGAGCGCCTCGATGGAGACCTTCTTGGCGTTCGAATCGGTGTTGTTGCGGGTCTTGTGAGTCCGCGGGGTGTTGGTGGTGCCGGTGTCGGCCATGCTCTCGCTCCGTATGCCTGAAAGGTTCGGAGGCGAAAGTTCGGATGCGGCCTCCGGTTCCCGCACGCGTGAACGATCCCGGCAGGATCCAGGGATGCCGACAGGTTCTGGCTGGGTGCCCTAGCGGGACCGGGCCGGGCGCGCCATCCAGTCCGAGCGGTTACCGCGCGGCATCGCGTCGCCCACCTGGATCCGCGACAACTCGGCCGAGCGCGCGGAGATCCAGCCGGCGTGCTCGGCCACCGGCGTGACGGCGGTGAAGCCGCCGCAGGCGGTCCGGCGGACACCCTGCTGCAGGGCACCGCTCGACCAGCTCACCACGCCGACGATCCGGTAGCCGCCGGACCCGCCCGCCAGGATCGGGCCGCCGGAATCGCCGAGGCAGGCCCCGGCCCCGGAGGTCTCGGCCATGCGCTGCCGGTCGGTCACTACGGTCACCCGGTTGGCGACCTGCAGCGAGCCGATGGAGACGAGATGCGCGAGCCGCAGGACCCGGGCCGAGCCCCGCCGGTTCTCGGCCACGACGCCGAAGCCCGCGATGTCCACCGCCGCGCCGGTATCGATCGCGGCGGCGCCGCGCGGATCGAGGGGGACGTAGTCGGCGCCGAGCGGCCGTTCGAGCTTGAGGAGCGCGAGGTCGACACCGGGCTGCTCCTCCGGCGTCGTGCCGGGCACGAAGTCCGGGTGCATGGTGGCGGCAATCACCGGGGTCCGGTGCTGGCGGAAGCCCCGGTCGACGCTGATCACCGTGTAGCCGGCCGGACGCATGACGCAGTGGGCGGCGCTGAGCACGAGGTCCGGGGCGATCAGGGTTCCGGAGCAGATCTCGCCCTCCGTGCTCTCGATGCGCACCACGAAGCTGCGCGCGCCGTTCGGATCACGGGTTGTGGTGCCGTTGATCACGGCCGCCGCGGGGGCCGGCATCAGGCCGGCGAGCGCACCGACGAGGGCCGCCCCGAGCAGGCCGCCCCCGAGGCTTCCGCACAGGAGACGCTCGAGAAGGCCGGCCTTGCGGATCGGGCGAGGGGACATCGAGCACTCCGGGGGCGCCGTCGGCGCGGATGGGGCGACGGGGCAGGGCAACGGGGCAGGGCGGCGGGGCAGGGCGGCGGGGCAAGGCCGACAGGTGAGCCTAGAGCAAGGCAATGAGCCGGCCAAGCTGCGGTTCCCTGCGGATCCGCGCGGGGTCTACTCCGCCCAGCGCACGCTCCGGCCCCAGCCGCCGAGGGTGCCGTCGATCCAGCCGCGCTGCGGCCCGACCAGGACACCCTGGGTGAGGCCGCCGCAGGCGCCGCCGACCCAGGCGGCGACCGCCAGGACGGCGCCGTCCGGCCCGGCGATCGGGCCGCCGGAATCCCCCTGGCAGGCGCCGCCGGCGCCGCCCTTCAGCCAGACCAGGATGCGGCTCGGCCCGTGGGGCTCGATGACCGGCAGGCCGAGGCCGCGATAGGTGCCGGTGGAGCGCGGGTCGCCCGGCTTGGCGGCGCCGTAGCCCGCCAGGGTCAGCCTCTCGCCGGCCCGCGGGATCGCGGCGCTCAGGGCCACCGGGACGAAGCGCGGCGGCAGCGGCGTCGCGGTGCGCAGGAGCGCGAGGTCGATGGAGCGGCGCCGGCCCGACGCCGCGCCCGCGTCGTAGCCCGGATGCACGGCGCGCGCGGCCACCGCCACGAGGACCGGCGCGCCGGCCTCGTCTCGAAAATGGATGCGGTGCTCCGGGGCGCCGGCCGCGCAATGCCCCGCGGTGAGCACCGTGTCGGGGCCGAGCACCACGCCGGTGCAGACGCCGCCCTGCGACGACAGGACCATCACGGCCCCGCCGGCCGGCACCTCCGCGCCGCCCACGATCGCCCGGGCCGGCAGGCTCGCCAGCGTCAGGGCCGCCAGCGTCAGGGCCGCCAGCGACGGGGTCGCCGGCACGGCGCGGGCCGGCGGGCGGCGCTTCGAGATCGGCATCAAACCACCTGAAACCACCTGAAACCACCTGGGTGAGGGACGCGATGATCCCGTTACGCATCGACGCCGCCGCCGTCGAGCCGGTGAGCGTGGCCGACCTGCGCGCCTACCTGCGCCTCGACTCCGACGACGGGGGCGCCGAGGACGACCTGCTCGGCGCCCTGATCACCGCGGTCCGCGCGAGCCTCGAGCTCGAGACCCGCCGGATCCTGGTGCCGGGCCGCTACCGGATCGCCCTGCCTGCCTGGCCGCCGGACGGCCGGGTGCCCCTGCCGCTGAGCCCGCTCGCGGAGCTCGCGCGCGCCGGGTTCGCGGTGGCCGGTGGAGACATCGCCCTCCTGGCCGACGGTCTCGTGCGCCTCGGGCCCGACCCGGTGGAGGACCCGTGCCTGCGGGTCGATCCGGCGGTGCCGGATCCCGCCGGCCGCACGATCCTGATCGAGGTCGCGGCGGGCTACGGCGGCGACGGCCCGCCGCTGCCGGCCCCCCTGCGGCTCGCGATTCTGCGCCTCGCCGCCGCCCGCTACGAGCATCGCGGCGACGAGCCCGAGGCGGAGGCGGCCGACCTGGCCGCCCCCTTCCGCCGGATGCGGCTGTGATGTCCTTCTCCGGAGCCCGGCCCATGACGACCGTCTCCCAGAGGCCGTCCCTCGGCGCCCGCCGCCGCCGCTTCGTGCTCGAACGGCCCGTGGAGTCGCCCGACGGCTTCGGCGGCGTGCTGCGCCGCTACGTCGCCGGCCCGGTCCTGTGGGGGGCGCTCGCCCCGGCCGGGATCGTCGACCGCCCGGCTGGAGGACGGACCGACACGCTGCCCGCCTACCGCATCACCCTGCGCGGCCGGGCCGACCTCGATCCGACGATGCGGCTCGCCGCCGGCCCCCGCCGCTTCGCGATCCGCGCCGTCGCCGAGCCGGACGCGCGGGGCCGCGACCGGGTCTGCCACGTCGAGGAGCTGCCGCGGGAGAGCCTGTCGTGACCGATCCGTGCCCGCTGCTGGCGCTGCGCGCCGGCCTGATCGCCCGCTTCTCGGCCGACGCCGCCCTCGCGGCCCTGCTGGGCGGACGGGTCCGGCTCTACGACGAGCCGCCCCGCGGCTCGATCCCGGTCTACGCCGTGTTCGGCGACGCCGAGATCCAGGACGATTCCGTCGACTTCGCCGAGCGCCACCGCCACCGCCACGACATCGCGGTGATCGCGCGGCCCGGCTCGGTCCGCACCGCCCTGGACGCCGCCGCGCGCATGGCGGCGCTGCTCGCCGACACCGCGATGCCGCTGACCGGCTGCCGGCTCGTCACCCTGCGGGTCCGCGCCATCGAGGCCCACCGCGACGCCCGGACCGGCGAGGCCCGGGCGCGCCTGACCCTCGAGGCCGTCACCGAGACGCTGTGAGGGGCGGGGCGGGCGACGACGCGCGGCGAGGTTTTCCATCAACCAGGCAGGAGGACGCCGATGGGCGCGCAGAAGGGCAAGGATTTGCTGCTCCGGGCCGGCGACGGCGCGGGCGGCTTCGTGGCGGTGGCGGGCCTGCGCACGCGGCAGATCACCCTGAACGCCGAGACCGTGGACGTGACCAACGCCGATTCCACCGGCCGCTGGCGCGAGCTCCTGGCCGGCGCCGGGGTGCGTCGGGCCGCGATCTCGGGCTCCGGCGTCTTCCGCGATCAGGCCTCGGACGCGCGGCTGCGGCTGATCTTCTTCGAGGGGGCGATCGAGACCTTCCAGGTCGTGGTGCCGGCCTTCGGCATCCTGGAGGGCCCATTCCAGATCGCGAGCCTCGAATACCGCGGCGACCATGCCGGCGAGGTCACCTTCGACGTGAGCCTCGATTCGGCCGGCGCGCTCGCCTTCGCGGCGGCGTGAGCCATGGCCAACCGGATCCGCGGCGAGGTGCCGCTCGCCCTGGGCGGTCGGCGCTACACCCTCTGCCTCACCCTCGGCGCCTTGGCCGAGCTGGAGGCCGCGCTCCAGGCCGGCGACCTTGCGGGCCTCGCCGACCGGTTCGCGGGCGGGCGCGTCTCGGCCCGCGACCTGATCGCCCTGCTGGGCGTGGCCCTGCGCGGCGGCGGCCACGACATCGACGACGCCGCGGTGGCGCGGCTGCCCCTCGCGGGCGGGCTCGACGCGGTCTCGGCCGCCCTCGGCGAGGTGCTGGCGGCGGCCTTCGGGGAGGGGCCGGCACCCGCAAACCCTCCGTAGAGCCGGGGTCGGAGGAACCGCAACCGACCCCGGCTCGAAACCCCCGCCGCCGCCCTCGCGGCGCCGCCTGCGGTTTCCCCTGGGACGACGCCCTCGCCCTCGGTCTCGGCGTGCTCCGCTGGAGCCCCGCCGCCTTCTGGACGGCGACACCCCGCGAGTTCGCCGCGGCGCTCGGCCGGGGCGCCCGGCCGGAGCCCCTGACCCGCGCCGCCTTCGAGCGGCTGCTCGCCGCCTATCCCGACCCGACCTGAGGCGCCCCATGGCCGACACCGACTCCGACACACAGGGCGATGCGCGGATCCAGCAGCTCGAAACCCTCGACCGGCTGGCGCAGAGTTTCGGCCGCAGCCTGGACGCGGCCCTGACCCGGGGCGCCGCCTCCGGCCGCAGCCTCGACGGGGTGCTGGGCACGATCGGGGCCCGCCTCGCCGGCACGGCGTCCCGGGCGGCCGCCGGCCCGATCCGCTCCGGCATCACGGGCCTCATCGACGCCGCCCTGGGGGCGGGATCCGAGGCCGCGGCCGGCTTCGCGCGGGGCGGCGTGTTCCGGGGCGGCCGGGTGCAGCCCTTCGCGGCGGGCGGCGTCGTGGCCGCGCCGACTTACTTCCCCATGACGGGCGGCACCGGGCTGATGGGCGAGGCCGGCCCGGAGGCGATCCTGCCGCTGGCCCGCGGCGTCGACGGCCGCCTCGGCGTCGCGGCGGGCGGGGCCTCGGCGCGGCCGGTCTCGGTGACGGTGCACATCGCCACGCCCGATCCGGGGGCTTTCCGCCGGTCCGAGGCCCAGGTGACCGCGAGCCTCGCCCGGGCCGTGGCACGGGGCCAGCGGGCGACGTGAGCGGGCGGGGGGCGCCAGCGCAGGGGCGCAGCCGCGCCTTCCTGCCCGTCGCGCTCCCCTCGCGGGCCGTGGTGCCCCGGCTCTCACGTCGGCGCGGGTACGCGATCCCTCACGGGGAGGGATGCCGGGGGCGGGGGCGGGCGCCGACCCCTGTCACGCCGCCTGCTGCGCCTGCGCCGCGCGCGCACGGCTGCGGCGGCCGTCGACGCTCACCGGGGCGACGCCCTGGATCGTCACGCGGCGGACCACGCGGGGGGCGTCGCCGTAATCGTCCACCGCTCGGTGGATGGTCGCCCGGTTGTCCCAGATCGCCACGTCGCCGGTCCGCCAGGACCAGCGCACGGTGTTCTCCGGCCGGGTGGCGTGGTCGTTGAAGATCGCCAGAAGGTGCTGGGAATCCGCCGTCGTCAGCCCGAGGATCCGCTGGACGAAGTGCCCGACGATCAGCGAGCGCTCGGCGGTCTCCGGATGCACGTGGACCAGGGGGTGCTCGGTCTCGAACACGGTCCTGGTGAACACCTCGTCGTAGCGCCGCCGCCCGGCCTCGGAGACGTTCACGCGCCCGCCGACGTAATCGTAGACGTTGGAGTGCAGCGCCCAGAGGCGATCGGCGAGGTCGCGCAGGGGCTCGGGCAGGTCGGCGTAGGCCGCCGCCGTGTTGGCCCAGAGCGTGTCGCCGCCGTAGGGCGGCAGCGTCACGGCGCGCAGGATCGAGATCGCCGGATAGGCCGGCACGAAGGTCACGTCGGTGTGCCAGGAGCTCGCCCGCTCGCCCCGGCTGCCGTCGATGTCGAGGACGCCCGCCGTCCCTGCCAGGGAGGGCACCGTCGGGTGCGGGACGAGGTCGCCGAGGCGCCGGCCGAACGCCTCCTGCCCGGCCTCGTCGAGGGTCTGGTCGCGGAAGAACACCACCTTGTGAGCGGTGAGCGCCTGCCGGATCGCCGCGACGATCCCGGCATCGAGGTCGCCCGAGAGGGCGACGCCGCGGATCTCCGCGCCGATCCGGCCGGCGACGCGGCGGAGGTCGAGGGCGGGGGTGGACGCGTGGAGGGGCTGGGGGACGGCGCTCATCGAAAGGCTCCCTGAGGGTTCGGCGAAGTGGCGCGCAGATCATGCGCGGTCGATGCAGGTGTTCCGGACCGGGATGATGCGGTCCTCGACGGTTTCGCCGCGCCGATCTTCGATCGACGGCCGTCCTTTGTCGATGAACGGTGTTTTTGATTTTCCCTCCCTTCCGGAAAGACTTTTTGCGAGCGGCCCGGGCCGGCAGCGATGACGTTCCCCGGCGTCGCGCAGGACCGGGGACGCGGCCCGGCCGACGGTGGCGGCCGGGGGATCGACGCGGACGCAGCCCGCCGAACCGGAGAGACCCCGATGGCCAGCGACTTCCACGAGGTGCTGTTCCCCCTCGACGTGTCGCTGCGCGCCGGCGGCGGCCCGCAGCGGCTGACCGAGATCGTCACGCTGGCCTCGGGCCGGGAGCACCGGAATGGCCGCTGGGCCGATTCCCGCCGCCGCTACGATGCCGGGTTCGGGATGCGCGGGCTCGACGCGCTCCACAGCGTGCTGGCCTTCTTCGAGGAGCGGCGCGGGCGGCTCTACGGCTTCCGCTTCCGCGACCGGGTCGACGGCCGATCCGGCCCGCCCGGCCGCGCCGTCGGCCCCCTGGATCAGCCGCTCGGCCTCGGCGACGGCGCGACCGCGTCCTTCCCGCTGGTGAAGACCTACGGCGGCGGCTTCGCGCCCTACCGGCGCCGGATCGCCAAGCCCGTGGCGGGCAGCGTCCGGGTGGCGGTCGGCGGCAGCGAGGTCGCGCCAGACGCCTTCGGGTGCGACCCGGCAACGGGGCTCGTCACCTTCGCGGCCGGGCATCTGCCGCCCGCGGGCGCCGCCGTGACGGCGGGCTTCGCCTTCGACGTGCCGGTCCGCTTCGACACCGACGACCTCATCATCGACCTCGCCGCCTTCGCGGCCGGCGAGATCCCGAAGGTGCCGCTCGTCGAGATCGTGCCGTGAGGAGAGTGCCATGCGCGACATCCCGGAGGCCTTCGCGGCCCATCTCGCGCAGGGCGTGACCACCCTGTGCCGCTGCTGGTCGCTGCGGCGGCGGGACGGGGTCGCCCTCGGCTTCACCGACCACGACCGCGACCTGACCTTCTCCGGCCTCGTCCACGAAGCCCGGACGGGGCTGGAGGCCGCCGAGGCCAGCGCGGAACTCGGCTTCGCGGTCTCGGGCGGCGATGTCGCCGGTGCGCTGAGCAGCCTCGGCCTCACCGAGGCGGACATCGCCGGCGGCCTCTACGACGGCGCCTCCGTGGAGACCTGGCTGGTCGACTGGACCCGGCCGGCGACGCGGCTCCTCCTCGATCTCGCCACCATCGGCGAGGTGCGCCGGGAGGGTGACGCCTTCGTGGCGGAGCTGCGCGGACTCACCCACCGCCTCGATGCCGAGCGCGGCCGCAGCTACCGGGCGACCTGCGACGCCGACCTCGGGGACGCGCGCTGCCGGGTCGACCTGGCCGCGTGGCGCACCGCAGGGCGCGTGACGGCGATCCCGGAACCCGCGACGGTCTCGGCCGTCCTGACGGGCGAATTCCCGGACGGCCTGTTCACCGCCGGCCGGCTCACCTGGACGGTCGGCGCCAATGCCGGGCATGCGGTCGATATCCGGCTCCAGCTCGGCGACCTGATCGAGCTCTGGACCGTGCCGCCCCGGCCCGTGGCGACCGGCGACGGCTTCACCCTCACGGCCGGCTGCGACAAGCGCCTCGGCACCTGCCGGGACCGCTTCGCCAACGCGGCGAACTTCCAGGGCTTCCCGCACATGCCCGGCAACGACGCGGTGGCCCGCACCGTGCCGGGCTCGGCGGCGATCCTCGACGGCGGGAGCCTGTTCCGATGAGCGCGATGCGGCGGGACACCGGCGCGGCGGCGCTGGGCGAGGCCCGCCTCTGGCTCGGCACGCCCTACCGCCACCAGGCCTCCCTGCGGGGTGTCGGCTGCGACTGCCTCGGGCTTCTGCGCGGGGTCTGGCGGGGGCTCTACGGGCACGAGCCCGAGGCCGTGCCCCCCTATGCCGGCGCCTGGGCGGAATCCGCCCCCCCGGGCACCGACCCGCTCACCGAGGCGGCGTCACGCCACCTCTCGGCCGTGCCCGGCCCCCTCGCCGACGCGTCGCCGCGTGCGGGCGACGTGCTGCTCTTCGCCTTCCGCCGCCATCTTCCGGCCCGCCACTGCGCCATCGCCACCGGCGACGGCGGCATGATCCACGCGCACGACGGCGCGGTGGTCGCCGAGGTGGCGCTGACCGCGTGGTGGCGCCGGCACCTGACAGGGGTGTTCCGGTTTCCGGAGGCCCCGTCCGGTTCTGCGCCCGGAGCGCAGCCGAGCCGGTAGCCGTCATCACGCCGCGCATGCTGCCCGACACCACGGATCTGGAGCCCCGCCATGGCCACGCTGATCCTGTCCTCGGCCGGCGCCGCGGTGGGAACCGCCCTCGGCGGCCCCATCGGCGGAATCGTCGGGCGGGTGCTCGGCTCGGTCGCGGGCTCGGCGCTGGGCGGCGCCCTGTCGGGCTCCGGGCGCACGCGCTTCGTCGAGGGGCCGCGCCTCGCCGACGTGGCCGGGCTCACCTCCACCGAGGGCGACCCGATCCCCCGCGTCTACGGACGCGCGAAGGTTGGCGGCAGCCTGATCTGGGCGACGCGCCCGCTGGAGGTCGCCAACACCACGGTGCAGCGCGCCGCGACGCCCGCCAAGGGCATGGGCGGCCAGAAGACCGTCGCGACCCGGTACGCCTATTTCGCCAACCTCGCGGTCGGGCTGTGCGAGGGCGAGATCGCCTTCGTCCGGCGGATCTGGGCGGACGGCCGGGAGATCGACCAAGTCGGCCTCGCGATCCGGGTCCACACCGGCGGGCCGGACCAGGCGCCCGACCCGCTGATCGTCGCCAAGGAGGGGCCTGAGAACGCGCCCGCTTATCGCGGCCTCGCCTACGTGGTGTTCGAGGGCCTGCCGCTCGCCGAATTCGGCAACCGCGTGCCGCAATTCGCCTTCGAGGTGATCCGCCCGGTCAACGGCCTGTTCGGCCGGGTCCGCGCCGTCGACCTGATCCCGGGGGCCGGCGAGTTCGCCCTCGATCCGGACCGGGTCACCGTCGATCTCGGCCTCGGCCGGACCGAGGCGGCCAACCGCCACCAGCTCCAGCGCATCACCGACGTGATCGCGTCTCTGGACGCCCTCCAGGCCCTGTGCCCGAACCTGCGCCGGGTCGCCGTGGTGGCGACCTGGTTCGGCACCGACCTGCGCGCCGGCACCTGCCGGGTGGTACCCAGGGTCGAGACCGGCCGGAAGCATGCGCGGCCGGAGGACTGGTCGGTGGCCGGGATCGCCCGCGGCGCGGCCGAGGTGGTCTCGACCCTGCCGGACGGGACGCCATCCTATGGCGGCACGCCCGCGGATGCCGGGCTGACCCGGCTTGTGGCCGAGCTGGCGCGCCGCGGCCTCGACGTTCTGCTCTACCCGTTCGTCATGATGGACGTGGCCGCCGGCAACGGCCTGCCCGATCCCCGCGCGCCGGGCGCGTCCCAGCCGCCCTATCCCTGGCGCGGGCACGTGACCTGCGACCCGGCGCCGGGCCGTCCGGGCAGCCCGGACGGGACCGCCGCCGCCGACGCGCAGGTGGAGGCGTTCTTCGCCAACGGCTACCGCGCCGAGGTGCTGCACTACGCCGACCTGGCGGCGCGCTGGGCGGCCGCCGGCGTGCGGCTCGCGGGCTTCGTCATCGGGAGCGAATTCGTCGGCCTCACCCGGGTGCGCGGCGGCGCCGGCTACCCGGCCGTGCAGGCGTTCCGGAGCCTCGCCGCCGACGTGCGCGCGCGCCTCGGGCCCGGGGTCGCCCTGGTCTACGGCGCGGACTGGACCGAGTACGGTGCCGATGTCCGCGACGGCGGCGCCACGGTGCGGTTCCCCCTCGACGACCTCTTCGCCGATTCCAACATCGCGGCGGTCGGAATCGACTGGTACCCGCCCGTCTCCGACTGGCGCGACGCGCCGGAGCACGCCGACGGCGCGGCGGCCGGCGACATCACCGACCGGGCCTATCTCCGGGCCCGCGGCGCCTCCGGCGAGGCCTTCGACTGGTACTACGCCGACGCGGCCGGCCGCGCCGCCCAGGACCGCCGGCCGATCACCGACGGCGCCGCCGGCAAGCCCTGGATCTTCCGGCCGAAGGATCTCGTCGCGTGGTGGTCGAACCCGCACGTGGAGCGCGACAACGGCGCCGAGACCCGCACCACCGCCTGGGTTCCCATGGGGAAGCCCGTCTGGTTCACGGAGGTCGGCGTGCCCGCGGTGGACAAGGGCACCAACGGCCCGAACGTCTTCCCGGACCCGAAGTCCCCCGAGGGCGCCTATCCGCCGGCATCCCGCGGCCTGCGCGACGAACTGATCCAGATCCGCGGGCTGGAGGTGATCCTCGCCCGCTTCGACCCGGCCGATCCCGGCTTCCGGGAGGCCGACAACCCGGTCTCTCCGGTCTACGGGGGCCGGATGGTCGATCCGGACGGGATCTTCGTCTGGGCCTGGGACGCGCGCCCGTTCCCGGCCTTCCCGACGGTCCGCGGCGTCTGGGCCGATACCGGCAACTGGCGCATCGGCCACTGGATCACCGGCCGGATCGAGGGCTGCGACCTCGACCTGCTGGTCCTCAAGATCCTGGGCGAATTCGGCTTCGACGCCGACGTGTCCGTGGAGGCCGCCGCCTATCTCGACGGCTACGTCGTCGACCGTCCGCTCACGGCCCGCGGCGCCCTGGAGACCCTGGCGCAGGTCTACGGCCTCGACGTCTCGGCCGTGGCCGGCATCCTGCGCCTGCGCGGCCCGCGCCGCGACCGGCCCGTGGTGCTCGCCGAGGCCGACCTCGTCGGGCTCGCGCGGGAGAAGCCGGTGCTCCGCCAGGTCCGCGCCGAGGAGAGCGCCCTGCCGCGCTCGGTGGAGCTCGGCATCACCGAGGCCGAGAGCCCGGAATACCGCCGCGCCACGGCGGCGGCCGTGCGACCCGCCGGTGCGCGCCGCCGCGAGACCCGGATCGAGGCGGCGATCGTCACGCGCCGCGAGACCGGCGACGGGCTGGCCGAGGCGATCCTCGACCGCACCCTCTCGGCCCGCGATACCGCGGCGTTCACCGTGAGCCCGCGCCGGATCGCGCTGGAGCCCGGCGATCTCCTCGCGATTCCCGCGGACGTGCCGGGCGGCACGGTGCTGCGCAGGATCGACCGGATCGACGACGCCCCCACGGGCCGCCGGATCGAGGCGAGCGGCGTGCCGCCCCGGGGTGGGCCCGGGCGCCTGCTCGCCCGAAGCCCGGCCCAGCCGGAGGCGCCGCCGCCGGTCTTCCCGGGGCCGCCGCTCGCGCTCGCGCTCGACCTGCCGGCGGACCGCGGCACCCCCACGGTTCTGCAATGGTGCGCGGTGGCGGCCGAGCCGTGGCCCGGCGCGGCCGCCATCTGGCGCGCGGAGGGCGCAGGCCCGCTCAGCCTGCACGGCCACGTCGATTACCCTGCCTGCCTCGGGCAGACCCTGTCGCCGCTGCCCGCCGGGCCGCTCTGGCGGATCCAGCGCGGCGTGCACCTCGACGTCACCCTGCGCCGGGGCGGCGCGCTCGCCGCCATCGGCGAGGCCGCGATGCTGGCGGGCGGCAACCTGTTCGCCCTGATCGGGCCGGACGGCAGCGGCGAGCTGCTCTGCGCGGCGAACGCCGTGCTGACCGGGCCCGACACCTACCGGCTGTCCGGGTTCCTGCGCGGCCTCGCCGGCAGCGAGGCCGCGGCGGGGCGGACGAGTCCGTCCGGAAGCCTGATCGTGCGCCTCGACGACGGCGCGGCGGTGCCGCTCGTCGATCGCCTGGACGAGGCCGGGCGGGGCTTCCGCTACCGGGTCGGACCCGCGGACCGCGATCCGGGCGACCCGTCGTTCACGGCGTTTTCCGCCACCGCCGGGTTCTCGGCGCTCCGGCCCCTGCGGCCCGTCCACCTGCGGGCGCGCCGGGTTGCCGACGGCGTCCGGCTCTCGTGGATCCGCCGGGCGCGGCGCGACGGCGATGCCTGGGAGGCCGCCGAGATCCCGCTCGACGAGGCCGAGGCCTACGACGTCACGGTCTTCTCGGCGTCCGGCGCTGCCCTGCGCACGCTCCGGGCAGACGCCCAGCAGATCCTCTACGCCGAGGAGGCGGCGGATTTCGGCGGCCCGCAGCGCAGCCTCGACGTGGCCGTGGCGCAGCGCGGCACCGTCGCGGGGCCCGGGCCCGCCTGCCGCGCCCGCATCCCCGTCCGCTCGGCCTGAACCACCGGAGGTGCCCCATGTCCGACGTCACGCCCCATCTCGGCCTGCCGCTGATCGCGGCGAGCCAAGCGCAGAAGCACGTCACCCACAACGAGGCGCTCGGCCTCCTCGACGCCCTGGTCCAGCTCGCCTGCCTGGACAAGGACCTGACCGCGCCGCCGCCGAGCCCGGCCGAGGGCGACCGCTACCTCGTGGTCGCGGCCGATCCCGGCGGGGCCTGGGCGGGTCTCGGCGGGCAGGTGGTGCGCTACGCCGACGGGATCTGGACCGGCTCGGCGCCGCGGGCCGGATGGTTCGCATACCTGATCGATGAGGCCGACCTCTACGTGTACGACGGTGCGGCCTGGACGAGCTTCCGCCGGAGCCTCGCGGCGATCGAGAGCGTGAGCCGCCTCGGGATCAACACGGGTGCGGATTCCTACAACCGCCTCGCCGTCAAGGCGGATGCCGCCCTGCTGACCTGGGACGACGCCACCCCCGGCTCCGGGGACATGCGCGTCGCGATCAACAAGAAGACCGCCGCCCGGGACGCCGCTCTGGTCCTAGAGACCGGCTACGCGGCCCGGGCGCTGCTGGGCCTCCTCGGCAGCGACGATTTCAGCCTCAAGGTGTCGGCGGACGGCTCCGCCTACGCGACGGCGCTCACCGCCTCGGCGAAGACCGGCGGCATCGACTTCACCTCCGCCGAGACCACGCTGGCTTCCGCCGCCGCCACCGATCTCGGCGGCACCGGCACGCGGCGGGTCTTGGTCACGGGTGCGGCGACGATCACGAGCTTCGGCGGCATCCCCGGCCGGGAGCGGCTCGTGCGCTTCGCCGGACGCGTGCGGCTGGTCCATGATGCGGACGCGCTCGCGCTGCCGACCCGGGCCGACATCGTCACGGCGGCCGACGACACCTGCCTCGCCCTCTCGGACGCGGCCGGCCGCTGGCGCGTGTGGCACTACCAGCGGGCCGACGGGACACCGCTGGCGGCCGGGACGCGGGCCGCTGCGTGAGCGGTTCCGCGGTATCGCTCAACCCCCTCTTGCCGCCTCTTGGCGCCGTTCGACTGACCCGCCGGTCGCTCCGGGCTCCGCTCCGCGGTCCCAGCGTGACGGATGAGGTTTCCACAATCCGGTCGCGCCGCCCAAGGCGTGATGCGGAAGGCGTGATGCCGAAGGCGTCGTTCAGATCGGACCGATCGGGGTTCAACTTCCGCGATCGGGCGGATCGTCCAGCCGCGCCGCCACTTCCCGGGCGCCCGCTCGCGCTCGATTGCCTCGACGACGCGGTCGTGGGGCGCGTACCGGACGGGTCGTGTCATGGCGCAGGTCGCGGCACCGCCGCGCCTGAGCCGCCGCCACGCGCGGGGACCCGACGCGCGCGCGTTCGCCGCGCCGGGATGGAGGGTGCCGTGCGGCCCGCTGGCCATCACGTACGCGTGGCAGGCCGTCGGGAAGCCGCCCGCGCCTCAGGATCGGACGCCCGGAGATACCCTGTGGGACCAGGCCCGGCCGTTCCGGGCTCGCCTGGGGCGTCCCGCAGCGACGGGCGATCCTCCGAAGGCTCCTGGCACCCCGGACCGTGCACGGGCGTGCTCCGAGAGGGCGGGGTCCCTGCGCTCACCCTGTCGCGAGCGCCGCCAGCATCACCGGCTCGATCGCCGCGTAGCCCGCCGGGTTGAGGTGGATGCCGTCGTCGGTCAGCGTCGGGCGAAGCGCCCCGGACGCGGTGGCGAGCGGCGCGTGATAATCGACGAGGCGGGCGGCGCCCGCCGCGCAGGTCGCGCGCAGCCACCCGTTCAGGGCGCGGATGCGCGCGACCGGCCGCAACTCGGGACGCCAGCCCTGAAAATCGCTCGGCATCACGGTGCCGATCCAGAGGGGCAGCCCCGCCTCGAAGGCGAGCCGCCCCATGGCGAGGATGTTCTCGCAGATCGCCCGGTCCGAGACCGGGCCGTCCACCTCGGCGATGTCGTTGATCCCGCAGAGCAGGTGAACGCCGCGCGCCCCCGCCGCGTCCCGGAGGAAGCGCGCCCGGATCTGCCCGCTGGTCTCGCCCGGCACGCCCCGCGCCAGGAGGCCGTGCCGCGCGAAGGTCTCGGCCCCCGTCACACCCCAGGCGGCGGTGATCGAGTCGCCGATGAACACCAGCGGCCGGTCCTGTCCGCGTCCCACCATTCACACCATCCACGCCGCCGCCCGGGGGACGGATCCCGCGGTGCCATAGCCCGGCGGCGGCCGGCCGGCCATCGCGGGGAGCACGCCCATGCAGACCACCCGATCCGCTCGGCCGCCCGCCCGCACCTTCGAGGAAGCGTGCCGGAGCCTCGGACCCCGCCTGATGCGCGACCTCGGCCTGACCGACGTCCAGGCCGCGGGCCTCCTCGGAAATCTCGGCCACGAGAGCGGCGGGTTCCGCGACCTTCAGGAGATCGCTCCCGCGGTCCCTGGTTCCCGCGGAGGCTGGGGGCTCGCGCAGTGGACCGGCCCGCGGCGCACCGCGATGGAGGTCTGGTGCCGGGCGCACGGCCTCGATCCGGCCGCGCCCGAGGCGAGCTACGGCTATCTCTGCGTGGAGCTGCGCACCACCGAGGCCCCGGCGCTCGCCGCCCTGCGGCAGGCCCCGACGCTCGAGGCCGCCACTGCGGCGGTCTGCCGGCGGTTCGAGCGGCCCGGCATCGTGGCGCTGCCGAGCCGCCTCGCCTGGTCACGGCGGGCGCTCGCCGCGCTCCGCGGCGGTGACGCGCGGAGCCCCGGCGAACCGCGCTGAGCCGGCCGCGCCGAAGCTGTTCCCGAGCCGGCCGGGTCCGCCGCGCGCCTGTCCACGGAGATCGTCCATGACGCACCGCATCCGAGCGGGGCTCGCCCTCGCCTGCGCCGCCCTCCCGTTCGCCGCCCTGCTGTCGCCCGCGCGGGCGGGGGACGGGACCGCCTCGGCCGTGAGCGTGCCGTGGGGCGACTGGCTGGTCGCCCTGCTCCAACCGGCCTCGGCCGTGCTCGTGCCGATCGCCGCCGCGGCGGTGACGGCCGGCATCGCCCGGGTCGCGCCCTGGGCCACCTCCGTGCTGACGCGGGACCGGGTCGAGGCGGCGATCCGGGCCGGCGCCGCCTATGGTCAGAACGCCGTGGCCGGCGCCGCCAAGGGTCGGACCGTCAGCGTCGATCTCGGCGCCGCCGTGGTGGCCGCCGGCGCCCGGCACGTCCTCGCCACCGCGCCGGCCCACGTCGTCCGAAGGGCGGGCGGAGCCGAGGGGGTCGCCGCCCGCATCTTCCGGGCGCTGCCCCTGGAGCCGCAGGCCAGCGCGGCCAACGTCCTCGCCCCGGCGCTGGCGGAGCTGCAGGGTCCCCCGGCCCGGAAGCCCGCCCTGCGACGCGGCTGAGGCCTCGTCGGGTTCCGGCACGACCACGACCGGGCGCCCCGCGCCCGGTCCACCGGCTCAGGGCTCGGCCATGACCATCATCCGCACGCCGCCCCGCAGACCCGCACGGGCGCCGCCCGAGGACGAGCCCAGGTCCGGCGCCGCCCTCGGGGGCCGGGCGCGGACGATCCGCTTCCCGCCCTTCTGGCACGCGTGGTTCGCGCGCCAGACCGAGACGCGCCTCGCCGTCCTGGACGAACTGATCGACGAACGGATCGAGCGGCGGGCCCTGCGCCGGTACCTCCACCGGCTGAAGCACGCGACGATCCTGGCCTTCGTCGCCGCGGCGGCGGCCGCGCACTGGTTCTCGGACCAGATCGCGTGGCTCGCGGGGCGCATCCCCGCCCTGCGGGCCCTCTGGACCGTGGTTGCGGGAGGTTGAGATGGGCGTGCAGCGGGACCGGATCCTCGATCGGCTCTGGCTGGCCCTGTCGGGGGGCGCGGCCCTGTCGATCGCGCTCCACGGGGGCGCGCAGCTCGGCCTCCGGCCCTGGCCTGGCGGCGGCGCCGCCCTCACCGCGGGGGCGACCGCGACCGGCGGGCTTGCCCGACCATCCCGGTTCGTCGCCGGCGGCCGCGACGGGGGCGCCGGGGGGCACGGTGAGGCAACCCGCATGGCCTGTGCGAACCGCCCGGGACGGGGGAACCCGGCGGCGCCTCACCCGTAATGCCGGCACCATGCCGTGCGCCATCCGATCGTTCACAACCCGCATAACCGGTCCCCCTGCCGCTCGGCGCGGCAAGCTGCGCATTCAGGGCGCATTCAGTGCCCTCGGCCCACATCTTCCGCCAATGCGCTACGCCATCGCCCTCGTCGCCATCAGCCTGACTGCAGCGGCCCTCGCCGCGGGCGGCCTCGGCTCCATGGCCGACGATGGTCCGGCCCCGCAGACGGGGGCGGTCTCCGGCCAGGCGCCGCTGCGGATCGAATCCTGCCTGTCCCCCGCCGACATGCGCGAGGAGGTCGGCGAGCGCCGGGTGATCCCGCCCGTTGCTGCGATCCGCGCGGCCCGCACGGTGATCCCCCGGGCCGAGATCCAGCGGGCGAGCCTCTGCCGCTACGAGGACACCCTCGTCTACATGCTGACCGCCTTGCGCCGGGACGGTCATTTCGTGCACGTCATCGTCGACGCGCGCACCGGCAGCGTGTCAGGACAATATTGAGCGGGTGCCGAAACCGCCTCGGAGGGGAATGAGCCGTGCGTCTGCTCGTCGTGGAGGATGACAAGGACATCAACCGGCAGGTCGTCGCCGCCCTGGAGGAGGCCGGCTACGTCGCCGACAAGGCCTATGACGGCGAGGAGGGCGGCTATCTCGGCGAGAGCGAGCCCTACGACGCCATCATCCTCGACATGGGCCTGCCCAAGGCCGACGGCGTCACGGTGCTGCAGAAATGGCGCCGGGCCGGCGTGAAAACTCCGGTGATCATCCTCACCGCCCGCGACCGCTGGTCCGACAAGGTCGACGGCTTCGATGCCGGCGCCGACGACTACGTCACCAAGCCCTTCCACATGGAGGAGCTGATGGCGCGGGTCCGCGCGCTGCTGCGCCGGGCCGCCGGCCACGCCACCAGCCAGATCGCCTGCGGGCCCGTGACCCTCGACACCCGCTCCGGCAAGGTCTTCGTCGACGGCGCCCAGGTGAAGCTCACGAGCCACGAGTACCGGCTGCTCTCCTACCTGATGCACCATACCGGCCGGGTCGTCTCCCGGGCCGAACTCACCGAGCACCTCTACGACCAGGATTTCGACCGGGACTCGAACACCATCGAGGTGTTCGTCGGGCGGCTGCGCAAGAAGCTCGCCGTCGACCTGATCCAGACGGTGCGCGGCCTCGGCTACCTCGTGGACCCGAACCAGCCGCCGGCGCGGGTGTGACGACCGTGTCGGCGCCCGGCACGCTGCCGGCGGTCTTCATGCGCGGCGGGACCAGCAAGGCGCTGATGCTGCACCGCCGGGACGTGCCCGGCGACTTCGCCGCCTGGGAGCCGGTCTTCCTCTCCGCCATGGACAGCCCCGACCCGTTCGGGCGCCAGCTCAACGGCATGGGCGGCGGCGTCTCGTCGGTCTCGAAGATCTGCGTGGTGGAGCGCTCCGCGCGGCCGGACGCCGATATCGACTACACCTTCGTGCAGGTGGTGGTCCGCGACGGCCGCATCGATCTCTCGGGCAATTGCGGCAACATGCTCGCGGCGGTCGGACCGTTCGCCGTGGACGAGGGCCTCGTGCAGGTTGCCGACGGCCCGGTGCGGCTGCGGATCTTCAACACCAACACGCGCAAGCTGATCGAGGCCAAGTTCGAGGTCCGGGACGGCCGCACCGTTTATCGCGGCGCCCTGGCGATCCCCGGCGTGGCCGGCACCGGCGCGCCGGTCCGCCTCGATTTCGTCGAACCGGGCGGTGCGACCACCGGACGGCTGCTGCCCACCGGCGCCGTCCGCCAGATCCTCGACGTGCCGGGCCTCGGATCGATCGAGGCCTCGCTGGTGGATGCGGCCAACGCCTGCGCCTTCGTCCGCGCCGCCGATCTCGGGCTTTCCGGCACCGAGCTGCCCGCCGCCCTGGAGGCCGTGCCCGGCCTCCTCGACCGGCTCGCACGGATCCGCCGGGCCGCTTCCGTGGCGATGGGCATCGCGCCCGATCTCGACGCGGCCGCCCGCATCGTCCACGTGCCGTTCGTCGGCCTCGTGGCGCGGCCGCAGGATTCCGGCAGCCTCTCCGGCACGGCCGTCCGCGCCGAAGAGGTCGACCTCACCGCGCGGATGATCTCCAACGGCGTGCCGCATCAGGCCCTGCCGCTCACCGCCACCCTGTGCCTCGCGGTGGCCGCCCGGCTCACGGGCAGCCTCGTCCACGAGGCCGCCCGCGCCACCGACGCGGCCCTGCGGGTCGGCATGCCCTCGGGCATCCTCACCGCCGACGCGTCCGTGACTCGCGACGGCGACGGCTGGCGGGCCGAGCGCGGCGCGTTCTTCCGGACGGCGCGCCCGCTGATGCGGGGCGCGGTGTACTACGATGCGCCGCCGCCCGTCTGAGCGATAGGCGCCGCGATGATCGACCTTCTCGGCCTCTTCTCCCTGCGCCGCCGTTCCATCGCGGTGCGCCTCGCCGTGTCGGCGTTCCTGTCGAGCTCGGCGATCCTGCTGATCGCGGCTTGGATCCTCACGACCCTCTACCGCGAGAACACCGAGCGGTCCTTCGACAGCCGGCTCCTCGTCTTCGCCAACAACCTCGCCACCGATCTCGTCTCGCCCAACGATCCCGAGAGCCGGACCTTCTCGCTGGGCGACCCGCGCTTCGACCTGCCCCTGTCGGGCTGGTACTGGCAGGTCGGCAAACCCGACGCGAAGCCCCGGGACGTACGCACCTCCCGCTCCCTCGTCGGCGTGCCGCTGCCGGCCGCCACGGATTCGGACGGCAAGGTCGGCGTCGGGCAGATCCGCCAGGGCTACGGCAGGGGGCAGGACGGGCGGCTCCTGCGCATCATGGAGCGCGACGTCGATCTCGGCGAGGAGGGGCGCTACACGGTCCGCGTCGCCGGTCCCGCCGACGAGATCGTCAACGACGTCGACCGGTTCCGCAATTCGCTGACCATCACGTTCGGGCTGCTCGGCCTGTCGCTGGCGATCACGACCCTGCTGCAGATCCGGTTCGGCCTCGCGCCCCTCAAGAAGATGCGCGCCGCGCTGGGCACCGTGCGCCGGGGCGAGGCCGACCGGATCACCGGCACCTATCCCCGCGACATCGCCCCGCTCACCGGCGAGGTGAATCTCCTGATCGAGACCAACCGGGAGATCCTGGAACGCGCCCGCACCCAGGTCGGCAATCTCGCCCACGCCCTGAAGACGCCGCTCTCGATCATCGTCAACGAGGTCGGCGCGTCCGACGCCCCCGAGGAACTGACGCAGAAGATCCGCGAGCAGGCCGCGGTGATGCGCGATCAGGTCAATTACCACCTCGACCGGGCGCGCGCGGCCGCGCTGGCCGGCACCCTCGGCACGTCCACCGAGGTCGAGCCGGCGCTCGCCGGCCTCGTCCGGACGTTCGGAAAGATCTACCGCGACAAGGACATCGCCTACGACGTCCACGTTCCGCCGGGACTGCGCTTCCGGGGTGAGCGGCAGGATTTCGAGGAGATGGTCGGCAACCTCGTCGACAACGCCTCGAAATGGGCCCACGGCCGCGTGGCGATCCGGGCCGAGGCGGTGGACAAGGACGATTATCCCCACCTCGTCGTCGCCATCGAGGATGACGGCCCCGGCCTGCCGCCCGAAGCCCGACAGGCGGTGCTCGGCCGGGGGCGGCGGCTCGACGAATCGAAGCCCGGCTCCGGCCTCGGCCTGTCGATCGTGGCCGATCTCGCCGCCCTGTACCGGGGGCGCTTCACCCTGGAGGAGGCGGCGCTGGGCGGCCTGCGCGCGGTGCTGGAGGTTCCGGGCGACGCGCCGGTGGGGGCCGCGACGCATTGAGACCGCGCCGAGCCGTGCCGGGCGCCTTCGCGCGCCTCCCCGGCGCCGCGGCGCGGCCTCATGGCCACGGCTAGGCCCTTGTCTTCGTGAGGGAGTTGCGTGACACCGTGCCACCGCCGGGGGGCGTCGTGGCGTCACGCCGCCGGCTCCACATGGTGTGGAGGGGTACGGGCCGGTCCGGCCCGCTGGCGAAGGTTTGATGACGGCGATCTGGTTCATCCTGGCGGCCATGACCGCGGCGGCCGTCCTCGGCCTGCTCTGGCCGATGTCGCGGCGCGCCGCCGTTCCGACGGGCGAGGCGGGCGGGTCCGGGCTCGCCACCGAGACCGCGTTCTACGAGGATCAGATCGCCGAGATCGGGCGCGACCTCGAGCGCGGCCTGATCGCCCCGGAGGAGGCCGAGACCGCCAAGGCGGAGGCGGGCCGGCGGCTGCTCCGGGCGAGCCGCGAGGCGCAGCGCGAGGCCGAGGACGACGACCTCGCCGAGGCTGCGCGCCCGGCCGAGCCGCGCCTGCGCCGGCGCCGGGCGGCGTCCGCCTTCGCGCTCTCCACCATCCCCCTGGTGACCCTGATCGCCTACGGCCTCTACGGCTCGCCCGAACTGCCCGCGCAGACCGAGGCCGACCGGCAGGCTGCCCGCGGCGGCACCGACGAACTGATGAAGGCGGTCGGCCAGATCGAGACGCGGCTCGCCCGCGATCCGAACGACGCCCGAGGCTGGGCGGTGCTCGCCCCGGTCTACATGCGCACCGGCCGCTTCGACGACGCCGCCCGTGCCTACGGGAACATCGCCCGGCTGAAAGGCGAGACCGCCGACCTCCTCGCCGATCAGGGTGAGGCGCTCACGGCGGCCAGCAACGGCACCGTCGCGCCGGAGGCCAAGGCGCTGTTCGAGAAGGCGCAGGCCAAGGACCCGAACGCGCCCAAGCCCCGGTTCTACCTTGCCCGGGCGGCCGAGCAGGCGGGAGACACCGGCGAGGCGATCCGCCAGCTCACGACCCTCGAAGCCGCCGGGCCGCCCGACGCCCCCTGGCTCGGGGTGGTCCGGCAGACCCTCGCCCGCCTGAAGGGCGAGCCGCCGCCGCCCGAGGCGCCCCCGACCGCTCCGACGATTCCGGCGGAGCAGCAGGCGGCGATCCGCGGCATGGTCGACGGGCTCGATGCCCGGCTCAAGGGCGGTGGCGGCACCGCCGACGAGTGGCTGCGGCTCGTCCGCTCCCGGGTCGTGCTCGGCGAGCACGATCAGGCGGCCGCCGCCCTGGCCCGAGCCCGCGTGGCGCTGGCCAACGATCCACAGGGTTTGGCCCAGGTGGAGCAGGCCGCCCGCGCCGTCGGCCTGGACAATGCGCCGTCCCAGCCGGCGGGGCCCGGCGGACCGGCGGCCCGGGCCGAGACCGAGGCCGCGATGGCGGCCGTGCGCGCCATGCCGCAGGCCGACCGCGACGCGGCTATCCGCGGCATGGTGGAGGGCCTCGACCGGCGCCTGGCCGCGCGGGGCGGCATGCCGGACGAGTGGCTGCGCCTCGTGCGCTCCTACAGCGCGCTGGGCGAGCGCGACAAGGCGATCAGCGCCCTCGACCGCGCCCGGATGGCCCTGGCGGCCAACGGCGAGGCGGTGGCCCGCCTCGACGGGCTCGCCCGGGAACTCGACCTGCCGGTCAAGCCCAGTCCCTGACGCCGGGCCGGCGCGCCGCGCCGCGCGTACGACAATCCGTCTCGACGGCTGCCCTTGACCCGCGCCCGCACGGAGCCGACACCTTCAGGAAGCTAGAATGAGAACGGTTCGGGTCTGGGCGGAGCGCCGCCTGCCGGACCGCGGGGTGGACGTAACCGTGACGCGTAAGAGCCGCCGCCTGATCCTGATCGCCGCCTGCGGCAGCGTGCTCGCGCTGGCCGTGGGGCTGATCCTGTTCGCCATGAGCGGCTCGATCGTGTTCTTCCGGTCGCCGACCGACATCGCCCAGCAGGCGATCGCGCCGGGCACGCGCCTGCGGCTGGGCGGCCTCGTGAAGGACGGGTCCCTCAGGCGCGGACCGGACCAGACGGTGGATTTCTCCGTCACCGACACGAACGCCACCGTGGCGGTCCACTACAAGGGCCTGCTGCCGGACCTGTTCCGCGAGGGGCAGGGCGTGGTCGCCGAGGGCGTCCTAGAGCCGGGCGGGCAGTTCCGCGCCGACACGGTGCTGGCCAAGCACGACGAGTCGTACATGCCGCGCGAGGTGGCCGACGCGCTGAAGGCTCAGGGGCGCTGGCAGGAGGGTGGCCCGAACAAGGGCGGCCCGAAGCCCGCCACGGCCGCGGCCGATACGACCCTCGGCCCGCGCAGCGAGCGCTAAGGGAAACCGCATGATCGTCGAGACCGGCCACTTCGCCCTCGCGCTCGCGCTGGCGATCTCCCTCGTCCAGATGGTGATGCCGATCTGGGCCGCGCGCTCGGGCGACCCGGCCCTGCGCCAGACCGCCTCGCAGGCGGCGCTCGGTGCCTTCGCCTGCGTGCTCTTCGCCTTCGCGGCGCTCACCTGGGCGCACGTCAAGTCGGACTTCTCGGTCCAGAACGTCGTCGAGAACTCGCACACGCAGAAGCCGCTCATCTACAAGATCTCCGGCGTCTGGGGGAACCACGAGGGCTCGATGCTCCTCTGGGTCCTGATCCTCACCCTGTTCGGCGCCTGCGTGGCGGCCGCCAGGAACTCCGTGCCGCCGCGGCTGCGCGCCAGCACGCTGGGCGTGCAGGGGCTGATCACCTTCGTGTTCCTGCTGTTCATCATCACGACCTCGAACCCGTTCAGCCGCGTGATCCCCGCGCCGCTCGAGGGCAACGATCTCAACCCGCTGCTGCAGGATCCGGGTCTCGCGATCCACCCGCCGCTCCTCTACGTCGGCTATGTCGGCTTCTCGATCAGCTTCGCCTTCGCGGTGGCCGCGCTGATCGACGGGCGGATCGACGCCGTCTGGGCCCGGGCGGTGCGCCCCTGGACGCTCACCGCCTGGAGCTTCCTGACGCTGGGGATCGCGATGGGCTCCTACTGGGCCTATTACGAACTCGGCTGGGGCGGCTGGTGGTTCTGGGACCCGGTGGAGAACGCCTCCCTGATGCCGTGGATCGCCGGCACGGCGCTGCTGCACTCCACCGTGGTGATGGAGAAGCGCGACGCCCTGAAGGTCTGGACGGTGCTGCTGGCCATCCTGACCTTCTCGCTCTCGCTGATCGGCACCTTCCTGGTCCGCTCGGGCGTGATCACCTCGGTGCATTCCTTCGCCACCGACCCGACCCGCGGCGTCTTCATCCTGGCGATCCTGATCCTGTTCATCGGGGGCTCGCTGACGCTCTTCGCGTGGCGCGCGCCGCTGCTGCGGCAGGGCGGGCTGTTCGCGCCGATCTCCCGCGAGGGCTCCCTCGTCCTCAACAACCTGTTCCTCGTGGCGGCCTGCGCCACCGTGCTGGTCGGCACCCTGTACCCGCTGGTCCTGGAGATGCTGACGGGCGAGAAGATCACGGTCGGGCCGCCCTTCTTCAATTTGACCTTCGTGCCGCTGGCGATCCCGCTCCTGCTGATCGTGCCCTTCGGGCAGGCCCTGGCGTGGAAGCGCGGCGACGTGCTTGCCGCGTCGCAGCGCCTTTTCGCCGCCCTCGCGGTGGCCCTGGTGATCGGCCTCGCGGTGCTGGCCATGACGTGGGGCGGCCCCGTCATGGCGCCCGTCGGGATCGGCCTCGGCGCCTATCTGCTGATCGGCTCCGCCCTGGAAATCGTCTCCCGCGCCCGCGGCTACGGCGCGAGCCGGGCGCGCTCGCTCGGCCAGATCGGGCGGCGCGCGGTCGGGTTGCCGCGCTCGGCGTGGGGCACGGCGCTCGCCCATGCCGGGGTCGGCGTGGTGGTACTGGGCATCGCCGCGCAGGGCTGGGCCGCCGAGGGGCTCGCGACGTTGAAGCCCGGTCAGAGCCTGACGGCCGGACCCTACACGGCGACCCTCGACAGCGTCGGTCCCCGCCAGGGCCCGAACTACGAGGAGGCCGCCGCCACCCTGACGATCCGCACCCGCGCCGGCGACGAAGTCGGGCACGTGGAGACCGGCAAGCGGTTCTATCCGAGCCGCAAGATGGCGGTTACCGAATCCGGGCTGCTGACAATCGGCGCCAGCCAGGTCTATGCCAGCCTCGGCGAGATGAGCCAGGACGGCGGCGTCGGCCTGCGGCTGTACTACAAGCCGCTGGTGCTGCTGATCTGGCTCGGGGCCGTGGTGATGGCGCTGGGCGGCGGGCTCTCGCTCACCGATCGGCGGATGCGCGTGGGCGTCCCCGCCAAGGCGAGGGTGCGGCCGCTGCCCAACGCAGTGCCGGCCGAGTGAGGGCGCAGATGGAGGCTTCCGCGATTCTCGCTCCCCCGGCCGCGGGGAAGGGTGGCGCAGCGTGCGGCCGTCGCGTCGGCCGGGAGAGGGAAACCCGGCGGCCGGATGAGGCTGCGGCCGTCCCCTCGGGCGCGACCGGGGCTGACTCGGCGCACCCCTCGTTCCCGTTGCTGCGCAGGGTACCGGCCCGCGCAGGAATGGCGGGGAGGGCGCGCCCATGGATCGGCGTGGCGGCCTTGCTCCTGGCCGCATGCATCACCCCCGCCTGCGCCGTCCAGCCCGACGAGGTGTTGAAGGATCCTGTCTTGGAGCACCGCGCCCGGGAGATCTCGGCGGAACTGCGCTGCCTCGTCTGCCAGAACCAGTCGATCGACGACTCCGATGCGCCGCTCGCCAAGGACCTGCGCGTGATCGTGCGCGAGCGTCTGGGCAAGGGCGACAGTGACAAGGCGGTGCTCGCCTACGTCGTCGATCGCTACGGCGAGTTCGTGCTGCTGCGCCCGGTCTTCGCCCCGCACACCCTCCTGTTGTGGTTGACGCCAGTGCTCGCGGTTCTGCTCGGTGGGTTCGGCATCTGGCGCCTCGCGCGCCGCCGGCCGGCGGCCCCCGCGCGAAACCTCTCGGCCGCCGAGGAGGCGGAGGTCGCCGCGCTCCTGCGGCGGGAGTAGGATCGCCGCAGGGGTGCGATTCGTCGAGGCCGCTCGGCACGAGTCTTGGATGAGGCATCGCAGACCGTAGGATCGGCGACGCGCCCCGGGGCAGGACGATGACGGCCGCTACCCTCACCATATCGAGCCGCAACTACTCCTCGTGGTCCCTGCGGGGCTGGCTGATCTGCCGGATGGCGGGCCTCGACTTCGAGATCGAGGTCCTGTCGGGCACCGATGCCACCAGCCGGGCGGAACTGCTCCACCTCTCGCCGTCCTTCCTGGTGCCGCGCCTGCGCCACGGCGACGTGGTCGTCTGGGACGCGCTCGCCATCGCCGAATGTCTCGGCGAGATGTTCCCGGAAGCGGGCCTGCTGCCGCGGCCCGTGACCGAGCGGGCCCATTGCCGGTCGATCTCCGGCGAGATGCATTCGGGCTTCGTGAACCTGCGCTCGGCGCTCCCGATGAACCTGCGCGCCTTCCACCCCGCTTTCCCGCTGTTCAACGGCGCGAAGGCCGACATCGAGCGGATCGTCACCATCTTCGACGATTGCCTGGACCGCTACGAGGGCCCGTACCTGTTCGGCGCGCGCCCCTGTCTGGCGGACGCCATGTTCGCGCCGGTCTGCACCCGCTTCCGCACCTACGACGTCGCGCTGCCGCCCCGCGCCGCCACCTACCGCGACACGATCCTGCACTGGCCCCTGATGGTCGAGTGGGCCGAGGCCGCCGCCGAGGAGCCGGAGGAGATCGAGGAACTGGAGATGGAGTTCTGACCGGATCGAACGGTCCGGTTCAGTCCCGCGGATGAGGTGCCGCAATCCGATCGCGGTGCGGTCGACGACGCTGGGCTCCGGGTCGTCGCATGGCACCCGCGCGCAGAGCGGTCTTGCCGCTGCGGCACAGCGAGCGCCCCGTTCGGGCGTTCGACCGGCTCAGCCCTGCAATTTCATGCATGGCACAAAGTGATGGTGCATTGCACGCGGGGCCGGCGGGCTGCGGCGTCGATACGAAAATGCGTTTCCAGCCAAACATTTAGTTCGTATTCACACGATCCGCCCAGGCTGGGTGACAGCTCGACAAATATCCTTTGTCGAGCGACCGGACTGCTCGATTGAAGCGAACTGGCATTTCTGTTCCTGTTCAGCCTTAGAACAGGAACAGACTGGGCTGGAAACCATGGCGCGTCACGAGCCCTGGAGCGCCGAGCGCGCATCCGGGATCATCGCCGAACACACCCATCTCGAAGGGGCCACGCTGCCGATCCTGCACGCGCTGCAGGCGACGTTCGGCTACGTGGATACCGGCGCCGTCCCGCTGATCGCGGACGCGCTCAACCTGTCCCGCGCCGAGGTGCATGGCTGCGTCACCTTCTACCATGACTTCCGCGCCCATCCCGCCGGCCGCCACGAGGTGAAGCTGTGCCGGGCCGAGGCCTGCCAGGCCATGGGTTCCGACAAGCTCCACCGCGAGATCCTCGGCCGCCTCGGCTGCGGCTGGCACGAGACCACCGCGGACGGCAGCGCCACGGTCGAGCCGGTCTACTGCCTGGGCCTCTGCGCCAACGGTCCCGCCGCGCTGGTCGACGGCGAGCCTTTGGCTCACCTGACCGCCGACGCCCTCGAAGCCGCCTTGACGGAAGTGCGCCAGTGAGCGTCACCCTTTACGTTCCCCGCGACGCCGTCGCTCTCGGCCTGGGCGCCAACAAGGTCGCCCGGGCCCTGTTCGCCGGCGCCGAGCGCCGCGGCCTCGACGTCACCGTCGTGCGTACCGGCTCCCGCGGCTTGGCGTGGCTGGAGCCGATGGTCGAGGTCGGCACGCCTGAGGGGCGCGTCGCCTACGGGCCGGTGAAGCTCGTGGATGTCGAGGCCCTGCTGGATGCCGGCCTGACCACGGGGGGCGACCACACCCTGCGCCTCGGCGATCCCGAAAAGATCCCGTTCCTCGCCCGGCAGCAGCGCCTGACCTTCCACCGCTGCGGCGTGATCGACCCGGTCTCCGTGGACGATTACCGGGCGCATGGCGGCTACCGCGGCCTCGAGGCCGCCCTGAAGCTCGATGCCGAGGGCATCGTCGCGGCGGTGCGCGATTCCGGCCTGCGCGGCCGGGGCGGTGCCGGCTTCCCGGCCGGCATCAAGTGGAACACCGTGATGCTCGCCAAGGCGGACCAGAAATACGTGGTCTGCAACGCCGACGAGGGCGATTCCGGCACCTTCGCCGACCGGATGATGATGGAGGGCGATCCCTTCAACCTCATCGAGGGCATGACCATCGCGGGCGTCGCGACCGGCGCCACCCGCGGCTACATCTACCTGCGCTCCGAGTACCCGCAGGCCTTCGCCACCCTGAAGGAGGCGATCGCCAACGGCGTGACGGCCGGCGTGCTCGGCGACAACGTCCTGGGCTCGGGCAAGAGCTTCCACCTGGAAGTGCGGCTGGGCGCCGGCGCCTATATCTGCGGCGAGGAGACCTCGCTGCTGGAGAGCCTCGAGGGCAAGCGCGGCATCGTGCGGGCCAAGCCGCCGATCCCGGCGCTCAAGGGCTTCCTCGGCAAGCCGACGCTCGTCAACAACGTCATGACCTTCACGGCCGTGCCGTGGATCCTGGAGAACGGCGCCAGGGCCTACGCCGATTACGGCATGGGCCGGTCGCTCGGCACGCTGCCGATCCAGCTCGCCGGCAACATCAAGCACGGCGGCCTGATCGAGATGGCCTTCGGCATCACCCTGCGGCAGGTCATCGAGGATTTCGGCGGCGGCACGCGTTCGGGCCGGCCGGTCCGGGCCGTGCAGGTCGGCGGGCCGCTGGGCGCCTACTTCCCCGACCATCTCCTCGACACGCCCCTCGATTACGAGGCGATGGCGGCCAAGAAGGGCCTCGTCGGCCACGGCGGCATCGTGGTGTTCGACGACACCGTCGACATGGCCGCCCAGGCCCGCTTCGCCTTCGAGTTCTGCGCCACCGAATCGTGCGGCAAGTGCACCCCCTGCCGTATCGGCGCGACCCGTGGCGTCGAGACCATGGACAAGGTGATCGCCGGCATCCGGCCGGACGCGAACCTCAAGCTGGTCGAGGATCTCTGCGAGGTCATGACCGATGGGTCGCTCTGCGCCATGGGCGGGCTCACGCCCATGCCAGTGATGAGCGCGATCACCCATTTCCCCGAGGATTTCAGGCGCGCCGGCGATCTGCCGGCTGCGGCCGAGTGAGGAGCGGTCGATGGGCCTAATCAAGGAGATCGACTACGGCACGCCGATCCGCGTGTCGGAGCAGACCGTCACCCTGACGATCGACGGCATGGAGGTCACGGTGCCGGCCGGCACCTCGGTGATGGCGGCGGCGATGCAGGCCGGCACGCAGATCCCGAAGCTCTGCGCCACCGACTCGCTGGAGCCGTTCGGCTCGTGCCGCCTCTGCCTCGTGGAGATCGAGGGTCGGCGTGGTACGCCTGCCTCGTGCACGACCCCGGCCGAGAACGGCATGGTGGTGCACACGCAGAACGAGAAGCTCGCCAAGCTCCGCAAGGGCGTGATGGAGCTCTATATCTCCGATCACCCGCTCGACTGCCTGACCTGCGCGGCGAACGGCGACTGCGAGCTGCAGACCCAGGCCGGCGTCGTCGGCCTGCGCGACGTCCGCTACGGCTACGAGGGCGACAACCACGTCCGGCCGAGCTCGGAAAAGTACCTGCCGAAGGACGAGTCGAACCCGTACTTCACCTACGACCCGTCGAAGTGCATCGTCTGCAACCGCTGCGTCCGCGCCTGTGAGGAAGTGCAGGGCACCTTCGCGCTGACCATCGCGGGCCGCGGCTTCGACAGCCGCGTGGCGGCCGGCCCGACCAATTTCTTCGAGTCCGAGTGCGTCTCCTGCGGCGCCTGCGTGCAGGCGTGTCCCACGGCCACGTTGCAGGAAAAATCGATCCACGAGTACGGCCAGCCCGAGCACGCGGCGGTGACGACCTGCGCGTATTGCGGCGTCGGCTGCTCGTTCAAGGCCGAGATGCAGGGCGAGCGCGTCGTCCGCATGGTCCCCTACAAGGGCGGCAAGGCCAACGAGGGCCATTCCTGCGTGAAGGGCCGCTTCGCCTACGGCTACGCCACCCACAAGGACCGCATCACCAAGCCGATGATCCGCGAGAAGATCACGGATCCGTGGCGCGAAGTTTCTTGGAAAGAAGCCATCGACCGGGCCGCGAGCGAGTTCAAGCGGATCCAGGCGAAATACGGAAAAGACTCGGTCGGCGGCATCACATCGTCGCGCTGCACCAACGAGGAGGCCTACCTCGTCCAGAAGCTCGTGCGCGCCGCCTTCGGCAACAACAACGTCGATACCTGCGCCCGCGTCTGCCACTCGCCGACCGGCTACGGCCTGATGTCGACGCTCGGCACCTCGGCTGGCACCCAGGACTTCAAGTCGGTCGAGAACTCCGACGTGATCCTGGTGATCGGCGCCAACCCGACCGACGGCCACCCGGTCTTCGGTTCGCGGATGAAGAAGCGCCTGCGCCAGGGCGCGAAGCTCATCGTCGCCGATCCGCGCAAGATCGACCTCGTGAAGTCGCCCCACATCAAGGCCGACTATCATCTGCCGCTGAAACCCGGCTCGAACGTCGCCTTCATCAACGCGCTGGCGCACGTGATCGTCACGGAAGGGCTGGTCGACGAGGCCTATATCCGCGAGCGCTGCGACCTCGCCGAGTTCGAGTCCTGGGCCCGGTTCATCGCCGATGAGCGCCACTCCCCGGAGAGCCAGCAGCAATTCACCGGCCTCGACCCGGCGGAGGTCCGCGGGGCGGCCCGGCTCTACGCCAAGGGCGGCGCGGCCGGCATCTACTACGGGCTGGGCGTCACCGAGCACAGCCAGGGCTCGACCATGGTCATGGGCATGGCCAACATCGCCATGGCCACCGGCAACATCGGCAAGCTCGGCGCCGGCGTGAACCCCCTGCGCGGCCAGAACAACGTCCAGGGCTCCTGCGACATGGGCTCGTTCCCGCACGAGCTCACCGGCTACCGCCACGTCTCCGACGACGCCACCCGCGAGAGCTTCGAGGCCCTCTGGGGCGCCAAGCTCGACAACGCGCCGGGCCTGCGCATCACCAACATGCTGGACGAGGCCGTCGAGGGCACGTTCAAGGGCCTGTACATCCAGGGCGAGGACATCGCCCAGTCCGATCCCGACACGCACCACGTGACCTCGGGCCTGATGGCGATGGAGTGCATCGTCGTCCAGGACCTGTTCCTGAACGAGACCGCCAAGTACGCCCACGTCTTCCTGCCGGGCGCCTCGTTCCTGGAGAAGGACGGGACCTTCACCAACGCCGAGCGCCGCATCTCCCGGGTCCGCAAGGTCATGGCCCCGATGGGCGGCTACGGCGACTGGGAGGGCACGGTGCTGCTCTCCAACGCGCTCGGCTACCCGATGAGCTACAGCCATCCGTCCGAGATCATGGACGAGATCGCCGGCCTGACCCCGAGCTTCACCGGCGTCTCCTACGCCAAGCTCGACGCGCTGGGCTCGGTGCAGTGGCCCTGCAACGAGAAGGCGCCGCTCGGCACGCCGATGATGCACGTGGACTGGTTCGTCCGCGGCAAGGGCCGGTTCATGATCACCGAGTTCGTGGCCACCGAGGAGCGGACGGGGGCGAAGTTCCCGCTGATCCTCACCACGGGCCGGATCCTGTCCCAGTACAATGTCGGCGCGCAGACAAGGCGCACCGAGAACTCGCGCTGGCACGAGGAGGACGTGCTGGAGATCCACCCCTTCGACGCGGAGCTGCGCGGCATCGTCGACGGCGACTTGGTCGCCCTGGAGAGCCGCTCGGGCGACATCGCGCTGAAGGCCAAGGTCTCCGAGCGGATGCAGCCGGGCGTGGTCTACACCACGTTCCACCACGCCAAGACCGGCGCCAACGTCATCACCACGGACTACTCGGACTGGGCGACCAACTGCCCCGAGTACAAGGTGACGGCGGTGCAGGTCAGGCGGACCAACCGGCCCTCCGACTGGCAGGCGAAGTTCTACGAGGAGGATTTCTCGTTGACGCGCATCGCCAATTCCCAAGACACCACGCTCGACGCGGCGGAGTGAACCGATGCGCGCGGTGAGTCAGGAGGACAAGCTCCTCCGCATGGCCAACCAGATCGCCACCTTCTTCCGGTCATACCCGGAAGAGGAGGCGGTCGCCGGCGTCCACAAGCACATCACGGCCTTCTGGACGCCCAAGATGGTCTCGAAGCTTGAAGCCGCCCTGCCGGCGATGGGCGACCGGGCCGACGATCTGGTGCAGCGGGCCCTGCGCGGCGCCGAACCGCAGGCCGAGAGCCCGGTCCGGCCCGCGACCCGCGATCCGCAGAAACTCGGCGACGGTGCCAGCGACGCGGGCTGATCCCGGCGTCGAACTGCGCAGGGCGCGCGATCAGGACTCCTGGACGGGCCTCTTTCCTTGGTCGTTGCGCATGCAGACTGCGGCGATCGGGCGTAAACGTGTCGACTGAGTGATCGGCGACGCTGGCACGTTGCACACAGATCGCGCATCATCCTCCCACGAGCCGCCCATCCACGTGGCTGCCGAAGAGGATGACGTCATGAGTCTTGGGGTTACGGGTGCGGTCGCGCCCGATGCCGCGCCGGGTCTGCTCTCGCGCGAGCGTATCGTCGCCAAGCCGGGCTTCAACCGGTGGCTGGTCCCGCCCGCGGCCCTCGCGATCCACCTGTGCATCGGCATGGCCTACGGCCTGTCGGTGTTCTGGCTTCCGCTGACGCGGGCGCTCTCGGTCGGCAAGCCCGCTGCGGCGGCCTGCCCCGACATGGGCGTGATGACGGCCCTGTTCACCACCACCTGCGACTGGCGGGTGAGCGACCTCGTGACGGTCTTCTCCATCGGGATCGTGGTGCTCGGCCTGTCGGCCGCCCTGTTCGGCGGCTGGCTGGAGCGCGCGGGCCCGCGCAAGGCCGGCATCGTCGCCGCCCTGTGCTGGGGCGGCGGCTTCCTGATCGGCGCCTTCGGCGTCTACATCCACCAGCTCTGGCTGGTCTGGCTCGGCATGGGCCTGATCGGCGGCATCGGGCTGGGCCTCGGCTACATCTCCCCCGTCTCCACGCTGATCAAGTGGTTCCCCGACCGCCGCGGCATGGCCACCGGCATGGCGATCATGGGCTTCGGCGGCGGTGCGATGATCGGCTCGCCCCTGGCGGACAGCCTGATCAAGGGCTTCCGGACCGCGGACTCGGCCGGCGTCTGGCAGACGCTGGCGGTGATGGGCGTGGGCTACATCCTGTTCATGCTGGGCGGCGCCTTCGGCTACCGGGTGCCGCCGGCCGGCTGGCGACCGGACGGCTGGACGGCGCCGGCGGCCAAGAACGCCATGATCGCCTCGGGGCACGTCCACCTCCGGGACGCGCACAAGACCGTCCAGTTCTGGATGATCTGGCTTGTCCTGTTCCTCAACGTCTCCGCCGGAATCGGCGTCCTGGCGCTGGCCTCGCCGATGCTCCAAGAGATCTTCGGCGGCGAGCTGATCGGCCTGCCGGGCACCGGCTTCTCCGCCCTCGATGCCGGCCAGAAGGCGCAGGTGGCAGCGATCGCCGCCGGCTTCGTCGGCCTGCTGTCGCTGTTCAACATCCTGGGCCGGTTCTTCTGGGCCTCGATGTCGGACCGGATCGGCCGGAAGGTCACCTACGCGATCTTCTTCGCGCTGGGCGGCCTGCTCTACGCGGCGGCACCCTGGGCGGCCGGCATCGGCTCTCAGGCCCTGTTCGTCGCCATCTTCTGCGTGATCCTGTCGATGTATGGCGGGGGCTTCGCGACGGTCCCGGCCTACCTCGCCGACGTGTTCGGCACGCAGTTCGTCGGCGCCATCCACGGGCGCCTGCTCACCGCGTGGTCGATGGCGGGCATCGTCGGACCCTTCGTCATCACCAAGATCCGCGAGGCGCAGGTCGCCGCGGGCGTACAGGGGGCGGAACTCTACGGCCGGACCATGTACGTGCTGGCGAGCTTCCTGGCGGTCGGCTTCCTCTGCAACCTGCTGGTCCGGCCCCTGGCCCAGCGCTGGTTCATGTCCGATTCCGAGCGGGCGTCCCTCGACGTCCGCACCGGCGCCACGGTCGGCGGAGCCTCGGGTTCCTTCGGCATCGGGCGCGGCGGTTTCAGCCCGGGCGCGGCCGTGGCCTGGGCGGTGGTCGGCATCCCGATCGTCTGGGGCATCGGCATCACCCTGTCGAAGGCCTTCATCCTGTTCCGGTAAGGCCCAACCCCGGTTGTGGCCGGCACGACGGGTCGCTAGGCTTCCGGCGCCTCGCCGTGCCGGGATCCCTCCGTCGTGATCGACAAGCTGGACTTCCTGCTCGCGCTCGCCCGCGAGCAGCATTTTGGCCATGCCGCCGAGGCCTGCGGGGTGACCCAGCAGACCCTGTCGGCGGGCGTGAAGCAGCTCGAGAACCGCTTCGGCGTGCAGCTCGTGCTGCGCGGCTCCCGCTTCCAGGGCTTCACCCCCGAGGGGGAACGGGTGCTGGAATGGGCGCGGCGGATCGTGGCCGACGCGCGGGCGATGCACGAGGAGGTCACGGGGCTGCGCCGGGGGCTGACCGGCCATCTGCGCATCGCCGCGATCCCGACCGCCCTGCCGATGGTCGTGGCACTGACGACCCCGTACCGCGAGCGCCACCCGGACGTGCGGCTCTCCGTCGAGTCCGCGACCTCGGCCGATATCTTCTCGCTGATCGAGAATCTGGAGGCGGATGCCGGGCTCACCTACCTCGACAACGAGCCGCTGGGACGCGTGGTGTCGGTCCCGCTGTACCGGGAGCGCTACCGCCTCGTGACCGCCATCGGCGGGCCGTTCGACGGGCGGGCGAGCGTTAGCTGGGCCGAGACCAGCAGCCTGCCGCTCTGCCTGCTCACGCCGAACATGCAGAACCGGCGGATCATCGACCAGCAGATCCGCGAGGCCGGCGCGGACCCCGCCGCGACCCTCGAGTCGAACTCGATGATCGTGCTGCTGACCCACGTGCGCACCCTGCGCTGGGCCTCGATCATGCCGGAGATCCTGGTGGACGCCCTGGGTCCCATGGACGGCGTTCGCGCCATCCCGATCACCGCGCCGGATCTGGAACACACGATCGGCCTCGTCGCCCCCCGACGGGAACCGTCCACCCCGATCGTGACCGCCCTCGTGGCCGCCGCCCGCTCGCTCGCGCGGACCCTGGATCCGGCCCTGTCCGGACCCGGGCCGGCGTGATTGCCCGGTGCCGGTCCTGACGCCGGTTCAGGGGCGGATGAAATCGGGCTCCGGCGGGGACGGCATGTTCTGCCGGCAGGACCAGACGAGGCCGCCCGCCACGACCTCGGTGAGGATGCCGACGCCCGGCACATCGGCTAGGAAGGTGCCCATGGCGCGACTGGCGGCCTCGATCGCCGCGTTGACGGTCGGAGCCTCAATCATCTGGGAGGCGATGTCGACGCTCCCCTGAGCACGACGCCTCGCTATGCGCAACCGATATTGCATTCGGATCTGCAATTCAATCTAAAATCTCAGCACATCGTGGCACTAGTCTTTATAAAAATCATAACTCCTGCAAAAATGCAATATCTTCAGCATTTTACCCAGGGGAACAGGGTCAATTTGCTACTTTTAGCTACATCAAAAGATAAATTGCAACTCTGCGTGGCTTGATCGGGGCGGCGAATTGATAGTTCATGCACCGTGAATCGGCCGCTGTGGGGAAGTTTGAGCGATGTATCCAGTCTCGAGCGCGTCACATGCCCAGAAACCAGCTGTACTCATCGTGGAAGATGAAATCATCGAGCGGATGGCGGCTGTCGACGTGCTGGAAGTTGCTGGTTACGAGGCCGTCGACGTTTGCACCGCCGCGGATGCCGTATGCGCCTTGGAAAATAGAGACAATATTCGAGTTGTCATCACAGATATCGATCTGCGCAGTGGACTTGATGGCATCGTTCTGGCGGCGTGCATCGACCGGCGCTGGCCGAACGTCGGCATCATCATGACGTCCGGCAAGGTCGAGCCGGTGCCCGGCGACGTGCCGAGCCGGGCCCGATTCCTGCGCAAGCCCTACGCCCGGGCGCGGATGCTGGACGCCGTGCGGGGGATTATCGAGCAGCACGCCGTGTGACTGCGCCGGCCGCGGCTTTGCTCTGCCCAGGCTTGCCCCCGTCAGCCCGGTCCGGTGCGCAGGGCTCCGGGTTCGCGCGCGATCGCCAGCGACGCGACGACGAGCGCCATGAAGAACAGGACGTACTGATTGACCGAGAGCTCCTCGAACATCAGCGACGGGATGAGGAACAGCGCGGTGTAGGTCAGCAGCGGACCGGCGGCGCCGGGCGCCAGGAGGATCCGCACCAGCCCGGCGACGAGCAGCAGGAGCGTCGCGAGTCCGCTCTGGAGCGCGAGGGAGACGAACCCGTTGTGCGGCGTCACCAGGCCGGTGAGCGCCTGGAGTCCGGAGCGGCGGGCGACCTCGCCGACGCCGAACGGATACGCGACGACGAGCTGGAGGGCGGAGATTCCTGACAGGAACCGCTCGTCGACGTTGCTGGAGACGTTGGTGTCCTCCGCGAAACGTCGCTCGATCGCCTGCGACAGGGTCCCCGGCAGGGGGATCTCCCCCGTCACCGACCAGGCGACCAGCAGGGCACCCAGGATGCCGAGCGCGGTCAGGATGGCGGGTGCCTTCAGGTTCCGCCGCATCAGCACGGCGAGGAACAGGAGCGGCATGATCAGGCCGGCCCGGTTGTTGGTCAGCGGGAAGCTGGTCAGGAGGGCCGCGAAGTAGACGAGGTAGACCGCCTTCGTGCGGTAGCGCAGGCTCAGCAGAAGCGCCGCGGCCCCGGCCAGCGCGAAGACGTGGCCCGTCTCGTTCCCGGAGATCCAGAGGCCGCCCAGCTTGTCCTGGAAGAAGAGCTTCAGGTCCTCGTCGAGGCCGTCGGTCGGGACCGCGAGGCCGAAGCGCTCCAGGGAGGCGCCCGTCGAGGTGAGCAGCAGGACCGCCAGGGAGCCGAGGAGTCCCGCGAGCAGGCCGGCACAGAACGCGCTCTCGATGCGCGCGTCGCGGAAGAGCACGAGCAGGATGAAGGCCTGGACGACGTAGAGCAGCAGCACGAGCGTCAGGTAGACGTCGCCCGCGAGGATGTGCGCCTTCAGCACCAGGGAGGCCGCGATCACGACGACGATCCCGGAGAGCGGCGCCACGCTGCGCATGGCTTCCGCGAGGACCGCGCGCCGCAGGCCGAGCCACGGGATGAGCAGAAAGGGCAGGAGGTCGGACAGGCGCTGAAACGGCAATCCGAAGCTGGACGTCAGCACGTTGAACTGCAGGGCGGCCCCGAGCAGGAACACCGCCGCGCCGTCGACGGCGACGGAGGCTGTCGGCGCCCGCTCCTCGATCGCCACCGCCTGTCCCGTCATGGCCCCGATCCATTCGAACACGCGCGCATCCCGTCGTCAGTCTCACCGGCAAAGGTTGGCGGAGGGTGCCGATCAGGCGGCACGGCGCAGGAATAAGCCCAGCGCCGTCCGGACCGTGTCGCGCATGTAGGTCTGGGCGAGCCCGGCATAGGCCAGGATGCCGATCCCGACGGACGCGAACAGGCCGAGCCGGTCCCCGAGGGCATCCTGGATCGGCCCCTGCACGAGCAGGACGAGGCCGGCCATCACGATCGCGCAGGCCGTCACCGGCGTGAGCACGCGGAAGACGGACCGGTTGCCCACCGGCACAAGGCGCCCGACCCTGTCCACGATGAAGGGCGTGAACAGGTAGGCCCGCACCACGTGCCCGGCGGCCAGGGCTGCGAGCCCCAGGGGCGCGGTCACGACGGCCGCCGCCGCGCCGAGGGCGAACTGCGCCCCCGCGAGCCGGAGGGCCATTCCGGTCTGCCCGAGCGCCGTGAAGATCATCCACAGCATCGAGGTCGCGACGAATTCCGGTGCCAGGAGCGCCAGGATCCGCAGGACCGGCGCCGCGTCGTGCCACTGGTCGCCGAACAGGAACGGGACCAGCGTCGGCGCAACGGCCGCCATGCCGAAGAAGGCCGGCACCGCCAGGAAGGCCGAGGCCGCGGTGAAGCCGTGGAAGGTCGCGGCGAGGTCGGCGGGCCGATCCTGCAGGCGGGCATAGGTGGTCAGGCCGACCGTCGTGAGGGGGATGACCGCCACTTGGCTGACGAGGTCGATGCAGCGCCACGCGAGGCGGAGGTATCCGACGTCGGCGGCCGACAGGAAGTAGGCGGCGATCACCTCCTGGCTGCGGATCGCCGCGACGAGCAGCAGGTAGGTGCAGAACACCCGGGAGCCGAAGGCGATCTGCGCCCGCGCGGCCGCGAGGTCGAGGCGGCGGGCCGGCACCCAGCGGGACGCCGCCCAGGTCAGCAGGGTGGTCGCCGTGGCCGCGACGAGGCGCTGCACGACGAGGCTCCAGACGCCGTAGCCCGACACTGCCAGCGCCAGGGCGGCCGCCCCGCCGAGGATGTTGGAGCCGAGCGCCCGCAGGGCGAGCTTGCGGAAGCCGAAGCTGCGCTGCAGGCGCGCCTCGTGGATCGCCCCGGCGGCGGTGATCACGAAGCAGGCCGAGAGCGCGCACAGGACGGGGCGCAACTCCGGCAGGTCGAACATCGCGGCGATCGGCCCTGCCACGGCCACCAGCGCCGCCGCACACAGGGCACCCGTGCCGAGCATCACCCAGAAGGCGGTTGCGGCGAAATCCTCGTCGAGGTCGGCGCGCTGCACCACCGCGTCCGGGAGGCCGCAGCGCGCCACGATCTGCAGGATGTCGATGAAGACGGCGGCGATCGCCACCATCCCGAACTCCGCGGGCCCGATCAGCCGGGCCAGCACGAGGAAGACACCGAAGCTCAGGACGACGTTGCCCACGGAGGCGAGTGCGACCCACCGCGCCGCGTCGAAGGAGCGGCCGGTCACCTCCGCGCCGGAGACGAGGCCCGGCGCGCGCTCGGCGGCCTCCGCGGCCGCCGCCGCCTCGGTCAGGACTGGTGCGCCCACGCTCACGGGCGGGCCGCCCGGTGCTCGGCAACGAGTTCGGCGTAGAGGTCGAGATACTTCTCGGCGACGCGCTCCGAGGTCGATTCGCGGATGACGTGCTGGAAGCTGCGCTCGTCCGGGAGACCGCGGCGGCCCCGGGCGATCACGGACCCCAAGCGCGCGGCGAGGTCGGCATCGTCGCCCGGCGTGAACAGCCAGTCGGCGTTGTCCGCGCCGATCAGCTCGGGGATGCCGCCCGAGGCCGCGCCGATCACCGGCACGCCCATCGTGTAGGCCTCGTAGATCGTCCGCGGCGAGGGCTCGGCCCAGAACGAGGGGACCACGAGCACGTCGATCTCGCTGAGGAAGTCGGCGGGCTTGGCCCAGCCGACGAACTCCACCGGCAGGCCCGCGGCCTGCGCCTTGAAGCGCTCGATCGAGTCGTCCATCGCGTGGCCGGCCACGAGGCAGCGCCAGTCGCCGGGGCCGATCCGCTTGAAGGCGTCGACCAGCGTGCCGACCCCCTTCTCGGTGTTGATCCGGCCGAGATAGCCGAACGTCATGGGCTTGCCCGTCCGGTCGATCCGGCGGCGGGCCTCGGGGTCACCCTCGGGGACCGTACAGGAGTAGAAGATCACCCGGCGGCGCTCCGGCGCGAGATGCGTGAACAGGCCGTGATTGACGTGGGTCTTCAGGATCTCGGTGCCGACGCTGACGACGGCGTCCACCGACCGGTTGGTGATCTGCTTGCCCGCATTCACCACCTTGCAGCCGAGGTGCCACCGCTCGCAGGGCTTGCCGTTCTTGAACATGGCGGCGTTGCCGCAGATCAGATCGTACTCACAGACCGTGTGGACGATCGGGATCCCGCGCTTGGCCGCCTCGCGCCAGACCAGGGTCGAGACGTCGAGGAGCGAGTGGGTGTTGACGATGTCGGGGCGGAAATCGTCGAGGACGCGGCCGAACTCGGCCGCGATGGCGAAGTTCCACTGCTGCTTGAGCTTCGCCCAGGCCCGCTCGACGCGGGTCGCCTTGGGCCAGTCCTCCAGCCAGAAATCGTTGTGGTGCGCCATCCGGTAGACCGTGACGCCGCCGCGCACGCTCTTGGGCTCGGGCTCCCGGGCGATGCAGGCCGCCGCCACCGTGTGACCCGCCGCGACCAGTTCCTCGGCGAGGTGTTCCACCGAGCGCTCGGCACCGCCCACGATGTAGGGCGGGTAGAGGGCGCTGAGATGCAGGATCCGCAGGGGCGTCGTCGAGGCCCGCAGGGCCGTCCCATCAAACCGTGTGTCGCGCCCCGTGACGGTCGGCGCGCCCGGCAGAAGCCGCGCGTAGGCCTGGGGAAGGGAGGAGGCGGTCATGGGCGGCACTCGCTGAGGTGCTGGCGCGCAGCATGCGCGGGCGCTGGGTCGGAGCTGGCCGCGCTGCGGGCCGCGGCATAGAGGTCGAGGTAGGCGGTCGCGACGGCCGTCGGGTCGGTCCCGGCGCGGACCGCCGCGGCGCGGCCGAGCCCATCGGCGAGCCGGCCGGGCTCGGCGACGACGCGCGCCATCGCCGCCGCGAGGGCGGGGGCATCGCCGGGCGGCACCAGCCAGGGGCCGTATCCGATCTGCTCGCCGATGCCGCCGGTGGCGGTCCCGATCACCGGTACGCCTCGGCTGTAGGCTTCCGCCACAGTCCGGCCGAAGGCTTCGGGCCAGATCGGCGGGACGACGAGGCAGTCGATGGTGTCCAGGAAGGCGTCGCGCTCCGCATAGCCCACGAAGGACACGGGCAATCCCTCGGCCCGGGCGCGGTACCGGTCGATCCCGTCCGCGGCGCGGCCCGCCACGGCGAGCCACCAGCCCTGGGGCGGCAGCCGCCGACAGGCGTCGAGCAGCACGTCGGTGCCCTTCGCCGGCTCGATGCGCCCGAGATAGCCGAACGTCACCGGCGAACCGGACGCGCGCGGGCGGCGGATCGCCGGGGCGCCCGGCGGGATCGGGTTCCAGATCACCCGCCGCAACGCCGCCGGAACCGCGTCGAAGAAGCCGGCCGCGACGTGCCGCTCCAGGATGTCGGTGCCCACGGCCGCGACGGCCGCGACCGACCGCTGGCAGCGGCGGTGCGGCTCCGCGTAGATCCGGCACTTGAGGTGCTGGCCGTCGCAGGCCTGACCGTGGCGCGCCATCGCGCCGTTGGTGCAGAGGCTGGTGAAGTCGTGCAGCGTGTGAACTGCCGGCACGCCGAGCCGCCGGAGCATCGGCCAGATGGCCGGGGACAGCTCCGAGATCGAGTGCGTGTTCACCACGTCAGGCGCGAAATCCCGCACCGCCGCCGCCATCTGGACGAGGGTGTGACGGTTCCACTGGGCCGCCAGCTTGTAGCGGAGGCGGTCGAGGCGCCCGCGCTCCGGCCAGTCGAGGATGTGGAACGGCGTCCCGTAGCCGGTCCGATAGACCGTGACGCCGTCCTGCAGGGTCGGTGCCTCGACCTGCCGGGCCGTGCAGGCGACCGCGACGGCGTGGCCCGAGCCGGCCTGGCTGCGCGCCAGGGTCTCGACCATCAGCTCGGCGCCGCCGACCTGCTCGGGCGGGTAGAGCGAACTAAGGTGCAGGATGCGCATGCGGCACCTCCCGGGCGGGGTGTTCGCGCGCGGCGTCCCGGAGCGCGTCGAGCAGCAGGGTCTCGTAGCGGCGCGCGGTCTCGGCCCAATCGTACCGGCGGGCGTTCTCGTAGCCGCGGGCGATCAGCGAGGCCCGCAGCCCGGGCTCGTCGATGAGGCGGCTGAGGCACGCGGTGAGGGACGCGGCGTCGGCGGGATCGAAGGTCAGAGCGCCAGCGCCGGCGATCTCGGGGGTGGCCGACCGGTCCGAGCAGAGCACCGGACAGCCGAGCGTCTGCGCCTCCAGAACCGGCAGGCAGAACCCCTCCGCGAAGGACGGCACGCACAGGCACAGGGCGCGCCGGTAGAGCTCCGCGAGCTGGCCCTCGCCGATCCGCGACAGCCGGGTCAGCCGGACCGGCGCGTCGCCGAGGGCGGCGGCGATCGCCTCGTCCGGGTCTTCGCCCACGTGGACGACCCCGATCCCGGGGCGCGCGAGCGCCGCGACGGCCCGTGCGAGGGTCGCGAAGTTCTTGTTGTAGAGGGCGTTGCCCACGGCCAGCACGAACGGTCCTTCCGGGACCGCGAAGGTCGGGTCGGTCGCGGCGGGATCGAGCATCGCGGCGGAGGGGACCGTCCGGGTCCGGTCTCGCAGGAACGGATAGTGGCGCCCGAGGTCGGCCCGCGTCGTCTCGGAGACCGCGATGACCCGGGCGCTGTTTCCGAGGACGAGCCGGAAGATCGGGTCCGTGGTCCGGGCTTCCCGGGAGCGCGTTCGCTCGGGCATCGTCCGGAAGTAGAGATCATGGACGACGCTCACCCGCGCGCGCCCGCCGAAGGCGGCGCCGTAGGGATCGGCGTTCAGCACCACGTCGATGTTCAGGGAGCGGCACAGCCGCGGCACGGTCACGGCCTGGCGCAGGACGTCGAGCAGCATGATGCGCGGGCGCGCCACGGTGACGACCTCGATCCGGTCGCGGATCGCTGCGGGAAGCTGCGCGCGGGTCCAGGGCGAGCGCAGCACGACCGAGACGGAGCCGCGCTCGACCAGTCCGGCGATCACCCGGAAGGCGACGAGCGCGACGCCTGACGGCCGCCCGGCATGCTGGGTCGGCATGTTCACGAGGACGCGCGGCATGGCGGCTCCGACAGCTCCGTACATGGCAGGGGATCGCCGGCCGCTCACGCGCGGGCGGCGACCCGGAGGATGAGGTCGGCGAGGGCGCGCTGCATTTCCGCCGCCCCGTAGCGGGCGATCGCCCGCTCCCGGGCGCGGCGCGTGCGCGCGACGAACGCGTCCGGCGCGTCGAAGAGTTCGGCGAGGGCGGCGGCGAGGCGGTCGGGTCGCCGCGGCGGCACGAGGGTGCCAACCGCGCCGCCGTCGAGGATCTCCGCGGAGGCCCCCGCATCGGTGGCGATGACCGGCACGCCGGCCAGCATCGCCTCGACGAGGGTCCGGCCGAAGGGTTCGGGGTCGACCGAAGGGTGCACGACCGCGTCGACCGCCTGCATCAGCGCGGGCACGTCCCCGCGCTGCCCGAGGAACAGCACCCGGTCGGAGAGACCCCGCGCCGCCGCGCGGTCGCGCAGGTGCGCGGCGTAGGCGTCCTCGCCGAACAGCGGCGCGCCGACCACGATGCACCGGACGCCGGGGAGCTCGGCCAGCGCCTCGAGCACCACGTCCTGCCCCTTCCAGGGCGCGAGTCGGCTGAACACACCGATCAGGGGACCCGCGGGCAGGCCGAGTTCGGCCCGCAACGCCGCGGCGGGGCGGGGGTCGCGGTCAAGGTCGAGGCCGTTCGGCACGACGGTCACCAGGGACGGCCGCCCGCCGGCGCGCAGGAAGGCGTCCGCCGCGGCCTGCGAGGGCACGACCACCCGGGCCGCGCAGAGGTTCGCGAGGCGCGCCTGGACGAGGCGCTGGGCGCGGCCGAAATGCGCGCCGTCGAGGATGTCGTGCAGGTGCCAGATGAGCGGACGGCCGACCAGCCGGGCCGGCAGCGAAGCGAGCAGGAAGGCCTTCTGCGAATTGGCGTAGACCACGTCGCAGGCGCGCGCCGCGCGGGCCACCTCCAGCGCGAGGCCTCCGAGGCGACCGAGCATCGGAAGGGCGCGCAGGGGCGAGGCGTCGCGGCGCAGTCCCGTCAGCGCGGCGCCGCTCCGGGCGAGGCGAACCTTCAGCCCCAGGTCCCGCAGGGCGCCCGCGAAGGCTCCGTCCTCGAACAGGAGCGCCGTCGAACCCGCCCAGGGGCGCACGGCGTCGCGCAGGACGAGCTCCGCACCCGACATCGTACCGGTGTGGCTCACGAACAGGACGCGAGGGTGCGTGCCATGGCCGGGGCTGGCGACGCGGGCGCCGTCCAGGGGCCCGCGATCGGCGAGGGTCTCGACGGGCAGGACGCCGCTCATCGCGCCGCCTCGGCGTAGCGCGGCTCGGGGAGCGCCATCGCGTCGTAGGTCGTCTGGCGTCCCGGCCGGACCATCGTCATCGCGATGCCGAGGACGGCGCCGCCCGCCCGGCGGAGATTCGCCACGGTCTCGATCGTGTCGGAGAGCTGCGACTGGCCGTAGCGGGCGCAGCAGAGGACGCCGTCCACGTGCCGGGCCAGCAGCGAGGCATCCATCAGCAGGCTCGTCGGCGGGGTGTCGAGGAGGACGAGATCGTAGCGGCGGCTCCACGCGAGGAAATCGACCATGCGCGAACTCATCAGGAGCTCCGTCGAGTCCGGCGTGGGCGTCCCGGCCGGGATCACGTCGAAGCGTCCGGCCGAGACCACCGCCTCGGCCGGGCTGATCTCGCCGCGCAGCACCCCGCCGAGGCCCGGGCCCCGCCCGAGGCCGAGCGACGACTCGAAGTTCGGCCGGCGGAGGTCGCACTCGATCAGCAGCACCCGGCGCCCGTTCGCGGCGCTGACCCCGGCCATCGCGAAGGCGGTGAAGGACTTGCCTTCGCGGGGCTTCGACGAGGTCACCAGGATGACCCGCGAGGCACCGCCGCCGGCCAGGACCAAGTGGGCGTGCAGGTTCCGCAGCACGTTCTGCATCGTCGGGTCCACGCGCGCCCGTTCCAGGGCGTCGGGCAGGTCGAGCTCCCGGTGCCGGTCGGAGAGGCGTCCGACGAGGCCGGGCGCCTCCAGGCACGGCAGCTGGGCGAAGACCGGGGCGCCGGTGCCGGCCATGAGCTGCGCGGAGGTGCGGACCCGGCGGTCGGTCACGTCGCGCAGCAGCGCCGCCGCTGCCGCCAGCACGCCCGCCAGGACAAGGCCGCCCGCCAGGAGCGGCACGGCCTTGGGTGAGAACGGCTCCTGCGGCAGCTCGGCGAGGCTGACCAGGCGGGTGCTGCCGGTGAGGATGCGCCGCTCCGTCTCCAGCTCGCCCGTCCGCTTCACGAGGTCGGCGTAGCGCGTGCGCTTGATCTCCGCGTTGCGCACCATGCCCTCGATCGAGGCCTCGTCGTCCATGGCGGCGGCGGCCTCGGTCTTGGCCGCGTCGAGCTGCGCGCGCAGCGACCGGGCGAGGGTGCTCGACGCCTCGAAGGTCTTGCGCAGCCCCTGCGCGACGTTGCCGATTTCCTGCTCGATGCGCGCCCGCAGGCTCGCCCGCTCGGTCGTCAGAGCGCGGATCGCCGGGTGGTTGGCGCCCAGCAGGGTGCTCTGGTTGGCGAGCTGCGCGCTGACGCCGCTGAGCTGCTGCTTCAGCGACACGATGGTCGGGCTCGCCAGGACCGCGGGGGCGCTCTCGGCGCCGCTGGGGCCCCGGCTCTCGATCTCGCCGAGACGGGCGGCGGCGTCGGCCTTGGCGGCCTCGGCGCTGGCGAGCTGATGGCTGATGTTGGTCAGGCGCTCGGCGCTGATCGGTGCGCTGGCGCCCTTCAGCAGCCCCTTGCGGCGGCGGAACGTCTGGATCCGGGTCTCGTCCGCACGGATCGACTCGTCGAGCTGCCCGATCTCGGTGTGCAGCCAGTCGGCGGCGGCCTTGCGGCTGGAGGCCTGCGCTTCGCGCTGATCCTCGAGGAAGGCGTTGATGAGGCCGTTGGCCATCGTCTGCGCCGTCTCGGGCAGCGGCGACTTGTACCCGATGGTGATGATGCGGGACCGGCCGGAGCTGGTGACGGCGTAGCGCTTCTGCAGGTACTCGACGAGGGCATTGTTATCGGTCGTGAGCTTCAGGCACGCCGCGTCCTTCTTCTCCGAGATCGTTCCGGGCCGCCCGCCGCTGGCGGCGTAGCGGCATTCGGCCAGGACGGAGGCGGCGAGGCCGCCCTCGATCGCGATCCGCAGCAGCCGGGGGGAACGGATCACCAGGATCTGGCTCTCGATGTCGGCCGGATCGCCGATCTTCTGGATCCAGGCCATCGAGGCGTTGTTGGCGCCGGGTTCGGCCTCCGCCACGATGACCGAGCCGCTCGCCACGTATTGCGGGGGGATCATCACCAGGGCGGTGACCGCCAGTCCGAAGATCGTCGCGAACACCGCGGCGAACAGGGCGCGGCGGCGCCAGATCCGGGCGAGGGGCGCCGCCAGGGGGCCCCCGCGCTCCTTCTCCTGCGAGGCGGGGCGGACTGGCGACCGGTCGGCCAGATCGACGGTCAGGAGCGAGGAGGACATCGGTCTCAACCCACGGCTTCGAGGCGGGGCAGGATGCGCGGCCGGGTCTCACAGGCCGCCCGATGCAGGGCGAGCTGCTCCTCCACGAAGCGGGAAAACCGGATCCGGAACAGGTCGGCCGAGAACATCTCGGCCTGCGCGCGGCACGCCTCGCGGGTGAAGCGGTCCTCCTGCTCGATGAATCCCCGCACGCAGGCCGCGACGGCCTCGGGATCGGGGGTGTCGAAGAACATCCCGGTGCGCTGCGGTCCGCGGACCTGGACCGTCTCCCGCACGCCGCCGCGGCCGAGCGCGAGGACGGGCGTGCCCTCCGCGGAGGCCTCGAGCACGATGATGCCGAAATCCTCCTCCGCGGCGAAGATGAAGGCGCGGGCGGTGGCCATGAGGTGGCGCAAGCCCTCGTCGGAGACGAAGCCCGCGAACGATACGTTCGGTCCCGCGATCGCGCGCAGGTGCGCGGCGTCCGGGCCTGAGCCGGCCACGACGAGCTGGAGGTCGGGCAGCCGCGCGAAGGCGCGCACGACCGCCTCGACGTTCTTGTAGGGGACGAGCCGACTCGCGACGAGGAAGTGGTTGCCGCGCGGTCCGTCGAAGCGCTGGCTGGACAGCGTGATGGGCGGATGGATCACCTCGGCGGTGCGGCCGTAGACCTTCTTGATGCGCCGCGCCACGAACGCGGAATTGGCCACGATGGCGTTCGGCCCGGCCGCCGTGCGGAAGTCCCACACGCGCATGTGATGCAGGATGAAGCGGGCGACGAGGCTCTTCGCGCCCGCCTCGCAGCCGCTCTCCCGCAGGTAGGTGTGCTGCATGTCCCAGGCGTAGCGCATGGGCGAGTGGACGTAGGAGATGTGGAGCTGGTCGGGCCCGGTCAGGACGCCCTTCGCCACCGCGTAGCTGCTGGAGATGATCAGGTCGTAGGCGGAGAGGTCGAACTGCTCGATCGCCAGCGGCATCAGCGGCAGGTAGTTCCGGTGCCGCGTGCGCGCGAAGGGCATGCGCTGGAGGAAGCTGGTCCGGGCGTGCGCGTAGCCGAGCCGGGCCCGATCCGCCTCCGGCAGGAAATCGAACAGCGCGTAGACGTCCGCGCCGGGATAGATCCGGAGCAGTTGCTCGAGGACACGCTCGGCACCCCCGACCACATACAACCAGTCGTGTACAATCGCGACGCGCATCGCAGCTTCCTCGCCGGTGCGCCGAACCCCTGAGCCAGAACGCCGTCCAGCGGGTCTCAACTTGGGATTTAGGCGGTGCCGGTCGCCAGTAGAGTTTCCAGCCCTAAAAAAGAAGTCAACACCTGGAATTCGAAGCCGAAATAAGATTGGTTTGGCAACAAAAGTGCGGAGGTAGGATTAATCGCCATATAATATTAATGTTAACGCCGGCGACGGGGTGGGTGATCGGTCTGTTCCTGGGCGATACACGGGCATGCCGGGCGATCGGTGGCCGCGCCTCGCGGCCTCGGCGGCCGGATGCGACCCGACCCCCGCCGAGGGGCGCGGCCGTGCGGCCGACCGGATCGGCCTTTCATTGCGTCACGGGGTCAAGGCCTCGCCCAGGGGCACGGACGCGGGCCGCTGGTCGAACCGGCGCCGAATGGCCGCGCTCAAGGGCGCCTCGACATGCCGGAACAGGCCTTCGCCGACCGCGGCCGAGGCCGCGAAGGCGATCACGAAGATCAGGGCGACGCGCGGGAGGCCCGGATCCAGGAGGACCGAGGCGATCTTCGCGGCGGTGTGCAAGAGCAGGTTGTGGACCAGATAGAAGGAATAGCTGGCGTTGCCCTGCGAGAGCAGCCAGCGTGCGCGCAGCATGACGCCGCCCCGCTCCAAGAGGAGCATGGCACCGACGATCAGGGTCGCGGCGGAGCCCCAGACCAGGGGTCGGGCGAAGCCCGTCAGTTCGGCGCCGGATCCGTAGGCGTCGCCCACCAGCTGACCGCTGAGAGCGACCAGGCCCGCGGTCGCGAAGGCCGCGCCCGCCACACGCCGCACCGGGAAGCCGGCCGGGAGCGCGTCGAGGCGCCGATAGGCGTAGCCGAGCCCGATCCCGGCCGCGAACTCGATCACGATGGGCTTCGTGTAGAAGGCCCAGTAGAGCCCCGGTAACGGCAGGAGCCCGAGCAGCGCCAGCCCGAGGAAGATCGCGGCTGCGGCCAGCGCTCGCCAGGCGAGATTTGGTATCCCCAGCAGACCGGCGAAGACTGCGTAGAAAAACATCTCGTAGTCGAGTGTCCATCCGACGGAGACCAGGGGCTCGATATATCCGCCACGCGAGAACGGCAGGAACAGGAGGGATTGCAACAAGTATTCGGGCCGGAATTCGGTGATGCCGATGGGCTTCAAGCCGGTCGCCGCGATGAGGGAAAGGCCCGCGGTGACGAGCCAGTAGACCGGCACGACCCGCGCCGCCCGCCGCAGCAGGAATCCCCTGGCATTCTCACGGCGCCCGGCGGTGCTCATGAACATGATGAAGCCGGACAGGACGAAGAAGATGTCGACGCCGGCCGCTCCGACCGCGAAGAGATCCGGCCGCGGCAGGATCGGCGCCGCGTAGGGGCCGAAATGGGTCAGGAAGACCAGGTACGCCGCCAGCGCGCGCAGGATCTGCAGGTTGTAAATCATGGCGCGCCGGCCGCTCGCGGGTGATCGCCCGCCCGATCCGGAGAAGGCGCGGCCACCATGCCGGATCCCCATCGGCCGAGTCACGGACTCTCGAGATTCTTCCTAAATGACCCGTCCTTATAAACTCCGGATACAGGGTAATTAGGCCACGACCGTCCCGAACTTCTCCACAAGTCCAGGCTGAGACAATCGAAAAGCCAAGCTAGAAAGTGCTTGGAAAGGCGACGCGATCAAAGTGGGCCGACCGACGCCGCTCAGGTCATCGGAGCCGGACTGCTTAACTCCGCCGCGGGCGCGGCAAACGCATTTACTATTAACGAATAGACACTTGACGGCAGGACTGTCTGCTCAATAGTGTGACGACAATTGAACGGAGGGGTTCCGCCTTGAATATCACGCAAGCTATCCGCGACATCCTCGGCTCGAACGAAGCATTCGCCGGCAAGGCCGATCAGCTTTCCGAGGACGACAGCCTGTTCGACATGGGCCTCGACTCGTTCGGCTCGGTGCAGCTGATGCTGGCGCTGGAGGAGCGCTTCAGCGTCGAGTTCCCCGATGCTCTGCTGAACCGCAAGTCCTTCGCGACGATCCGCGCGATCCGTGACGCCGTCTCCACGCTGGTCCGTCAGGAAGCCGCATGAGCACCCTGGCCGCGCGCGCAGAGCGGGCGGCGGCGGTGGCGGCGCGCCACGCCGACGCCGTCGACCGCGAGGGCCGCTTCCCCGAGGAGGCGGTCGCAGCCCTGAAGGCCGAGCGCCTCCTGGGCCTACAGATTCCGAGCCAGTTCGGCGGCGAGGGAGCCGGGCTCACGCAGATCGCGGAACTGTGCAGCACGCTCGGCCATGCCTGCAGCGCGGCCGCGATGGTCTTCGCGATGCACCACATCAAGGTGTCGAGCCTCGTCACCCACGCCCTCGACAGCGCGTGGCACTGCCGGCTGATGGAGCGGATCGCCCGCGAGCAGCTGCTCGTGGCCTCCTCGACCACCGAGGCCGGCATCGGCGGCGACCTGCGCAACAGCCTCTGCGCGGTGGAGACGACCGGCGAGGTCTTCGCGCTCGGCAAGGACGCGTCGGTGATCTCCTACGGGGCGCAGGCCGACCTGATCCTGGCCACGGCGAGGCGCAACCCGGACGCCGCGACCTCCGATCAGGTGCTCGTGGCGCTCCTGGCCGATCAGATCTCCCTGGCGCGCACCGGGGAGTGGGACACGCTCGGCATGCGGGGGACCTGCAGCGAGGGCTTCCGTCTGGAGGCCCGGGACGTGCCCGTCGAGCAGATCCTGCCCAAACCCTTCGCGGAGATCGCCGCGCAGTCGATGCTGGCCTCGTCGCACCTGCTCTGGAGCAGCGTCTGGTACGGGATCGCGAGCTACGCCGTCGATCGCGCCCGGGCCTTCGTGCAGGCCGAGGCGCGGCGGCGGCCCGGACAGGTCCCGCCGACGGCCCTGCGCCTGGCCGAGGTCTCCAACGCGCATCAGGCGATGCGCGGGACGATCGTGACCGCGCTCCGCCGGTTCGAGGATGCCCACGGGGACGCCGACACGATCGGCTCGCTCGGCTTCTGCGTGATGCTCAACAACCTGAAGGTCACCGTCTCCGACATGGCGGTGGACATCGTGCGGCGCGCGCTCTCGATCGTCGGGCTCGCCGGGTACAAGAACGACACGCCCTTCAGCCTCGGCCGACCGCTCCGCGATGTCCTGTCGGCGCCGCTGATGATCGGCAACGACCGCATCCTCGCCAACACCGCCAAGCTCCTGCTCGTGCAGAAGAGCAGCGGCCAGCTCATGAGCGCGTGATGGAATCCTTCTCCTCTCCCTCCGACGAAGCCCTGCTCGATGACGAGGCGGCGGGCGGTCCGACTTTCCTCGACCGCCTGTTCGACCACGGCCTGCTGATCCGCACCGGTGTCGATGGCCTGTACGGCCGCAGTGGCGCCTTCGAGAGCGTGGTCGATGCCCTCGACCGGCTGATCACCCGCCTCGGCGCGGCGGACGGTGCCGAGGTGATGCGCTTTCCGCCCGGCATGAGCCGGCCGGCCTTCGAGCGGAGCGGCTACCTCAAGGGCTTCCCGAACCTCGCCGGTACCGTCCACAGCTTCTGCGGCGACTCCGCGGGCCACGCCGAGATCCTCGCCTGCGTCGAGGCCGGGCGTGACTGGACGGGGCAGCAGGAGGCCAGCGACATCGTCCTGACGCCCGCCGCCTGCTACCCACTGTATCCCGTGGCCGCCGCCCGGGGCGCGCTGCCGGCCGAGGGGCGCCTGTTCGACCTGCAATCCTACTGCTTCCGGCGCGAGCCCTCGCTGGAGCCGACACGGATGCAGCTGTTCCGGATGCGCGAGTACGTCCGGATGGGCAGCCCCGAGCAGGTTCTGGCGTTCCGCGAATCGTGGCTCGAGCGCGGCACCGCCATGATGCGCGACCTCGGCCTGCCGCTGGCCATCGACGTGGCCAACGACCCGTTCTTCGGGCGGGCCGGCCGGATGCTCGCCAACAATCAGCGGGAGCAGGGGCTCAAGTTCGAGCTCAACGTGCCGGTCAACAGCGTCGAGAAGCCGACCGCCTGCCTCAGCTTCAACTACCACCAGGACCATTTCGGCAGCACCTGGGAGCTGCGCCAGGCCGATGGCGGCGTCGCCCACACGGCCTGCGTCGGCTTCGGGCTGGAGCGGATCACCCTGGCGCTCCTGCGCCATCACGGCCTCGACCTCGCCGCATGGCCCGCGGCGGTCCGCACCGCGCTGTGGGGCTGAGGCGGTGACCGCCGCGCTGCGCCTGCCCACGGGGCTCGGCCCAGCGGGACCCTACGTCCCGCACCGGCTCCACGGTACCGACCGGGACTGGCCGGAGACGAACTGCTACGTCGACCTCTGGATCGAGCTGCTGCACGGCCGCGGCCTCGTGCCGGAGGCGATGCTGGGCTTCACCCTGCGGCAGGATTTCGAGGGCGACCAGTTCACCTTCTTCAAGCCGCCGCCCGGGGACATCGAGCGGCTCTACGGCCTGGAGGTGCTGGAACTCGCCGTCTACAACGGCCTTGAGGCGCATGCGCTGATCCAGGCGCAGGCCGGCCGGCCGGTGCTGGTGGAGGTCGACGCGATTCACTTGCCCGATACGAGCGGGACGACCTACGGCCGCGACCACGCCAAGACCACCATCGGAATCCTGGCCCTCGATCCGGAGGCCGGGGAACTCGATTACCTCCACAATGCCGGCCGCTTCCGGCTGTCGGGAGGAGATTACGCCGGGATCTTCGGTCCGGCGGTGCTGCCGCCCTACGCCGAGTTCGTGAAGGCGGTCGCGCCGCCCATGAGCCTATCCGACCTGCCGGGCGCGGCTCGCGACCTGCTGTTGCGGCACCGCGCTCGGGCGCCCCGGCACAATCCGGTCCTCGCCTTCCGCGACGCGCTCGCCGCCACCGCCGAGGGCCTGGTCAGCCGGCCGCTCAGCGTGTTCCACGCCTACGCGTTCAACACGACCCGCCAGCTCGGTTCGAACTTCGAGATGCTGTCCAGTCACCTCGCGTGGCTCGAAGTCCAGGGCGTCGGCGCCTTCGCCCCAGCCGCTGAGGCCGCTGCCGACCTGAGCCGGGAGGCGAAGGCCTTCCAGTTCCAGCTCGCCCGCGCCTTCCACCGGCGCAGCGCCGCGGGGCTGGCCGCGCGACTCGATCCCCTCGCGGCGACCTACGAGCGCGTCTTCGCGTCCCTGGACCGGACGCTGGTCGCCTAGGTCACGCGATGGCCCGCATCCGCAGCGTCGACGGCCGGGGCCCGCAGCCTCTCTCCGGACCCTGGCGCGTCGCCGCGACGCCGGCGGGTGCCTGCGCGGGCCCCGGCGATCTCGACCGCGTGACCGACTGGATCCCGGCCTGCGTCCCGGGCACGGCCGCCGACGCCCTGCGCGCGGCCGGGCGTTGGACAGAGGCCGCGCCCGGGCCAATCCACGACCGCGACGTCTGGTACCGCACCTCCGTCGCCGGATCCGGACGGGTCCGCCTGCGCTTCGAGGGGCTCGCGACGCTGGCCGAGATCTGGCTCGACGGCGTGCCGGTCCTGACATCCCGCTCAATGTTCGAGGCGCAGGCCGTCGAGGCCGATCTCGGCGCGGAGGCCGATCTCGCGATCTGCTTCCGGTCGCTGCGCGCGGAGCTCGACCGCCCGGCCCCGCGCGGCCGCTGGCGCCCGCGGATGATCACGCCCGGGTCGCTGCGCCACGTCCGCACCAGCCCCCTCGGGTTCATGCCGGGCTGGTGCCCGGAGATCGACGGCGTCGGCCCCTACGGCCCGGTGACGATCGAGCCGGTCCGCCCCGGTCCTGCGTCGACCGACCTGCGCGCCATCCTCGACGGCGAGACCGGCCGCCTGGTCGCGCGCCTGCGGATGGAGGGCCGGCCGGCCGATGTGGCCCTCCTGTGCGGCGGGCACGAAGCGCCGCTCACCGAGGCTGAGCCCGGCCTCTTCACGGGGGAGCTCGCGCTCCCCGGCGTCGCGCCCTGGTGGCCCCACACCCACGGGACCCCCCATCTCCACGCGGTATCGGTGCGCGTCGACGGCGCGCTGGTCGATCTCGGCCGGGTCGGCTTCCGGACCGTGTCGCTGGCCAGGCCCTTCGAGGACGGCCTGTCGCTCGCGGTCAACGGCGTGCCGGTGTTCTGCCGCGGCGCCAACTGGACGCCGCCGGATCTCGTCGGGCTCGGCACCGACGGCACCCCGACGCTGCTCGCGCTCGCCCGCGAGGCCGGCATGAACATGCTGCGCGTGCCCGGCACCACGCTCTACCCGGCGTCGGACTTCTTCGACCTCTGCGACGAACTCGGCATCCTGGTCTGGCAGGACCTGATGCTGGCGAATTTCGACTATCCGCACGCCGATCCCGAATTCGCCGCCGGCCTCGCCCGGGAGGTCACGGCGTTCCTCGACCGCACGCAGACGGCGCCGTCGCTCTGCGTGCTGTGCGGGGGCAGCGAGGTCTGGCAGCAGGCCGCCATGCTCGGCGCCCCGCGCGCCGTCTGGGCCGACGCCTTCTGCGAGACGACCTTGCCGACGCTCGCCGCAGCCCTGCGCCCCGACCTCGTCGTGGTGCCCAACTCGCCCTCCGGCGGTACCCTTCCGTTCGGGCCGCGCGAGGGCTGCACGCATTACTTTGGCGTCGGTGCCTATCGCCGCCCTCTGGAGGATGCCCGCCGGGCGGAGGTCGGCTTCGCCAGCGAGTGTCTCGCCTTCGCCAACCCCCCCGAGCCCGGGACCCCGGGTCCGGCGGGGCCGGGCGATCCGCTCTGGGCCGCCGGCATCCCGCGCGACCGCGGCGCCGACTGGGACTTCGAGGACGTGCGCGATCACTACGTCGGCCTGCTCTACGGGCTCGATCCGGTCGCGCTGCGCGTGCACGACCCGGAGCGCTACCTCGAACTCGGCCGCGCGGCCGTGGCCGAGGTGATGGAGGCGACGTTCGCGGAGTGGCGCCGCCCGCGCTCGCCGACGGCGGGAGGCCTCGTCCTGTGCCTGCGGGACCTGGGACCGGGGGCGGGCTGGGGCGTCATCGACTGGACGCACCGCCCGAAATCGGCGTGGTACGCCCTGAAGCGCGCCTTCCGCCCCGTGCAGGTCGTCATCACCGACGAAGGCCTCGACGGGCTGCACCTCCACCTGCTCAACGAGACCGACGCGTCCCTTGAGGGCTCGCTGGCGCTGACCCTGTCCGATGCCGGCGGCCGTGTCGCGGCGCGGGCCGAGCGCGCCGTGGTGCTGGCCGGCCGTTGCGGCCTGACGCTGTCGTCCGCGAACCTGCTGGGCCGGTTCTTCGATGCCGCCGACAGCTACCGGTTCGGGCCGCGGATCCACGACGTCGCGCACGCGCGACTGACCGGCGCGGACGGGACCGTGATCGCCGAGAGCTTCCACTTTCCCGGCATCCGCCCGAGCGCGCGGGAGTCGGTGGGGCTGTGCGTCGAGCCCGTGACGACGGTCTCCGGTCCGGGACTGCACGTCTCCGCGAAGCACCTCGCCCTCGGCGTCCAGGTGCAGGCACCCGGAGGCCGCCCCAGCGACAATCACTTCCATCTCGCGCCCGGGACGACGCGTACCCTCGTGTTCCCGGGGAGCGACCAGCTTCCGCGCGGCAGCGTCCGCGCGCTCAACAGCAACGAGATCGTGGAATTCGGTCATGATGGTTGAGGCGAGATCCGGGACCGGGCCGTCCGGCGGGCCATCCGAGCCGGCCCCGGTGACCTTCGGCGGCCTCTTCGGATGGTTCCACCCGGCGGCCGGACGGCGCGGCGTGGTCCTCTGCGGCGCGCACGGGTTCGAGCAGATGGCGGCGCACCGGCCCTGGCGGGTCCTGGCCGGTGAACTCGCGGCTGCGGGCTGCCCGACGCTGCGCTTCGACTACCCCGGAGAGGGAAACTCGGCCGATCCCCCAGAGGCGCGACTCGACGGATGTGTCGCGGCGGTCCGTCAGGCCATCGGCTTCCTGCGCGATACGGCCGGGGTGACCGAGATCGTCCTCGTCGGCCTGCGCCTGGGCGCGGCCTTCGCGGCGCTGGCCGCGGAGGAGGCGGCGGTGGACCGCCTCGTCCTGCTGGCGCCCGTCACCAGCGGACGCGCGTACCTGCGCGAGATGCGGCTGCGTGGCCAGACGATCGGGCGCCTGCCGGATGGTTCGGCCCCGCCGCAGGAGCCGGACAGCCTGCTGGTCGGCGGGTTTCGCATGGAGGCGGACTTCCTGGCCGATCTCGCGACCCTCAACCTCGCGCGGATCGGGCGGCCGCCGGCCCCGCGGATCCTGCTCCTCGCACCGGACGCCAGGGGGCTGGCCGGACACCTCGACACGCTGGGCTGTACCGTGACCGCGGGACCGTTCCCGGGGCTCGCGCAGCTGGTCGGCGACCCGATCTTCGCGAGCGTGCCAGAGGTGGATTTCAGGCGCATCACGGCCTTCGCCACGGACATGATGGCGCCGGACATGATGGCGAAGGACGCGATCGGGCCGGCGTATCTGCCTCCGGCGCATCTGGCGGGACCGGGATGGACGGAAGAGCCGGTCCGGTCCGTCCCGGGCCTGTTCGGGGTCCGGTGCGGACCGCCGATCCCGGATGCGGCCGCGCCCACGGTGCTCTTCGTCTCGACCGGCATGACCGTGCATTCCGGGTGGGGGCGGCAGACCACGAACCTCGCCCGGAGCCTCGCCGCCGAGGGCGTCCGCTCGGTCCGCTTCGATCTCCGCGGCATCGGCGACAGCGCGGAGCGGTCGGACGGCCGCAAGCCGCTCTTCGCGCCGGATGGATCGGGCGACGTGAGCGCGGCCATCGATCACGTTGCCGGCACGGGCGGTCCGATCATTCTCGTCGGCGGGTGCAGCGGCGCCTACGCGGCGTTCCACGCGCTCTGCCGGGACGCGCGCGTCGACGGGGCGCTCTTGATCAATCTGTACTGCTTCGACTGGGATCCTGATCAGGATCTCGACACCGTCATCCGGCAGACGTTCGGGAGCGTCAACACCTACGCGGGGCTTCTCGCGCAGGGTTCGACGTGGCGTCGTCTGCTCACCGGGAAGATCCGCGTTCGAGCCATCGCCGGGGCCCTGGCCCGGCGGGGCGCCGAATCGGCGCTCCGGCGCCTCCGCCGGGCATGGCGTCCCGGTGCACCGGGCGGCTCTGTCGCCCGGCGCGTCGCCGGACTCCGGCGCCGGGGCGCCCGGATCCACCTGCTCTACAGCGCAGGCGATCCCGGCCTCATGGCCGTGCGCCGCCACCTGGGTCGCTTCCCGGGTTGGGCCGAGCGGCGCCTCGGCGCCCCCGTGACGGTGGTGCCGGGGGCCGACCACAATCTCGGCTCACCACAGGCCCAGGTGCTGCTCGCACAGGCGCTGCGCGACCTCCTGCGCGCCGCACAGCGCGCCCCGGCGGTACGGCCGGGGGATGAAGCCCGTCCCCGCATCCCCGAGCCCGTCCTCGCCACGCCGGGATGGACGTGAGGCGTCGCGGCCATCGCGGCGTGACCGCCCGCACCGTCCGGACCGGGGGCGGAGCGCCTTCGCGACGTCGGTCAGAGACGCGGACCGGGCGATCATGCTGAGCTACCTGACCGAGCGGCTGGCCCACGCCATCCTTGTGATCCTGAACCTGCTCGCACCGCTCGAAGTCCGCGTGCAGAAAGACCTCGCCTACGCCGCGGGCGGCCAGCATCAGGCGGATGTCTATCGGCCGGCCTCCAACAGCCCCCGCCCCATCGTGGTGTTCCTGTACGGGGGCGGATGGCGCGAGGGCACCAAGGATGCGTTCGCCTATGTCGGTGCCGCCCTGGCGCGGCAGGGCTTCGTCACGGTCATTCCCGAGTACCGCCACTTCCCGACCGCAAGCCTGCCGGACATCCTGGGCGACAACGCCGCCGCACTCGCCTGGACCATCGCCAATGCCGCGGCCCTGGGCGGTGACCCGCGTCGCGTCGTGATCGCCGGACACTCATCCGGCGCATGGGCCGCCGCGATGCTCGGGCTGGACCCGGTCTGGCTGGAGCATGTCGGATCGAGCCCGGCCGCGCTGGCCGGAATCATCGGGCTTTCCGGGCCCTACGCCGTCTCGGCCCTGACCGAGCCGGCGGATGTGAAGGTCTTCGCCGGCAGCGACCCCGGCCTCCAGCCCGTCGCGCACGCTGCAGGCCGGCATCCAGCCATGATGCTGCTCGCGGGCTCGGCGGACCTAGACGTCAGGCCCGCCGCGACGGTCGCGCTGGCCGACCGCTTACGGGCTGCCGGAAACGACCCGGACCTGCACATCTACCCGGGTCTCGGTCACGCCCAGACGGCGTGGTCGATCAGTTTCCCCTTCAGCCTGCAGGCCCCCGTCGCGGACGACATCAAGCGCTTCGTCGATAAGGTGCAGGCCGGACGCTAGCGCCCCGCTGGGGCACCGCGCAGGCTCGCATCGCCAACGAGAAAAGCCGCCCCGGCGAGGGCGGCTTCCACGATCGTCAGGCGATGCGCGCCAACGATTACTTGATCTTGGATTCCTTGAAGTCGACGTGCTTGCGCACGACCGGATCGTACTTGCGCATCGTCAGCTTCTCGGTCTGCGTACGCGAGTTCTTCTTCGTGACGTAGAAGTACCCGGTGTCGGCGGTGGAGATGAGCTTGATCTTGACGGTGACGGCCTTGGCCATGGCGCGGCGCTCCTGCAGGGTGCGGCATTCCGCGTGAGCGAAACGCAAATGGCCGGGGAGACCCGGCCGAATACGGGCGGGTGAATGCCCGATCGGGCCCGTCAGGTCAAGAGCGGGCCCGCCCCCCGCCCGTCGCGGCGAGCCAGCCCGCGAAGGCCAGGAACAGGACGAGCAGGGCCAGCGCGAAGCCGTGCGGCGGCACGAGGTCGAGCCCGCCGCCGATCAGCGGCGGCCCCAGCATCAGCCCGACATTGTAGAGCACCACGAAGGCCGCGTTGGCGCCCGCGAGATCGTTCGGCGGCGTGCGGTCGCCGAGCATCGCGAGGCCGACCGTGTAGAGGGTGCCGGCGATGCCGCCCCAGACCAGCAGGAGCAGGCCGAACGCCACGGGACTCCCGGCCGTGAGCGGGATCAGGGCCGAGCCAGCGGCGCCCGCGAGGCCGGCTCCGAGCAGCACCGCGCCGCGGTCGAGCCGGTCGGCGAGCCAGCCGAACGGGATCTGAAACAGCACGTTGCCGAGCGCGATCAGGCTCACGAGTCCGGCCGCGCCCTGCGCGTCGTAGCCGAGGCGCAGACCGTAGAGGGGCAGGATGGCGAAGATGCCCGTCTCCACGGCCCCGTACGCGAGGGCGGCCGCCAGCGCGCCGGGGGCGAGCCGAATGTAGCCGAGGATACCCCGGCCCGAACCCGCCGCGATCGTCGGCGACAGACCGCGGGCCAGCATGATCGGCACGCCGCCGGCCAGCATCAGGGCCGCCCCGGTCGCGTAGGGCGCCAGTCCCGTGGTGCCGACCAACGCCAGCAGGAGCGGTCCGACCGCGAATCCCGCCGCCAGGACGGTCGCATAGATGCCCATCACGAGGCCGCGGCGCTCGGGTGGGGCGGCGGCGTTGATCCAATACTCGGAGAGAACGAACAGCGCCCCGAGCGTCGCCGAGAAGACGAAGCGCAGGGGAAACCACAGGGCGATGCCCGGCAGGATGGGGAACAGCGCGAGGCTGATCGCCCCGATGACGAGCGCCAGCCCGAGCAGGGGGGCGACGCCGATCCGCGCCGCGAGCCGCGGCACGAACGGCACCGTGCAGATGCTGGCGATGCCCGCCACCGCGGTGTTCAGCCCGATCAGCGTGCTCGACGCGCCGCGCCGCTCCAGCTCGATCGACAGGAGCGGAATCGAGAGGCTCAATCCGATGCCGACGACGGTGACGCAGGTCACGGCCGCCGAGATCGCCGCCACATCCTCCGATCTGATTGTCCGCCGCGCCTCCCGTCCCAGCTTCTCCGAACGGCTCACAAGGCCACCCGCTCGCGGCGACCGTAGCGTTCGTAGTGGAAGGGGATCACCCGGTGCGGGGCGAACTCGGCGGCGATCTGCGGCTCCAGGTCATCCAGGACGGCGCGGGTGATGTACGGCAGGTCGAGCCTGCGCGCCGCGTCGAGACGGACCCAGGCGAGCTCCGTCAGTTCGGCGTCGGCGGTGATCCGCCCCGGCTCCTCGGCCGCCACCATCCGGCGGTCGATGGCGAAGAAGCGCGTGTCGAAGCGGCGGACCCGCTTCGGCGGGGTGATCGCGCGGGCCACGAGGTGCAGCGCCTCGAGATCGGGCAGCACGCCGTGCAGGGCGAAGCCCTCCCATCCCGTCGGGACGTCCTCAGGGGCGCCGTGCTCCGTCGTGCCGAGGAGCAGGCCGGTCTCCTCGTAGGTCTCGCGGATGGCGGCGAGCGCCAGAGCCCGGCCGAGATGGTGTGGCGGCCGGGAGACCTGCCGGGTCAGCGCCGCCTCCGCGTAGTCGGGGAGCGCCCCGGCCACCGGCATGTGGCGGTCGCCGAGCTCGATACGGCCACCCGGGAACACGAACTTGCCCGGCATGAAGGCGAGGTTCGGGTTGCGCCGGCCCATCAGGACCTTGGGGCCGCCCCGCCCGCGCCGGTCGATCACGATCAGGGTCGCGGCGTCCCGCGGCCGCAGGCGCGCGGCGGCGGGCTTCCGCTCAGGAGCTGTGGCGATCTGGGGCTCCTGCTGCGGCAGCGGCAAGGCGTGTCTCCTCCGGCCCCGAGGCGGGTCGGCTCCGCGGTAGCGTGGCGAAGCCGTGCATGCCAAGGGCGTATTGCAACCCGACGACGGCGCCCTTGACCGGCTGGAGCAGGCCCAGCGCGAACAGGAGCGTGAAGACGGGCCAGACCCCCATCTCGACCCAGAGGGGTACCTCGTAGGCGCTCTCGGTCTCCAGGATCAGGTAACCGACGATGTGGGCGACGATGAAGATCACCACGTAGGGCGGCAAATCGTCGGCCCGATGATGGTGCAGTTCCAGGCCGCACTCGTCGCATTCCGGCCGCACCTTCAGGAAGCGTCCGAACATCCGGCCCCGGCCGCAATGCGGGCAGCGGCCGATGAAGCCTCTCGCCATGGCGGGGATCAGGCGGGTGCGGTCCGGGGGCGCGTCGACGACCATGGCCAGGGTCTACACTGCCCGGGTCAGCGGCGCGAGCCGCGATGGCGCGACCCGGTGTTGCGGATGCCGAAGGGGCGCCCGGGCGGCGCGGCCTTGAAGGGACGTCCACCGGGCTTCTTGCCCGGCCCGGCGTTTCGCGCGCCGGTCCGGGTCCGGCCTTCGCTGAGAAGCTCGAAGCGCAGCGCGCCCGCCACCGGCGCGGCCTCGACGAGGCGCACCTCGACCCGGTCGCCGAGGCGGAACGTCTCGCCGGTCCGCTCGCCCACCAGGGCGTGGCGGCCCTCCTCGTGGCGGAAGTAGTCAGCGCCGAGCTGCGACACCGGAACGAAGCCGTCCGCGCCGGTCTCGTCGAGCTTGATGAACAGCCCGGCCCGGGTCACGCCGGCGATCTGGCCCTCGAAGGTCGCCCCGATCCGGTCGGCGAGGTGGTGGGCGATCAGCCGGTCGATCGTCTCGCGCTCTGCCGCCATGGCGCGGCGCTCGGCCGCCGAGATCTGCTCGCCGACCTGCGCCAGCTCGCCGAGTGAAACCTCGTTGGCGAGTCCGTCGTCGCCGAGCTTGCAGGCGGTGATCAGCGCCCGGTGGACGATCAGGTCGGCGTAGCGGCGGATCGGCGACGTGAAGTGCGCGTAGCGGCGCAGGTTCAGGCCGAAATGCCCGAGATTCTCGGCGGCGTAGACGGCCTGGGCCTGACTGCGCAGGATCACCTCGCTGAGGAAGACTCCGTGCTCGGTCTCGGCGGCCTGAGCCAGGATCCGGTTGAACAGGGCCGGGCGCAGCGCGCCTTCCTTCGGCAGCTTGATGCCGACCGAGGCCAGCACCTCGCCGAGCGCCCGCACCTTCTCCAGGGCCGGCTCGTCGTGCACCCGGTAGATCAGGGGCTGGCGCGCCTGCTCCAGGGTCTCGGCGGCGGCGACGTTCGCCTGGATCATGAACTCCTCGATCAGCCGGTGCGCATCGAGGCGCTGCGGCACGATCACCCGGTCGACCGCACCCTCCGGGCTGAGGAGGATCTTGCGCTCGGGCAGGTCGAGGGCCAGCGGCCCGCGCCGGTCGCGCGCCGCGCGCAGGGCCGCGTAGGCCGCCCAGAGGGGGCGCAGCGCCGTCTCCAGAAGCGGCTCCGTCGCGGCGTCCGGCTGGCCGTCGATGGCCGCTTGCGCCTGGGCGTAGGCGAGCTTGGCACCGGAGCGCATCATCACCCGGTGGAAGCCGTGGCGGCGCTTCTCGCCGTCCGCGGCGATGATCATCCGGACCGCGAGCGCCGGCCGGTCCTCGCCCTCGCGGAGCGAGCAGAGGTCGTTCGAGATCCGCTCCGGCAGCATCGGCACGACGCGGTCGGGGAAATAGACCGAGTTGCCCCGCTCCAGCGCCTCGCGGTCGAGGCTCGACCCCGCCCGCACGTAGGCTGCGACGTCGGCGATGGCGACGGTGACGATGAAGCCGCCGGGATTGGCCGGATCGGGATCGGCCTCGGCCATGACGGCGTCGTCGTGGTCCTTGGCGTCGGGCGGGTCGATGGTCAGGAGAGGCCTGTCCCGCCAATCCTCCCGGCCCTGCAGGCTCGCCGGCTCGGCGGCATCGACCTCCGCCAGGGTCGCGTCCGCGAAGACGTGCGGGATGTTGTGCAGGTGCAGGGCGATCAGGCTCACCGCCTTCTCGGAGCCCAACGAGCCCAGGCGTTCCCGGACGCGGCCCCGCGGCAGACCGAACCGCGTCTCCCGTTCCAGGGAGACGCTGACGAGGTCGCCATCGCGGGCCTGACCCTCCTCGCCGGGCGGGATCAGGATCTCGCGGCCCTGGGAGCGCTTCTCCACCGGCACGATCCGGCCGCCCTGCGCGCCGGCCCGGTAGACGCCGATGATCTCCGCGCGGTTCTTGCCGATGACCTTGATCACGCGGCCGCTGTAGCCGCCCTCGGCGTCGCGCTCGACGCGCACCAGGGCGCGGTCGCCGATGCCCGCCGCCGGGCGGTTGCCCTTGCGGGGGCCGCGCGGCTGCGTCAGCACGATGGAGGGCGGCTTGCCCGCGCCGGCCCACTCCACCGGGACCGCCAGGAAATCGCCGTGGCGGTCCCGGGAGCGGATGTCGGACAGGACGACCGGCGGCAGATGGCCCGCCGGCGCGAGGCCGCCGCGGCCGCGGTCGAGGGCGCCGTCCTCCTCGATCTCCTTGAGGATGCGTTTCAGGTCGATCTTGGCGGCACCCTTGATGCCGAAGGCCTGGGCGATCTCCCGCTTGCCGACGCGCTCCTTCGACTCCGCAACGAAGGCGAGGATCTGCTCACGGCTGGGAAAGGGCGGGGGAGCGGCTGGCTCGTCCGCCGGTGCGGTGGTGCGTCGTGCCAAAAGGTGGATGCCGGACAAGTCTCAAAAACAGGACCCGCGAGCGGGCATGGGACCGGACTTCGATCCTGTGATCTTAAGATGGGTGTCCGGACCGCCGGCGGCAACGCCGCCCCGTCCGTCCTCAACAGGCGCGTCAGCCCGTGGAGGCGATCTTCCGGATGTGGTCAACCGCCGCGTCCACGTCGAAGCCGGGCGCGAGGATCTCCGCGAGGGCGAACGGGCAGGCACGCGGCAGAGTCAGGTTCACCTGCCCTTCCTGCGGTGCCAGCTCGGGGGCTTCCGCATCGGAGATCGCCAGTGTCCAGGCGCCGTCCATGCGCAGGCGCGAAGGGTCCGGCGGCTCGGCGGCGAGCGCCGCGATCCTGCTGCGCGCGGCCTCCCGGCAGGCGAAACTGAGACCATCGTCGGAGAGGAGGGCTGCCTTGATCAGTTCGGCGAGGGCGCCCCTGACCTGTTCCACGCTCGCGTTCATGCGCATCCATTCCTTGCGGGACCCTGCCCAGGGCAAGCGCGATGCCAGCCCATGCGGTGGAAGGGCGCGGCGGAACCGCCGACCTTCCCACGCGATCCACCAAGTGTAGAAGGCAAGGATGATCCCGGTCCTGACCCGCCATACCGTGGCCGTGCCGCTCTATGCCGCGGCCTGCGCCGAGCTGCGCCTGCGCGGCTTCGAAGGCGACCTGACGCTCTCGGATGCCGACCGCACCGTCTTCGCCACCGACAACTCGATCTACCAGGTGGAGCCGGGAGCCGTGGCCTTCCCGCGCAGCCGCGACGACCTCGTCCGCATCGCCAAGCTTCTGGAGGATCCCCGGTTCTCCGAGATCGTGATCCGGCCGCGGGGCGGGGCGACCGGCACCAACGGGCAGTCGCTGGGCCACGGCCTCATGGTCGATACGTCCCGGCACATGAACCGCATCCTGGAGATCGACGTCGCCGGCCGTACGGTCCGGGTCGAGCCGGGGGTGGTGAAGGACCAACTCAACCGGGAACTCGCCAAGCACGGCCTGTTCTTCGCGCCCGAACTCTCGACCTCGAACCGCGCCACCCTCGGCGGCATGATCTCCACCGATGCCTGCGGGCAGGGCTCGTGCCTGTACGGCAAGACCCGGGACCATGTCCTGGCGCTGAGCTGCGTGCTCACCGACGGCACGGTCTGGACCGCCGAGCCGCTGGACGCGGCGGGCCTGGAAGCCGCCAAGGCGCGCAACGACCGCGTCGGCGAGATCCACCGCGCCGTCGACGCCGTCGCCACCGAGAACGCGGCCCTGATCGCCGAGCGCTTCCCCAAGCTCAACCGCTGCCTCACCGGCTACGACCTCGCCCATCTGCGCGACGCGTCGGGGCGCTTCGACCTCAAGAGCGTGCTCTGCGGATCCGAAGGGACGCTGGCGCTGATCGCCGAGGCGCGGCTCAACGTGCTGCCGATCCCGAAGGCGTCGGTCCTGGTGGCGCTCTCGTACATCGATTTCGACGCCGCGCTCCGCGACGCACAGGCGCTGCTGCCGTTCGGCGCCGCCTCGGTGGAGACCATCGACTCGACCGTGCTGGCGCTGGCCCGCAAGGATCCGATCTGGGCCGAAGTGCGGGCCTTCTTCCCCGACGATCCGGCCGGGCGGCCGGTGGACGGCATCAACCTCGTGGAATTCGTGGGCGACGACGAAGGCGCCGTCGAAGCCGCGCTCGGGCGGCTCACCGGGTTGCTGGAGGCCGAGCGCGGTACCGACACGAAGCGCCTGGGCTTCACCATCGGGCGCGGCGAGGCGATCGAGCGGCTCTGGACGATGCGCAAGAAGGCGGTGGGCCTGCTGGGCGCCGCCAAGGGCGACGCCCGCCCGATCCCCTTCGTGGAGGATACGGCGGTCCCGCCGGAACGGCTCGCCGACTTCATCGCTGAGTTCCGGGCGCTCCTCGACGGCAAGGGCCTGCGCTACGGCATGTTCGGCCACGTCGATGCCGGCGTGCTGCACGTGCGGCCGGCGATCGACCTGAAGGACCCGGACCAGAACCGCCTGATCCGCGAGGTCACCGAGGGCGTGGTGGCGCTCACCGCCAAGTACGGCGGCCTGCTCTGGGGCGAGCACGGCAAGGGCTTCCGCTCCGAGTTCGTGCCCGCGACCTTCGGACCGCTCATGCCCGCGCTGGAGGCCGTCAAGCGCGCCTTCGACCCGGGCGACCGGATGAATCCGGGCAAGATCGCCTCGGCGAAGGGGCACGACCTGACCCGGATCGACGGGGTGCCGCGCAGGGGCGAGCAGGATCGCACCATCCCGACCCCGGTCCGACAGAGTTTCGACGAGGCGCTCCACTGCAACGGCAACGGCGCCTGCTTCAGCTTCGATGCCGACGAAGCCATGTGCCCGTCGTGGAAGGCGACCCGGGAGCGCCGGCATTCGCCCAAGGGCCGGGCCTCGCTGATGCGCGAATGGCTGCGGCGCGCCGCGGCGGAGGGCGCCGATCCGACCGCCGAACTGGCGCGGCAGCGCGCCGGGTGGCTCCGCGAGGTGGCGGCCACCCTGCGGAGCGCGGTCCGGCGACGGTCCGAGACGGAGGATTTCTCCCATGCCGTCAAGGAGGCGATGGACGGCTGCCTCGCCTGCAAGTCCTGCACGGGCTCCTGCCCGATCAAGGTCGATGTGCCGACCTTCCGGGCCAAGTTCCTGGCCCTGTACCACACCCGCTATGCCCGCCCCCTCAAGGATCACCTCGTGGCGGCCCTCGAGCCGCTCCTGCCGCTGGCGGCGCGGTGGCCGCGCCTGAGCAACGCGCTCCTGAGCAATCCGATGGCGCGATTGCTCCTGGCCAAGGCCGGACTGGTCGAGATCCCCGCCCTGTCGCCGGTCGATCTCAAGGCGCGGTTGGCCGGTCTCGGCGTCACGGTGGCGACACCGGAGGTTTTGGCCCGGCTGGACCCGCAGGAGCGCGAGGCCTCGGTGCTGGTGGTGCAGGACGCGTTCACCAGCCACTTCGACGCGGAGGTCGTGGCCGACAGCTGCGCGCTGCTCATCGCGCTGGGCTTCAAGCCCTGGCTCGTGCCCTACCGCCCGAACGGCAAGCCGCTGCACGTGCACGGATTCCTGGCCCGGTTCGCGGCCGTCGCCCGGTCGAACGCCGCGATGCTCCGGGACTTCGCGCGCCAGGGCGTGCCCCTCGTCGGGATCGACCCCTCCATGACGCTGACCTACCGGTCCGAGTACGCGCAGGCGCTCGGCAGCGGAGACCTGCCGAAGGTCCAGCTCCTGCAGGAATGGCTGGCGACCCGGCTCGACCGGATCGCGCCGCGCCAGGGCGACGCACGCATGCGCCTGCTGCCCCACTGCACCGAGCGCACCAACGCGCCGGGTGCGGTCCGGGACTGGCAGGCGCTGTTCGCCCATCTCGGGCTGCGGCTCGACGTTCCGGCCTCCGGCTGCTGCGGCATGGCCGGGACCTACGGCCACGAGGCACGCCACCGCGCCACCTCGAAGGCGATCTACAACCTGAGCTGGGGCCGACACGTGTCTGAGGCTCCCGGTTGCACCCTCCTGGCCGACGGCTATTCCTGCCGGTCGCAGGCCAAGCTCGTCGACGGCGTGCGGCTGCGCCACCCGGCCCAGGCGCTGCTCGACCATGTCGGCCGGAGCGCCGTGGGCACGGCGCCGTTTCATCCCGAGCGCGCGGCGGCCGCAGCGCGATGAGCCGGACCCGCATGGACGACGCCGTCATGAACGTCGCCGTCGTGGGGGCCGGCGCGGTCGGCTGCTACTACGGATTTGTCCTGGCGAAGGCCGGCCACACGGTGACGCTGATCGGCCGCCCGGCCCTGGTCGCGGCGGTGGGGTCGGACGGTCTGGTGCTGGACAGCGCGGCGGGAACCGCCTCGGTCCCCGTGCGGGCGACCACCGAGGGCAACGGCGTCGCGGGCGCCGATCTCGTGCTGGTCTGCGTCAAGTCCGGCGATACCGAAGCGGCCGGCGCGATGATCGCGCCGCATCTCGATCCGTCCGCCACGATCCTCAGCCTCCAGAACGGCGTCGACAATGCCGAGCGCCTCTCCGCGGTCCTCGGACGGCCGGTCGTGCCGGTGGCGGTCTACGTCGCCACCGCGATGGCCGGGGCGGGCCGCGTCCGGCACAACGGGCGGGGCGACCTGATCCTCGGTGCGTCGGAGGCGAGCGAGGGATTCGCCGCCGCCTTCGCGGCGGCCGGCATCCCGACCACCGTGTCGGCACGCGCCCTCGACGCCCTCTGGGGCAAGCTGATCCTGAACTGCGCCTACAACGCCCTCTCGGCGCTGACGCAACTGCCCTACGGCCGGCTCGTCCAGGGGGAGGGCGTCGTCGCGTCCATGGCCGATGTGGTGCGGGAATGCGTCGCCGTCGCCGGAGCCGCCGGCGTAACGGTGCAACCCGATATCTTCGACGGCGTCATGGCACTCAGCGAGACGATGGCCGATCAGCGCTCGTCAACCGCGCAGGACTTGGCCCGAGGCCGCCCCAGCGAGATCGACCACCTCAACGGCTACGTCGTGCGCAAGGGGGCGGCCCTCGGCATCCCGACGCCGGCCAATCGGATGCTGCACACATTGGTCAAGCTCGCGGAGCGGAGGGGATGAGGCCGCCTCCGGTCGGGCGACCCGCGAGGGCCGCGCGGCTTCGCCGGTGCCGCTCGATCCGTCTCAGGCGCGCGCCGCCGCGTTGGCCTTCCGGGTCGCCGCGGCCTTCCTGGCGGAGGCGGAGCGCTCGGACGGCGTCCGCCCGGCGGATGCCGCGCCCCCGGTCGCGCCGCCCTTGTGGGCCGCCGGATGCCCGGTGGCCTTGCCCCGGCCCGAGCCACCCGGCTTCTTGCCGCCGCCGTCATCCTTATTGACGGTCGCCCACGCGCGCGCCTCCGCTTCCTTGTCGGGCACGCCGCGGGATTCGTAGGACTCGGCGATGTGCTCGGCCTTGCGCTTCTGTTTGTCGGTGTACTTCGACTTGTCGCCCTGGGACATCGACCATCTCCCGACGCTCAGCCCACACCGGTCGGCCCGTCGAGGATCGCCCGCACGCGGCGGACCAGCTCCGTGCGCCGGTAAGGCTTGTTGAGGAGGTCAAACTCCGAACCGCCGATATCGGTTCGCTCCAGGCTCGCCTCCGCGTAGCCGGTCGCCAGCAGGATCTTGAGCCGGGGCTGGCGACGTCGGGCCTCCCGGGCGAGGAGCACGCCGTTCATGCCGCCCGGCATGATCAGGTCGGTGAACAGGAGATCGACCCGGCCGCTGGAATCCAGGATCTCCAGCGCTTCGCGGGCATTGCTGGCCGTCAGCGTCGTATAGCCGAAATCCCTCAGGATGGTCCGGGCGAGCTCTGCCACGTCCTCCCGGTCGTCGACGATCAGGATCGTCTCGGTGCCCTGCCGGTCCACCGTGCGGAGCGCGACCTTGGAGGGCGCCTTCACGGCGCCGTCCGTGGCCGGGAACGACAGGCGCACGGTCGTGCCCTCGCCCACCGTCGACTCGACCTGCGCCGCGCCGCCCGACTGTTTGGCGAAACCGTAGACCATCGACAGCCCGAGGCCGGTCCCCTTGCCCTCCTCCTTGGTGGTGAAGAACGGGTCCATCACCCGCGCCAGCACGGCCGGCGGGATACCGGTGCCGGTGTCCCGGATCGCGATGCTGACGTAGCGGCCATCGCGCAACGGTCCGACGTCGCCACCGGAGGCGACCTCGCTGTTCTCGGTGGTGATCCGCACGGTGCCGCCGTCCGGCATGGCGTCGCGGGCGTTGATCAGCACGTTGAGGATCGCGACCTCCGCCTGGGTGGGGTCGACGCGGCAGTTCCAGAGGTCCTTGGCGAGATCGAGTTCGATCTTCACGGCCTCGCCGACGGAGCGGGCGACCATCTCGCCCATGCCCTCGACCAGGGTGTTGAGGTTGACGGCGCGTCCATCCAGCCGCTGCTTGCGGGCGAAGGCGAGGAGTTGCTGCGTCAGGGTCGTCGCGCGGTCCGCGGCCTGACGGATGTTCTCGGTGGCGCGCCCGAGGCGGGCGCGGTCGGCATCCGCCTTCTCCAGGCCGGCCGCGAGGATGTCGACGTAGCCGACGATCACCTGCAGCAGGTTGTTGAAATCGTGCGCGATGCCGCCGGTGAGCTGGCCCAGCGCCTCCATCTTCTGCGCCTGGCCGAGCGCCTCCTCGGCGTCGCGGCGGCGCGACACGTCGAGCTGGGAGCCGAAGTAGTAAACCAGCTCGCCTTCGGCGTTGTAGACCGGTGAGACGAACAGGGCGTTCCAGAACGTTGAGCCGTTCTTGCGGTAGTTCAGGATCTCGGTGGCGAATTCGCGCTTCTCGGCGATCGCCGTGCGGACCTGAGCGACGGTCCCGCGGTCCGTCTCGGGCCCCTGGAGGAACCGGCAGTTGCGGCCGACCAGCTCCTCGGGCGTGTAGCCCGTCATCGCCAGGAAGGCCCGGTTGGCGAAGATGATCGGATTGTCGGGCTGGCGCGGATCGGTCACGATCATCGGCATCCGCGTGGTCTCGACCGCCGCGAAGAAGATGTCGCTCTTGCGGTCGGTGACGTCGCTCGGCGCCCCGTCCCGGACTTGCGGACTTGGTCCGACCGGCGGGGTTTCTGGTGTCTCGGACATGGAAGGCGGTCTTTATTCCCCGGGCCGTCGAAGCAGAGGGCGCGCCGCTTCCGCCTGGCGCGTGCGACTGTAATTGTCCGGAACGCGAAGTCGACCGCACCGCTGCGTCGGCTGCGCCAGGCCTGTTGAGAGGCCGGGGGAGGCCGGTCGTCTCACGCCGCCGCCGTCCGGACCGGTCTGGGAAGCGCCGCGGTCTGCACCGGCAGGGGGCGTGCGGGGGACGGTTCCCGGCAGGCATTCAGCACGGCCGAGAGCGCCTCGTTCAGCGACGTCACGAGGAAATCGGCCGAGGTCGCCCGGCGCAGGCGGTCGAGGGTGGCCGGGTCGCGCTCCCTCCAGAATCCGACGAGGATCCGGACCCCCGGCACCGCGGCCCGGGCCTGCCGGACCGTGAAGCGGATCTGCGACAGGCTCACCGGCTCCAGGTAGGAGAAGCAGATCAGCGCGACGCCGTCCGGGTTGTCGGGACGCTCGCCGGCGCGGATCGCCGCCATCGACAGGATCTGCGAGGCCAGCCCGTGCCGGCCGAGGATCTGGCTCAGCATCAGGGTCGCAGCCTCGTCGAACGGCCCCCGGCTCGACACGCACAGGACCGGCGCCTCGCTCCGCCAGTTCGGGGCGAGATCCTCCCGGGCCAGCACGATGCCGGCCACCTGCCGGTCGGGCCCCACGGCGGCCAGCGCGGCCGCTGTCTCGGTGTCCGGGCTGCGTCCGGCGGCCCGCCTGGTCCGCCGCGCGACCGGTGCGGTGCCCAGACGGTCCACCACCGTGCGGATCGCCGCGCCGACCTCCGCCTGACGGCCGCGGTCAAGCGTCCCGCGCGAGAGGTCCTCCTGCGCGAGCAGCAATCCGGCCAGGGCGACTTCGTCGTAGTAGGTGACGAGGGCGCGCTCCTTCAGGAACTGCCAGCCCTGGTCGATCGCCTCGACGGGATCGCCGGCCAGCATGCGCTGGTAGAAGATCTCGGGGGGCGAGAGCGCGGGCTGGTCGCCGAGCAGAACGTCGAGATACCAGAGCCGCTCCACATGCCGTCCCAGCACCACGAGGCAGACGGTGAGCGGCGTGGCCAGAACGAGGCCGATCGGACCCCACAGGTAGGTCCAGATCGTCGCCGCCAGGATGACGGCGACCGGCGAGAGGCCGGTGGAATGGCCGTAGAGCAGCGGCTCGATCACGTGGCCGCAGATCGGCTCGACCACCAGGAACAGGGCCGCGGTGGCGATGACCATGCTCCAGCCGGGGTCGACCGCGGCGGCCAGGATCACCGGCAGCAGCGCGCTGATCGCCGCCCCGATATAGGGCACGAAGCGCAGGATCGCCGCGAGCACGCCGAACAGCGTCGGGCTCGGCACGCCGATGATCCAGAGCCCGACGCCGATCACCAGGCCGAAGGCGATGTTGAGGGCGAGCTGCGCCAGGAAGAACCGGCTGAGCCTGCTCGTGGCATCGTCGATCGCCGCCGTTGTGCGGCGCAGGTCGCCCGAGCCGCCCGCGAGCTTGATCGCGCGGTTCCGCAGGTCCTCGCGCTGGAGCAGGATGAAGATTGTGAAGATCAGGATCAGGCCGGTCGTGGCCAGCGGGTGGAGGACCGGGCCCACGAAGGTCTGCAGCGTGTCGACGACGCTGGTGCGGGCGGGCGTGAGCTCCACGGTGAGTGGGTGCGTGCGCGAACCGGGCTCGCCCTTGACCTCCGCGGCTGGCGGCGGCTGCAGGGTTGCGCTGAGATCCTGCACCATGTCGACGATGCGCGAGAGCGTGCCGGTCCCGGCCGTCGCGCCGCGCAGGTCCTTGATCTTCGTGCGCATCACCTGCGTGTAGCGCGGCAGGTCGGAGGCGAGCTGGGACGCCTCGCTGGCGATGAGGCTGCCGATCCCGAACAGGGCGCCGAACACGATCACCACCACAAGCAGCACCGCGGGCGCGCGCGGCACGCGCAGCCGCCGCAGCATGCGGACCGCCGGGACCAGCACGAAGCTGAGGAGGATCGCCAGCGTCACGGGCACGAGGATATCGCGCCCGAGATAGAGCGCCGCCATCGTCCCCACGACGAGGAGCAGCGAGGCCAGCGCGACGATGACCGGCAGGCCCTCCCGCAGGCGCTGGGCTGTGACGGGATCCTCGCTCAACGGGACGCTCCACTCGGCTCGGATCGGAGGACGACCGCTTCCGCGGCGTCGGGACGGGCGGCGCGGGGGCCGGGAACCAGGTCGGGAGTCATATCAGCCCGCCTGCGCGGTCTCGCCCAGGGCGGCGCTGATCTGGCTGAGGAGCTTGGAGAAATCGACGGGCTTCGGATGGTAGTCGTCGCAGCCGGCCTGGATCGCCTTGTCCCGGTCCCCCGACATGGCGTGGGCGGTGAGCGCGATGATCGGGATCGCCCGGGTGTCGGAGCCGGATTTCAGCGCACGGGCGGCCGACCAGCCGTCGAGGACCGGGAGGTTCATGTCGAGCAGGATGACGTCGGGCTGGCCCGACCGGGCTTGGCGGACACCGGCCTCGCCGTCATGCGCCAGGATCACCTCGTAGCCGCGCCGCTTGAGGCGACGGGAGAGGAAGTCCCAGATCTCTTCGTGATCCTCGACCAACAGAATCTTCGCCATCGAAAAAACTCGCACCCCCGGCCCGCGCGGCGCCGGTCGGCACCCCAACGCGCGGCATCGCACAATCGCCCAACGCACCTGCCGCGATTCCGGTCCGTCGCACCACGGCGGCCGGAACCGCGGTTGACCCGGCCCCCGCCCGGTAAGAGCGTGCTGCCGCGCGAATCGACGATACTGGCAGGGACAGTATGGCAAACAAACCCGACATTGAGTTCTATCATTCACCCAATACGCGCTCATCGGGGGTGCGCGTGCTGCTCGAGGAGCTGGGTGTTCCGTACCGGCTGCACGCGCTCAACATGCGCGCCGGCGAGCATCTCCGGGACGCCTACCGAGCGATCAACCCGATGGCGAAGGTGCCGGCCATCCGCCACGGCGAGGCCTTGGTGACTGAGCAGGCCGCCGTCTACCTCTACCTCGCCGATCTGTTCCCGGAGGCCGGTCTCGCCCCTGCGGCGACCGACCCGGCACGCGCGACCTACCTGCGCTGGATGGTGTTCTACGGGTCCTGCTACGAGCCTGCGGTGATCGACCGCCACCTGAAGCGGGAGCCGGGCCCCCGGGGCCTGTCGGCCTACGCCGATTACGACAGCGTTATCGCGGGCATCACGGGGGCGCTGACGCCGGGTCCGTACCTGCTGGGCGAGCGCTTCAGCGCGGCCGACATCCTGTGGGGCGGCGCGTTGGGCTGGACGATGGGCTTCGGTCTCGTCGAGCCCGCGCCGGTCCTGGCCGCCTATGTGGAGCGGATCCGGTCCCGACCGGCGTCCCGGAAGGTCGCGGCGGCGGATGCGCAGCTTGCCGAGACCCATGCCGCCGAAGCCAATGCCGCCGCGGCCGATGCCGCCGCGGCCACGTGAGCGCGCGGCCGGACTCTTGCTGAGGCCATCGGGAGCTCGATCCGGTGCGCGGTCGGGCTCCCGGCCGACGGATCCGGTTCTCCCACCGCGCCACTGGAACAGCCCCGCCCATGCGTCTGCTCGCTCCCGTCCTCGCCGCCCTTCTTCTCGGCACATCCGCCCAGGCGGGCGAACGCACCGGCACTCTCAGGAAGATCCAGGACAGCAACAGGTTGGTGCTCGGCGTGCGGGATACCGCGCCTCCGTTCAGCTACCTCGATCAGAACCAGAAGGTCGTGGGCTTCGCGGTCGACATCTGCCTGAAGATCGCCGAGGCGGTGAAGCGCGAGCTGAAGATGCCCGCCCTCGGCGTCGCCATGGAGTTCGTCAACTCCTCGTCGCGGATCCCGCTGATCACCAACGGAACCGTCGACCTCGAATGCGGGACCACGACCAACAACGCCGACCGCAAGAAGCAGGTGGCCTTCACCAACACCCACTTCCTGACGGCGACGCGCTTCGTGTCGAAGAAGGACCAGAATATCGCCGGGCTGGACGACCTGCGGGGCAAGACCGTCGCGTCGGTGGCCGGATCCACCAACATCCTGATGCTGATCAAGGCCAACAACGAGCGGAAGCTCGGCATCACGGTGATCGCCGCCAAGGATGTTCCGGAGGCCTTCCTCCTCGTGGAGACCGGCCGGGCGGCGGCCTTCGTCATGGACGACGTGCAGCTCAGCGTCGTCGCGGCCCAATCCAAGGATCCCGCCGCCTACGTGGTCAGCCAGGAGACCCTGTCGAACCCGGAGCCCTACGGGATCATGCTGCGCCGGGACGATCCGGCGTTCAAGGCGGTGGTCGACCGGGCGACCGCCGACCTCTACCGCAGCGCCGAGATCGCGACGATCTACGATCGCTGGTTCCTGAAGCCCGTGCCGCCGCGCGGCCTCAACTACAACGTGCCGCTCTCCTCCGCCCTGCGCTGGGCGTTCGCGCACCCGACCGACGAGGCGGATCCGGCGTTCTACGCACGCTGATCTGTCGCGCGGCGGGGTTCCGCTGCGGCGGTGGAGATGCGATGCCGCGAGTCTGGTTTAGACCGCGTCGCGAAGCGTCCCCATGACCGACAGCACCGAATCGGCGCTCACCCCCGCCGCGACGCGTCCCGCGGCGCCGGCCACGTCGATCCCGCGCCTGATCGTCGTGCTGGCCTGCGCGGGGTTCGGCAGCACCTTCGCGCTTCGCTCGGTGGAACCGCTCGTCGGCGTGCTCGCCCGGGATCTCGCGAGCGACGCCCACACGGTGGCGCTGCTCTCCACCGCCTTCGCGCTGCCCTACGCGTTCATCCAGCCGGTGCTCGGGCCGATCGGCGACGCGCTCGGCAAGGAACGGGTGATGAGCACCTGCCTGGCGGTGCTCGCCGTGGCCCTCACCCTGTGCAGCGTCGCCCCGGATATCGGTAGCCTGTTCGGCCTGCGCATGCTGGCGGGGGCGGCGGCCGGCGGCTGCATTCCCCTCTCGTTGGCGCTGCTGGGCGACCGCGTGCCGATGGAGAGCCGGCAGGTGGCGATCGGGCGGTTCCTGGTCGCGGTGATCCTCGGCCAGCTCTCGGGCTCGACCTTCGCGGGCCTGATCGAGGCGGCGATCGGCTGGCGCGGTGTCTTCGCCGTCACCGCTGTGGTGGCAGCCGTCGCCTGCGGGGCGACCGTGTTCGGCTTCGATCGGACCGGCCGGGCTCCCGCCCGGCGGCCGGCCTTCGGCGAGGCGGTGCGGCGCTATCGGACGATCCTGGGCAATCCCCGGGCGCGGGTGCTGTTCTCGGCGGTGTTCATCGAGGCCATCGCGATCTTCGGCGTGTTCCCGCACCTCGCTCCTCTGATCGAGGCCCGCGGGGAGGGCGGCCCCCGCGAGGCCGGGCTCGTGCTGGCGGGGTTCGCGGTCGGCGGCCTGCTCTACTCGGCGCTCGTCGGCCTGCTGGTGCGGCTGCTCGGCCTGCCGCGGATGCTGATCGGCGGCGGCCTGATCTGCGGCGTGTCCCTGACGGTGGTCGGGCTCGCCGGTTCCTGGCAGGTCGATTGCGCCGCGCTCACCGCCATGGGCCTCGGATTCTACATGCTGCACAACACCTATCAAACCCAGGTGACCGAGGTGGCGCCCACCGCCCGCGCCTCGGCGGTGGCGCTCCACGCCTTCTCGTTCTTCTGCGGGCAGGCGCTCGGCGTCGCGGTGATCGGGCAGGCCCTGATCGGCCTCGGCCAGTTCGGAGCGCTCGCGGCCTGTGCCGTCACCATCCTGGCGCTCGGCATCGGCACCGCCATCGCCCTGCGGCAGAAGTCGCCCCCCGTCGCGTTCCCGGGCTGAGCGGATCGTCAGGGCCGCTGCAGCGCCAACGCCTTGAGGTCGAAGGCCGGATCGGCTGCCTGTTCCGGTGTCAGCGGCGTCCCGACCGCGAGGAGCCGCCGGGCGATCATGTGGTCGCCCGCCCGGTCGACGGATTCCACCGCACTCAGGCGCCCGTCGCGGAAGCGGAACACCGAGAAGGCGTTGCCGGAACCGCGGACCACCCTGGCGTCGCCGGCGCCCGACAGCCCGGCGATCTGCAGCTTGTGCGGGCCCTGGTCGCTCCAGAACCAGGGCAGCGCCCCGTAGACGGCGGGTTTTCCGACGAGCCGGGCCGCGAGGCAGCGCCCCTGGTCGATGGCGTTCTGCACCGATTCGATGCGCACCGTGCCGTCCGGCGTGAGCCCCCGGGCGAAGGGGCTGGGGAACCGGGCGCAGTCGCCGATCGCCGAGATGGCCGGGTCGGGTGTGGCGAGGAACGCGTCGACCCGCACCCCGTCCTCGGCCGGCAGGCCCGCCTCCGCGGCGAGCTCCCGGTTCGGCAGCACGCCGATCCCGACGAGGACGAGGTCGGCGACGAGGTCCCGGCCATCGGCCAGCGCGACACCGGCCGCATGCCCGTCCCGCCCGAGGATCGCGGTGACGCCGGCACCGAAGGCGAAGCGCACGCCCATCCCCTCCTGGGCGCCTCGGAAGAAATCCCCCATCTCCGCCGAGACCGCCCGGGCCATCGGACGCTCGGCCGCCTCGATCACCGTCACGGGAAGGCCGCGCGCGGCCGCCACGGCCGCGAATTCGAGACCGATGAAGCCGGCGCCCACCACGACGATCGCCCGCGCCGCTTCGATCTCCGTTTTGAGCGCGTCGGCATCCGCGAGGCCGCGCAGCTGGTGTACGCCGTGGAGGTCGGCGCCCGGGACTGGCAGGGGCCGGTTGCGCGCGCCGGTCGCGAGCACCAGGTGGTCGTAGGGCAGGCTCGCGCCGTCTGAGAGGCGCAGGCGGCGCTCCGCCCGGTCGACCCCGACGGCGCGGATGCTCGGCCGGTGGCCGATCGCGTGCTCGGCGAAGAAGCCCGGCGGCCGCAGGAACAGCCCCGCCTGGTCGGTCTTCCCGGCGAGGTAGGCCTTCGACAGGGGCGGACGCTGGTAGGGGAGGGCGGCCTCGTCGCCCACCAGGGTGATCGGGTCCCTGAACCCGCCCTCGCGCAGGGAGGCGGCGAGCTGGAAGCCCGCCTGTCCCGCGCCGGCGACGACGATCCCGGCCGCGCTCAAGCCCGGACTCCCGTGAGCGCCAAGCCGCTCTGCGCGACGCCCGGCAGGCTGCGCGCGCCCTCCGCCATCAGGTAGGACCAGACCGCGGAAGCCGCCGGGCCCAGCACCTTGTCGGCGCGGCGGACCGCGTACCAGTCCCGCCGGATCGGCAGGCCCTTCACGTTGAGGAGCACGAGGCGTCCGCTCTCCAGTTCGGCCGCCACCGAGTGGACGGAGAGCAACGCGATGCCGAGCCCGGCCATGACAGCCTGCTTGATGGTCTCGTTCGACCCAGTGTCGATGTCGAGCGGCGCCCGCTTCACCAGGACGCCGGCCATGAACTCCTCGAAGACCATGCGGGTGCCCGAGCCCTCCTCGCGCAGGAAGAACGGCTGATCGGCGAGATCCTCCCGGTTCAGGCCGGCCCTGCCCGCGAGGGGGTGATCCGGGGGGGCGATCAGCACGATCGGGTGCGGACCGAAGGTTGCCGCCTCGATCGGGAAATCCCGGGGCGGGCGGCCCATCAGGGCGAAATCGATCTCGTAGCCGCGCAGGGCCTCGACGGTCTGGCCGCGGTTGCGCACCGACAGGCTGATCTCGACGCCGGGATGCTTCTTGACGAACCCGGCGATCACCTGCGGCGCGAAATACTTGGCGGTCGACACGACGCCGAGCGCCACGCGCCCGCCCTCGGCGCCGCGCAGGGTCCGCAGCCGGTCGGTGCAGGTCTCCAGGACAGTGTTGATGCTGTCGATGGCCCAGAGCATCTCGCGTCCGGCATCGGTCGGCTTGAGGCCGCCGGGCGTGCGGTCGAACAGCAGCAGCCCGGCCTCCTCCTCCAGTTGCCGGATGCGCGCGTAGAGCGCGGCGGAGGTGACGTTCAGCTCCTGCGCCGCCCGGGTCATGGTGCCGAGGCGGGCGACCGCAGCGACCGCCTGAAGCTGCTTGAGGGAGAGGTTGCGCATGGCGGACATCTCGTTTTTTTCGTCCTATGGCACAAGACCGAACAGAAATCTTGGCGGTCTGGACGCGGGTTCTTGTCGATCCGGAGACAGAGACCGCTATCTTGGGACCTGGACGGCCGCTACAGAGCCGGCGCGGAACGCACGATCCCGACGGACGGGATCCGAGCAGGAGGAGTAGGCCGATGGCAATTTCAGCGGCGATCGGGACGCCCCTCGAGACGTGCCTCGCGCAGGCCGTGAAAGCGGACCCGGCGCTGACGGACGCTGCCGCGGTGATCGCGGCCGTGGCCCGCTCGGCGGTCGAGATCAGCGAGCGGATCGGGCGCGGTGCGCTCGGGGGCGACCTCGCGGCGGCGGGGGACCATAACAGCGACGGCGACGTGCAGAAGGCCCTCGACGTGATCGCTCACGAGAGCGTGACGGCGGCCCTGCGGAGTGCGCCGGTCGCCGAGGTCGCCTCCGAGGAGGCCGAGGAGGTGATGCGGCTGAACCCGGACGCGCCGCTGGCGGTCGCCATCGACCCCCTCGACGGCTCGTCGAACATCGGCGTGAACATGGCGGTGGGCATGATCTTCGGCATCCGGCCGTCGATCAAGGATCCGGCCAACCCCCTGGCCTCGTTCACGACCCCCGGCTCGGCGCAGATCGCCGCCGGTTTCGTGACCTACGGCCCGGCCACCGCGCTGATCCTGACCCTCGGCGAGGGCACCCAATGCTACGTGCTGGACCGTGCCGAGGGCACGTTCCGCCTCACGAGCCCGGCCATGTCGGTGCCGGCCTCCGCGAAGGAATTCGCCATCAACGCCTCGAACGCCCGGCACTGGGATGCGCCGGTCAAGGCCTACATCGAGGATTGCCAGCGCGGCACCGAGGGCCCGCGCGACAAGGACTACAACATGCGCTGGCTGGCCTCCCTGGTGGCCGACATCCAGCGCGTCCTGACCCGCGGCGGCGTGTTTCTCTACCCGGGGGACGCGCGGAAGAACTACGCTCGCGGCCGCCTCCGGCTGCTCTACGAGGTCGCCCCCGTGGCGATGTTGATCGAGCAGGCCGGCGGCGCCGCCACCGATGGACAGACGCGGATCCTCGATCTCGTGGCCACCGGCATCCACGAGCGGGCGCCGCTGGTCTGCGGCTCCACCGAGGAGGTGGACTGCGTCGCGACCTACTACGGCGGCGGCAAGCCCGATGCCGGCCGCTCGCCGCTCTTCGGCCAGCGCGGCCTGATACGGTCTTAGGCGCAACGCGAAGTCCAGGGAGAAGTCCAGGGACATGTCCGCGCGGCACCCCATCATCTCGGTGACCGGATCCTCCGGGGCCGGCACCACCTCGGTGCGCAACACCTTCGAGCAGATCTTCCGCCGGGAGGATGTGCGGGCGGTGTTCATCGAGGGCGACGGCTTCCACGCCTTCGACCGGGATACGATGCGGGCCATGATGGCGCGCGAGCCGACCCTGTCCCATTTCGCGCCGCGGGCGAACCTGCTGCCGGAACTGGAGGCTGTGTTCCGCAGCTACGCCGAGGCCGGGACTGGCCGGACCCGCCATTACGCCCACGACGCCCACGACGCGCAAGCCTACGGCATCCCGGAGGGCAGCTTCTCCGCGTGGGAGTCCTTCCCGCCGGATTCCGATCTTCTGTTCTACGAGGGGCTGCACGGCTGCGTGGCCGACCCGGACGTCGACATCGCCCGTTACGCCGACCTGAAGATCGGCGTCGTGCCGGTGATCAACCTCGAATGGATCCAGAAGCTGCACCGGGACCGCTCGTTCCGTGGTTACTCCACCGACGCCGTCACGGACGTGATCCTGCGGCGCATGCCCGACTACGTGCAGACCATCTGTCCGCAATTCTCCTTCACCGACATCAACTTCCAGCGAGTGCCGACGGTCGATACCTCGAACCCGTTCATCGCCCGCTGGATCCCCACCGCCGACGAGTCGCTGGTCGTGATCCGCTTCAAGGATCCGAAGGGGATCGATTTTTCCTACCTCGTCTCCATGATCCACGACAGCTTCATGAGCCGGGCCAATTCCATCGTGATCCCGGGTGGAAAGCTGGATCTCGCCATGCAGCTGATCCTGACGCCGATGATCATGCAGCTCGTCGAGCGGCGGCGCCGGCTGGCCTGACCGGGGAGGCGCACCGTGGAACCACCTGAAACGTCGCTCCCACCCGGCACCTCAGGATGAGGGACCAGGTGGGGCCGGCCCGTGCGCCGAACGCCATCTCAGCCCGATTGTTGTTGGAAGATCCGTGATGCTGCCTCCCGTTATCGCCCCATCGATCCTCTCGGCCGATTTCGCGCGCTTGGCGGAAGAAACCCGCGCCGTCGACGCGGCCGGGGCCGACTGGATCCACCTCGACGTGATGGACGGCCACTTCGTGCCCAACATCACCTTCGGGCCACCGGTGGTGAAGGCGCTCCGGCCGCACAGCGACAAGTTCTTCGACGTTCACCTGATGATCGCCCCGGCCGATCCTTACCTCGCCGCTTTCGCGGAGGCCGGCGCCGACGGGATCACGGTCCACGCCGAGGCCGGGCCGCACATCCATCGCTCGCTCCAGACCATCCGCGACCTCGGCAAGCGCGCGGGCGTGGCGATCAATCCCGGTACCCCCGCGACGATGGTCGAGCCAGTGCTTGACCTCGTGGATCTGGTGCTGGTGATGACCGTCAATCCCGGCTTCGGCGGCCAGAAGTTCCTAAAGAGCAGCATGGAGGCTGTGGCCCGGGTGCGGGCCATGGCGGCCGGTCGGGACATCCGCATCCAGGTCGACGGCGGCATTGATGCCGAGACCGTGAAGGCGGCAAGCCGTGCCGGCGCCGACACCTTCGTGGCCGGCAACGCGGTCTTCAGCGGCGGCCCGCAGGCCTACGCGGAGCGCATCGCGGCGATCCGTGAGAGCGCGGAGGGCGCCTCCGGTCGCGACCTCACGTGCTGAGGGCGCTGATCTTCGACGTCGATGGGACCCTCGCCGAGACCGAGGACCTGCACCGGCAGGCCTTCAACCGCGCCTTCGCGGCCGTCGGCCTGCCCTGGCACTGGGATGCGGCGCTCTACGCCGACCTGCTCACCGTGATGGGCGGCAAGGAGCGCCTTGCCCACTACATCGACACGCAGCACGCGGCCGAGGCGGGCGCGCTCCACGCGCTGGCTCCCGAGATTCACGCCCGCAAGACCGCCGGGTATGGCGAACTCCTGTCGGAATGCCGGTTGCCCCTGCGCCCCGGGATTGCCCGACTCGTCGCCGAGGCCCGGGGGGCCGGGATCCGGCTCGCGATCGCCACCACCACCAGTCGGCCGAACGTCGACCAACTCCTGGCCGTCAACTTCCCGCCGGGTGCCCAACCCTTCGACGTGATCGCGTCCGGCGACGAGGCGAAGCGCAAGAAGCCGGCCCCCGATATCTTTCTGCTGGCGCTCGCCGGCCTGGATGTCGCCGCCACGGAGGCGGTGGCGTTCGAGGATTCGACTGCCGGCATCGCCTCGGCCCGCGGCGCCGGCCTGCCGGTCCTCGCGACCCGCAGCCGCTACACCGAGAGCCACCGGCTCGACGGTGCCTTCTCGGCGGTGTCCGATCTCGGCGAGCCGGGTCGCCCTCATCGGCATCTCGCCGGGCTGGCATGGCCGGGTCATGTGGTGACGCTGGCGGCCCTGCAGGACTGGCACGCGGGCCGTCGGTAAACGCGGCCGGCGCGGTCCCGACCGATCCTCCCGGGACGCCCGACGATCGTTCCGACGCCGCAGCTGTGCCGATCATCGACGTGCAGACGGCGATCAAATATTGCTCGAATGGACCGAAAACTTCTGAACATTCGCAGATTGAGTATGGTGACTTATAGCATCAGAATAATTTAGATCCGCGATACCTTATTAGATATCATGAATTTTCTCTTGATGATAAAGATCATTCAAGTTAAAAACATGGGATCGTTGTTGATCCTAAGTTTGTCGGATGATCGCGATGCGCCTCTCGATTCGGTTCGTCCTGATGTCTATTCTGATGCTCGCGAGCGTCATGGCCATCGCGATCGCTGCCTTGGACGTCGCGCGCAGCAAGACACGGCTCGATACTGCGGTCCGGGCGGCCGAATACGTGGAAATCGATCGCAACCTGTTCGCCAGTTTGAATCAGCTCCGCGCCGAGCGGGGCTGGTCCCTGAACGCGCTCCTGCTCGAACCCGATGCCGGCCGTGTCCAGCGCCAGATCGCGCTCGAAGCCCGCGATATCTTCGATGCCGCCGTCGACGATGCGCTGGCTGAATTGGACCGCCTGGGCGATGCCCCCCTGGCGGCGAAGAGCGCCGAACTCCGGATCCACGTGGACGACTTGCGGCGCCTCCGCCCAGCCCTCGACGCAGCGTTCGACCAGCCCGCGGCGGCACGCGATCCGGTATTGCGGCAGACGCTGAGCGACGCCGGACTCAGCGCGCTGGTCGCGTTCGAGGCGGCGTCCGATGCGGCGGAAGCCGAGATCCAGGCGACGGAATCCGATTTCGGCAGTTTCCTGGATGCGCGGGCCGCGACCTGGCTCACCCGGACGACCAGCAGCCGCGTCGCGTCCCAGGTGAGCGAACTGCTGACCATCGGCCGGCCCGCCACGCCGGCCGACTGGACGCAGCTGAATGCGGCCGCTTCCGAAGCTCGGTCGGCCTGGACGCTCGCCCGCCGCGTCGTCGCGACCGCGGACTTCGATCCCGCCGTGAAGGCGGCTTACGACCGGGCGGACGCCGTCAACTTCACCGGGAGGCTGGCCGAGATCCGGCGGGTCGCCCTCGCCGACGTCGCCGCCGGGCGTGAGATCTCGATTGCGAGCGCGGAGTGGGACGAGACGATCCTCGCCCAGCAGACGATCGCCGACGCGGCGCTCGCGGTCATCGATTCGGCCCTGGGCCGGGCGCGGGCGGTTGCGGCCCGGGCCCGCTGGGGCTTGCAGCTCGCCGTCGCGGCCATCCTGATCGCGGCGGGCCTGGTGGTGGCGGCCATCCTGATCGTGCAGTTCCATGTGGTGCGGCGGCTCTTCGGCTTAGCCGACACGATGCGCCGGCTCACCGCGGGGCACCTCGACACGCCCGTGCCCGGCACGCGGCGGAACGACGAGATCGGCGACATGGCGGTCGCCGTGCAGGTGTTCAAGGACAATCTGCTCCGGACCCGAGACCTTGAACGGGATGCGGTCGAGAACCGAGGTCGCGCCGAGGCGCAGCGCCGGGCGGCCATGCACCGGATGGCCGATACGTTCGAGCGGGCGGCGGGCGAGATCGTCGGGATGGTCTCGTCCTCGGCGGGCGCCTTGCAATCCACGGCGCAAAACCTGGCCACCACGGCGGCCGATACCGCGGACCGGTCGACCCAGGTCGCGGCCGCCGCCGCCGAGGCCGCTTCCAACGTCGGAACCGTTGCGGCCGCCGCCGAGGAACTCGGTGCCTCCGTGAAGGAGATCGGCCGGCAGGTCTCCGGGTCGGCCGACCTGGCCCGCGCCGCGGTGGGCGAGGCGGATCAGACGGCTGCCCTCGTGCAGGCTCTCAGCGGGAGCGTCACCAGGATCAGCGACGTCGTGGGGCTGATCTCCGGCATCGCGGCGCAGACCAACCTGCTGGCGCTCAACGCCACCATCGAGGCGGCCCGCGCCGGCGAGGCCGGTCGCGGCTTCGCGGTGGTGGCCGCCGAGGTCAAGGCGCTGGCCGACCAGACCGCGAAGGCCACCGACGACATCGGCCGGCAGATCGGTCAGGTGCAGGGCGCGACCGGCGAGGCGGTCTCGGCGATCGGGGTGATCGCCGCCCGCATCCGAGAGATCAGCACCGTGGCGGCCATGATCGCGGCCGCCGTCGAGGAGCAGGATGCGGCCACGCAGGAGATCGTCCGCAACGTCGAGCAGGCGTCGATCGGCACGAGCGCGGTCACGGGCACGATCGCGGGGGTGGCCGGGGCGGCGGAGAACACCGGGGCGGCGGCCGGAGCGGTGTTGACCTCGGCGACCCAACTGTCGCTCCAGTCCGAGCACCTCACGGACGAGGTGGAACGCTTCCTGGCGACCGTCCGGGCCGCCTGACGCAATGGGGCGCCTATCGGCGGGGAACCTGTCCCCGTTTGCCGCCGCACCCCTGGGCCTCGGTGGCGAACAGCATCGATCCGGCGACGAGCCCCAGGGCGGCCGCGAGCCCGAGCCTCAGCCAGCGCGGGCCGGCCGCGCCCGCGGGCGCGCCGGGATCGGCGGCGGACGGATCGCGGATATCGCCGCGGCTGGCCGTCCAGGTCTTCACGCGCGTCATCCCTCGCTCCCGGTCGGATACCAACGGTTCGATCGGGAACGCCCGGGCGGTGCGATCTTTCCCGCGCGGTCCGATCCGCCGCTCCGTGGGCCGCGTTGCCTCGCCGGAAGGGGGCGTCCTATAACGCCTCGACCTCGCAGCCGCGCGGACGGGGTCTCGGACGCCCGCCCGCGCCAACGAACAAAAGTCTCCCCGCCATGGCAGGCCATTCGCAGTTCAAGAACATCATGCACCGGAAGGGCCGGGTGGACGCAGTCCGCTCGAAGGTGTTCGGAAAGCTCGCCCGCGAGATCACCGTGGCGGCCAAGCTCGGCACGCCCGATCCGGCGATGAACCCGCGCCTGCGCGCGGCGATCATCGCGGCCCGGGCCGAGAACATGCCCAAGGACAACATCGAGCGCGCCATCAAGAAGGCCGCTGGGGCCGACGGCGAGAACTACGAGGACATCCGCTACGAGGGCTACGGCCCCGGCGGCGCCGCGCTGATCGTCGAGGCGCAGACCGACAACCGCAACCGCACGGCCTCGGACGTGCGCTCGGCCTTCACGAAATCCGGCGGCAGCCTCGCCGAGACCGGGGCCGTGGCGTTCATGTTCGACCGCGTGGGGGTGATCGCCTTCCCGGCCAAGGTCGCGGATGCCGACACGATGTTGGAGGCGGCGATCGAGGCGGGCGCCGACGATGTGAGTTCCAGCGAGGACGGCCACGAGGTCATCTGCGCCCAGGATTCCTACGGCGAGGTCGCCAAGGCGCTGGAGACCCGGTTCGGCGAGCCGACCCGCACCGGCCTGATCTGGAAGGCGCAGAACACGATCGACGTGGACGACGAGACCGGTGAGAAGCTGATCCGCCTCGTGGAGGTCATCGAGGATCAGGACGACGTCCAGAACGTCTACGTGAACTTCGCGCTGTCGGACGCGCTGATGGCCAAGCTGCAGGCCTGACAGGCCGCCGCTCGGGCCAAGCGCTCGGATTCCGGGGCCGCCGCGGTTCCGGAATGTGTTGGCCACATCCCATCATGATCGCGGGGCAGCGCAGGGGGCCGGGAAGCGCGGACGGAGCGCCGCCGAGCAGGCTTCGAGGCTCTGGTTCCCGGGTCCTGCCGCGCAAACCCGGACTGACGGGCAGCAGACCGGGGCGTCGCCCGTTCCGGTGGACCCGGAGGACCGGGCGCTCACGCGCCTGCGGCCGCGAGTTCGGCGCCGAAGCGCTCCTGCGCGTAGCCCTCCACCGAGAAGGTGTCGTCGGGCAGCTGGACCATGAAGCGCTCGGCCACCTCGGTCAGCACGATATCGGGCCGAACGCGCTCGACATACGACCAATCGAGCGCGGTGCTCCAGACGAAGTGCACCTCGCGGAACGTCTCCGCCAGCATGATCGTCAGCATGTACGGCATGACGTGCGAGAACGAGTCGCCGAACAGTGCCAGCCGGCGCGGATCGGTGGCTTTGGCGTTGCCGTAGACGACATGGGCGCCGACATGCAGCGTGTGCAGCAATCCGGCCCGCTCCCGCGCCTCGACGATCGGGCTGCCGTAGGTCCGAACCGCGTCCTGCTGCATCAGCACGGTGCGGGACCGGGCCCGGCGGGGCGGATCGAAGGCGCTGCCCAGGTCGCCGTCATGGTCGGCCTCGTAGGACGGGCGGTCCCGGAGATCGACCCGGGGCTCGGTCCCCAGCGCCCGGCAGATTTCCGCGTAGGCGAGATAGCAGCCCTCGAAGGACCAGTGCGTGTCGGTCCGGCAGTACAGGTCGGCCGCATCGCGCTGGGCACGCATCGGCGTCACGAGGTCGATGCAGGTCTCCCGCCAGCGCTTCCGGCGACGCCAGGCGGCGTAGAGGGCAAATGGGCTGCGGCCCAGCGGCGGCTCGCTGTGGAGCAGCCGATAGGCCGGCGACGCGGCCGGCCGGATCGCGATCCCGTCGAGTCGATGGTCGTAGATCATCAGCTTCTCGGGGGCGACCACGTGCCGGTACAGGATGCCCAGGGCGCGCAGGCGCCGTTCGCGGGTGGCGATCAGGCTCCGCCACTGCCAGATCAACTCCGTCGTCGCCTCCGGCCGCTCGTATTGGCCGAGCACGTCGTTGGTCCCGGTCTTAAGGAACAGCCAGCCGTCCTGTCCGACATGGATGTGGTCGGGGATGCTCGAAGCCATGGCGCACTCGCGAGATCGACGGCCCGCCCGGAGGCCGGCCGCCGGATTCGGCAGCAAGGAGCGGGATGCGGGGCATCCGGCGGGGCGGCAGGGTGAGGGACGAACAGCACCCTTCGTCGAGCCTCGTCATGCCCCTCCCCATCGCCCGCGCCAAGCCGCATAGTGCCGACGCCATGAGCCAGGTTCCCGGGCCCGACCCCGAAGACGTTGAGCGCTGGGCGGCCCTCGCCGCCCGGGACGCGCGGGCGGACGGCCGCTTCGTGTACGCGGTGCGCACCACCGGGGTGTATTGCCGCCCGAGCTGCGCGTCGCGGGCGGCGCGGCCGGAGAACGTCACCTTCCACGGCACCTGCGCCGAGGCCGAGGCGGCCGGTTTCCGGCCGTGCCGCCGATGCCGTCCGGACGAGCCGGGCCTGGCCGGACGACGGGCTGATTCGGTCGCCCGCGCCTGCCGCCTGATCGAGGCGGCCGAGACCATGCCGTCGCTCGCGGAACTGGCCCGCGCCGCCGGCCTGAGCGCCTACCATTTCCACCGGGTGTTCAAGGCCGCCACCGGCGTCACGCCGAAGGCCTACGCCGCCGCCCACCGCGCCGCCGTTCTGGCCGCGCGGCTGCCGGGCGCCGCCTCGGTGACGGAGGCGCTGTACGAGGTCGGCTACGGCGCGGCGAGCCGTTTCTACGAAGAGGGCGCCCCGCGCCTCGGGATGGCACCCGCCGCCTACCGGACGGGGGGAGCCGGTCTGCGCATCCGCTTCGGAATCGGCGACTGCTCCCTGGGTGCGATCCTGGTGGCGGCGACCGATCAGGGTGTCTGCGCGATCCTGCTCGGCGACACTCCAGATGCGCTGGTGCGCGACATGCAGGATCGGTTCCCCGCCGCGGCGATCGAGGGCGGCGACCCGATCTTCGAGACCTGGATGGCCCAGGTCATCGGCCTCGTGGAGGCCCCCGGCGGCGGGCTCGACCTGCCTCTCGACATCCGCGGAACCGCTTTCCAGCAGCGGGTCTGGGAGGCGCTGCGCAGGATCCCGGTCGGGTCGACGGCGAGTTACGCGGAGATCGCGCGCGCCATCGGCTTGCCCGCCGCGACGCGGGCCGTCGCCCAGGCCTGCGGGGCCAACCCGATCGCGGTCGCAATCCCCTGCCACCGGGTGGTGCGCTCGGATGGCGCCCTGTCGGGCTACCGCTGGGGCGTCGCCCGCAAGCGTGACCTGCTGGCCCGGGAAGCGGAGCGTTGACGCCTCGCACCCAGCCCGCTTCTTCCCGACACCGTTCAGGAACGCGTCCTGACATGTGCCCGAGAGCGGCTCCCCGAGGCCGCAGATAGGGCGTCCCGGCGCGCGGCGGGGGTGGCCCGGCAGCGCGTCATCGCTGGGCTCGTCCGGCGGGATGGTTTCGTGCGCCTCGCGGCAACGAAGGTGATGGCGCCGCGCCGGCCTTCGCCGCCGGTCCTCGGCCGGACGGGCCCAAGGCCGGCCTGGACCAGGGCTACAGGGACCCGACCGACGGCGCCGTGACGGGGCCGGCCGGTCCGGCGGCGTCCATGGCGGCTCCCACGGGTCCCGCGCACCGGCCTCCCCCTTCGCTCTGCCCGGAACGGACGGGACCAGTCACGCGCCGGGCGGCGGCGTCGAGTGCGCCGCCGCCGGAAGGCTCTTCGGCAAAGTCCAAGCGTTGTATGTCCACCCCGGCCGCGGCTTCACAGGAACGATATACTACAACGCCGCCGCACCGCTGTATTGCAGTGCCGGCAAACAGAATTTGCGTTTCGCTGTGGTGCGCTCCGGTGCGGATTACCGATTTTAGACACTATCGGGTATGTCGGAGCTTGACGGCTCAATCAGGCTGCGTTGCTATCCCGGGTGTTCGGCACCCAGATTCGGCCGACCGCTCGCGCCCCTCCGCGACCGGCGGGGGGATCGCCGGTTCCGGATGCCGCGGGGGTTCGCCCGTGCGGCTCAGGAGGTCTCTCCGACAGGACCGGTCGTGAACGCTCCCAGACCGACCCGCGCCACGACGGCGATTCTCGTCCTCGCGTTCCTGGCGTGCCACGCACCCGCACGGGCACAGGAGATCGTCCCGCCCGGGCCGTCCGGCCGGGGCGCCTTCCTGATCCACGGAAACTTCTGCGGGCCGGGAAACCGGGGTCCCGACTACGGACCGATCGACGCGCTGGATTTGGCCTGCGCGCACCATGACGCCTGCTCGACCGATCCGAATTCGGGGATCCTGACCGCCTGCGCCTGCCACCGGCGTCTTCAGGTCGAGGCGGGGATCGTGGCGCGCGACCCGCGCACGCCTGCCCGAACGCGGCAGACGGCGCAGTTCATCTCCGACTTCGCCTCGACGATGCCCTGCCAGTAGGGCGCGCCGACGCGGTCGTCAGGCGGCGTCGGCCGGGTTGGCAGCGGCCTTCGGGCCACCCTTGGCCACGCCGACCAGGGCCGGGCGCAGGACACGCTCGCCGATGACGTAGCCCGCCTGCACGACCTGCACGACGGTGCCGGCCGGCACTTCCGGGTTCGGGACCTCGAACATCGCCTGATGGCGGTTCGGATCGAACTTCTGACCTTCCGGCTCGACGATCTTCACGCCGTGGCGCTCGAGGGTCTTGCCGAGGTCGCGCTCGGTGAGTTCGATCCCGTCGATCAGGCCCTTCAGCGCACCGTCGGCCGTCGCCTTCGCGTCGGCCGGAACGCTGTCGAGGGCGCGGCGGATGTTGTCGGCGACGTTGAGGACGTCGCGGGCGAAGTTCGTCACCGCGTAGGCGCGGGCATCCGCCACCTCGCGCTCCGTCCGGCGGCGCAGGTTCTCCATCTCGGCGAGGGTGCGCAGCGTGCGGTCCTTCAACTCGTCGCGCTCGGCCGTGAGCAGGGCGAGGGTCTCGGCGATCGGATCGACGGAAGACGCTTCAGCGCCCTGGCCGTTCGGCGCCGTGTCCTGCGAAGCGCCGGCGCCGGCTTCGACCGTCGTCTGGCGCTGGTCATCCTGGGGCATGTCGTTGCTCGTCATCGCGATTCAGTCGTCGGAACGGGGTGGTTCGGGGGCCTTCGGGACCGGCGCTGATATCTGGCCCCGGGCTTGCGAAATCAACCCGCCCGTCACGCTTCGCGCGGCGGCGGCGCCGCGACGAGGGCTTCGAGCCCTTCGGCCTTGAGGGCGGCGACGTCACCGGCGAAGACCTCCATCACGGCCCCGCGGATCGCCGCCTGCCGGTCGGGCTGCGTCACCCGCGTGCCGGTGAGGTCGGTGACGTAGAAGACGTCGACCGCCCGCTCGCCGAAGGTCGCCACATGCGCCGAGGTGATGTTCAGCGACAGCCGGCCGAAGGCGGAGGTCAGCTCGTAGAGCAGGCCGGGCCGGTCGAGGCCCGTGACCTCCACGACGGTTTCCCGGCTCGACAGGGCGTTGTCGATGATCACGTCCGGGGGCACCGGGAAGGTCTTCGCCCGCGCGCTGGTGGAAGGGTGCTTGTCGGCGACGAGATCGGCGATGCGGATCTCGCCCTTCAGGGCGCGCTCGATCGCCGCCGTCACGCGCTTGGTCCGGCGCTGCTCGTCCTCGTCGCGCTCGAAGGCGCGGGAGATGAAGATCGTGTCGAGGGCAAACCCGTCCGTGGTCGTGAAGATCTGCGCGTCGACGATGTTGCTGCCCGCCGCCGCGCAGGCTCCGGTGATGATGGCGAGCAGGCGCGGGTGGTCCGGCGAGTAGATCGTGATCTCGGTGACGCCGCGCACCGGGTCCAGCGCCACGTCGGTGGCGCTGGTGCGGCCGTCGCGGACCGCATTGCGCAGGAACTGCGCGTTCTTGAGCTGCCGCGTCGTGTCGACCTTCAGCCAGTAGGCCTGGCCATGGCGCGCCGCGTAGGCGTCGAACTCCTCCGACGCCCAGCCGGGCAGCTGCTCGCGCAGGCTCATCTGGACGAGGCGAACCCGGTCGGTGCGGGCGATCTCGGAATGACCGCCGGACAGATAGACCTCGGTCTCGTCGTAGAGGGTGCGGACCAGAGTGCCCTTCCAGGCCGTCCAGACCCCGGGACCCACCGCCGTGATGTCGGCGACCGTGAGGATGGTCAGGAGCTTCAACCGTTCCAGGCTCTGCACGCTCGCGGCGAAGCGCTCGATCGTCTTCGCGTCGGAGAGATCGCGGCTCTGCGCGGTCATCGACATCAGCAGGTGATGCTCGACGAGCCAGCACACGGTCTCGGTCTCGGCCTGGTTCAGGCCGAAGCGAGGGCACAGCTTCTCGGCGATGGCGGCGCCGGCGATCGAGTGGTCTTCCGGCCGGCCCTTGGCGATGTCGTGCAGGAGGATCGCGACGTAGAGCGCCGTGCGGTTGTGGATCGTGTGCACGAGGCGCGAGACCAGCGGATAAGTCTCCTGGCTGCGGCCGGATTCGATGTCGGCCAGGACGCCGATCGTGCGCAGCAGGTGCTCGTCCACCGTGAAGTGGTGGTACATGTTGAACTGCATCATCGCGACGATGCGGCCGAAATCCGGAATAAAGCGGCCGAGCACCCCCGCCTCGTTCATCTCGCGCAACGCCTCCTCGGGGGCGTTCCGGGAGGTGAGGATGTCGAGGAACAGGCGGTTGGCCTCCGAATCCCCGCGCAGCGACGGGTTGACGAGGCGCAGGGACCGGCTCGCCAGCCGCTTGGCGTCGGGATGGATCGCGAGGTTGTGCCGGTCCGCGAGCCAGAACAGGCGGATCAGGTTGACCGGATCGCGCTCGAAGGCGTCCTCCGCCCGCAGGTTCACCCGGCCGTGATCGATCCAGAAATCCTCCGCCTCCATGGCGGTGGCGCGGAAGCGGTCGCGGAACCGCCCGATCCAGCGATCGAGCACCGGGGTGCGTTTGGCGTGCCGCGCCTCCAGCTCCGCGCACACGATGGCGGTCAGGTCGCCGACATCCTTGGCGATGCGGAAATAAGCCTTCATGAACCGCTCGACGCCCGAGAGCCCGCCCCGGGATTCGTAGCCGAAGCGCTCGGCGATCCGCGGCTGCAGGCCGAAGGACAGGCGTTCCTCCGCGCGCTTCGTCGCGAAGTGCATGTGGCAGCGGACCCGCCACAGGAATTCCTCGCAGCGCTCGAACAGCGCGTACTCCTCCGGCGTGAACAGCCCGGCGCTGACGAGTTCGATCTGGTCGCGCACCCGATAGGTGTACTTGGCGATCCAGAACAGCGTGTTCAGATCCCGCAGGCCGCCCTTGCCGTCCTTGACGTTGGGCTCGACGAGGTAGCGCGAGGTTCCGGCCTTGGAGACGCGCAGGTCGCGCTCGCGCAGCTTCGCGTCCACGAACTCGGAGGCCGAACCGACCACCAGTTCGGCGTCGAAGCGCGTCACCAGTTCCTCGTAGAGGACCCGCGTGCCGAACAGGTACCGCGCCTCCAGCAGGGACGTGCGGATCGTCATGTCGGCGCGCGCCTCGCGCATGCACTCCTCGACGGAGCGCGTGGCATGGCCGACCTTCAGCTTGAGGTCCCAGAGGACGTAGAGCATGCCCTCCACGACGCTCTCCGACCACGCGGTCTGCTTGTAGGGGAGCAGGAACAGCAGATCGATGTCCGAGCCCGGCGCCATGGTGCCCCGGCCGTAGCCGCCGGTGGCGACCACGGCGAGCTGCTCGCCGGTGGTGGGGTTGTCGTTGGGATAGAGCCGCCAGACCACGGCGTCGTGGATGGCCCGCACGACGGCATCCGTGAGGGCCGAGAGGGCCTGGGCGCAGCGCAGACCGTTGCGGTCTTCCAGGAGCTGGGCCTCGGCGGCGCGGTGGCCCTCCTCGATGACCCGGCGCAGCTGCGGCACCAGCGCGGCCCGGAGCTTGGTGGGCTCGCGGGCCTCGCGGTCGAGATTCTCCAGGACCGTGGCGAGGGCGGCGACGGGATCGTACATGGCTCCCGTTAGCATGATATGCCTACGCCGCCAGCCATGCGGTCCCCCGCTCCGAGTCGCGGGCGTCGGAACCGATCACTATTCCGCTGCCGGTAGGTCGAGGGCCAGTAACCGCGCCGTCCGGTTGCGCTTGGCGGACCGGGGCTCGGCCTCGCTGGTCTGCCGCCGCGCATCGGCGATCGCCGCGTGGACCCCGTCCACCGCCAGGATCAGGGCGCTCACCGTGCGGGCGTCGATGCTGCGCTCGCGGGCGTAGCAGACCACGTCGGCCACGAGCCCATCCGTCTCGAGCGCGAGGGCATCGAGCTCGGCGCTGCTCGTCGCGGTGCGCACCTCGCGCAGGATGTCGAGCAGGCGGTCGAGGACGAAGTCGACGCGCTCCCGCCGCTTGCGGGCGAGCCTCTGCCCGATCCAGGCGAAGCCGGAGCCGATCGTGCCGCCGAAGAAGGCGAACAGGTAAATGTAATCCTCGTAGCGATCGAGGAAGGTCTGCTGCTCGCGCTCGAAGTAGTCCACCGCTCCGGGGTGGTTCGGCAGGCGCGCGGAGGTCGCCGCTACCGTCGTGTCGAAATCGGGGGCCTTCATCAGCTTCGCGACCGGTGCCGCCGAGGCGAGCCGCGAGCGCCACTCGAACAGGTGCTGCGTCGCCGAGGCCACCGCGACCCGGCTCACCGTGCCCCGCGCCATCAGGCGGTAGGACGCTCCCACCGTCTTGACCTCCTCGTCGGGGCGCTTCGGGCGCCCGCCGAAGGTGCCGGCCGGGATGGTCACCGCCTGCAGTTCGGGGAAGCGCTGCAGGATCGCGTCGCCGTCCGGAACCGACACGAAGCCGATCTTCCGCTCCGGAGAACCCAGTTCGACGGCATGCACCATCGCGGCCGCGGTCTTCGAGGCGGGGCTGCCGATCACCGCGACCGCGTCGACGCGCTTCTCGGTGAGCGCCGCCGTCACGTCGCCGATCTTCAGAGGCACCACGGCGACATGGCCGGCCGCGGCCTCGCCTTCGGCGTTTTGACGGTCTCCCGGTGCCTCCGCATCCGAATGGTCCGGCACGAGGTCGTAGAAGGACAGCAGGTTCGTGAGGAACGGCAGGTCGGCGCCGTGGCGTACGACGATGCCGAGGCGCTTGCGCGCCAGCGCGGGGATGTCGTCGATATCGGCCGCTTCGGGCGCCGCGATGATCAGGGCCTCGTCGTGGAGGATCGCCAGGGTCAGGCCGTTCTCGGGCAGGAGCACGTCCGGCCGGACGACGGCGAGGTCGGCTTTGTTCCGCTGCAGCGCCAGGGCGCTGTCGCGCACGTCGCCGTAGCGGACGACCTTGAGGCGCACGTCCTCCCGTGCCCGGTCCAGGGCGTTGGCGTAGGCTTCGATCAGCGCGGCCTCGGGCCCGTCCTGGGGACCCACCGCCACCGTGAGGGTGTTCGGACGCGACAGGTAGACGATCCCGGCCGCGGCGGCGGCCAGCCCCAGGGCCACCAGGACCAGGAGCCACTCGCGGCGCATCAGGGATGCCGCCGCGGCATGCAGGCGCCTCCGCCCCCGGTCCTGCGGGCGATCGGACGAAGAACGGTGGTTCGGGCCATGGCCGAGCCTGTCGCGTTGCGCGCGTTCCATACCCAAGTCATGAAACGCAAACCTGTCGAGATCGTGAAGAACCGGTGAAACCTCCAAACGTTGCAGGATCTGCGCCAGAGCGCCGCGACCGGGAGGTCAAACCATCCGGCCCGGTGAGCCCGGCTTGGCTCGAACGGGCCGCGCTTCACTATCTGGAGCGGTACAGCGCCTCCACGGAGATGCTGCGCCGGACCCTCGCGCGGCGCGTGCAGAAGCGGGCCCGCGCGCGGGGGGAGGAGCCCGAAGCGTTCGCGGATCTCGTCACCGCGACCGTGGCGCGCGCGGTGTCGGCCGGCCTCGTCGACGACGCGCGCTTCGCCGATACCCGCCTCGCCACCCTGCGCCGCCGCGGCACGTCGAGCCGCGGCGTCTCGGCCAAGCTCGCCGCCAAGGGCGTCCCCCGCGACGTGGTCGAGGCCGCGATGCTGGCGGAACGCGAGGCCCTCCCGGACGGGGAGGCGGAGGCGATCGAGGTGCAGGCCGCACGGGCCTACGCCAAGCGGCGACGCCTCGGGCCGCATCGCCGGCCGGAACAGCGGGACGCCTATCGCGACCGGGACCTCGCGGCGCTGGCGCGGGCGGGATTCTCCTACGCCCTCGCGCGGCGGATCGTCGACGCGGAGCCGGACGGGGAGCCCGACCCGCCGGCATGACGGGTGCGGCATCGCGGCCCGGGGTGAATGACGGGGTGGCCTTGCACCTTCGCGTCTGTCGTTCATTGTCTGTTCGATGGACGAGACCCTGGCCAAGAAGCTGCGCATCCTCGCGGATGCCGCCAAGTACGATGCATCCTGCGCCTCCTCGGCGGCGCCCAAGCGGGCGGCCGGCAAGGACGGGCTCGGTTCGACCACCGGGGCCGGGATCTGCCATGCCTACACGCCGGACGGGCGCTGCGTGTCGCTGCTCAAGATCCTGCTGACCAACTGGTGCCTGTTCGACTGCGCCTACTGCGTCAACCGGCGCTCGTCGAACGTGCGGCGGGCGAAGTTCACCGTCGAGGAGGTCGTGAACCTCACCCTGAACTTCTATCGGCGGAACTACATCGAGGGCCTGTTCCTCTCCTCGGGCATCATCAAGTCGCCGGACCACACGATGGAGCTGCTCACCCGGGTGGCGAAGTCGCTCCGGCGCGACCACGGCTTCGCCGGCTACATCCACCTCAAGTCGATCCCCGAGGCGAGCCCCTGGCTGATCGAGGAGGCCGGCCTCTACGCCGACCGGCTGTCGATCAACGTCGAGCTGCCCACCGAGGCGAGCCTGGAACGCCTCGCCCCCGAGAAGGATGGTGCCGCGATCCAGGGCGCGATGGCGCAGATCGGCGAGCGCATCGTGCAGGCGAAGGCCGAGAAGCGCCGCTTCTCGCCCGCTGGCCACTCGACGCAGGTGATCGTCGGGGCGGATGCCACCACCGATGAGGCGCTGATCCGCAAGAGCGCGCTGCTCTACGGCAGCGTCGGCCTGAAGCGCGTCTACTACTCGGCCTTCAGCCCGATCCCGGACGGCTCGGCGATCCTGCCGCCGAAGCCGCCGCCGCTCCAGCGCGAGCACCGGCTGTACCAGGCCGACTGGCTGCTGCGGTACTACGAGTTCACCCCCGACGAGGTCGCCGACGCCTCCGAGGACGGCATGCTCGCCCTCGACATCGACCCGAAGCTCGCCTGGGCCCTGAAGCACCGGGACAAGTTCCCGGTGGACGTGAACAAGGCTGATCGGGAATGGCTGCTGCGGGTGCCGGGGCTCGGCGCCCGGGCGGTGGACAAGATCGTCCAGGCACGCCGCCACGCGACCCTGCGCCTCGACGACGTCGCGCGGCTCACCTCGGGGCTGAAGCGGGCGCGGCCGTTCCTCGTCGCCGCCGATCACCGACCGGTCGGGCTCACCGATCGGCTCGACCTGCGCACGCGGCTGGCCGAGCCGGCCAAGCAGCTGAGCTTGTTCTGATGGGGATCGGGACCTCGCCCCTCCCTCGTCCCTCCGGGGGGCACGGTACCCTGCGCGGCAGCGGGGGAGGGGATCCGCATCGGCCGCGCGCCATCCTCCTGCGCCCGGGAGCCGACCTCGACGGGTTCCGCACCGCCGTCCGGAGCCTCGTCGCCCAGGACGTGCCGCCGGAGTCGGTGACTTGGTCGGTGACGGATTCGCCCGGCCTCTTCGGCGCCGACGCGGAGCAGGCTCCCGGCACGCCGCTCGTCCTGCCGAAGCCCGTCGCCGCGCTCATCCCGCAGGTCATCCCGCATCGTGATCCGGAGCGCTACGGCCTGCTCTACGCCCTGGTCTGGCGGGTCTGCCAGGGCGAGCGGCACCTGATGGAGGTCGGCAGCGATCCGCTGGTGCACCGCCTGCACCGGATGGCAAAGGCGATCGGGCGCGACCTTCACAAGATGCACGCCTTCCTGCGCTTCCGCCGCGCGGAGGACCGCGGAGGCGAGCGCTACGTCGCGTGGTTCGAGCCCGATCACCACATCCTGGAGGCCGCGGCGCCGTTCTTCGTCGCCCGCTTCCGCGGGATGCGCTGGTCGATCCTGACCCCGGAGGGGTCGGCCCACTGGGACACCGAGACCCTCGCCTTCGGCCCGCCCGGCGACCGCGCCCAGCTTCCGGAGGGCGACGGCTTCGAGGCCGGCTGGCAGACCTATTACGAGAGCACGTTCAACCCGGCCCGGACCAACCTGAAGGCCATGCGGGCCGAGATGCCCAAGAAGTACTGGCGCAACATGCCCGAGACCGCCGCCATCCCCGCCCTGGTGCGGGCCGCCGCGGGGCGCACCGAAGCGATGATCGAGAGGGAGCCGACCATGCCCACACGCCGCGAACCCGCCCGGGCCGTCGCCGCGATGGCCGACCAGGATCCCAAGACCCTCGACGAGTTGAACGCCATCATCCGGCGCACCGAGCCGCTGGTGCCGGGCGCGACCCAGGCCGTGCTCGGAGAAGGGCCGGTCGGCGCCACTGTCGCCTTCGTGGGCGAGCAGCCCGGCGACCAGGAGGACCGGCAGGGCCGCCCCTTCGTGGGGCCGGCGGGGCAACTCCTGTCCCGCGCCATGGCGGAAGCGGGGATCGACCGTGGCGCGAGCTACCTGACCAATGCGGTCAAGCACTTCAAGTTCGAGGAGCGCGGCAAGCGCCGCATCCACCAGAAGCCGACGGCCGGCGAGGTCAGCCACTATCGCTGGTGGCTCGATCGGGAGTTGGAGTTCGTGGGGCCCAAGCTCGTCGTCGCCCTCGGCGCGACCGCCGTCCTGGCGTTGACCGGCAAGGCGATCCCGATCACCCGGGCGCGCGGGCCGTTCCGCTTCGATCGGCACGACAACCGCTTTCAAGGCTTCATCACCGTGCACCCGTCCTACCTCCTGCGCCTCCCGGACGAGGCGAAGGCGGACGCCTACGCGGCCTTCGTGGAGGACCTGCGTCGGGTGGAAGACCTGAGGCGCGAACTCGCCGCATGATCCCGCGCGGCCGCGGCCCGTCCCCGGTACGCTGCGGCTGCCGATTCCCCGCGCGGCCGGATCCCCGGATGGGCACGTCGCCATCGACATCCGCCGTACAGTCGGGGCGGAACTCCGCCGCCGGGGCGTCCACCATGCGACCCCCTCCGGCTCGGTCGCGCGGGGCGACGGCGGGACGGAACGTGGGCCCGACCCGAGGATCGCGAATGATCGGGCGCGTGTGCGCGATCTCCTCACATGCGCCGGCCCGTGCCGTTGCATCGGCGATCTGTTCCCGAGGCCGGCCGACGTGGCCGACCGGGGCCGCAGGGCGCCGCGTTGCGGGGCTGACCGTCGACGTGTTCGCCGAAGACCTCCGAACCGGTGGCGCGGTGATCCGCTGACGGGCGATCTTCGCGGCGGCGGGCCGGAATCTGACGGACGACAGGTTGGGCTGGCATCCGGCACTCGCGCGGCATGGCGGGGCATCGCGCGGCGCGACATCGCCGCCGCCGGGAACATCTATCGCTACGGCTATCGCGCGGTCATGCTGGACAACGTCTGGCGGACCGTTCACGAGCGCTTGGCCGACCTCGTCGCGGCCTGCCGCGCCGAGCTGGACCGCGAGCCCGCTCCTTGACCGCCCGAGACGCCTGCGCCCATGAAGCCTGAGACCGCGTCGAGCCCCGAGACCAAGCCCGTCGGCCCCGGCGATCAGGTGATCCTGGTCGACGGCTCCTCCTTCATCTTCCGGGCCTATTTCCAGTCGATCAACCAGGATCAGAAGTATAATTCGCGGCCCTCCGACGGGCTGCCTACCGGCGCGGTGCGGCTGTTCTGCACCAAGATCGCGCAGTTCCTGCAGGAGGGCGCGGCCGGTACGATGCCGACCCATCTCGGCATCGTCTTCGACAAGTCCGAGGGCTCGTTCCGCAAGGAGATGTTCCCGGATTACAAGGGTCATCGCCCCGACGCGCCCGACGACCTGAAGCGGCAGATGCCGCTGATGCGCGACGCGGTGCGCGCCTTCGGCCTGCACGCGGTGGAGCTGGAGCGCTACGAGGCCGACGACCTGATCGCCACCTACACCCGCCAGGCCGAGGCGCGGGGCGCGGGCGTCATCATCGTCTCCTCCGACAAGGACCTGATGCAGCTCGTCGGGCCGCAGGTGCGGTTCTACGATTTCGAATCCGGCGCCAAGGGCAAGGCCGGCTACCGGCCCGAGCGCAACCTCGACGTCGAGGCGATCATCGCCAAATGGGAGGGCCTCCAACCGAACCAGATCGGCGACGCCCTGGCGCTGATCGGCGACACCTCCGACAACGTGCCGGGGGTGCCCGGCATCGGCCTGAAGACCGCGGCGGCCCTGATCAAGGAGTTCGGCAGCCTGGAGGCGCTGCTGGATCGGGCGGGCGAGATCAAGCAGCCCAAGCGCCGCGAGACCCTGTTGGCCAACGTCGATCAGGCCAAGCTCTCGCGAAAACTGGTCGCGCTGATGGAGGATGTGCCGGTCCCGGTGGACCTCGACGATCTCGGCGTGCCCAAGCCCGATCCGGAGAAGCTCGTCGGCTTCCTGAAGGCGATGGAGTTCAACACGCTCACGCGCCGCATCGCCCAGATGCTGCACGTCGATCCCGAGGCGGTGAAGCCCGATCCGCGGCTCCTGCCGGGGGCCAGGCCGCACGGCTACGGCAACGGCGCGGGCGGCAGCGACGCGGTGCCGTTCTTCGGCGATTCCGTGCCGCCCGATCCCGAGACCGCGGCGGCCGGGCCTGAGCGCCCGCCGGGCGCCGCCCCGCCCGAGGGCGGCGAGATCGACCCCTTCGCCGATCTCGACCTGCCCGACGCGCCGGCCAAGCCCCGGGCACCCGTCGAAGCGACGCCCGGCAACGTGGTGGCCGCCCGGGCCGCGGAGTCGGTCGCGCCGTTCGACACCGCCGCCTACGAGACCGTCGCGTCGCTGGAGCAGCTCGATGCGTGGATCGCCGAGGCTGAGGAGGCCGGGGTGATCGCGGTCGATACCGAGACCGACGCCCTGGACGCCCACAAGGCCGGCCTCGTCGGCGTCTCGCTGGCGGTGGCGACCGGCCGGGCCTGCTACATCCCGCTGGCCCACGTGCAGGCCGCCAAGGTCCAGGCCGACGCCACCGACCTGTTCGGCGAGGGCGCCGCGGCCTCCGACGTGGCCGAGCCGGTGCCGGGACAGATCCCGCTGAAGGACGCCATCGCCCGGCTGAAGCCGCTGCTGGAGAATCCCGGCGTCCTGAAGGTCGGCCAGAACCTGAAATACGATTGGGTGGTGCTCGCCCGCTACGGCATCGAGATCGCGCCCTTCGACGACACGATGCTGATCTCCTACGTGCTCGACGCCGGCAAGGGTGGCCACGGCATGGACGAGCTGGCGCGCCGCCACCTCGGCCACCAGCCGATCACCTTCTCGGACGTGGCCGGCACCGGCCGCAACAAGGTGACCTTCGACCGCGTCGCCATCGACAAGGCCACCGCCTACGCGGCTGAGGACGCGGACGTGACGCTGCGCCTGTGGCGGATGATGAAGCCGCGCCTCGTGGCCGAGCACCGGGTCGCCGTCTACGAGACCCTGGAGCGGCCGCTGCTGCCGGTGATCGCCCGGATGGAGCAGCGCGGCATCCGGGTCGACCGCGAGATGCTGAGCCGCCTCTCCGGTGACTTTTCCCAGATCCTCGTCCGCCTGGAGGAGGAGATCCAGGAGGATGCCGGCGAGAAGTTCTCGGTGGGCTCGCCCAAGCAGATCGGCGACATCCTGTTCGGCAAGATGGGCCTGCCGGGCGCGAAGAAGACGCCGTCCGGCCAGTGGGCGACACCGGCTACGCTTCTCGAGGAACTCGCCCAGGCCGGGCACGACCTCCCGAAAAAGATCCTGGAGTGGCGGCAGCTCTCGAAGCTGAAATCCACCTACACGGATTCGCTCCAGACCCATGCCGACCGGGAGACCGCGCGGGTCCACACCTCGTTCTCGCTGGCGGCGACCACGACGGGGCGGCTCTCCTCCTCCGAGCCGAACCTCCAGAACATCCCGATCCGCACCGAGGAGGGCCGGCGCATCCGCCGGGCCTTCGTGGCCGCGCCCGGCAACCGGCTGATCTCGGCGGACTACTCGCAGATCGAGCTGCGGCTCCTCGCCCACATGGCCGATATCCCGGAGCTCCGGAAGGCGTTCGAGGACGGCATCGACATCCACGCAGCGACCGCATCGGCGATGTTCGGCGTGCCGCTGAAAGAGATGACGCCCGACCTGCGGCGCCGGGCCAAGACCATCAATTTCGGCATCATCTACGGCATCTCGGCCTTCGGGCTGGCCGACCGGCTCGGCATCGGCCGCGAGGAGGCCTCGGCGTTCATCAAGCAGTATTTCGAGCAGTTCCCGGGGATCCGCGACTACATCGACACCACCAAGCGGAGCTGCCGGGACAAGGGCTACGTGACCACCCTGTTCGGCCGGGTCTGCCACTACCCGCAGATCCGCTCCAACAACCCGTCCGAGCGCGCCAGCGTCGAGCGGCAGGCGATCAACGCGCCGATCCAGGGCTCGGCCGCCGACATCATCCGCCGGGCGATGACGCGGATGGAGACAGTTTTGGCCGCGAAACGCATCAAGGCCCGCATGCTGCTGCAGGTCCACGACGAATTGGTGTTCGAGGCCGCCGAGGACGAGGTCGACGCCGCGATTCCGGTCATCCGCAGCGTGATGGAGGAGGCCCCGGCGCCGGCCCTGACGCTCAAGGTGCCGCTGGTCGTGGAGGCCAAGGCGGCGGGAAACTGGCAGGAAGCGCACTGACAGGCGCGGGCCGCAGTTCGTCCGACCCGGTCAGCCTCGGCGAGCGGAGCGATCCGGGAGGCGCTTCGTTCGCCGGATTCGCCGGTCTGCCGTCGCCCCGGGGTGCTGGGCCCGCTCGCAGCGCCGGCGGCGCTCGCCCGCCCGTGACCGGAAGCCCTGCGGCGCTTCGACACCGCCGGGCTCCCGGCAGGCTTGGAGTTGACGCCGAAGGCGGTCATACGCGTGCGGCTGATGACCCGCACCGCGCCTAGCCCGTGACCGATCCCCTCTCCTTCCTCGCTGGCGGCGGCGAGGCCGCGCGGATGATCCGGGCGCGCGACTGGTCCGGCCATCCCCTCGGCGCTCCGGAAAGCTGGCCGGCGGAGTTCCGCGCGGCCCTGTCCCTCGTGCTGAACTCGCCGGAATCGATGATCCTGGCCTGGGGGCCCGATCTCCATTTCTTCTTCAACGACACCTACTTCCCTCTGCTGGGGCCGCGCCTGTCCTGGGCCATGGGCGAGCGGTTCGACGTCGTCTGGGCCGATGCCTGGTCGCAGGCCAAGCCGATCATCGACGCCGCCTTGCAAGGTCGCCCGGAGCGCTTCGTCGATCTGCCCTGGCAGCTCGACACCGACCGGGGCGCGCAGGAGACGTGGTGGACCTTCTCGTACTCGCGGGTCCTCGATGCGGCCGGGCAGGTCGCGGGGCTGTTCATCCTCACCAACGAGACCACCGGCCGGGTGCTCGCCGACGCCGCCCTCACGGAAAGCCAGGTCGCCCTGGAGGCGGCCCTGGGGGACCTGCGCAACCTCAACGCCACCCTGGCGCAGCAGGTCGGGGAGCGCACCGCCGACCGCAACGCCGTCTGGACGCTGTCCTCCGACCTGATGCTGCGCTGCCTGTTCGACGGGACGATCACCGCGGTGAATCCCGCCTGGACCGAGGTGCTGGGCTGGCGCCCGGACGAACTCGTCGGGACGAAGCTGATCGACGTGGTCCACCCGGACGACCTGACCCGCACGTTCGAGGGCGCGCAGCAGCTGACCGCGGGCGCGAGCCTCGCCCGCTTCGACAACCGCTATCGCCACCGGGACGGCAGCTACCGCTGGATCAGCTGGGCGGCGCGGCCCGGCGACGGGATCATCAACGCGGTCGGCCGCGACTTCACCGTCGAGCGTGAGCGTGCCGATGCCCTGGCGGCCGCCGAGGAGGCCTTGCGGCAGTCGCAGAAGATGGAGGCGGTCGGCCAGCTCACCGGCGGCCTCGCGCACGACTTCAACAACCTGCTCGCCGGCATCTCCGGCTCGCTGGAGCTGATCCAGACCCGGCTGAGCCAGGGCCGCGTGGCCGATGTCGACCGTTACATCGCGGCCGCGCAGGGCGCCTCGAAGCGGGCTGCGGCCCTGACCCACCGGCTGCTCGCCTTCTCGCGGCGTCAGACCCTCGACCCGAAGCCCACGGACGTGAACCGGCTGGTCGCCGGCATGGAAGACCTGATCCGGCGCACCGTCGGGCCCGCGGTGCAGGTCGAGGTCGCGGGCGCCGCCGGTCTCTGGCCGGCGCTGGTCGATCCGCCGCAGCTCGAGAACGCGCTGCTCAACCTCTGCATCAACGCCCGGGACGCCATGCCGGAGGGCGGCCGGATCGCGATTCAGACCGCCAACGCCTGGCTCGACGCGCGCGCCGCGCGGCGCCACGACATGCCACCGGGCCAGTACCTCTCGCTCAGCGTGACCGACACCGGCACCGGCATGCCCCCCGAGGTCATTGAGAAGGTGTTCGAGCCCTTCTTCACCACCAAGCCGCTGGGCCAGGGCACCGGCCTCGGCCTCTCGATGATCTACGGCTTCGTCCAGCAATCCGGCGGGCAGGTGCGGATCCACTCGGAGGTCGGCCAGGGCACGACCGTCTGCCTCTACCTGCCGCGCCACCGCGGGGCGGTCGTGGCGGAGGATCCGCACGCCGCCCGGTTCGCGCCGCCGCGGGCGACCCCGGGCGAGACGGTCCTGATCGTGGACGACGAGCCGTCCGTGCGGATGCTGGTCACCGAGGTGCTGGAGGATCTCGGCTACACGGCGATCGCGGCCGCCGACAGCGTCGCCGGGCTGAAGGTGCTGCAATCGGACGTGCGCATCGACCTCCTGGTGACGGATGTCGGCCTGCCGGGCGGCATGAATGGGCGCCAGATGGCCGAGGCCGGGCGGGTGAAGCGTCCCGGCCTGAAGGTGCTGTTCATCACCGGCTACGCCGAGACGACGGTGCTGGGGAATGGCCAGCTCGATCCCGGCATGCAGGTCATCACCAAGCCGTTCGTGGTGGAGGTCCTGGGTGCGCGCATCCGCGAGATGATCGGGACGGGTTGACCGCCGGACCGGTTCGGGCCTCATCGGCACGGACAACCGGAGGACCGACGCGATGCGGGCGCTGCTGTGCACGAGGCTCGAGGGGCCTGAGCATCTGGAGGTCGTGGAGCGCCCGGACCCGGTTCCGGGGCCCGGCCAGGCCCTGGTGCGGATACGGCTGGCGGCGCTTAATTTCTTCGACACGCTGATCGTCGCCGGGCGCTACCAAGTGAAGCCCCCGTTGCCGTTCTCGCCCGGCGGCGAGGGCGTCGGCGTGGTCGAGGCGCTGGGGGAGGGGGCCTCGGGCGTCGCCGTGGGCGACCGGGTCATCGTCCATGCCGGACACGGCTGCTGCGCCGAGCGCATCGCCATCGATGCCGCCAAGCTCACCCCGGTGCCGGACGGTGTGCCGGACGAGCAGGCCGCCGGGCTCACCATCACGTACGGCACCTCGCTCCACGCCCTGGCCAACCGGGCGCGTCTGCGGCCCGGCGAGTGGATGGCCGTCCTGGGGGCCTCCGGGGGCGTCGGCCTCGCCGCGGTGGAGCTCGGGCGGCTGATGGGCGCCCGGGTGATCGCCTGCGCCTCCTCGGAGGAGAAGCTTGCGGTTGCCCGCGCCCACGGGGCCGAGGCGACGCTGGTCTACGACCCGGCGACCCTCAAGGACGCGTTGCGCCAGGTCAGCGGCGGCGGTGTCGACGTGGTCTACGACGCGGTGGGCGACGCCTACGCGGAACCGGCCCTGCGGGCGCTCGGCTGGCGCGGACGTTACCTCGTCATCGGCTTCGCGGCCGGCGCCATCCCGCGGCTGCCGCTGAACCTGATTCTCCTCAAGGAACTCGACGTGCAGGGCGTCCACTGGGGCGCCTTCCTGGACCGCGAACCCGCGGCCCATCAGGCGGACCAGCGCCGGCTCCTCGGCTGGGTCGCCGAGGGCAAGCTCACCGCGCAGGTCCACGGCGTCTACCCCCTGGCGGAGTTTCCGGAAGCCTTCGGCCTGCTGACCCGCCGGGCCGCGGTCGGGAAGGTGCTGCTCCGGCCCTGAAGCCTCAGAGCAGCCCGCGCGCCTTGGCGAGGCCGACGAGGTCCGCCTGGGGGCGGGCGCCGATGTGCTGGATCACCTCGGCGGCCGCGAGCGTGCCGAGGCGGGCGCTCGTGACGTTGTCGAGGCCGCGAGCGTGGCCGGCCAGGAAGCCGGCCGCGAACAGGTCGCCGGCGCCGGTCGTGTCCACCACGTCCCGCACCGGGCTGGCCTCGACGGCGCGGATCTCGCCACCTTGCACCACCAAGGCACCGTCGGCCGAGCGCGTGACGAGCCCGAGAAGGTGCCGGCCGCGGGCGTTGCGCTCGTCGCGGAGCGCGGCCACGGCGGCCTCGGGATCGTCCGTCTGGTAGAGGCTCTGGAGTTCGCCCATGTTGGCGAACAGGATATCGACGCTGCCGTCGCGCACGAGGCCCAGGAATTCGTCCCGGTAGCGGCCGACGCAGAACGCGTCCGACAGGGTCAGCGCGACGGCGTTCCCGGCCTGATGGGCGATCTCGGCGGCCTTGCGGAACGCGTCCTTGGCGGCCGGCGGATCCCAGAGGTAGCCCTCGAGGTAGACGACCTTGGCCGAACGCACGAGCGCCTGGTCGACATCGTCGGGCGAGAGCCCCTGGCAGGCCCCCAGATAGGTGCTCATCGTGCGCTCGCCGTCCGGCGTCACCAGCACGAAGCAGCGGGCGGTGGCCGGGCCCTCCTCGGCGGCCGGGACGGTGAAGCCGACCCCGGTGGCCTTCAGGTCGTGGCTGAACAGGCCGCCGAGCTCGTCGTCCCGGACCTTGCCGACGAAGCCCGTCCGGGCTCCGAGCAGGGCCGCCCCCACCGCCGTGTTGGCGCCCGAGCCGCCCGAGACGATCGTGGCCGGCCCCATGGCCTGGAACAGGGACTCGGCCCGCGGCTCGTCGATGAGCTGCATCGCTCCCTTGGTCACGCCCTGTGTGGACAGGAAGGCGTCGTCCGTGCGTGCGATCACGTCGACGATGGCGTTGCCGAGCACGAGGAGATCGAGGGGTGCGGTCATGCGGGCGTCCTGATTCGGGTTCGCGCCGCTGTGGCATCCGCCTCGAACGGGATCAAGCTCCGTCGCCGACCGCCGGGGGATCGGCGAACAGCCCGGTCACGGGCAAGCTCAGGCGGGGCGGTATCCGATCGAGGCGGCCCTCGATCGCGATGCGGGTCTCGATCAGGCGGCGTCGCGCGCGGCGGTGATGGAGGAGGGCACGCTTCCCCGGATCCACGATCAAGGCGCGCCTCACGCCCGCGGGGCGGAAACGGCGGGTCGGCTTGCGACCCGGATCGTCCGCGCGCCCGCTCGGTGACCGTACCGCGGCGGCGATGACGAGATCGGGCTCCTCGCCGGCATCGCGATCCGTCAGGCGACCGCCGAGCGCGGCGCGGGCGGTCGCCCGGTGGGGGCCGTCCGAGCCGCGTCCTTCCCCCGCGCCTTCCCCCCGCGCCTTTCCCCGCGCCTTCCCCCCACGCCTTCCCCCGCGCCTTGGCCCGCGCGGGCACGGCCCGCTCGGTCGACGTCGCGTAGACCTCGCCGTCGACCGGCTCGAAGCATCCCCGCCGGTCCCCGGCCGGGGCCAGGACCGCGTCGACGTTCATCCGCGTTTTGGGCCCTGCGGCCACGCCGCGATGCGGACACGGACAGGGGGCGGGCGAGAGCCGGTGCGGGTGTCGGGGCGTCGGGGGGCGGCGCAGCAGCCCCATGGCGCGCCGCCCCGGGCCCGGCGCGCCCTCGCTCGCTGCGATCCGCCGCCGAGCCGGCGAGGACGCTCACCCGGCGATCGTCTCCAGCGCCACGTTCCGCGTGCGCGGGCCGAGGAGGCCGACGAGGAGGCCCGCTGCCAGCATGGCCATTGAGATGAACAGGAACACGCCCGGCGTGCCGGCCTGACGCAGCACGAAGGCGATGATGAACCCCGTGAAGATCGCCGAGAAGCGGCTCCAGGAATACACGAAGCCCACTGCCCGGGCCCGGATGCCGGTGGGGAACAGCTCGGCCTGATAGGCGTGGAAGCTGTACGACATCACGTTGGAGGCGAGCGTCAGGCCGATGCCGAGGACCACGATGGCGCCGACCTCCGTCGTCCGCGCGAAGGTGAGCCCGCAGGCGATGTAGACGCAGGCGGCCGCCACGATCACGTGCTTGCGCTCGAACCGGTCGGCGATGACAAGTCCGAGCAGCGGCCCGACCGGGGCGGCGAGCGCGATCAGCGCCGTGTAGGCGAGGCTCGACGTGACCGTGATGCCCTGCGCCACCAGAAGGGTCGGGACCCAGTTGGCGAAACCGTAGAAGCCTACGGTCTGGAACACGTTGAAGCCCGCCATCATCAGCGCCCGCCGCCGGAACGGCGGCACCCAGAGGTCGCGGAACGCGCTGCGCGGCTGGACCGGCTCCGCCGCGGCGGGCGCCGGCAGCGGGCGTCCGGATTCGGCCGCCACCTGCGCCTCCAGACGGCGCAGCACCGCGTCCGCCTCCGCGAGACGTCCCTGCTCCACCAGCCAGCGCGGACTTTCCGGCAGGCCCGCGCGCAGCCACCAGACCACGAGGGCCGCCGAGGCTCCGATCAGCACGACCCAGCGCCAGCCGTCGATGCCCAGCGGGGCTGTCGGGATCAGCAGGTACGACAGGAACGCCACCACCGGCACGGCGGTGAAGCCGATGCCCTGGCACAGGGCGAAGGCGCGGCCGCGGACCGCCTTCGGCACCAGTTCCGAGAGGTAGCTGCCGATCGTCACCATCTCCAGCCCGAGGCCGATCCCCGCGACGAGCCGCCAGAGATTGAGGCCGAAGGCCTCGGTCTGGCAGGCCATCACGACGTTGGCCGCCGTGTAGGCCAGGAGCGACCACGTGAAGATCGCCCGCCGCCCGAAACGGTCCGCGAGCCAGCCGCACAGCAGGGTGCCGATGAACAGGCCGGTGAACAGGGCGGCCACGAAGCTCGCGACGCCGCTGGCGCCGAACAGGCCGGGCGTCGTCGGCGTGAGGATCCCGGCCTTGACGAGGCCCGGCGCCACGTAGCCGGTGAACAGCAGGTCGTAGAGTTCGAAGAAGAAGCCGAGGCCGAGGAGGATCACGAGGCGCCAGACCGCCCGGGTCGGCGGCAGCCGGTCGAGGCGCGCCAGAATGAGGCCGGGATCGAGGCCGTCCCGCGCTTCCGTCGTCGCCATGCGCTCCCGCCCCGGACTCAGATGTCGGATCCCCCGCTCGCAACTGCCCTGGAACGGCCAAGCCGGCAAGGGCACCCGGCCCGGTCCCGGGCGGGGCGGCTCACGCCCCGAACACCGACCAGCCCATGCGCTGGGTCAGCCGCTCCAGGGCGATGCGGCCGAGATGGGAATTGCCGGCGGCGTCGAGGCCGGGAGACCAGACCGCGATCGAGGCCCGGCCGGGCGCTACCGCCAGGATGCCGCCGCCGACCCCGCTCTTGCCCGGCAGGCCGACCCGGTAGGCGAACTCGCCCGAGCCGTCGTAGTGGCCGCAGGTCAGCATGATGGCGTTGATGCGGCGCGCCCGCTCCGCCGAGACCACCGAGTGGCCGGTCGCGGGGTTGCGGCCGTTATGGGCGAGGAAGCGGCCGGCCGTGGCGAGCTGGCGGCAGTTCATCGCGATGGCACAGTGGTGGAAGTAGACGCCGAGGATGTAGTCCACCGGATTGTCGATGACACCGAAGGACTTCATGTAGTTGGCGAGCGCGGTGTTGCGGAAGCCCGTGCGCTTCTCCGAAGCCGCCACGGTCTCGTCGATGGCGATGCCCACGTCCTGGGCCAGAAACTGCAGGAAGCGCAGGATCTCGCCCAGCGCCTCGCGCGGCTCGTGACCCGAGAGGATCACGTCGGTGACCGCGATGGCGCCCGCGTTGATGAACGGGTTGCGCGGCACGCCCCGCTCGCGCTCCAGCTGGACGATCGAGTTGAACGGGTTGCCCGAGGGCTCGCGCCCGACCCGCTTCCACAACCGGTCTCCGACCATGCCGAGCGCCAGGGTCAGCGTGAACACCTTCGAGACGCTCTGGATCGAGAACGGCGTCTCGCTGTCGCCGCCCGCGAAGACGCAGCCGTCGGCGTCGATCACCGCGATCCCGAACTGGTTCGGGTCGACGCGGGCGAGTTCGGGGATGTAGTCGGCGACCGCGCCCCGGTCGGAGCGCTGGGCCATCTCCTCGGAGATCTCCCGGATGACGAGGGCGAGTTCGGGCACGGTGAAGCTCACGCGTCGAGATGCGTCGGAACCGGACCGGTTGGCGACGTCTCGGGTGATGCAAGGTCCAGTCCGGCCGCCGCGTGATCTAGCAGCGCCGACGGGTCAAGAGAACCGGTTCGCCCGGCGCCGTACCGGCCGGGCGGCATCGCCGTCCTGGCGCGCGGCAATCCCGGCCGCGCCGCGCGTACGGATGTCAGGCCGCCCCGGATGCTCCCGCTGCGCCGGCGCGGACCGGGAGGGCGTTGAGGGAGGCCGTGTCAGGCGGCGGCGAGCGCCGTGCCCATGGATTCCTTCTTCATCAGCTCCCGGAAGAACCCGTCGAGATGGGTCAGCTTGTCGGGCGAACCGTCCTGCGCGATGCGGCCGCCCTCCAGCACGACGATGCGGTCGAAGTCCTGCAGGGTCGACAACCGGTGCGCGATGGCGATGACGGTGCGGCCCTTCATGAGGTTCGCCAGGGCGTGCCGGATCGCCTGCTCCGACTCGGCGTCCAACGCGGAGGTCGCCTCGTCGAGGAGCAGGATCGGCGAGTTCTTGAGGATGGCCCGCGCGATGGCGATGCGCTGGCGCTGGCCGCCCGAGAGCTTGACGCCCCGGTCGCCGACCATCGTGTCGAACCCTTCCGGAAGGCCCTGGATGAAGTCGGTGCAGTGGGCCGCTTCGGCCGCCTGCCAGACCTCCTCGTCGGTGGCGTCGGGCCGGCCGTAGCGGATGTTCTCGCGCAAGCTGCGGTGGAACATCGACACGTCCTGCGGGACCACCGTGATGGCCTCGCGCAGGGATTCCTGCGTCACCCGGTCGATGTCCTGACCGTTGATCCGGATCGTCCCGCTCTGCACGTCGTAGAAGCGCTGGATCAGCGAGAACAGGGTCGACTTGCCGCCGCCCGACTTGCCCACGAGGCCGACGCGCTGGCCCGGCTCGATCACGAGGTCGAAATCCGTGAAGACCGGGCGCCCGTCCGGGTAGCTGAAGGCGACGTGGTCGAAGGCGATCCGGGCCCCCTGGCCGGTCAGCGGCTTCGCCTCCGGATGGTCCACGAGATCGTGCGGCTGGAGCAGGGTGTGGAGCGCCTCGGACAGGCGGGCCGTGTGCTGCGTGGCGTCGACCAGCGCCACCGCAAGGTCGCGGGTGGCGGCGAGGATGCGGATGCCGAGGGTGCAGACCAGCACGACCTGACCGTTCGTCGCCTGCCCGGCCTCCCACATCTGGATCGCCCAGTAGAGCAGGCCGAAGACCGCCAGGACGGTGAGCACCGCGTGCACGATGCGCAGCTTCTCGAGGTAGAGCAGCGACGAGCGCCGGGCCCGCATCTCGGTGGCGATGGTGCCCTCGAAGCGCTGGCCCTCGCGCTTGAACGCCGAGAAGGCGCGCACGAGGGACATGTTGCCGACGAGGTCGACCATCTCGCCGTCGACGGAGGCGGCCTTGGCGGCGAAGTCGTGGTGCAAGGGCCGGCCGGCCGAGGCCATCTTGAACATCAGAATGACGACGGCGGCGAAGACGCCCGCCAGGATCCCCGCCATGGTGAGGTTGACGGTGGCGATGTAGGCGATCGACCCGAAGGCCGCGACCGTCGGCGGCATCACGTTGAACACGAACATGTTCTCGACCGTGAAGATCGCGTTCGAGGTCGCCGTGATGCGCGAGGCCAGCGTACCCGGCTGACGGTCCGAGAAGAAGGTCGGCGAGTGGCCGGTCAGGTGCCGGAACAGGTCCCGCCGGATGTCGCCGGTGATGCCCACGAAGGTGAAGGCGCCGGTCAGCGCCGCCACGCGCCAGAGCATGTTGTCGGCGGCGATGAAGGCGATCAGGACCCCTAGCGCACCCCAGATCACGGTGTTGCCGGGGCCCGGGCCCTTGGTCAGCGCGTCGACCACCCCCTTCAGGGCGTAATCGGTCGAGACCGAGAAGCCGACGGCGCCCAGCACCGAGACCAGGATGACCAGGTGCGGCAGCCAGCGGCGGCGGAGATAGCGCCCGACGAAGGCGAAGGGCCTCTCGGCGTATCGATGCAGCTCTTCCATCGCGGTGACCATTCCGTATTCGCGCGGCTTTGGCTTACGGGCTGAGGCGGAGTGCAGCGCGGGGGCAGTCTGACCCGCAGCGGCAACGCGAGAGCGTTGCCATATGTTTCACCGGTCCGCACCGTCGTTGCGCTTTTATCCGCACAATCTGAACGCCGCTTGAGCGGCGCGGAAACATGAAGCGAATTCGGTGCCGCGGCGCGTCAGCCCGCCGATGGCGGCTGGCGCGTCTCCGGCATGATCAGCGCGACCAGCATGAAGGCCAGGAAGCCCACCACGGCGAGGCCCAGGAAGGCGCTGTGGCTGCCGAGCCGGTCGGCCATGATCCCCGCCAGCGAGGTCGAGAGGGCGGCGCCGATGCCCATGGCGGTGCCGACCGCGCCGAGGGCGAGGTTGAAGCGTCCCGTGCCGCGGGTGAGATCGGACACGACGAGCGGCACCATCACGCCGAGCACCGAGGCCGAGATCCCGTCGAGGACCTGGATGCCGACCAGGCCGTAGGGGTTGGTGGTGTAGGCGAGCAGCAGGCCGCGGACGGGGAGCGCCGCGAAGCCGAACAGGAGGACCGGGTAGCGCCCGAACCGTTCGGCCGCCCGGCCGACCGCCGGGGCGCTGACGGCCAGGACCGCCTGCGGGACCATGATGCAGGCGGCGACCAGCGCGGTGGCGGTCTCGCTCGCCCGCAGGGTCAGGACGCTGCCGACCAGCGGCAGCATCGCGGCGTTGGCCAGGAAGAACAGCACCATGCAGGCCGCGAAGCACAGGAGCCCGCGGTTGGTCAGCAGCGCCCGGATTCCGTCCGATCCGGCCGGGGCGGGCGGCGCGGCCAGGGACGGGGCGGCCACGGGTGCTTCCCGGAACACCTCCGGGTCGATGTCCTGGGCGCGGATGCGGGCGAGCGCGATGATCGTCGGCACGACGAGCGCCGCGGTCAGGTAGAACACGGCGCCGTTCGACAGGTAATAGCCGATGGCGCCCATGCCGGCGGCGCCGAGCGCGTTGCCGACCGCCGCGAAGCTCGCGTTGCGGCCGAGGCGCTCGCCCGCCCGGGCCCGCCCGACGAGGCCGATGCTGATCGCCGCGATGGCCGGCGTCAGCACGCAGCTCGCCGCGGAGTGGACCGCCATCGCCAGGAGCACGACGAGGAAGCTCGGCCAGACCGCCAGCGCGAAGGCGCTGCCCGAGATGCCGATCACCGCCACCGCGGCGGCGAAGCGCTTCGAGCGCACCACGTCGACGAAGGCGCCCCCGGGCACCTGCCCGAGCAGCGCGACGAGGCTTCCGACCGTGAGGGCGAAGCCGATGTCGGACTGCGTCCACTTGGCCTGCGAGAAGTAGACCGCCAGGAAGGGCCCGAACCCGGTCTGCAGGTTGGCCACGAAGAACGCGAAGGCGTCCAGCCCGTAGCGGCTCGCCCCCGCGATGGCGCGTCCCGGCGCCGCGGTTCCGGCCGGCGGCGCAGGCTCGCGCGGGCGCTCGGCCGCCGGATCCTTCAGGCGGAGGGGGCGGGTACGGGGATCCTGCCGGGACACCTCGCGCTCGCGGGGGGAAGCGGCGGGTCTGACCTTCAATCGGGCCACCGTCATTTATCCGGCGCTTTCTCCGGCGGTGTCGCGGCCGGGGCCGTGACGGCGGGCGACGCACCGACGGGGGCGGCCTGCGGTGCGGAGGAGCCGGCGGGTGCGGTGCCGGGAAGGGGGGGGCCGGCAGGAGGCGCGGCGGCCGGCGTCGCGGCCTGTTCGCCCTCGGAGACGGGGGCGGCCGGACTCGCGGGACCGAGAACGACGATCGGCTCGCCGGCCTTGTACTCCGGCGAGACGCGGACTTGGTTGCGCGTCAGCGCCACGGACAACTTGCGCTCCTTGCCGCCCTCCGCCGAGAAGCGCAGCGCGCGCCAGTCCACGGCGATCTTGCGGGTGCCGACTCCGAGGAACCCGCCGAAATCGATGATCGCGGCGCGGGGATGGCCGTCCTTGTCGATGATGATGTCGATCACCCGCCCGAGTTCGTCGCCGCCGGCGCTGCGCACGCTGCGGCCGAGCAGGCTCTCGTAATCCTGGGTGTCCAGCACCGTGGCCGGGGTGCCCTGCTGCTGGGCCTGCGGTGCAGGCGTCGCCGAAGGCGGCGGCGGGTTGGCGGGCGGCGGGCTCGTGGGCGGCGGGCTCGCGGGCGGTGCGTTGGCGGTGGCGGGCGGGGTGGCCGGGGTGTTCGGAGCCGGCACGGCGGCCGGGGCCTGCGGCTGAGCTTGGCCGGACGCGCCGTCGCCGCCGGCGGGCTGGACCTGCGCCGCAGCTCCCGACGCCCAGAGGGCGAGCGTCACGGCCGCGATCATCCGGTTGGTTCTGAACACGCTTCGTCCTCTGAGGAAGGGCCGGGCCGGGCCGGCACGCCGACGCAACCGCGACCGTATCGGCCGGTTCCAGGTCCGCCAGCGACGGGAGCCCGCCCGCGGTGAGCCGTCGTGACGCAGGACCTGGGCGAAGTTATGGACCCCACCGGGCCGGCAGCAAGGTCCGGACCGCCGCGCCGGCGTCCCCATGGCGGCTGCGACAACGTCTGGTTTTCGCCGCAACCCCGGCGTAGGAAGCGGTGCAAAGCCGATACGGGCTGCGGATGGCACCGCGGCCCCCTGCGAGGACTGAACGATGTCGACCCACCCCACCTCGAGAAGCGCCGCGGCGCGCGGGCTCGTGCTCGGCACGGCCCTGGCCGGATTGGTGGCGGGTTGCCAGGCGCTCGGCGGCGGCGGCGGCGTGATGCCGGACACGCAGGTCGGGCTGCCGCCGTCCCTGAGGGGCGCCCTTCCCAATCGCGAGCCCCAGAATGCCGGGGTCGACTCGGAAGGCCGGCCGCTTCAGACCGCGCCGACGCGGCAGCTGGCGCTTCCCAAGAGCGCCGGCGCCGGGACCCGGACCGCGGATGCGGGTGAGCGGCGGATCCGGCGCGACGAGCTTGACGGCGGCAACGGCGCGGTCGGGGGCAGCGCCGGCGGCGGTGCCATGGGTCCGATGCTGTCGCCGGGCGGCAGCGTCGGTCTCGGCGGGAAGTTCTGAGCCGGGGCGATCGAGCGCGGGCGCGGCCGTTCACGCCGTAGGGGCGCGCCCGCCGTAGAAATCCTCGATCCGTCCGCCGTAGGTCGGGTCCGTGAACCCGTCCTCGCCCGATCCATGGTTGGGCGCGCCGGCGAGGTCGGCCGGGTCGATGTCGATGACGTATCCGCCGAGTTCCGTGCTGTAGGTCAGGGCCTTCCACGGCAGGGGGTGATGGTTCTCGCCGAGGCCCAGGAAGCCGCCGAAAGCCAGCACCGCGTAGGCGACCTGTCCCGAGATCTTGTCCACCATGAAATTGTGGACGGCGCCGAGGTGGCGACCCGTGCTGTCGTAGACGGCCGTCCCCTCGACCTTGTTGGACGCGATGAGCCGGCTGGTCTCGTCGATGGCGACACCGGGTCCGGTCGGATCCAGTTCCAGGCTGCCGGGTTTCCGCACAGCGCGCTCGTTGGGCAAGTCCGTCGGCATGCGCACTCCCAAATCGCGGATGCGGCGGGGCCGCATCCCGTAGTCCCTGCGGACTAAGCGGATCGGCGCACGCAGGTTCCGCAGGCCGGCCACGGCTCCGCGGCCGGGCCGCACGTCGGCCGCCCCGGAGATCGGATGGTCAGAGATCGGTCGGTAGGCCCGCGCTGGCGCGCCGCTGGTTGATCCGGTCGCGAACCGAGCGGCTGGCCAGGAACATCTCGAAGCCGAAGGCGACGAGGGCGCACAGCGTGCACAGGATCGCCGAACCGAACAGGCCGAACAGCAGCGTCGCCACGGTGCTGTCGCGCAGGGCGCCGACGAACAGCGTCAGCACCGATCCGCAGGTCGCGACGCCGCCCAGGGCGGCCAGGAACACGGCGGCGTCGAGGGCGAGCGAGCGCCGGTACAGCCGGTCGAGCCGCCGGCCCAGGAGGTGACGCTCCGCATCCCCAGCGCCGGCCAGCAGGCCGGTGACGCGGTCCGCCTGATCCGCTACGCGGGCGAGGCGCGTGCCGAAGACGTTGAGCAGCGTGGCGATCCCGGACAGCAGGAACACGGGGCTCAGCGCCACCTGGACGACGTGGGCCGTGCTCTCGAGGGTCGCGGGGAGGATCGGGTCGGTCATGCCGCCCGGCAGATGCACCGGAGCGAGGACTGGGGCAATCCCTGGGGCCATTGCGGCCGTCTCAGACGAGGCCGCGCCCCTGTTCCGAGCCGTGGGCGGCGGGCTCGGCGCGGATGCCGAACCCGAGCGCCGCCACGAGCCCGGTGGCGAGCAGAAGCGCGAGCGTGAGGGCTGGAGCAAACATGACTGTACTTCAGGCGCGGGATTGTTAAGAGCAGGTTTCGCGCTCGCGGATTTGATGAATAATCTTCCGGGCCGCGCGAGTCGGCGGCTTCCAGTGTGGATTTCCGCGCGTGCCTTGTGGATGAGCGGCCCGCGAAGGCAATTTCCCCTTGGAACGGCGGCATCACCGCTTAGTTGCTGCTATGCTGGCTCGGCCGTGGGGCGATCATGCCCCGGCCTGCGGCCCGAGAACCGGAGGAAGTTTATGGCCACGAAGACCGAGAAGGCTGCACCGAAGGCGGCCAAGACCACCACCAAGCCTGAGGCGAAGGCCGCTCCGGCCAAGGCCGCGAAGCCCGCCGCTGCCAAGGCCGCCGGCACGAAGCCGAACGCCCTGCAGCAGCCGCTCAAGCCGTCGGCCGAACTCGGCGCCATCGTCGGCACCAGCCCGCTCGCGCGCGGCGAGGTGGTCAGCAAGGTTTGGGATTACATCAAGAAGAACAACCTTCAGAATCCGCAGAACAAGCGCGAGATCGTGGCCGACGACAAGCTCAAGAAGGTCTTCGGTAAGGACAAGTGCTCCATGTTCGAGATGAACAAGCATCTCGCCGCGCACCTGAAGGCCTGAACGTATCCTAGAGCCGCGCCCGAGACCTCGTCCGGGCCGACGGCTCTAGAACGGTCACGCTCCACCCGTCGGACCAGACCATCGGCACCGATTGCTGGGTTCGCCACAGGCGAGAGCCCGGAATCCCCTACCGCGGATGCTGACACCGGATCCGGCGGGCCCGCCCGCCCCGATCGGGTGGGCTCGGCGGCGCGGGATTTCGGGCTTCGCTGTGCGAGACCGGTCGAGGCCGAAAACCCGGGCCGGCAGGGGGCCGGTCGCGCCCCGCGGGCGATGGCCTCCGCCGACGATCCGGAGACCGTCGGCGTCGCGCCGGCCTATGCGAGACCCTGCAGGACGCCGCCGTCCACCCGAAGCGCGGCGCCGGTGGTCGCGCTCGCCGCCGGGCTGCACAGGTAGGCGACGAGGTTCGCCACCTCCTCCACGTGCGCGAGCCGACGGATCAGCGAGGACGGGCGGTGCTCGGCGACGAAGGCGCGGCCCATGGCGTCGAGGTCGGCGTCGGCCTTGCCGCCGGCCATCTGCTTCATGAATTCCGCCACGCCCTCCGAGAGGGTCGGGCCGGGCAGCACGCTGTTCACGGTGACGCCGGAGCCGGCCACGGTCTGGGCGAGGCCGCGTGAGATCGCGAGCTGCGCGGTCTTGGTCATCCCGTAATGGATCATCTCGGTCGGGGTGTTGATGCCCGACTCGCTGGAGATGAAGATCACCCGGCCCCAGCCGCGCTCCGCCATGCCGGCCGCGTAGGCGCGGGACAGGCGCACGCCGCTCATCACGTTGACGTCGAAGAAGCGCTGCCAGTCCGCGTCCGGGATCTCGAAGAACGGCTTCGGCTCGAAGATCCCGGTGTTGTTGACGAGGATGTCCACCGCCGGCAGGGCCTGGACCAGGGCGGCGGCGCCCTCAGCGGTGGCGACGTCGGCCGGCGCCGCGAAGGCGCGGCCGGCCTTGGCCTCGCCCCGCAGCCTCGCCAGCGCCGCCTCGACCCGCTCCGGCGAGCGGCCGTTGATGCCGACCTCGGCGCCGAGATCGCAGAGTTCCTTGGCGATGGCGTAGCCGATGCCGGCGGTCGAACCGGTGACGAGGGCCTTCCGGCCGGTGAGGTCGAGATCCATGGGGCTCTCCAGCACTTGAACCGAGGCGTCAACGCCTGCGGGCCCGGTCGGTGGCAGGCCGCGGCCGTCTAGCCGCTTCGACTCCGCCGCAGAACGCTGGCGCAGCCGCCGATGATCGCGAGGGCGACGGCGCAGGACAGCGAGAGGGTCACGGGACGCTCGGGTCCGAGGCCGTGCGTCAGGCCGAAGATCACCGCCACCAGGGCCGCGCCGAGCGACTGGCCGGTGAGCCGCGCCGTCGACTGCATCCCGCTCGCCCCGCCGGCGCGCTCGCGGGGCGCCGAGGTGACGATCACCTTGTTGTTGGGGGACTGGAACAGGCCGAAGCCGAGGCCGCACAGGGTCAGGCGCCAGGCGATGTCGAGGGTGCCGGGGGCCGCAGGCAGGAGGGTCACGCCGACGAGGCCGGCGGCCATCATCGCCAGCCCGATCCCGCCGAGGATGCCCGGCGGGTAGCGGTCGGCGAGGCGTCCGGAGATCGGGGCCATCACGGCCACCGCGATCGGCCAGGGGGTGAGGAGGAAGCCGGTCTGCGTGCTGGAGAGGTGCAGCACGTCCTGGAAGTAGAACGGCAGCGTCACGTAGGAGACCATCTGGGCGCAGAACGACGCGACCGAGGTCGCCATCGAGAGGGCGAAGGCCGGAATCCGCAGCAGGTCCACCGGCAGGAGCGGCGCCGGCAGCCGCATCTGGCGGCGGACGAAGACCGCGCCGATCACCAGGGCGCCGACGAGTTCGGCGACGGCGATCCGCTGTCGGTCCGGGTCGCCCAGACCGTCGATGCCGATGATCAGCAGGCCGAAGGTCAGCGCGTTGAGCGCGGCGCTCACGAGGTCGAAGGGCCGGCCGCTGGCCGGCGTGGCCGGCAGGGTGCGGGAGGCGACCGCCAGGGCCAGCAGGCCCACCGGGATGTTGACCAGGAACAGCCAGGGCCAGGTCGCCACCGAGAGGATCGCGGCCGCCACCGTCGGGCCGGCGGCCGAGGCGACGGCCACCACCAGCGCGACGTTGGCCACGCCCTGGCCGATCATCCGATGCGGATAGATGAAGCGCACGAACCCGATGTTGACGCTCATGATCGCGGCGCCGCCGAGCCCCTGGACGATGCGGGCCGCGATGAGGAGGGGCAGGCTCGGCGCGACCGCGCAGGCGAAGGAGGCGGCGACGAACACCGCCAGCCCCGGCAGGTAGACCTTCCGGAAGCCGAAGATGTCGCCGAGCGCCGCGAAGGGCAGCAGGCTCGCCGTCACCGCGACCTGATAGGCGTTGACCACGAAGATCGCGTCGGCGGGCTTGACCGCGAGGTCCTTGGCCATCACGGGCAGCGCCACGTTGACGATCGCCCCGTCGAGGACCGCCATGGTCATGGCCAGCGCGATCGCCGCCATGGCCAGCACGCGCTCGCGGGGCGGCAGGCCGTCACTGGAGCTGTCCCGCGTGGCGCCGCCGGGACCGTGCGGAACCTGCGCCATGCTCGCGCGCTCCTGCGGCGTCCCGGCCGGCGACGTCGATGGCTGGGGTGATCCGGGCGCGGGTGCGCCGCGGATGCCGTTCCCTGTCGCGCAGGCGGCGCGGCCCGTCGAGGGTCGCGATGTGTCCTATGTCACGGCGCGGACGGATTTGCCCGCGGTGCGGAGCCGGGGCTGGAAACGGGGCGGCCCCCGACGAGGTCCGCGCCGGGTTCCCGGCACCGCGGTGCCCCGGGGGCTGATCCGGGAACCCGCGCGCGGAGCGCCGGGCAGCGGCTCCGGAGCCCCCCCTGTCGGCCCCCTTCAGGGGACGCCCGTCACGCCAGCAGGTAGGTCAGCAGCGAGCGGAGCTGCGCCGGCTTGATCGGCTTGCGCACGAGTTCGGCGCCGGCCGCCGTCACCCGCTCCTCGACGTCGTCGGTGTGGTCGGCCGTGGTGACGATCGCCGGGAGCGGCGTGGTCCGTCCCGCCCGGAGATAGGCGGCCACGTCGAGCCCGCAGGCGCCGTCGTCCAGATGGTAGTCGAGCACCAGGATGTCCGGCGCCGAGAGGCCCGCCTCCACGGCGGCGCGCACGCCCGCCACATCCCGGAAGGTCGAGACCCGGGCGTCCCAGTTCTGCAGGAGGCGCGCCAGGGCGTCCGCCGTGGAGGCGTCGTTCTCGACCACCACGACATGCGCCCCCGACAGCCGCGTCGCCACTGGGGCCGGTGGTGCCGCCGCGGCCGGGATTGCGCTCACGGGCAGCGCCAGGGTGACCCGCGTGCCGTGGCCCGGCCGCGAGGCGAGGGTCAGGGGATGATCGAGCGCCTGCGCCATGCGGCGGACGATGGACAGACCGAGGCCGAGGCCCGGCTCCTCCCCCGTGCAGGCGAGCGCCGTGCCGCGGAAGAACTCGTCGAAGACGAGCTCCCGGTCCTCGGCGGCGATGCCGCAGCCGGTATCGGTCACCTCCACGCGGACGCCGCCGCCCCGGCGCCGCGCCGCCAGGATGATCCCGCCCGCGCGCGTGTACCGGACCGCGTTCGAGACGAGGTTCTGCAGGATGCGTTGCAGGAGCACCCCGTCGGTGGTGACGGTCACGTCCGGACAGCGCACGGAGAGCCGCAGGCCCTTGCGCTCGGCGAACGGCTTGAAGCTCTCCGCCAGCTCCGCGAGTAGGCCGGGCAGGAACGTCGGCTGCAGCTGCGGCCGGACCACGCCGGCGTCGAGCTTGGAGATGTCGAGCAGCGTCTTGATCAGGTCCTCGATGGTCTGCAGGCCGCGCTCGACCTGACCGGCGATCGCGCGCGCCTCCGGCGGCACGTCGAGATCGGCCATCGCCGAGATCGAAAGGCGGGCGGCATTCACCGGCTGGAGCAGGTCGTGGCTCGCCGCCGCCAGGAACCGGGTCTTCGAGCGGTTGGCGGTCTCGGCCTCCTCCTTGGCGACCGCGAGCGCCGCGTTGGAGCGCTCAAGCCGGTGCATGAGCCCGGTCAGCTCCTCGGTACGGGTGCGAACCCGGCCTTCCAGCATGATGGCGGTCTGGAACAGCGAGTAGGCGCTGCCCCGCTGGTCCATGGTGCGCTCGACATGGGACATCAGCGCGGCATTGATGCGCTCGAGCTTCTCGATCCGTCGATGCAGCGACGCGTCGGTCTCGAGGCCGTTCGGGTGTACGGTCACGACACGGCCGGAGCCGGGGCCGGGCCCGGCGCCTCCTCCGCCAGGGTCTTGCCGATGGCGATGCCCGTGAAGGTCTGGTTCAGGTGCATCGCCCGATACTGCTCGCCGAAGGTCTCGAAGCCGACGACGTTGTAGCGGCGGTAGAGGTCGGCGATGCCGTGGCGGACCTGCCGGCTCTCGGCGTCGAGGCGGCGCAGCACGCACTCGAAGCCGATGATCAGATCGACGCCGCCCAGCGCCGCGTCGAGGCGCGCCAGCTCGGTCCGCGTGGAGGCCACGATGTCCTGAGGCTCGGCCAGCGTGAGCACGACGCCCTCGTCCACCGCGCAGAAGAAGCTGAGCGACCCGTCCTCGTTCATCCGGCGGATCGAGCGGCAGAAATACTCGCCGCCGACCTTCACGGCCAGCGGGTAGGCGGCGAAGCTCATCGGCGACAGGCCTTCGGGATCGAGGCCGATCGCCATCGCGTATTCCCGCGCCGCCGGCTCGGCGTTGAGTTCGTGCACGGTGCGGCGCTCGCCGTCCGAGGCGGTGACCACGAACTTCGTCTGCGTCGGCTCGAAATTGTCGCTCTTGAAGATTTCCACGGAAAAGTCGGTCTCGACGAGGATCAGGACCGCCGCCTTGCGGTGGATCCGGCCGCCGTGGAGCAGCACCGCGTCCCGGAAGCGAAGGTCGTCGCCGGCCGAGCCGCCGACGATCGGGATGCCGTCGAGCGCCCAGGCGATGGCGGAGACCACCGTCTCCTCGGCGTTGGCGAGCCCGTCGATCAGGGACAGGGCGAAGCGGCGCCCCGCGACGGTGGGCTCGCCGTCGCGACCCCGGTCGGACGGGTCGAGGGTCCGGCGCAGCGCCCGCACCGCCGAGGCGGTCCGCTCCACGTCGAGATGATCGATGGCATCCAGCACGGTGGAGACGATGCGGAACCGCTCCGCCGGGAACGCGATGGCGACGAGGCCGCGGTCGAGACCGCCGGCGGGCGCGATGCCGCCGGACATCGAGCAGCCGGCCACCGGCACGCCGGGGAAGCGGCTCTCCAGCGCGTGCGCGAGGATCTCGGCGTCGTAATCGGCGGAGAAGAACACGACGATCTGCGACAGGGCGGCGTCGGCGACGGCCTCCGCGACATCCGACACCGCGTCGACGGCCGAGGCCGCCTCCGTCCAGGCCGTCCGGATGCCGCACAGATGGCGGCACACTCCCGATCCCTGAGCCACGTTTCCCCCTGACGACCCCCTCGGCGGGCTTGGCGCTCGCTCTTCAGTGTCCTCAGGCGAGTATGTCGTGCGCAACCAACCGGTGCAACCGGGCGTCCGAGGTCCGATCTTCGCGGGCGGCTCCGGAACGAGGGGCCGGAAGGCGGACCCGGCCTCGCCGGCCTCACTTCATGCAGGCGTCCTCGGCCTTCTCGAAGGCGGCCGGCTTGGGCTCGTGCTCGGGCGGACGGTTGCGGCCGAGGGCTCCCTCGGCGCGGGCGCGCAGATACGTGTAGATGTCGGGCATGTAGCACATGACGTTCCGGTTATCCCCGAAGGCGGGCATCACCAGTTCCTGCGCGGCGTTCACGTCCTTCTTGCCGCCCACGACGATGCCGGCGAACTGCGCGTAGCTCATGCCCTTCAGGGCATCGACCAGCGAGGGCGCGTAGGTCGAGCCCATCCCGTCTGGACCGTGGCAGACGATGCAGTTGGCGCTGTACCGGAGGTAGCCGGACATCGTGTACCAGTCGACCTTCTTGCCGGCGTCGGTGACGTGATAGGTCGGATCGCCGTTCTGATCCGTATATTGACCGTCCTGCACTTTGGCCGGCTGGGTCGAGCCGTCGCTCTTCAGATCTCCGGGCGTCGTGCCCGTCGCGGAGGGCTGGGTCGGCGGCGTGGCGGCGGCCCCGGGGGTCACCCCGAGTAGACCCGCCGTGATCCCGACCAGCACGATCTTGGCGAATGGTTCTGCCGCGCACCGCATGAGCGTTCCTCCGGCCGCCCACAGACATTTGTCGGTGGCGCGACGGGGGGATAACGAGGTGCGCCCGCATCGATCACAGCGGAGGATGTTCACGTTTCCGCGCCTGAGCCGCAGCGTGCCGCCGGGCCCGAGTGCCGCCACGGCTTATCCGCGTTGCGCACAGCATTAACCTTCTGTTAATCGGCGCATTGCGGCCGGCCCTCCGGCGTGAGAGCTTTCGTTAACGAGAGCTTAACGGTTGGGTCACGGCGATGCGGTTCGCGGCTTCCAAGGTGCAGGGACTGGTTTCCGGTGCCGCATCGCGTCGGCTCTCCCGCGCTCGTCGCGCCGTGGCCGTCCTCGCTTTGGCGGCCCTCGGCTTCGCCGGCGGCGCCGAGGCACAGACGCTGGCGAGCCTTCCGACGGAGGCGGGTGCGCGGGTTCAGGGGGACGCCAAGCCGCTCGCCGCCTGGGTGACGTTCTGCCAGGCTTACGCGGCGGAGTGCACG
>NZ_BPQS01000010.1 GCF_022179385.1 Methylobacterium longum | reverse complement strand
AGGACTTCCGCCGCATCGCCACCCGGTACGACAAGCTCGCTCGCAACTACGCCTCAGCCGTCGCCCTGGCTGCAATCATCGCCTTCTGGTGCTGATCGAGTCCAAACCCTAGACCGGCTGGAGGCCAAGCTCAGGCGATGCCTTGCAATAGACCGCTGCCATCGCTCCTAGAGATCTGCGGCTCAGCGCCCTGGTGAAAGCCTGCGGAGAGGCGTATTGTGAGCCGCAAGGTGCACTAAGCGGACGGAGGTCGGTGTGACCTTCATCGTTACCGGCTTGAACCTGACAGGGCCGATCCTCATCGACTACGACACAGCGATCGGCGCGTTGGAGAAGGCGGCCGAGCTGATTTGGACCGGCTATGCTGACGTGCTGATCGCGGACTGGGAAGGCGTGCAGTACACGCCGTGCGAGTTCGTCCGCCTCTTCGACCTGTAGGTGCTTCACTCTTCTTAGTGGAGGATGGTCATGCTGTTCTTCGCGCTCCTATTTGCTGGCCTCGCCATCTTCGGCGTATGCGTCGGCTTCGGCACCATCGGCCGGCCCATGTACGGGCAGGCGCTCAACAGCTACGGCTGGGCGCTCTCCATCAACGGCGCGGCCCTTGCCGCCTACTTCGTGCTCACGCGAGCCCGACGAGCACTACGGGTGCGGCATGGCGGAACCACGAGTGCGAACCACACGCCGCCGAGGTCATTGTTCGATTGAGGCGCCATCTCCATCGATGCGTCTGCGAAGATCCTTCAAGGAGAGGCACATGCCCAGGATCAGCGTGAAGCTCGCCGGCGACGGCACCCACACGATCATGCGGGACCATGCCACTATCGCGTGCGGCATGAGCCTCGATGAGGCGGAGAACTTCGTGACCTTTCTGCGGGTGTCGGCGCGGGTGCGGCGGACCCACTGCCTACCGGAGGCGCTGCGCAGGCGTGGGGCACCGGCCGCCTAGCACGTCTCCCTTAGCCGGCGCTGGTCTGAGTCACCGCACGTTTTTCAGCCTGGAAATCCGGTAAGACCCTTCATCTGGTACTCGCACCGGATTATCGCCGGTTCGAGCTCAGTTCAGAACCATCAGTTATGCGCCATCGACGTTCTGTGAGCGCAGCCAGCGCCCGATAGCCTCGACCACGTGCGCCTGCTCGACAGCAGTCAGCTCCCGTCCTGCACACTTGGCCAAACAGCCGCGGCAGCAGGTGGCCGTCGCATGCTGTGCTATAAAGGCAGGATGGCTGCGAAAGGGCGTCTGCTTACTGTCGTTCCTTGGCTCGGCGGGCGCAAGGCGCCGTTTCACGAAGTCCCGTGCATGCTCTAGAACCGTCGGCAGGCCTTTCTCTCGAAGATAGGCCTGATCGACGGCCGCGAGCCGAAACCGCTGTCGGAATGCTGACTTCGAGAGACGACCGAAGACTTCTTCAAGCGCTCGCATGCGCACATTTAACCTGACTGCCTTCCGCCGATCTGGCCGGCATGGCTTATGGCCGATTGTAACAGCTGATGCATACACCAGGCCCCATCGCGATCGGAACCGCGGGCTGGAGCCTGCCGAAAGCCCACGCCTCACAATTCCCGGAAACCGGCGGCCATTTAGAGCGGTACGGGCAGCGCTTTTCGGCTGTTGAGATCAACACATCCTTCTATCGGCCACATCGCGCCTCGACCTACGAGAAGTGGGCCGCCGCGGTGCCGGACGGGTTCCATTTCGCCGTAAAGGTGCCCCGCGCGATCACGCATGAGCGACGCCTCACCGGCGTGGACGAGCTTTTAGTTCGCTTCCTAGGCGAGGTGGCGAGCCTCGGAACGAAGCTCGGGCCGCTGCTTCTCCAGCTTCCGCCGAGTTTGGTTTTCAACAGGGCGGCGGCCGAACCGTTTCTGGCTACCTTCAGGCAGCTCTTCCCGGGGAACATCGTTTGCGAACCGCGCCACGCCACCTGGTTTGTTGAGGACGCCGATAAACTCCTCAGCGAACTCGCGATCGCCCGGGTCGCTGCTGATCCCGCACCAGTCCCCGGTGCAGGCAAGCCGGGCGGTTGGCTGGATCTTGCCTACTACCGGCTTCATGGCTCCCCACGCATGTACCATTCGGTTTATGAGCCGCCCGTACTCACCCGGATGGCCGAGCGCTTGCACCAGCAAAGCGCCCTCGGACGTCGGGCGTGGTGCATCTTCGACAACACCGCAGAATTTGCGGCAACAGGAAACGCGCTGGACACTCTTGCGCTGGTCACAGCGCGCAAGACTCACAAGCCACAATCTCTCGACGGAGTAGGCGGGGCATCACAGGGTATTTAGCAACAATTATGGGCACATAGGTACCGAACGATCAGTGATAACACGTCGCGCCAACCATACTTTTTAGCTTTACCCTGTCTTTCTTTGCTCGGGCGATGAGATTATTGCTCCTCCAGTTCTATCGATTTCGCATTTTATTTTGCTTCGGTGCTAGGCGCATCGATGCGACAGCTGTTGTCAACGCCGGCTCTGAGAGGCAGATTCGGCGCCGTAGAGCGGACCAGTAGCTTTGCGCCCATCTCAGGCATTCGGCGGCCTTCGTGGGCATCTCCGAAGCGCACCTCGGCTCAGGCCTGATCGCAGCTTAGGAGCCAGCGACTACGTCACCCCTGCCCATTCATCCCTCCACCGTAGCGTTTTCGCTTAGCGTTGCCGTTCTGTAACAGGCAGGCGCGCACCTGCGCGTCTACTCATCGTCGCGCATCAGTCGGGGAAGGCCGCAGGGTGATGATCGGGCCCGCTCTGTTGGCGAGATGCATCTCGCAATCCGCGATCGCCATGTTGCTAACCTCGAGCCTCGCTGCCGCCCCTGGCCTTGCCGAGGAACTGAGGGATGACAAGGCGAAATCCTCGTCGAACAGCGGCAACTCGGGCGGGGAGGGCGGCAAAACCGACGGGCAGAAGGATGTCGACACCGAGCACCTGTTCGGCTTCACCGAAGGCTCTGACACGGGTGAGAAGGGCGAGCAGGAGGTCCTGGTCGATACCATCTCGCGCTTCAGCAAGCGCCGTGACGGTCCGGGCCCTTCCACCTACCGCGTGCTCGACACAAGGTTCTCCTACCAGTTCAACCCAGCTGAGCGGTTCAGCGTCGAGCTGAGCGCCTTCGGCAATCTCCGCCGGCAACGCAACATCGCGGAGTTGGACGACAAGGCGTTCGGCACCTTCGATGGCGCCTCGGTGGAGCTAAAGTACCAGTTCCTAAAAGGATCGGCCGAGCAGCCGCTTGGACTCGCCCTTGAGCTACGCCCTCGCTTCACCCGGGTCCTGCCCGTCGAGGGCAACGGCGCGAACGTGTTCGACATGGAAAGCCTCATCCAGCTCGACGTGCAGGTCGTGCCGGGCAAGATCTGGTACGGCAGCAACATCAGCTTCGAGCCTGCGGCCGGGCGCCAGCGGGGGGGCGGCCAGGGCTACCGATCCTCGACCTTCCTGTGGTCGAACGCGGTGGTTGGGCAGGTGACGGAAGGGACCTTCGTGGGCCCGGAGGTGCGCTACTTGCGCGGCTACGACGGGGTCTTCCTCAATCGGCTGGAGAGTGCGGCAGTGCTCATCGGCCCGGTCCTGCATCACCGCTTCACCGAGAAGATCTGGCTGACCGTGGCCTATGCGGCTCAAGCGTGGGGGCGCGACACTGATCCAGCCTATGCCCGGCGCGGCCTTGGCCTGACACAGTTCGAGCGCAAAAACCTGCGCGTGAAGTTCGGCATGGAATTCTGAGCGGTAAAATCGACCTCGCCCCAACCAGCTTTGGGCTCTCGCACCACAGTTGGCGCCACTGTAGGGAGAAATCGCTCTAAACTCCGAACCGGTCGCCCCTCGCAGGCAGCGCGCGTACTTCAGCGTCGAGTCCGAGAAATGCATCTTCCCAGAACCGCTCAAGCATTTTGGCTCCGACCGCGGCTTCTCGGCTCGGCGGCGCTTTGCTTGGCTTTGAGCCTTGTCCTCCCGATCCCATCGGTTTGGACCCGGCTCCTGATCGGGTGGTGTGTGAGCGTTATCACCTATGTGGCGCTGGTTATCTTTCAGCTGACGCGCGGATCGAGTGAAGCGCTTCGCCGCGAAGCGTCCCGTCTCGACGATAGCGCGTTCACGATCTCCCTGTTTGCAGTTCTGGCCGCTGCTGCAAGCTGCGGAGCTGTAGCGATGCTGCTATTCGGCCAGCAAGAGCAGGATGTGTATCGGATCCCTCATATTGTGCTCGCTGCTCTGACGCTGCTCTGCGCATGGGCCTTCGTACAGGTGGTCTTCACCACTCACTACGCGCACGTCTACTATGGCGAAGAGGACGGCAAGCCTCGCGGTGGTTTGGATTTCAACGGAGATGATCATCCAGATTTCTGGGATTTCTTCTAATTTTCCGTAACGATCGGAGCGACATCACAGACATCCGACACTGACATCACTGCAAAGCAAATGCGTCGGATCGCAACCTTGCAGACGCTATACGCCTACTTTTTCAACACGAGCCTCTTGGCGTTGGCCGTGAACATGGCGGCTGGCCTTGCCCAGCATTGAAATTGGCAACCGACACACCGTACAAATTCTACTTGGCCATGCCAAACTTGAGAGCACAGTTCATTATCTCGGCGTCGACGTCGAGAATGCGCTTGTGCTGGCACAAGGCACTGAGATCTGAGCGTCCGGCGTCTCGGCTGCAGCGTCGAGAGGCTTCGGAACCAGCCTGACGGTAGCGCGCCCCTTGCAGCTGTTCAGCCATCCTCCTGTGCATCCCGCGAGCACACGTCGAGTGGTTGACACTCGGTCAACTCACGAGGGGCACGCCATCACTCTGAACGATGGCGCGCCGGACCGTCGAGCGGGCCGCGTCGATGGCCAGGGTGGCAGCGCCGAGCGTCCGTGCCTCGGTTGGCCTGTTCAAAGCATGGCGCGCTATGATGCTCGCGAGGTCGTCCACCTCACCGGCTATGGCCTCAAGCCGCTCGCGGTCCGTCTCACGGCTGGCCTCAGACCGAAGTTCTAGCAGACGCGTGGTCGCCACCTCAATCCGCTCTCGACGGATGCGTCCAAGGCGCTGCCGCAGCCAGGCCACCGTCGAGCCCAGGCCGCCACCCAGGATCGCCACAAGGTAGATCCAGCTCTCATAACGCTCGATAAATGTCTCCTGCTCGCGCTCGTAGTAGTCGATGGCGCCCGGGTGGATGGGCAGCCGGGCGCTGGTGGCGTCCGCCGTGTCCTCGTAATCTGGACGACTGACGTCTTCCGCCGCCGGCACCGTCTCGGCGAGGGCCGTGCGCATCTCGAACAGGTGCTGCGTCACCTCCGCGACGAGGCTGCGCGACAGGTTGGCTCGCGCCATCAAGCGGTAAGACGAGCCAACGGTCGCCACGTCCTCCGCCGGAAGGCGCGGGCTGCCACCGAACAGAGCGGCCTGAACCGTGACCGGCTGCAGGCGTGGCGAGCGCGCCAGCACCGCGGCGGTGTCGGGTACACCGAACAACGTAGCCTCGCCGTCGGCGCTCGCCGCCTGAACGAGGCCGACTACCCGCCGCGCAGCCGAGGATGTGGGCGTCGTCACCAGCACCATCGCGTCGATGCGGCCGTCCCCGAGCGCGGCCGCCACATCGGTCTCCTCAATCGGTACGAGGGCGACAGCTTTCGCAGGTATGGAACCGGCTGGAGCGTCGGTCAGAAGCTCCAGCCCGAAATGGGCAACCAGGGTGCCGGCCAGTGTCCTGTCGGCGGTCCTGTTCGACAACACGCCGAGTTGCTTGCCTGCCAAGTCCGGAAAGTCCTTGATGCCGGATTGCGCGGGGGCGACCACGAACGCCGCCAGCTTCCGCAAGACAGCCAGGGTTAGGCCATTGCCCGGCATAGAGACGTCCGGACGCACTATCGCGAGGTCGACCTTGCCGGCCTTAAGCGCCTCCGCGCTCTCGCGCACCCCGTCGAAAGCCGACACTTTCAGCCGGATGCCGAGCTTTCTGCGGGCGAGTTCGTCGGCGTAGGCCCGCAGCAGCGCTGGCTCGGGGCCGCCTTTCGGGGCGACCGCGATGGTCAGCGTCGTGGGTCGCGTCAGGTGGAGCGCGGCGGCGGTCCCGAGGACGATTAGCAGCGCCAAGCCGAGAAGCAGCCATGCTTCCCGCCCAGCCGGAATTACCAACTTACGCACGCACTCTCCTCGCTCACCGCGGGCTCTGCTGTACCGTGATGCCGAGGTGGGCCATGCGACGCCTGTTTTCGAGTAGCCCGGGTTGAAGGATGGATGACGACAATATGGCGTTGAAGCGCTCAGCGGTATCCGTGACCCTAGCAGACGAGGAGACCGGCGCGCTTGAAGTCGATACGATTCCTCGGCCTTCAGCGAGGTGCCAGCCGAATTGGCAAAGAGCTCGCGGCGCAGCCTGCAGCGAGGTAGTACGGTGCGGATCGCTCTGACGAGCTTCGGGACCCGCGGCGACGTACAGCCCTTCCTCATCCTCGCGTTAGCGCTGCAGACTCGCGGGCACGATGTGGTCTTGGCGGCTCCCCCCAACGTTGTGGAGTGGGCCGCTCGATGCGGAGTTCGCACGGAGCGCATCGGCTTCGACACCCAGGCCTATATGGACTCTTCCGAAGGCCAAGCCATGTTTGCCTCCGGAAATGTCCGCGCGATCATGAAACGCATGCAGGCTCTGATGCACGAGCATCAGGATCTGCTGTTGGCGGACCAAATGCGGATCTGCGACGGTGCTGATGTCATAGTGGCAGGCGTCCTGACGGAGGATCACTCGGCGGTGATGGCCGAGGCGCAGGGTAAACCCCTGATCGCGCTGCACCTCGCCCCGCTCAAGCCTACAGGTGACTTCGCCCACAGTCTCGTCACCACGCGAGACCTGCACTCGCGCCTGCTTCATCGCCTGACCTACACTGTAGTGGAGCACATGTGGTGGGCTGCCCATCGCGACAGCGTCGCGCTTCTACGCCGCCGCATGGGGCTTACCCCTACACGCCAGCCGACCCAGAAGCGCCTCGCCGCGGCGGGGTTGTGCACCCTTCAAGCCTTCTCGCCACAGCTCGTCCCTCGACCATCGGATTGGGACCCGATGCAGCGTGTCATTGGCGCTTTTCAAATCCCGAAGTCTGCACGGGTGAGCCTCGGGGAGGCAGCCTCGCCGCCCCACCTCGCCACGTGGCTTGAGGCTGGTCCAGCACCGGTCTACGTCGGTCTCGGCAGCATGCCGGTAAGAGACTCTGCTGAGATGCTGAACCTCCTCAGTGAGGTCGCTCGCCGCTGCTGTCGCCGCATGGTCGTGAGCGCCGGTTGGTCGCGCATGGCAGCACCCCAGGAACCATCGCCGGAGATCCGCCTCGTCGGCGCAGTCGACCATGATTGGCTCCTACCCCGTTGCTCAGCCGCCATCCACCACGGCGGCGCCGGAACGACCCATGCTGTCGTCAGAGCAGGGTTACCGTCCGTGGTTGCATCGGTCTTTGCCGATCAGCCGTTCTGGGGAACGCGACTGGTGCGGCTGGGTCTCGGCTGCCACGTGCCGTTCAGAAGGTTAACCAGAGACAGCTTGGAACGTGGGCTGTGCCACGTCTCGGAAGCCGCCGCGGTCGCGCGTGCGGCGGCGTTCGCGGCGCGGATGCGATCCGACCCCGATCGCGTTCCAGCAGCTGTGCAGCTCATCGAAGAGAGCACGTCGACCACCATTCGCTATCCTGCCTGAGCATCGCAAGCTCCCGCGAAAGTTGGGCCGCGGATCGCTGCTCTGCTCAGCCGTTCCCCCGATCCCGGTCGCAATTTTGCCGCTACTCTTAGCACGGTGGGCAGTCTTTGCCGTCGAGCTTGCCGGATCAAGGTCTGCTCCTGGCGCCGTGTGACCCTGTGGCGAGAACTGACGACCCACCAAGATACACCAGGACCGTGGTCGGAACCCTGATGTCGAGCCGCCGCTTTGGCCTCACGAAGCCAGGGCCACGGGTTGTGATCAGCCCCAGTTGCTCCCGGACACCTCAGGAGGACGAATGACGGACGAGGTGCTTGGCGGTGAAGGCGAGCGGGCAGAGCATACCACTCGGGCGGAGCAAGCCATCAGCACGGCCGCTGCGGCTGAACAGCCAGCCGCAGGTGATCGGCCTCAGCTCGCGCTTGTTTTGGGCGGCGGCAACGCGCTCGGCGCCTACCATGCCGGGGCGTACGAGGTTCTGGACAGCCGAGGCTTGTGGCCGAGCTGGGTTGTGGGCGCCTCAGTCGGTGCGGTCACGGGTGCCATCATCGCCGGCAATGCTCCGGAAGAGCGCCTCAGCAAGCTCCGGACGTTCTGGAGCAGGGCAACCCAGCATACGGCGCCAAGCCCGACTGAATGGCTGAAGCCGCGCCAGATCTACAACGGCCTGCACGCGCTCCTGGCGCTCACCTATGGCCGGCCGGGCCTCTACCGGCAGCGCTTTCCTGGGCTGTGGTCAGCTCTGCCGTGGGTGCCTAATGATGTCTGCCTTCTCGACCACAAACCCCTGCTGCGTACCCTCGAGGAGCTCGTCGACTTCGAGCGGCTCAACCGGGGCGAGACGCGCCTGACGGTGGCCTGTGCCGATGTCGAGACGAGCGAGGAGGTGTACTTCGACAGCGCACGTCAGGAGATCCGACCCGAGCACATCCTGGCGAGCACGGCGATCCTGCCAGCCTTTCCGCCGGTTGAGATCGACGGGCGAGTGCTGTGCGATGCAGGCTACGTCAACAACCTTCCGCTCGATCCGCTCTTCGAAACCGAACCGGAGCAGGATCTCCTCTGCTTGGCGCTGGAGCTGTTCAGCTTGCGCGCACCACGACCCGGCTCGCTTGATGCGGTGCTGGAGCGGGCCAACGACATGATCTTCGCCAGTGCAGGGCGTCGCACGATTGCGGCGCTCGCGCGAGAGTACGCTCTGCGGCAGCGGCTTGAGCCGGACGGGCCGACGGTGACCCTGCTCCATCTGGTCTACCAAGCCGGCGCCGATGAACTCGCGGCCAAGAGCTTCGACTTCTCACCCTCCTCGATCCGGGATCGTTGGGCGGCAGGCGAGCGCGATATGACCAGCGGTCTGCAGTCGCTGGACAACAAAACGCTTGGGAAAGCTCGTTTCCGATACCTGTCCCTAAACCGTACCTCAGTAGCCTCTGAGACGATGGCCCAACCTTCCACCACTGGCGCATAGCCGCGCGCCCCTCGCGGCTATGCTCGGGGAACACGGCTGCAGCTCCTGACGCGCTCCTCGCCTCAGGACCTTGTCGCGCCAGACACTCTGGCCATTGAATTGCTGAGGTCTGGTACTCACGAAGGCCGTTTGAGCAGTTCCGTTCGGATCTCCGGAACGAAAGGAGGAGCCTCGTTGTCTAAAGCTAAGCCTCCGCCGCGCGGAGCGCTTGCCACTGTCGTGAGTTCGTCGAGGACGGGATGCAAGCCGCCAACCAACCCGAAGCTCAGCCTGTCGCACCACGTGTGCTCCCACCCGCCACGCCCGGTCCGTCCGGTCTCGGAACCACGGCCGTTCTCGTGCTGGTGGTCGCGGTGCTGCACTTCGGACGCGAGATCTTCATCCCGATCGCACTGGCCGTCCTGCTGGGCTTCCTCCTCGCCCCAGCTGTCGGCTTCCTGCGTCGCTTCGTAGGGCGCATCCTGGCGGTGCTCGTCACCGTCTTTGTCGCTCTCGGCCTCCTTGCGGCCGTGGCCGGCGTGATCGGCCTCCAAGTCGCTCAGCTCGCGACGGATCTGCCCTACTATCAGCGCGCCATCGAGCAGAAGGTGCTGGGCCTGCAGGAGGGCGCTCTCGGGCGCGTCTCTGAAGTGTTGAACCAGCTCAATCGCGGTGCCCAAACCCGCACAGAGCAGCCCACCAAGCCCGCAGATGAGCCAGCAAGCGGCAGTAACGCTACGCCGACACCAGAGGCTCCGAAGCCGGTCCCTGTCGAGGTCCGGGAGCCTCCGCCGACGCCTATGGCGCTCACCGAACGCCTGATCGGTCCTCTGCTCCAACCGCTCGCCACGACCGTGATCATCCTGGTCGTGCTGATCTTCATCCTCATGCAGCGCCAGGATCTGCGCGACCGCATGATCCGCCTCTTCGGGTCAGACGACTTGCACCGCACCACGGCCGCGATGGACGACGCGGCACGGCGGCTGAGCCGCTACTTCCTGGCACAACTCGGGATCAACATCGCCTTCGGTGTCCTGATTGGATCTGGGCTTTGGCTGATCGGTGTACCGAGCCCCGTTCTTTGGGGTGTCGTCGCCGCCATCATGCGCTTCGTGCCCTACGTTGGCGCGTTCGCCTCAGCGGCAGGCCCGATCCTGCTGGCGGCTGCTGCAGAGCCAGGCTGGACGATGGCATTGTGGACGGCGGCCCTGTTCCTCGTGACTGAGCCAGTGATCGGCAACGGTGTCGAGCCGCTCCTCTACGGCCACAGCACAGGCATGTCGCCGATCGCCGTGGTGATCTCGGCCCTCTTCTGGGCCTGGGTGTGGGGCCCTGTTGGGCTGCTCATGTCGACGCCGCTGACACTCTGCCTGGTCGTACTCGGCAAGCACATCGAGCATCTTGAGTTCCTGGACGTTCTCCTCGGCGACCGTCCGGCCCTTACGCCCGTCGAGAACTTCTATCAGCGCATGCTGGCGGGGGACGCTGATGAGGCTGAGGAGCATGCGGAGCAACTGCTCAAGGAGCGCTCGCTGTCATCGTACTATGACGAAGTGGCTCTGAAAGGGCTGCAGATGGCTGCCGATGATGCGCGACGTGGCGTGCTCAAGCCAGACCAGATCCTATTGATCAAGGAGACTGTCCGTGAACTGATCGAGGACCTGGACGATCATGAGGACGGCGACCCCGATCCGAAGCAATCGGAACGGCAGGCATCGGCGGATATCCCCTCCCAATCCGAGCAAGCCTTGCCGGAGAGTCGGACTGTCACAGATCGAGCGCCCGGCTCAGAGGAACTACCGCCGCTTTGGCGTGGTGAAGCCCCAGTCTTGTGTATTGCCGGACGGGGGCCGCTTGACGAAGCCGCTGCTGCCATGATGGCGCAACTTCTCAAGAAGCATGGCGTTGGCGCGCGCGTTCTTCCGCACACAGCCACAAAGCGCAGCCGGATCGGCGAGCTTGAGATGGAGGGGGTGGCGATGATCTGCATCTCCTATCTGGACATCAATGGCACCCCGTCGCACCTACGATACCTGTTGCGGCGACTGCGCCAGCGAGCGGGTGACGTTCCGGTTGTCGTCGGGCTGTGGCCGTCGAACGATGCCGTGCTGAGGGATGAGACGCTGCGCAAACAGATCGGCGCGGACCACTACGTGGCCACGTTGCACGCAGGCGTTGAAGCGTGTTTGTCAGTTGCGCGAGAAGCGGCACGGCAGGCAAGCCCGCGTGCGGAGAGGATCCGCGAGCTGAAAGCTCAACTCAACATCCCCACAAGGCCTGAAGAGTGAAAGTCTTAATTCAATCCGATGCTTAGCGTGAGACTTTACACCGATGTGTTCAGCGGTCCAAATCTGCCGCTTGGTACCGGCTGCCTGTGATCCGTTGCTGACGGTAGAGATTTTCGCGTCGGGGCAGTTTGGTGAAGCAACTTCGCCGGCTCCTGGCTGTCGTGCGGCTGACCTACGTTGCAGCCTGGTGGCTTCTTGAACCGACACCGCCCGGAGGATCTTCAATGGGCGGAGGCGGGGCGTCTGCTTTCCTGGCTTAGCCACTCTGCAGCGGACGGGCAGGTTTCGGCCACTATCGGTCGCCCAGGTCTGCCATGTCGGGCTACGCGTAAGCAGACCTTCCCAAAGCTCAGTTCGCGTTAGGATGAGCCGATCCGGAGCCACATGTCGGTCAGCCGCAGGCTCATGAGTGGGCTGCGGCCGCGAAGGAAGCTGAGCGGCCCCGATCGTGGAAAGTTCCAAGTAGCCGCGCCAAACGAGGCCCGGGCCCATGCCCTTACCTCGGAGACTTGGGGCTTGCAGCCACCGCCATTGTTCAGCGGAGGCTGCACGACACTGGTGCGGACGGGCCACCGCCCAGGCATCATTGTACGGCTTCGAAATCGAAGGTGTGCGAGCGGTAGTCCCTGTGTTGTCACTGCTCTCGCCTCAAAGTCGAATTCTTCAACGGCGTGATCCCGCCGAACCTCGAATGCGGCTTCCTGCTTGGGGATGCTCCACAGCGCGCGGGCTCCCGCTATTGAGGCCGGATGATCAACCCAGATCCAGGGCACGCTCACGGACAAGGGGCCGCCGCTGCGCACCTGCACTGCCAGCAGCAACTCATCATAGGCCAGCATGCCGCTAGGCTCGTAAACAGCGAAGGCGGTGCCAACCAAGACGCGTCCGAGCACCGTCCTGGGCCGCACGTCCGGTGACAGGCTGGCCTCCGGCAGACTGGAGGCTCTGATTTGCCACAGCGAGAGGTAGGCGGTGCCGTAGAGGTGCCAGGGTGCTGGCGGATAGCTTACCCCGTCTGGATGCATTGGACGGTCTTGCGGCTCTGCACCCATGCGGCTCACTGTTCCTGCTCACGAGCCTGCACCGGTATGCTGCGCTCGACCGTACCCTCAAGATGCACGCTTCACGGGAAAAGGTAGCCGCTTGCGCCAGAGCGTGCAGCGTGACCTCAGGCCGCCAACCTGATCGTTGATAGCGGGCAGCGGCTCGGATGTGCCCGGGTCCGGCGCGGGAACGCTTTTGCCGTGGGGCTGGCCAGCCAAGTAATCGGAGGTAGGGCGTCGTCCATTCTCCGCCCAGCCCTGCTCACCGATTAGCGGCACGAACGAGACGGCACCGCACTCCTCCTTTTCGTAGTCACTCTCGCCCCTGCGGGTGAGCTTCAGGAGCCGCTGTTCGTGCGCGTCGCCCACGGGAATGACGAGGCGACCGCCTATCGTGAGCTGCTCCTTGAGCGCGTGCGGCACTTCTGGGCTGCCCGCCGAGACCAAGATGGCATCAAACGGTGCGACCTCCGGCCAGCCTCGCGTACCGTCGCTGACGCGCAGCTCGATGTTGCCGTAGCCAAGTTGCGCGAAGCGTCGCCGCGCGGCTTCACCAAGCGATGGGTGACGTTCGATCGCGTAGACCTGCTCCGCAATGCGGCTCGCGACAGCTGCCGCGTAGCCCGAGCCTGCCCCCACTTCCAGCACTCGATTGCGTGGCCCGAGTTCGGCGGCCTCAATCATCAGGGCAACGATGTAGGGTTGCGAGATCGTCTGGCTGTGGCCGATGGGCAGTGGCCCATCCTCGTACGCGAACTCCTCAGAGCCTGGCTCGACGAACGCTTCGCGCGAGACGCTCCGCATGGCCTGCAGCACGTCCTCGTCCCGTACGCCGCGCCGAGCGATCTGCACGTCGACCATGCGGGTCCGGGCGCGCGAGTAACTCGACATGACGTGTCGTTCGGGCTGAGAGTGGTCCTGCATGACTGACCTAGCCGGGATTTTGAACCGGTCAGATGGGAGGCTACTGCATGGATGCGGCCATGGGTAGCCGGAAGGCTAGATCCGGTAACGTGACGGGTGCGAGCGGCCGATAGTAAATGACTAGCGGGACGGACACAATTTTAGATATTCGACCGACATCCGAACACGTCTACGCTCCATTTATTAAGTAGAGTTTTTATTTGTCTAGGGACGCGTCCTTAATAAATCCGCTCGGAGATCTCCGCTTCCTTGCAGGCAGCGACTATGTTCTGGCTCTGGCTGGTTTGCGCCTCAATCTGACGCAGCGTCAGCACCGCCTGCGCCGCGCTCGACGTCTGTCCGCGCCCACATCACCCACGCCTTTGAACCAGGCTGATCCTCTCAATCAGCGCGGCCCAGAGCCATTCGGCCAAGTCAAGCTGTAGTGCGCAGCACTCCGTTTTCGCGGGCTACTCGTCTCCCATTTCCTTGTGCTCAGTAAGCTCATCCTCGGCTTCAACGTCATCACCGAGCAGTTCGTCCAGATCCTCGATCAGACCCGCGACTTGCTGCTCGGTCGCGCGCACCCGGAAGACCTCACCATCTTCGTTCTCGAACGTGAGGTGGAACTCACCCCGGATCTCGTCGGAGAGCATGCGGGCTAGCTTCTTGGGGAGTGTCATCGCGGTCGCCTCCTGACTCTGAGAGAACGCGTCAAAATGAAGGACGATGCCGGATCTTTACCGACGAGATACACACGGCGTATCAAGCTGAGCAGTTGACGAGCGCTTGATTCCGGATAGCAGGCAGCTGGAAAGCAGACAGCGCAGCAGCCGCTCCTTCTGGTCTGGATTGCGCCCAGTGCTGCCGCTGAGCTCAACATAAGGCCGTGCCGTAAGCGGGCGCTCCCGGCCACATCGCACCTTTCCCAGAAGGCGGCCTACTGGACTAAGCACCGGCGCGACTGAAGGCACTGGGTCCAAGACTGATTCTCCGCTGCTTTCACAGCATCCAACCAGATAGCCATTTCCCTCGGGCGCTCGCACGAAGACGGCGGAAGTCTGCGCCCTCCAGCGGAGGCATCTGGATCTCGAGCACACCAGGAGCTATCAATGACAACCGAGCGTACCGCCGGCTACGGGTGGTGCGTTGCGTCACTCAAAAGAGTTGCGTCATGATCAGCTCCGCCGCTGACATGCCCCAGCACAAAGCTCCTGCATCGGCAGGCAGACCGCGCCTGGCGGTTTTCCTCCGGACAGCGCTCGATGGGGTCGGCGAGGCCGTTATCGTCACCGGCTCTCAGCTTGAACGTCCCGGCCCAGTCATCGAGCATGTCAACGCCGCCTTCACCCGCATGACGGGCTACAGTGCTGAGGAAGTCGTCGGCCAAACGCCACGCATCCTACAGGGGCCGCTGACCGACAGGACAGTCCTCGCTCGCTTGCGCTCAGACCTTGAGACACGCGAAGCGTTCCAGGGCAACACCATCAACTACCGTAAGGATGGCAGCACCTACACACTCCACTGGCACATCACGCCCCTGCGCAACGAGGTCGGGGAGTTGACGCACTGGATCGCCCTGCAGCGGGAGATTCGACCAGGTGATCAACTGGACGAGCTTGCCGCAGGGCGCACCACTCGGGTCCGCGAAATCATGGACCAAGCTCTTGCCGGGCTAGCTCAAACAGCCGGTACGCCCGCGGATGTGAGCCGGGTCATGGAGCAGTTGGATCAGACCGCTCGTGAGCTCCAGAAGCAGGTGCGCGACACGCTCGCACTGGTTCGCTCGATAGCGCGCCGCACGGCCGAGACCGAGGTAGCTGCGGCCGACGATGCCGCGGATCTAGACAGTCGGATCGATGCCCTCCCGCGCCTCAAGGCTACGGCGCGTCAGAAGCCGCCGGCCGGCGTCGATCTGGAACGGCTCGTCGCGGACGAACTGCACCCCTTCGAGCTGGAGCGCGAAGGCCGCGTCTGCATCTCCGGACCGTCGGTCAATCTACTACCGCGGGCAGCCGAGGTATTTGGTCTGGCCATACACGAGTTGACGGCGAACGCTGTGAAGTTCGGAGCCTTGTCCGAAGGCGGGGGATCGGTTGCGGTAAGGTGGCGCCTTCAACCAGGGTCGAGCGAAACACGCCTCGTGTTTCGGTGGTCCGAGCGCGGCGGACCTGAGCCAACGCGCCTGCCAGTGCGCAGAGGCTTCGGCCTGCGGTTGCTGGAGCAGATCCTGCCGGGTGATCTCAAGGGGCGATCCAAGCTGCGCTTCGCACCAAGCGGGCTCCTGTGCCGCGTGGATCTACCCGTGTCTTCGCGAACTCTGCAGATCGTATAGGCCTGCGGCCTCTCAGCCGAGCGGTGCCTCGGATCGTCGTCACGGCATGAATGCTTGCCTTCAGCGGCAGGCGAGTTGGCGAGCGCGAGCCTCTTCTACCGCCCGGTCCTTGGAAAACTCCACGGAATATTGCTGGTTCGCTCGCTCCTCCTGAACCGTGTGGCGGTTTCGGCCGTTCTCATGACTACACAACGCGCAAGGCCTTACCGGCACATGGTTTCTCAGGCGCCGGCGCAGGGGCCGGACGGCCAGGGAGAACGCCCATGCCGACGGAAGCTATGCGAGCTCAACTCGCGCGGAAGGCCCTCAACCTCTACTTGGGGGAGCACACGGCTGAGCGGCGTTGGCGTTACCCTGTGGCGGGTGCAGAGGTCGCTGAGTGCGATATCGTCGACCTCATGACCGATCTGCTGATTTTAGCCCGCCGGAGCGGCTACGATCCTTGCGCAGTTTTACGCAAGACGCAGGTGCACCTGAAGGCCGAGGTCGGGGAGAGTTGCTGAAGGCACAGCGATGACCGACGCTCCTGCCCGCCTGATTGGAACATAGCTAATTTCGAATCTACGTGTCGAAGATGAGCCTATAAACGAGACTGCTCGATCTTGCTGCAATTGCTTCATGGCCGCTGACAACAGCCGAGCAGCTGTCGAATCAAGGGGTTAGCTGACGAAACCCAGGTGCGGAAACACCGGCGCGATCAACCAACCGTCGAATTCGACGTAGATAGAAGCAGCGATCAAGCGACGTCCAGGCGCGAGCTGCCGAGGGCCAATGGCGGAGTGGAAGCAGGTCCAGTTCCAATTGACAACGCAAGGCACTCAACATCCAAGCGAAATCACCTGAGAGCGCTGTTGCAGCGCTCACACTCGATCTGAGTGCTGACGAGTGAGCTGCGCTTGAAGCGCCGTACATCCCGCACGACGTTTCAGGTCATAGCTGAACCCAGACCGCCCCCGGCGCGGATGAGAAAGGGCGGCGAGGGTCGGGGAGGGAAGCCCAACCCTGACGGCGCGGCCGAACACCCCGGGCAACTGATTCGGGCCAACTATCGAGCGAGGTGCCTTTCCAGCCAGGATTATACCAATCGATCGATTTGAGGTGAGGAAGGGTAGCGGCGAGAGGTGAGGCCGATCGTCGACCATCGGTATGGGATAAGGGCATAATAGCGATACTGCTCAGCTTCATCTGGCCGAACGGTATCATCCACCATCCCGTAAAGTCATTCAGCGTCAACGTCTTACTGAGCTTCGTCGTGGCAGCTGTAGCTAGTATGCCTCCCAAACTGTCCAATTCGGCAGCCTGGGACGTTGCGAGGGCTCACGTGCAGCCTACTCGCGGCTCGATCGAACGCTAGCTACCGCGGTGATCACTCAGCTGCCGCAGGGAGTGCCCTGCAAGCAAGTTCGTGCCAGTTTCTTGCCATAGATGGCAAAACATCCACTGATAACAATGGGATAGCGCCATTATGGAATTTCTGCACACCATGGTCCGGGTGGCCGACCTCGACCGGGCACTCGCCTTCTACGTCGACACGTTCGGGCTGAAGGAAGTCCGGCGCGTCGAGAACGAGAAGGGCCGCTTCACCCTCGTGTTCCTGGCCGCGCCCGGCGATGCCGAGCGCGCGGCGGAGACGCGATCGCCGCTGATCGAACTCACCTACAACTGGGATCCGGAGACCTACTCGGGCGGGCGCAATTTCGGGCACCTCGCCTATCAGGTCGACGACATCTACGATTTCTGCGCCCGGCTGCAGGAGAAGGGCGTCACCATCAACCGTCCGCCCCGCGACGGCTACATGGCCTTCGTCAAGTCACCCGACGGCATCTCCATCGAGATCCTCCAGAAGGGCGGCGCGAAGGCGCCGCAGGAGCCGTGGAAATCCATGGAGAACACCGGCTCCTGGTGAGGCGCCTTCGCCCTTGACCCGGACGGCGGCGCGGGCGCATCTGCCCGCGGATCAGCCGGCCGGGCGGCCGCTCCGGACGCCTCGGCGTCCGGGGAGGAAAGTCCGGGCTCCATGGAGAGACGGTGCCGGATAACCTCCGGCGGGGGCGACCCCAGGGACAGTGCCACAGAGAGCAGACCGCCCCGGATCCGTCCGGGGTCAGGGTGAAAGGGTGCGGTAAGAGCGCACCGCGGACGCGGCAACGCGGACGGCACGGCAAACCCCACCGGGAGCAAGACCGAATAGGGGCGGCGCGCCCTTCGCGAGAAGGGCAGGCCCGCTCTCCAGGCCAGTCGCCCGGGTTGGTTGCTCGAGGCGGTCGGCAACGACCGTCCCAGAGGAATGGCCGCCACGTCGGTGCGCGCGAGCGCACCGGCCCTACAGAACCCGGCTTATAGGCCGGCTGATCCACCGCCTCCGCGAAACCCGGCGCCCGCGCCATCCCGTCATCCGCCGCCGGCCCCGGGGCAGGGCTGGCGGGCGGGATTTCGCGCGCGACAAAAACCTTCGGTTAACCTTGCCGGGTTCAGATCGGTCTGCGCGGCAGCGCCAAGCTTGTGCGTTGACGATCCTCCGAGGCCCATGATACCCGGCATCCTCCCGTCAACGGCGTGTATCGGATCGCCGGGCGCCACCTGCTCGAGAGCAGGTCCCGTCCGTGCGCGGCGTTCTGCGCGCTTCGCATCCGATGCCGTTCCCGTCACGCGCGCCGCGCCCGCGCGGTCCGGTACAGGGCATCATGAGACGCACCAGCCGCATTCGCGACCGGGTTTCCGGCGCGCGCCGACACTCCGCCCCGGATCGCGCCAGCGCGGCGGGCCGCCCATGATCCGGCGTCGCCCGTCATCCGGACTGCCGGCGGGGGCCGGCCCCGCCGCCGGGTCATCCGCCCAGCCGCACGTGCCGGTCCTGCTCGACGCGGTGGTCGAGAGCCTCCGGACCGAGGGCGGCATCGCCGTCGACGGCACCTTCGGGGCCGGCGGCTACACGCGCGCGCTGCTGGCGCGCGATCCCGCCCTGCACGTGGTGGCGATCGACCGCGATCCCACCGCCATCGCGGGGGGGCAGACCCTGGTCGCGGAGTTCGGAGGGCGCCTGCGCCTCGTGCCGGGCCGCTTCGGCGAGCTCGATACCCTCCTGGCCGAGGCCGACGTGCCGCAGGTGGACCGGGTGGTGCTCGATATCGGCGTCTCGTCGATGCAGCTCGACGTGCCGGAGCGCGGCTTCTCGTTCCGCAACGACGGGCCCCTCGACATGCGCATGGGCGCCGACGGCCCGAGCGCGGCCGACATCGTCAACGAGGCCGACGAGGCGGTGCTCGCCGACATCATCTACCATTACGGCGAGGAGCGGCGCTCCCGGGCCGTGGCGCGGGCGATCCACGAGGCCCGCCGCCGCGGCCGCATCGAGACCACCGCGCAGCTCGCCGACCTCGTCGCCGGCGTCGTGCGGGTCGAGCCCGGCAGCCACATCCATCCGGCGACGCGGACGTTCCAGGGCCTGCGGATCGCCGTCAACGACGAGCTGGGCGAGCTGGTCCGGGCGCTCCACGCGGCCGAACGGGTGCTGAAACCCGGCGGGCGGCTGGCCGTCGTGACGTTCCACTCGCTCGAGGACCGGATCGTCAAGCAGTTCTTCGCGGCGCGCAGCGGCCGGTCCGCGCAGGGCTCGCGCCATCTGCCGGGCGCCACCGCCGAGGTCGTGCGCAGCTTCCGCCTCGCCACCAAGGGACCCGTCCTGCCGGACGAGGCCGAGACCGCGCGCAACCCCCGCGCCCGGTCGGCCAAGCTCCGCGCGGCCGAGCGCACCGAATCCGACGTTCCGGAGCCGCTGGCGGCTCTGACGGCCCTGGCGAGCCTGCCGGACGCCGCCCGCTTGGGTCCCCGCCGATGATCCGCCTCCTGAACCTCCTGGCGGTGGCCGGGCTCGTCGCCTCGGCGATCTACGCCTACTCGATCAAGTACGACACGCTCTACCAGGGCGGTCAGGTCTCGAAGCTGCAGACGGCGCTGCACAAGGAGCGGCAGGCGATCGCGGTGCTGCGCGCCGAGTGGCAGCTCCTGACGCGCCCCGACCGCCTCCAGGCGGCCGTCGACAAGCACCTCGCCCTGGAGCCGATCGGTACGGCGCATCTGGCGCGCCTCTCGGACCTGCCCGCCCGGCCCGAGCGCGGGGACGAGATCGGCCGGCTGCTCGCCGCCACGGCGACGCCCAAGGACAAGGGCACGATCGAGCCGCGTACCACCGGCTCGATCACCCGCACCGTCACCACGACCCGCACCCCGACGACGGCTTCGAGGTAGTCCCCCGTGTCCGAAGATGCCGACCAGATCCTAGACGCGGCGCACCCGGCCGAGGTCGCCGAGCACGAGGCCGCGATCCTGGAGGCCGCCGCGCTGGCCCATGCCGCGGCCGCGCCGCGCCTCATCGAGGAGGCGGCGCACGAGCCGGTGCCGCGCGCCGAGCGCGCCCGGGCGTTCGTGCGCAGCATGTTCCGCCTGGCGATCGAGCGCTCGCACATGCGCGTCGCCCTGGTCGGACTGGTCTTCGTGGGCGTCTTCGGGACGATCTCGGCCAAGCTCCTGATGATGGCGATCTTCGGGGAGCCCCCCAGCCAGGAGCACCGGGTCGCGGCCGCGTCCTCGACGGCCTTCCGGCCCGACATCGTCGACCGCAACGGCGAGATCCTGGCGACCGACATCCGCACGGTCTCGGTCTTCGCCGAGCCCGGCAACATCTACGACAAGGACGAGGCGGTGGAGCTGCTCACCGCGGTCCTGCCGGAACTCAACGCCTCGGAGCTGCGTGCCAAGCTGTCCTCCCGCAAGGGCCGGAGCGGCGCGGGCTTCGTCTGGGTGAAGCGCGAGCTGACGCCGAAGCAGCAGGCCGAGGTCCACCGGCTCGGCATCCCGGGCATCGGCTTCCTGCCCGACCACAAGCGGGTCTATCCGAACGGCACCGCCGCCGCCCACATCCTGGGCGCCACCAACCTCGACGGCATCGGCATCGCCGGGATGGAGAAGTACATCGACTCCACCGGCCTGCAGGCGCTCAACAGCTTCGGGCTGGTCAGCAAGCAGGCCGACCTCAAGCCGGTGCAGCTCTCCCTCGACCTGCGCGCGCAGTTCGCGGTGCGCGACGAGCTCGCCTGGGGTATCGACCACTTCAAGGCGAAGGCCGGCGCCTCGATGATCCTGGACGTGAAGACCGGGGAGGTCATCGCCCTCGTCTCCATGCCGGATTTCGACCCGAACGACCCGAAGGACGCGCTCTCGCCCGACCGCATCAACCGCATGAATGTCGGCGTCTACGAGATGGGCTCGACCTTCAAGGCGATGACCCTCGCCATGGCGCTCGATTCCGGCAAGTACAACGTCAACTCGACCTTCGACACCCGCGGCGGCGTGCTGAACTGGGGCCGCCAGAAGATCCACGAATATCACGGCACCAACCGCGTCATCACCATGCCGGAGGTGTTCACGCACTCCTCCAACATCGGCTCGGCCAAGATGGCGCTCGGCGTCGGCGTGCCCGGCCACAAGGCCTTCCTGAAGAAGATGGGCCTCCTCGACCGGCTGCGCACCGAGCTTCCGGAGAGCGCGGCGCCGATCGTCCCGTCCCGCTGGACCGAGATCAACACCATCACGATCGCGTTCGGCCACGGCATCGCGGTGGCGCCGATCCAGGCGGCGGCGGCCGTGGCGGCCATCGCCAACGGCGGCGACCTGATCACCCCGACCTTCCTGAAGGCGAACCCGGACGAGGCCAAGACCCGCGCGACGCACGTCCTGTCGTCGACGACCTCCGAGGCGATGCGCTACATCATGCGGCTGAACGCCGCCGAGGGCTCGGCCAAGAAGGCGGCGATCCCGTACTACTTCGTCGGCGGCAAGACCGGCACGGCCGAGAAGGTGATCGGCGGCCGCTACATCCACAACCGCCTGTTCACGACCTTCATGGCGGCGGCGCCGATGAACGACCCGAAGTACCTGTTCGTCACCATCATGGACGAGCCGCAGGGCCTGCCGGAATCCGGCGGCTACGCCACGGCGGCCTGGAACTCCGGCGTCGTCACCGGCAGGGTGATCGAGCGGGTGGCCCCGATCCTCGGCCTGCCGCCGCAATTCGAGCCGCCAGTGAGGCCGTTCCCCCAGATGGTCAAGCTCAACGCCTACCACATCAACCAGCTCGGCGGCCCGTGAGGTCGGATCCGTGACAGCCCGGCTCGCCGATCTCTTCCCCGAAGCCGCCGGCCCGTCCGCGGAGCTGACGGTGTCCGACCTCACGGCCGACAGCCGGCAGGTCGCCACCGGCACGGTGTTCGTGGCCGTGCCGGGCACGAAGGCGGACGGACGCCGCTTCGCCGCGCAGGCGGCCCAGCGCGGCGCCGCCGCGGTCGCCGGGGAAGGGGCACGGCCCGCCGACCTGCCGGACGCGGTCGCCTGGATCCCGGTCGCCGATGCGCGCCGGTCCCTGGCCCTGGCCGCCGCCCGGCTCGCGGGGGCGCAACCCGGGACCGTGGTGGCCGTCACCGGCACCGCCGGCAAGAGTTCGGTGGCCGACTTCGTGCGCCAGATCCTGGCGCGCCTCGGCCGCGACGCCGCGAGCCTCGGCACGGTCGGCATCGTCACCAATCACGGCGCCCAGTACGGCTCGCTGACCACCCCGGACCCGGTGACGCTGCACCGGACGCTGGCGCGGCTCGCAGCCGAGGGCATCACCGATCTCGCCATGGAGGCGTCCTCGCACGGGATCGAGCAGCGCCGGCTCGACGGCGTGCGGATCTCCGCGGCCGGCTTCACCAATCTCGGCCGCGACCACCTCGATTACCACGCCAGCATCGAGGAGTATCTCGCCGCCAAGCTCCGGTTGTTCACCGACCTCTTGCCGATGGGCTGCCCGGCGATCGTCAACGCCGACGGCGCCTACGCCGACCGCGTGATCGCCGCCGCCGAGGGAGCCGGCCGGCCCGTGCGCACGGTCGGTCGCGGCGGTCGGGACCTGCACGTCGAATCCGTCCGGACGGAGGGGTTCGCGCAGGCCGTCCGCCTCATGTTCGCGGGCCGCGCCCGCGCGCTGCGCCTGCCGCTGGTCGGCGAGTTCCAGGTCGAGAACGCCCTGGTGGCGGCCGGCCTCGCGCTGACCACCCCGGCGGGAGCCGCCGATCCCGACGGGGTCTTCGCGGCGCTCGACCATCTCACCGGCGTGCCGGGCCGGATGGAGCGGATCGGCGAGGCCCGGGGCGGCCTCTGCCTCGTCGACTACGCCCACAAGCCCGAAGCGTTGGAGAGCGTGCTGACCGCGCTGCGTCCGTTCGCGTCGGGCCGTCTGATCGTGGTCTTCGGCTGCGGCGGCGACCGCGACCGCGGCAAGCGGCCGCTGATGGGGGCCATCGCGCAGCGGCTCGCCGACACGGTCATCGTCACCGACGACAATCCCCGCACCGAGGAGCCCGCCTCCATCCGCCGGGCGATCCTGGCGGCGGCGCCGAGCGCGGAGGAGATCGGCGACCGGGCCGAGGCGATCCGCAGCGCCGTGGGACGGCTCCGGTCCGGCGACGTGCTGGTGGTGGCCGGCAAGGGTCATGAAACCGGCCAGATCGTGGGAGATCGGACGCTGCCGTTCTCGGACCATGAGGCCGTGCGCGCCGCGATCACCGAGACCACGGCCTGACGGCGACAGGGGGCTGACCATGACTGCACTCTGGACCCGCGCGGAACTCGAGGCCGCCACGGGCGGGCGCCTGATCGGCGAGGGCCGCCCCATCGGCGGCGCCTCGATCGACACCCGCACGATCCAGCCCGGCGACCTGTTCTTCGCGATCCGCGGCGAGGCCCGCGACGGTCACGACTTCGTCGCCGACGCCCTCGGCCGCGGGGCCGGCGCCGCGGTGGTGACGGAAGGCCGCGCCGCAGATCTGGCGGCGCGCGGCCCCGTCCTGGCGGTGCCGGAGACGGGCGCGGACCCGGTCCTGACCGCGATGGTCCGCCTCGGCGCGGCAGCCCGCGCCCGCACGGATGCCCAGGTCGTGGCGGTGACGGGCTCGGTAGGCAAGACCGGCACCAAGGAGGCGCTGCGCCACGTCCTGTCGGGGCAGGGCGAGACCCATGCCTCGGCCGCCTCCTACAACAACCACTGGGGCGTGCCGCTGACGCTCGCCCGCATGCCGGCCGCCACGCGCTACGGCGTGTTCGAGATCGGCATGAACCACGGCGCCGAGATCGTGCCGCTCGCCGCTCAGGTCCGGCCCGACATCGCGCTGATCACCACGGTGGAGCCGGTCCACATCGAGCACTTCGCGTCGCTGGCCGCCATCGCGGACGCCAAGGGCGAGATCTTCTCCGGGCTCAGGGCCGGCGGCGTGGCGATCATCAACCGCGACGCCCAGCACTTCGATCGGCTCGTCGCCCACGCGCAGGCCTCCCAGGCCGGCCGCGTGGTCAGCTTCGGCGAGCACCCGCAGGCCGACGTGCGCGCCCAGCGGATCGTGCTGCGCCCCGACCTCTCGGTGGTCGACGCGGTGGTGATGGGACAGCCCGTCACCTACAAGCTGGGCACCGCCGGGCGCCACGCGGCGCTGAATTCCCTCGGTGTCCTGGCGGTGATCCACGCTTTGGGCGCGGACCTCGCCCAGGCCGCCCTGTCGCTCACCGGGCTGACGCCCCCCGTCGGGCGCGGCGAGCGCACCGCCCTGGAGATCGGCGGCGGCACCGCCTACCTCGTCGACGAGAGCTACAACGCCAACCCCGCCTCGGTGCGCGCCGCGCTCGCGACCCTCGCGGGAATTGAGACCGGCCCGCGCGGGCGGCGCATCGCGGTGCTGGGCGACATGCTGGAGCTCGGCGCCGCCTCGGCCGAACTGCACCGCGGCCTCGCCGAGGCGATCGAGGCCGCCCGGATCGACCTCGTCTTCGCGGCCGGTCCCCTGACGCGCCACCTGTTCGAGGCCCTCCCGGTGAGCCGCCGCGGCGGCGTGGCCGACACCGCCGCCGAGCTGGTCGAGCCCCTCGCCGGGATCCTGCGATCCGGCGACGCCGTGATGGTCAAGGGCTCGAACGGCAGCCGCATGGGCCGGATTGTCGAGGCGCTGAAAGCCCGCTACGCGATCGACCCGACGCGGCGCGCCCTCGCGAGCGCCCCATGACCGGCACGCCCGAGCCGTCCCGGACGCTCGGTGCCGCCCCTGAAACCTGTGCCTGAACAGAGGGGCCGAACGCCCGGATGCTATACCTTCTCTCGGAATTGAGCGGCACCTTCACGCCGTTCAACGTGTTCCGCTACATCACCTTCCGCACCGGCGGCGCGCTGTTCACGGCGGGCCTGTTCGTGTTCTGGTTCGGGCCCTGGATCATCTCGCTGCTGCGCCTGCGCCAGGGCAAGGGCCAGCCGATCCGCGAGGACGGTCCGCAGACCCATCTGCTGACCAAGCGCGGGACGCCGACCATGGGCGGCCTGATGATCCTGGCCGGCGCCGTCGTGGCGATCCTGCTCTGGGCGAACCCGCGCAATCACTACGTCTGGGTGACCCTGACGGTCACCCTCGGCTTCGGGGCGATCGGCTTCTACGACGACTACCTCAAGGTCACGAAGCAGTCCCACAAGGGCTTCTCCGGCAAGTTCCGGCTGACGCTCGAGGCGTTGATCGCGATGGCGGCCTGCGTGACGATCTCGGTCTATTCCCCCGTCACGCTGCAGAACCAGCTCGCGTTTCCGGTCTTCAAGGACGCGCTCCTGAACCTCGGCTGGTTCTACGCCCTGTTCGGCGCCTTCGTGATCGTCGGGGCGGGCAACGCCGTGAACATGACCGACGGCCTCGACGGGCTGGCCATCGTGCCGGTGATGATCGCCTGCGGCACCTTCGGGTTCATCGCCTACCTGGTCGGCAACTCGTTCACGGCGAGCTACCTGCAGGTGAACTACGTGCGCGACACCGGCGAACTCGCGGTGGTCTGCGGGGCGGTGATCGGCGCCGGCCTCGGCTTCCTGTGGTTCAACGCCCCGCCGGCCCAGATCTTCATGGGCGATACCGGCTCCCTGGCGCTGGGTGGCCTGCTCGGCAGCGTCGCGGTCGCGACCAAGCACGAGATCGTGCTCGCCATCGTCGGCGGCCTGTTCGTGCTGGAGATGATGTCGGTGATCATCCAGGTCGCGTCGTTCAAGCTGACGGGCAAGCGCGTCTTCCGCATGGCGCCGATCCACCACCATTTCGAGCAGAAGGGCTGGAAGGAACCGCAGGTGGTGATCCGCTTCTGGATCATCGCGGTGATCCTGGCGCTCGCCGGATTGGCGACGCTGAAGCTGCGCTGAAAATCTGTGCTAGACTCCCCGATCGAGCGGCCGATCCAATCCAGGCCCTCATCCTGAGGTGCCGGAGCGGAGCGGAGGCCGCGAAGGGGCCCTCCAGGGATCGCGCGCTGAACTGGAGGGCTCCTTCGCGGCCCGCTGACGCGGGCACCTCGGGATGAGGCGGTGGATGGGAGCGGCGACCGTCCCCTGCTGCATTTGAGTTCCGCATGACGCCCATCACCACCTTCGCTGAGCGCACCGTCGCCCTGTTCGGGCTCGGCGGCTCGGGGCTCGCCACGGCGCTGGCGCTGAAGGCGGGTGGGGCCGACGTGCGGGCCTGGGACGACAATGCCGACAGCCGCGTGCGGGCGCAGGAAGCCGGGATCGCGACGCAGGACCTGCGCGAGGCCGAGTGGTCGGGCTTCGCCGCCCTCGTCCTCAGCCCCGGCGTGCCCCTGACCCATCCCGAGCCGCACTGGAGCGTCCGGCTCGCCCGGGATGCGGGCGTCGCGATCCTCGGCGACATCGAGCTGTTCTGCCGGGAGCGCCGGGCGCAGGCGCCGGGCGCGCCGTTCGTGGCGATCACCGGCACCAACGGCAAGTCGACCACCACGGCGCTCATCGCCCACGTCCTCGCCCGGGCGGGCCGCGACGTGCAGATGGGTGGCAATATCGGCACCGCGATCCTGTCGCTGGAGCCGCCGTCCGTCGACCGCGTCCACGTGATCGAGATGTCGTCGTTCCAGATCGACCTGACGCCGGGCCTCGACCCGAGCGTCGGCGTGCTGATGAACATCACGCCCGACCATCTCGACCGCCACGGCACGATGGAGCAGTACGCGGCGATCAAGGAGCGCCTGATCCGCGGGTCGGGCCTCGCGGTCGTCGGCATCGACGACGGCCCGAGCCGGGCCATCGCCGAGCGCCGGGCGGGCGACCTCGTGCGCGTCCACGTGCCCCACGGCGAGGTGCTGTGCACCGAAGCGCTGACGGTGCGCGACGGCCTCGTGCGCGACCCGCAGGGCGCAGTCCTGGCCGACGTCAACGGGATCGGCTCGCTGCGCGGGGCCCATAACTGGCAGAACGCGGCCGTCGCGGTGGCGGTGGCGCGGTCGCTGGGCCTCTCGCCCGAGCAGATCCAGTCCGGGCTGAGCTCGTTCCCCGGCCTGCCGCATCGGATGGAGGAGGTCGGGCGGCGCGGCCCCGTGCTGTTCGTCAACGATTCCAAGGCGACGAACGCGGATTCCACCGAGAAGGCGCTCACCGCCTTCCGCGACATCCACTGGATCCTCGGCGGCAAGGCCAAGGATGGCGGCATCTTCCCGCTGGTGCCGTACTTCGAGCGCGTCGCCCACGCCTACCTGATCGGCGCGGCCTCGGACGCCTTCGCGGCGACCCTGGAGGGGGCGGTGCCCTACACGCGCTGCGAGACCCTCGAGGTGGCGGTCCCGAAGGCGGCCGAGAACGCCGCCGCCTCGGGGGCCCCCGAACCGGTGGTGCTGCTCTCGCCGGCCTGCGCGTCCTACGACCAGTTCCGGAACTTCGAGATCCGCGGCAACCGCTTCCGCGAGCTGGTGCAGGCGCTGCCCTGAGGCGGCGCCCGCCGCCCTCAGCGGGCCAGGACCTTGGCGGCCTCGCGCGTCGTCCCGACCGCCTGCGAGACGTCGGCCACCGACTGGACGATCGCCCCGATATTGCCGGTGATCGCCGTGACGGCGCCCGCGGCGCTCTGCATGCTCTCGGCGAGGTCGCGGGTCACCGCGCTCTGCTCCTCGATGGCGGCGGCGGTCGCCACCACGGTCTCGCGCATCACCGAGACCGAGGCGCCGATCGAGCTGAGCGCGCCCACCACCTCCTGCGAGACCCGCTGCACGCTGGCGATCTCGCCGTTGATCTGCCCGGTGGCGCGGGCGGCCTGATCGGCCAGCGCCTTGACCTCGGAGGCGACCACCGCGAAGCCGCGCCCCGCCTCGCCGGCGCGGGCCGCCTCGATGGTGGCGTTCAAGGCCAGCAGGTTGATCTGGCCGGCGATGTTCTGGATCAGGCCGACGATGCCGGTCATCGCCGTGGCGGTCTCGGCCAGCCGCTTGGTGTGGCCGTCCGCGTCCTGGACGCAGGCGTAGGCGGTGTCGGTGGCCCCCTGCGAGCGGACGATGCTCTGGGACATCTCCGCCACGGAGGCGGCCAGTTCCTCGGCCGCCGCCGCCACGGTCTGGACGTTGCCGGAGGTCGAATCCGCCGCCGAGGAGGCGAGAGCGGCGGCGTCGGTCGAGTGGGCCACCGCGTGCTCGATCTCGCCGAAGTTCCGGTCGATCATGATCCGCAGGTCGGCCAGCAGGCGGACCTGGTCGGTGATGTCGGTGGCGAACTTCACCACCTTGTAGGGCCGCCCGGCGGCATCGAGGATCGGGTTGTAGGAGGCCTGGATCCAGACCTCGCGCCCGTCCTTGCCGATCCGCCGGAACTGGGCCGCCTGGTAGGTCCCGTTGCGCAGGGCCGCCCAGAACGCCCGATAGGCCTCGCTCTCGCGGTAGCCGGGCTCGACGAACAGGCTGTGGTGCTGGCCCACGACCGCGTCGCGGGCGTAGCCCATCGTGGCCAGGAAATTGTCGTTCACATCGATCACGGTGCCGTCGAGGTCGAAGGCGATCACCGCCTGGACCTTGTGGATCGCCGCGATCTGCCCGGCCCGGTCGGCCTCCTCGGTCCGCTGGCGCGTGATGTCGGTGGCGAACTTCACGACCTTGTAGGGCCGGCCGCGGCCGTCCAGCATCGGGTTGTAGGAGGCCTGGATCCAGATCGGGCGACCGCCGCGGCCGACCCGCTGGAACTGACCGGACTCGAAGGATCCGGACCGCAGGCGCTCCCAGAAGGCCCGGTATTCCGGCGTCTCGCGCTGGACCGGGTCCATGAACAGGCTGTGGTGCTGGCCGACGATCTCCGGCAGCGTGTAGCCCACGACGTCGAGGAAGTTGCCGTTCGCCGAGAGGATCCGGCCCGCGAGGTCGAATTCGATGACGCCCTGGACTCGGTCGAGGGCCGCGAGCTTGGCATGCGCTTCACGGGCATTCAGGGCAGCGAACATGGCGGGTGCGGCTTCCGCTTGGCGGATCGCCTGTCGCGCGGCGCCCTTCAGGGACGCGCGCTCGTCGATCCGGAGACTACACCCGGAAGTTGCATGTTGATGATTAACATAGGATGACCTGCGCTCGGCATCCGGCCAAATGAATACGGTTTTCGCCGCCGGTTCATCGCCGAGGGAGGCTGAGTGACATGTTCCCGGAGACGCGCCGGTAGGGCTGCCGCCAGATCGGCGCACCGGGGAGCGGCGCGCACCGAGATCGGGGATCGGAGCCGTAAACCATAAGGCTCCGTTTACCATTCCTGCACAGGATCCGCCCTGACCCGCGCGGATCGGCATCCGCGCGGCCTGGAGTCGTTGCCCGGCATGATGTCACGCGCGGAACGCACCCCCCTGACGGACTGGTGGTGGACGGTCGATCGCGGGCTGCTCGCGGCCCTGTTCGCGCTGATGGTGGCCGGCCTGGTCTTCCTGATGGGCGGCGGCCCGCCGGTGGCGGAGCGGATCGGCCTGCCGACCTTCTACTTCCTGAACCGGCAGGCGATGTATCTCGCGCCGACCATCCTGCTGATCTGCGCGGTCTCGTTCCTGTCGCTGCGCGGCATCCGCCGGCTCGCGCTCGTCACCTGGGTCTGCGGGGTGGCGCTCTGCCTGCTCGCCGGCAAGTTCGGGCCCGAGATCAAGGGCGCGCATCGCTGGATCCAGTTCGGCTCGTTCGGCCTTCAGCCCTCGGAATTCGTGAAGCCGGCCTTCGTGGTGGTGGCCGCCTGGGCGTTCTCGGAAGGCGCGCAGCGCCGCGACATGCCGGGCGGGATCCTGGCGCTGCTGCTCCTGCCGATCACCATCGTGCCGCTGCTGCTCCAGCCCGATTTCGGCCAGACCATGCTGATTACCATGGTGTGGTGCGCGCTGTTCTTCGTGGCGGGCCTGCACCTGATCTGGGTGGCGGTGCTCGGCGTGCTCGGCCTCGGAGGGGTGTTCGCTGCCTACCTGTTCTTCCATCACGTGCGGGAGCGCTTCAACAAGTTCCTCGACAAGGATTCGGGGGGCGGCTTCCAGGATTTCTGGTCGCGCGAATCCTTCCGCTCGGGCGGCTGGTTCGGTACGGGCCCGGGGGAGGGCGTGGCCAAGCGCCACCTGCCCGACGCGCATACCGACTTCATCTTCTCGGTCACCGGCGAGGAGTTCGGCGTGATCGTCTGCCTGTGCCTCGTGGCGCTGTTCGCCTTCATCGTGCTGCGCGGCCTCAAGCTCGCGCGGCGGACCGACGACACCTTCTCGCGGCTGGCGATCACCGGCCTGACCACCTTGTTCGGCCTCCAGGCCTGCATCAACATGGCGGTGAACACCCAGCTGATGCCGGCCAAGGGCATGACGCTGCCCTTCGTCTCCTACGGCGGCTCCTCGCTGATCTCGCTGGCGCTTGGCACCGGCTTCCTCGTCGCCCTGACCCGCAAGCGTCCCCGCACCGTGATGCTCAGCCAGAAGCCCCCCGGCACCGCACCCGCCACCGTCGCCGGAGTGATGCGGTGACGGTCTTCACCCCCACGATCCTGCTCTGCGCGGGCGGCACCGGCGGGCACCTGTTCCCGGCCGAGAGCCTCGCCCACGCGCTGCGCGCCCGCGGCATCCGGGTGGCGCTCGCCACCGACGCGCGGGTCGACGCGATCGCGGCCGAGTTCCCGGCCTCCGAGGTGGTCACCATCGCGTCGGCGACGCCCTCCGGCCGCTCGCCCCTCAAGCGCGCGAGCGCCGTGCTGACGCTCGGCCGCGGCTTCGGCGTCGCCGCCAAGGAGATCCGCCGGATCAACCCGGCCGCCATCGTGGGCTTCGGCGGCTACCCGACCGTGCCGCCCGTGCTCGCAGGCCAGATCCTGCGGGTGCCGACGATCCTGCACGAGCAGAACGCCGTGATGGGCCGCGCCAATGCCTTCCTGGCCAAGGGGGCCCGAACCATCGCCACGGGCTTCAAGGAGGTCCGCGGCGTGCCCGACAAGGCCCGCGCGCCCCGCATCCACACCGGCAACCCCCTCCGCCCGGCGGTGATCGAGGCGGCCAAGATTTCCTATCCCGCCTTCGGCCCGGACGACGCCCTGCGGCTCCTGGTGTTCGGCGGCAGCCAGGGCGCCCGGGTCATGGGCGAGGTCGTGCCCGAGGCGATCGCCCGGCTGCCCGTCGCGCTGCGCGCCCGGCTGCACCTCGTCCAGCAGGTCCGGCCCGAGGACCTGACGGCGGTGCAGAACCGCTACTTGGCCATGGGGCTCGCGGGGATCGAGGCGGCGCCGTTCTTCAAGGACCTCCCGGGCCGCATGGCCGCGAGCCACCTCGTGGTCTCGCGCTCGGGCGCCTCGACGGTCTCGGAACTCGCGGCGATCGGCCGTCCGGCGATCCTCGTGCCGCTGCCCGGCTCCCTCGATCAGGATCAGGCCGCCAACGCCGCGACCCTCGACGCCATCGGCGCCGCGCGCGCCGTGAAGCAGGCGGACTTCACCCCGGAGCGCCTCGTGGCGGACCTCACCGCCTGCTTCGAGACGCCGGCAAAATTGACCGCGGCGGCCGATGCGGCCAGAAGCGCCGGTATCCACGACGCCGCCGAGCGGCTGGCCGAGGTCGTCGTCGCGACCGCTGCCCGCACCTGATTCCTTGAGGGATTCCGCACCGGCGATCCCGCCACCAGACGGTTCGACCCATGAAGCTGCCCGACAAGCTCGGACCCATCCACTTCATCGGCATCGGCGGCATCGGCATGTCCGGCATCGCCGAGGTGATGCACAACCTCGGCTACACGGTGCAGGGATCGGACGCCTCCGACAACGCCAACGTCCGCCGCCTCGCCGAGAAGGGCATGCGGACCTTCGTGGGCCACAACGCCGACAACGTCGAGCAGGCGGCCCTGGTCGTGGTCTCGACGGCGATCCAGCGCGACAACCCTGAGTTGCAGGCCGCACGGGAGCGTCGACTCCCCGTGGTGCGCCGGGCCGAGATGCTGGCCGAGCTGATGCGCTTCAAGTCCTGCGTCGCCATCGCGGGCACGCACGGCAAGACCACGACGACCTCGCTGGTCGCGACCCTGCTCGACGCCGGCAACCTCGACCCGACCGTGATCAACGGCGGCATCATCAACGCCTACGGCACCAATGCCCGCATGGGCGCGGGCGAGTGGATGGTGGTGGAGGCCGACGAGTCCGACGGCACCTTCCTGAAGCTTCCGGCGGATGTCGCGATCGTCACCAACATCGACCCGGAGCATCTCGACCATTTCGGCTCGTTCGACGCCATCAAGGACGCGTTCCGGCGCTTCATCGACAACATCCCGTTCTACGGGTTCGCGGTGATGTGCATCGACCATCCGGTGGTGCAGGACCTCGTCGGCCATATCGAGGACCGGCGGATCATTACCTACGGCGAGAACCCGCAGGCCGACGTGCGCCTGATCGACGTGGACCTCCGCGGCGGCCAGAGCCGGTTCCGCGTGATGATCCGCGACCGTCGTCCGGGCTACCGGATGGAGATGGAGGATCTGGTCCTGCCGATGCCCGGCAAGCACAACGCGCTCAACGCCACCGCGGCGCTCGCCGTCGCGCACGAGCTCGGCGTGAAGCCCGACGCGATCCGCAACGCCCTCGCCGGGTTCGGCGGCGTGAAGCGGCGGTTCACCCGCACCGGCGAGTGGAACGGCGCGACGATCTTCGACGATTACGGGCACCATCCGGTGGAGATCAAGGCGGTGCTCAAGGCGGCCCGCGCCTCCACCGAGCACGGTGTGATCGCCATCGTGCAGCCCCACCGCTACACCCGGCTGCAATCGCTGTTCGACGATTTCTGCACCTGCTTCAACGACGCCGACACGGTGATCGTCGCCCCGGTCTACGCGGCCGGCGAGCCGCCGATCGAGGGCTTCGACCGCGACAGCCTCGTGGCCGGCCTGCGCTCGCGCGGCCACCGCGACGCCCGGGCGCTGGAGCGGCCGGAGGAACTCGCCGGGATCATCGCGGATCTGGCAAAGCCCGGCGACTACGTCGTGTGCCTCGGCGCCGGCACGATCACCCAGTGGGCGTACGCGCTGCCGGACGAGCTCGCCGCGCGGGGGCGGTGAGGGGTGCGCGCGGCCAGTCCGGAACGGGCTCCTCCCCGGCGACAGCGGCCCGGGTCGCGGATTGAGGTCGGGCAACGCCCCCGGCACGGGCTCAGCGCCCGCCGCCTGGCCGGCTTCACATCGATCCGGCGGGCGTCGATCGGGCGCTGCGTCGCGACGTTTTCCGGCCGGGATACACGCGGGACCGTCGAGCCGGAGGGCGGCCGGCACGCCGACGGCCGGCCGGACCGCGGTGGCGACGCACGGCCGACCGCGCAGGGCCATCGCGTCCGGCGGTTCCGGAACGTGGAAATCGCACGCCGCCGCGCCGGTGTCCTGGACGCCGCCCCGGCCGCGCCTCCCTCTTCGCGCCGCGCGCAAGGGGAGGCCCGCGGCGGCCCCGCCGTCGCATCCCTCTCCACGCCGGTGGGAAGAGGAGAGATCCCAAGATGACCGCATCGCTCCACGACCGCATCCGCGCCGCCGCGCCCGATCTCCGCGGGCGCCTGCTCGCCGACCAGTCCCTGGCGGACCTCACCTGGTTCCGGGTCGGCGGACCGGCCGAGGTGCTGTTCACCCCGGCCGACGAGGAGGATCTCGCGCGCCTGCTCGCGGCCCTCGACCCCGACGTGCCGGTGACGGTGATCGGGCTCGGCTCCAATCTCATCGTCCGGGACGGCGGCGTACCCGGGGTGGTGGTCCGCCTGGGCGGAAAGGCCTTCGGCGGCATCGCGATCGACGGCGACACGCTGGCGGTCGGCACGGCCGTGCCGGACATGCGCCTCGCCAAGGCGGCCGCCGAGGCGGGGCTCGACGGGCTCGCCTTCTACCGCGGTATCCCGGGCTCGATCGGCGGCGCGCTGCGCATGAACGCCGGCGCCCATGGCGGCGAGACCACCGACGTGCTGGTGGAGGCCCGCGGCATCGACCGGCGGGGCGACCTGCGCACCTTCAGCCACGCCGAGATGGGCTTCTCCTATCGCCATTCGGGCGCACCGGAGGACGTGATCTTCACCCGCGCCCTGTTCCGCGGCAGGCCGAGCGACCGGGCCGCCATCGAGGCCGAGATGGAGCGGGTCACGGCAGCCCGCGAGGCCGCCCAACCGATCCGCGAGCGCACCGGCGGCTCCACCTTCGCCAACCCCGCAGGCGGCAAGGCCTGGCAGCTCGTCGACGCGGCCGGCTGCCGGGGCCTGGCCCGCGGTGGCGCGCAGGTCAGCGAGATGCACTGCAACTTCCTGATCAACACCGGCGACGCGACCGCTTCCGATATCGAGGAGCTGGGCGAGGAGGTCCGCCGGCGGGTGCGTGAGACGAGCGGCGTCGCGCTGCGCTGGGAGATCCGGCGGATCGGGCGGCCCGCTCACGCGGCATGAGATGGGTGTACGCCACGTGCCGATGCGGCCGCGGACCGGTGCCCGACCGCCGGGGTCACCGCCCGGGTGCGTTCAGATCCTGATTGAAGCCGACCTGTTCGAGGTGCCCTGATGTCCAAGCACGTCGCCGTCCTGCTGGGCGGCACCTCCGCCGAGCGCGAAGTCTCGCTCAATTCCGGCCGCGCCTGCGCCGAAGCCCTCGAGGGGGAGGGCTACCGCGTCACCCAGGTCGATGTGGGGCCCGACATCGCCTCCGTGCTGACGGCGCTCAGGCCGGACGTGGCCTTCAACGCGCTCCACGGCCCGGATGGCGAGGACGGTACGATCCAGGGTCTCCTGGAGATCCTGAAGATTCCCTACAGCCATTCCGGCGTCCTCGCCTCGGCGCTCGCCATGAACAAGGAGCAGGCCAAGACCGTCATGCGCGCCGCGGGCGTCGACGTGCCGGAGGGCCGCATCGTTAACCGTCTCGAGGCCGCCCGGACGCACCCGCTGCCGCCACCCTACGTGGTGAAGCCCAACGCGGAAGGCTCATCGATGGGCGTGATCATCGTGCGCGACGGGCGCTCGCACCCGCCCCAGATCCTCGCCTCCGACGAATGGACCTTCGGCGAGCAAGTCCTTGTCGAACCTTACATAGCTGGCCGCGAACTCACCTGCGGGGTGATGGGCGACCGGGCGCTGGGCGTCATCGAGGTGAAGGCCGCCAACGGCGATTGGTACGACTACGACGCGAAATACGCCCCGGGGGGCTCGGTGCACGTGCTGCCGGCCGAACTTAAACCAAATGTTTACCAGCGTGTCCAAGAACTGTCGTTAACGGCGCATCAAGCACTGGGCTGCCGGGGCGTCAGCCGTGCCGACCTTCGATTCGACGACACGCCGGGTGGAACCGGCCGACTCGTCGTCCTGGAGGTCAACACGCAACCCGGCATGACCCAGACGAGCCTTGTGCCGGAGATGGCGGCCCATGCGGGCCTGAGTTTCGGTGGGCTCGTCCGATGGATAGTGGAGGACGCTTCTCTGAATCGCTGAGCGGCGGTGACGCCGCCGGTCGGAGCCGCCCCGCGCGCCTCGCCGGCGCCGTGCTGGGCCGGCTCACCGGTCGCCGCGCGCGGTCGTTCTCGGTCCGCCGGGCCCGGTCCGGCCAGCATCTGCATCAGCGCCTTCCGCGCGGCGTCGGCGTGGTCGGCGTCTCGCTGTCCCTCGCCGCCGCGGCGCTCGCCGGCTTCGTGGCGAGCGGGCGCTACGACGCCTTCGTGGCCGAGCAGGGCCGCCCCCTCGACATCGCCGCGCGGATCGCCGGCTTCGGCGTGGAGCGCGTCACGATCTCGGGCATCTCCCGGATGTACGAGCGCGAAGTGCTGGCCGCCGCCGGCATCGACTGGCGCACCTCGGTCCCGTTCCTCGACGTCGCCGACGTGCGCGAGAAGCTGCTACGCGTTCCGCTGATCGCCCAGGCTTCGGTCCGCAAGATCTACCCCAACGAGATCGCCATCACGCAGGTGGAGCGCGAGCCTGCCGCCCTCTGGCAGAAGAACGGCGAACTCAGCGTCATCGCGGCCGACGGAACCGTGATCGACGCCATGCGGGACGACCGCTACGCCAGCCTGCCCCTGGTGGTCGGCGAGGACGCCAACACCAAGCTTCCGGAATACCTCGCCCTCGTCGCCGCCGCCGGGCCGCTGGCCGAGCGGATCAAGGCCGGGACCTACGTCTCGGGCCGGCGCTGGACGATCAAGCTCGACGGCGTCGACGTGCGCCTGCCGGAGATCGATCCGGCCGCCGCCCTCGCGCGCCTCGTCCGGTTCGAGCGCGAGGCCGGCCTGCTCGAGAAGGACATCATCGCGGTGGACCTGCGCATGCGGGACCGCGTGGTGGTGCGCCTCACCGAAGAAGCGGCGGCCGCCCGCGCGGAAGCCCAGAAGGCGAAGAAGAAGGGCACGGCCAGCTGATGTCCTTCCCGTCGACCTCCGCCCGTCCCGCACCCCGCGTCCGGTAGCGTCAATGCACAGCCAACACGGCCTCACGCCGCGCCTGAAGCCGCTCTCCGCCCGACGCTCGACCACCCTGTCGGTGCTCGACATCGGCACGAGCAAGGTGGTCTGCCTCATCGCCGAGCTGCAGCCCGCGGAGGCGCTGACCACGCTGCGCGGTCGGACGCACCTCGCGCGCATCATCGGCATCGGCCATCAGCGCTCCCTGGGGCTGAAGGGCGGCGCCATCGTCGACCTCGCCGCCGCCGAGGGTGCGATCCGCCAAGCGGTCCACGCCGCCGAGCGGATGGCCAAGGTCGAGGTCCAGTCCGTCATCGTCAACATGTCGGGCGGCCGGCTCGCCTCCCAGCACTTCCAGGCGCGGGTGAACGTCCGCTCCGGCACCGTCACGGGGAGCGACGTGGAGCGGGTGCTGGAGACGGCGAGCGCCCACGGGGTCAGCCCAGGTCGCGCGGTGCTGCACGCGCTGCCGACCGGCTACGCCCTGGACGGGCAGGGCGCGGTGATCGACCCGTCGGGGATGATCGGCGAGGCGCTGAGCGTCGACCTCCACGTCGTCACGAGCGAGCTGGCGGCCGCCCGCAACGTCATGCTGGCGGTGGAGCACTGCCACCTCGGGGTCGAGGCGGTGATCGCCACGCCCTACGCGTCCGGTCTCTCGGCGCTCGTCGACGACGAGGCCGAGATGGGCGTCTGCGTGGTCGACATGGGCGGCGGCACGACCAGCGTCGGCGTGTTCTCGGGCGGCCACCTCGTCCACGTGGACGCGCTGGCGGTGGGCGGACATCACGTCACCATGGACATCGCCCGCGGCCTCTCCACCCGCATGGCGGCGGCCGAGCGGCTGAAGACGCTCTACGGTTCGGCCCTCTCCACTCCCTCGGACGACCGCGACATGATCGCCGTGCACGGGGTCGGCGAGGATGAGGGCGAGGCCCCGGCGCATATCCCGCGCTCGCAGCTCGTGCGGATCATCAAGCCGCGGGTCGAGGAGGTGGTCGAGCTGGTGCGCGACCGCCTGCGGGATGCGGGCTTCGCCGCCCAGGCCGGGCGGCGCGTGGTCCTCACGGGCGGCGCCAGCCAGCTCGTCGGGCTCCCGGAGGTCGCCCGGCGCGTCCTCCAGGGTCAAGTGCGGATCGGACGGCCGCTCGGGATCCGCGGCCTGCCCGAGGCCGCCAAGGGACCGGCCTTCTCGGCCGCGGTCGGCCTGCTGGTCTACCCGCAGGTGGCCCACGCCGAGCACTTCGAGCCGCGGGGGCACGGCGCCTTCGCGGCGACCGGGACCGGCGGCTACATCTCGCAGGTTGGCCGCTGGCTGCGGGACAGCTTCTGAGGTTTCGCATCCGCCCCCGGGCGGGTGCGTCGAGAGATCATCCGGCGCTCCGGCGTCGCACGGAAAGCAGAGTAAGCGAGAGGCTCGACACCATGGCCATTACCCTCCAGGCGCCGGACATCCGGGAACTCAAGCCCCGCATCACCGTCTTCGGCGTCGGCGGCGCCGGCGGAAACGCCGTCAACAACATGATCGAGTCGGGCCTGCTGGGCTGCGAATTCGTCGTGGCCAACACCGACGCGCAGGCGCTCACCTCCTCCAAGGCCGAGCGCGTGATCCAGATGGGCCTGGGCGTGACCCAGGGTCTGGGCGCCGGCTCGCACCCGGAGGTCGGCTCCGCGGCCGCCGACGAGGTGATCGACGAGATCCGTGACCAGCTCTCGGGCGCCCACATGTGCTTCATCACCGCCGGCATGGGCGGCGGCACCGGGACCGGCGCGGCTCCGGTCATCGCCCGCGCCGCCCGCGACATGGGCATCCTGACGGTCGGCGTGGTGACCAAGCCGTTCCAGTTCGAGGGCGTGCGCCGGATGCGCACCGCCGAATTCGGCATCCAGGAGTTGCAGGCGTCGGTCGACACCCTGATCGTGATCCCGAACCAGAACCTGTTCCGGGTCGCCAACGAGAAGACCACCTTCGCGGACGCCTTCGCGATGGCCGACCAGGTGCTCTACTCGGGCGTCGCCTGCATCACCGACCTGATGGTGAAGGAGGGTCTCATCAACCTCGACTTCGCCGACGTGCGGGCGATCATGCGCGGCATGGGCAAGGCCATGATGGGCACCGGCGAGGCGTCGGGCGAGAAGCGCGCCAACCGCGCCGCCGAGGCCGCCATCGCCAACCCGCTCCTCGACGACGTCTCGATGAAGGGCGCCCGCGGCCTGCTGATCTCGATCACGGGCGGCTCGGACCTGACCCTGTACGAGCTCGACGAGGCCGCCACCCGCATCCGCGAGGAGGTCGACCAGGACGCCAACATCATCCTGGGCGCCACCTTCGACGAGAGCCTGGACGGCATCATCCGCGTGTCGGTGGTCGCCACCGGCATCGAGCCGGCCCTGATCTCGGCGCATTCGCCGAACAACCCGGCCATCGCCGAGACCGAGCAGCGCATCGCGGAAGTTGCCGAGCGCCTGCGCGCGGAGGCCCGCGTTCGCGCCTCCGCGCAGCAGGTGCCGAGCATCCGCACCGAGGCGGCCGCCCCGGTCCAGGCCCCGGCGCCGATGTCCGCCGCGCCGCAGCCGAGCCCGGAGATGCGTCCAGAGCCGCGGGCCTCCCACTTCGAGGCCCCGGCGCCGATGACCCGCGACGACGTCGTCCTGGCCCCCGTCCAGCCGCGCGCCGCCGCACCGTTCGTTCCGGCCCCCGCGCCTCAGCCGGCCGAGTCCGCGCCGTCGCTCCCGGCCGGCCCGTTCGTCCCGCCGCGCCCGGCAGCCCCCACGGGGACGCCGCTCGCCCGCGCCCCGCGGATGCCGCAGATCCACGAGCTGCCGCCGATCGCCCAGAACCAGATCATGGCGAGCCGCGCCGCCGAGGATCCCGCTCCGGAATCCAAGCGCACCTCGCTGCTGCGGCGGCTGGCGACCCTGGGATCCGGCGGTCGTCGTGACGAGCCCGAGCACGCCGCCCTCCCGACCCGGTCCGCCCCGTCGCTGGCATCCCAGCCGCAGATGGCGCAGCCCCAGGTTCCGCAGGCGCCCCGCGCTCCCGCGCCTGCGCCGGTACCTCAGTACCGCCCCGCCCAGGGCAGCCTCGACGCCCAGGGCCGGGTCGCGCCGCAGTCCCGGATGATGGACGACGACCAGCTGGAGATCCCGGCCTTCCTGCGCCGCCAGGCGAACTGAGGGCCTCAAGCCCCTGACGCGATCCGGGAGTCGGCGGGAACCGCCGGCTCCCGTGCTGCGTCGCAGCAACTTTGGGTTGCCTGACGTCCCGGGGGCCTGTGGATCGGATGCCGCGTCCGCGGCGCCGCGCCTGTGCTCCTGATGCATCCGCGCCACAGAATCACCGCCTGTTAGCCACGCATTAACCAACCTTTAAGCCTCTGGTGGATCAAGGTTTTACAGCGGACCGAGCGCAAGCGTGTCTGTAACACAGCGTAAGAATCCGTGATTTGGCTGCCCTGTGCGGTGCAGCTATAGAAGCGTCAAGACCGTAGAGACACGCATCAGAACACAACCTGATAGCGTGGGCAGGGGCATCAAGCAGCGGACGGATCAGCCAGTTTCCTCGCCGTCCCCGTCGGGATGGTGGGACCTGATCGCGGCCTGGGGCTAAGGAATGCGAACGCACAAACAGACGACCCTCAAAGGGCCGGCGACTCTCTCGGGCATCGGGGTTCATTCCGGTAACCCCGCCGAGATCACCATCCGACCGGCTCCCGCCAATCACGGCATCGCCTTTCTTCGAACCGGCACCACCCACGGCAATGACCGCCTGATCAAGGCGCATCACGCCCTCGTCTCCGCCACCGAACTCTGCACGGTCCTCGGCGACGTCGAGACCGGCGCGGTCGCCACCGTCGAGCACCTGATGTCGGCGCTCTACGGGCTGGGGGTCGACAACGCGCTCATCGAGATCGACGGGCCCGAGATGCCGATCCTCGACGGATCCGCGCTCCTGTTCGTCCAGGCCATCGACAAGGTCGGCATCGCAACCTGCGACACGCCCCGGCGCTGGCTCAAGGTTCTGCGCCACGTCCGCATCGAGACCGGCCGGTCCTTCGCGGAACTCCGCCCGATCGACCGGGGCTTCCGCCTCGACGTCGAGATCGACTTCGACAGCCCGGTGATCGGCCGCTCGCGCAAGGCGATGGATCTGTCGCCCGCCTCTTACCGCCGCGAGATCGCGGGCGCCCGCACCTTCGGGATGATGCGGGACGTGGAGCGCTACTGGAAGGCGGGCTTCGCCCTGGGTGCCTCCCTGGAGAACACCGTCGCGGTCGGTGAGAGTGCGGTGGTCAACCCCGAGGGCCTGCGCTTCCCCGACGAGTTCGTCCGGCACAAGATCCTCGACGCGATCGGCGACCTCGCCCTGGCGGGCCTGCCGCTGCAGGGCGCCTACCGCTCCTATTGCGGGGGCCACCGGATGAACGTCGGCGTGCTCTCGGCCCTCTTCTCCGACCGCGCCAACTACGCGATCGTGGAGGCGCAGGGCTCCCGGCGCGAGACGGTGCTCTCCGAGCTCGGTGTCGGCCTGGGCCTCGCCGCCTTCGCGGGCGACCTCTGAACCGTCCCTGTGGCCCGCGGGACACAGCGGGCAACCGATCCTGATCGCCGCAGCCTTGCCGCTTTCGTGCCCGAATCGACCGGCACGGTTTAACGGTCCGTGAACGGGAGCACGGCCCGGCTGGGTCGGATCCAACTCACGCGATGGCACGACGGCGCGAGACGGCGCCGGTTCCGGGAAAGAGCGCCAGATGCCTGTCACCATTCGTCATCGCCGGGCGGCGGCCCTCGTGGCGCCCCTCGTGGCCGTCCTCGGCCTGGGCCTCGGCGGCTGCGACCTCGACCCGACCAATCTCTTCGCCGAGAAGTACAAGCCCGAGATCGTGCCGGATGTCCCGGCCGACAAGCTCTACAGCGATGGCTTGGCCAAGCTCGAGGACAGCGACTACGAGGGCGCCGTCAAGAAGTTCGATAGCCTCGACAAGCAGTACCAGTATTCCGACTGGTCGCGGAAGGCGCTGTTGATGACGGCCTACGCGAACTACGAGGGCCAGAAGTACGACGACGCGATCAGCGCCTCGAAGCGCTACCTGCAGCGGCACCCCGCCAGCAAGGACGCTGCCTACGCGCAGTACCTGATGGCCATGTCGAACTACAAGCAGATCCCGGACGTCACCCGCGACCAGGAGCGCTCCGAGAAGGCGCTGGCCGCCCTGCAGGAGCTGGTCCAGAAATATCCGACCTCGGAATACGCGGCGGACGCGAAGGCGAAGATCCAGATCACCCGCGACCAGCTCGCCGGCAAGGAGATGGAGGTCGGTCGCTTCTACCTGGAGAAGCGCAACTTCCCGGCCGCGATCAATCGGTTCCGCGACGTGGTCTCCCGGTATCAGACCACCCGTCACGCCGAGGAGGCCCTGGAGCGCCTGACCGAGGCCTATTGGGCGCTCGGCATCACCCAGGAGGCGCAGAACGCCGCCGCGGTGCTGGGGCACAATTTCCCCGAGAGCCCCTGGTACAAGGACGCGCACGCGCTCCTGGCGCAGAACGGCCTCGAGCCCCGCGAGGAGAAGTCGTCCTTCCTCTCCAAGATCTACCGCACGGTCACGGGCAAGACCGCCTCGGCCGAGTGACGGGCCGGGCCGGCGACGGCCCGCACCGCCGCGCTTCAGGGCCCGGAGCAACCGCTCCGGGCCCTTGCCTTTGCGGGCACCGGCCGGCGATGGGCCCGTCCCGGAGGAAAGTTCCGGCTCTCGCGACGCGGACCACCGGGGCACCGCGCGCATGACGGGCCGGTGCGACGCATTTTTGGGGTGAATCCGCGCCGCAGCGGCCTTATGTCTGCGGTCCCATCCAGAGGAATCCCCGCCGCCGCATGCTGGCGCAGCTCGCGATCCGCGACATCGTTCTGATCGACAGGCTCGAACTGAATTTCCGGACAGGACTGAGCGTCCTGACCGGGGAGACCGGTGCGGGCAAATCGATCCTGCTCGATGCCTTCGCCCTGGCGCTCGGCGGGCGCGGCGACGGCCGTCTGGTGCGCCATGGCGAAGCCCAGGGCGTCGTCACGGCGGTGTTCGACCTGGCGCTCGACCATCCGGCGCGCCGGATCGCCGCCGAGGCCGAGATCGACACCGAGGGCGAGCTGATCCTGCGCCGGGCGCAGATGGCGGATGGCCGTACCCGTGCCTTCGTCAACGACCAGCCCGTGGGCGTGCAGGTTCTCCGGGCGATCGGCGCGGCACTTGTGGAGATCCACGGGCAGCACGACGACCGGGCGCTCGCCGATCCGGCCTCGCACCGGGCGATCCTCGACGCGTTCGGCGGTCTCCAGGGACCGCTCGCCAAGGTCGGCGCGGCGGCCCGGTCGGTCCGCACGGCCCGCAGCGAACTCTCGGAGCACCGGGCCCGCGTGGACGCGGCCCGCAAGGAGGCCGACTTTCTGCGCCACGCCGTCGAGGAACTGGCCGCGCTCGCGCCGCTGCCGGGGGAGGAGGCCCAGCTCGCCGAGCGCCGCAGCGTCATGCAGCAATCCGAGAAGGTGGCGCGGGAACTCAACGAGGCGCTGGATGCCGTGGGCGGTCCGCATTCCGGCGTCCCCCACATCTCGGCCGCCCTGCGCAAGCTGGAACGGCGGGCCGCACAGCTCCCGGCCCTGGTCGATCCCTGCGTGAACGCCCTGGACGCCGCCATCGTCGCCCTCGATGAGGCCCGCGCGGTGCTGGACGCGGCCGTGGCCGAGACGGAGTTCGATCCCCGGGACCTCGAGCGGGTGGAGGAGCGGCTGTTCGCCCTGCGGGCCGCGTCGCGCAAATACGATGTCGCGGCCGACGACCTGGCCGCCCTCGCCGAGCGCTACGCGGCCGACGTTGCGGCGATCGATGCCGGCGAGGCGGCCCTGGCCGGACTCGAACAGGCGCAGGCGCAGGCCGAATCCGCCTACGCGGAGGCGGCCGAAAAGCTCAGTGCCGGCCGGCGCCGGGCCGCCAAGCAGCTCGATGCCGCCGTGAAGGCCGAGCTGCCGCCGCTGAAGCTGGAGCGGGCGCGGTTCATCACGGAGATCGCCACCGACCCGGATTCCCGTGATCCGGCCGGCACCGATCGGGTGGAGTTCTGGGCCCAGACCAACCCCGGGACCAAGGCGGGGCCGATGATGAAGGTCGCCTCGGGCGGCGAGCTGTCGCGCTTCATGCTGGCCCTCAAGGTGGTCCTGGCCGACAAAGGTTCGGCGCCCACCCTGATCTTCGACGAGATCGACACCGGCGTCGGCGGCGCCGTGGCGGACGCCATCGGCCTGCGCCTGGCGCGGCTCGCGGCCACCGTGCAGGTGGTCGCGGTGACCCACGCGCCGCAGGTCGCCGCCCGCGCCGACACCCATTTCCTCATCGCGAAGGCGCCGGTGAAGGGCGCCGGCCGCGTCGCGACCCGGGTGTCCAGCCTTCCGGTGGCGGAGCGCCGGGAGGAGATCGCCCGGATGCTGGCGGGTGCCACGGTCACCGACGAGGCGCGCGCGGCCGCGGCCCGCCTTCTTCAGGGCGCCGACGCTTAAGGATACGACAACCTTAACCGATGGTTGAACGTAACCTTTTATTAACCATTCCCCGTGACAGTGGTGGAATCCCGGTGCCGCAGCACGATGAGGCGGTTGATGGGCGGGGAGAAGCCATGAAGCTGACAGTCGTCGAGTCGGACAGGCCCCTGCAGGCGGTGCAACCGCTGAAGCAGGCGATCGACACGCATCGGCTCGGGCTCACGCTGCGCACCGTCTACGAGGGCAGCGTCGACACGCAGCCGATCACCGACACGCAGGTCGAGCTGCTTCTGCGCCTGCGCCAGAAGGAGCGGGAGCTGCGCCGGGCCGGTTAGACCCGGTTCCGCGACGGGACGCAGCCGACTGCCGCAGCGATGCCGGTCGGCCGACACCCGTGCGAGCGGTCCGCAGGGGATCAGCGGCGCCGCGCCCTCCACCCGCAACCCGACCAAAAATGCTGCGCCCCGCCCGCCGCGGCGGGCGTCAGCGCGTCGAAGCATCGTCCGCGGATCAGCGCCGCCCTCTAGGATGATCTCGAGGACGATCCGGCGCTACCAGCGGCGCGCCCCCGGGCGGCGGCGGTACTCGGCGGCCCGAATCAGCGTCAGGACCCGGTCGAGGCTGACGAGCAGTGCAGCCTCCTCGCGCCGCGCCTCGGCGGCCGTGTTCGGGTCCGAGCTGAATTTCTGGCGCGCCTGCGCCAGCGTCAGGGCGCGCTCAACTTCCTCCCGCTCGGCGTGCAGCGCCAGCCAGGAGGGATCGGCATCCAGCGCTGTCTCGACCACGTCGCCGCCCACCCTTGCCGCATCCGTTCGTGCTGCTGCGGGTATTGAACGCGCGAAACCCCTGAACCGTGCCGTGCATCCGCGCGGGATGATGTCATGCCGGTGTCATCTCCCTGTCGTAACCGCCCCGGCATCGGGCGGCCGGCGCCAAGCCTCTTTCGAAGATGTCCCTTCGGAAGATCGGCCGCACAGCTCAGCCGCGGGCATGGGCTTGCCGGCGGGGCGGCGCCGGCTGTCGCCCGACGGCAACGGAGATTTCCTTGAGACCCTTCGCTTACGCGCTCGCCGTCGGCCTCGCGACGGTTCAGATGGCGTCCGCGGCGCTCGCCGCCGACATCACCGGCGCCGGGGCCACGTTCCCGTTCCCGGTCTATTCGAAGTGGGCCGAAGCCTACCGCAAGGAGACGGGCTCCGGTCTCAATTACCAGTCGATCGGTTCCGGCGGCGGGATCAAGCAGATCCAGGCCCGGACGGTCGACTTCGGCGCCACCGACGCGCCTCTGAAGGCCGAGCAGCTCGCCAAGGACGGGCTCGTCCAGTTCCCCACCGTCATGGGCGGCGTCGTGCCGGTGGTGAACATCCCCGGCATCGAGCCCGGCAAGCTCAAGCTCACCGGTGAGGTCCTCGCCGAGATCTACGCCGGCAAGATCGCGAAGTGGACCGATCCGCGGATCGCCAAGCTCAACGACGGTCTCAAGCTGCCCGAATCGAACATCACGCCGGTCTACCGCTCGGATGCCTCGGGCACGACCAACATCTTCACCACCTACCTCTCCCAGGCCTCCGAGACCTGGAAGAAGGAGTACGGCGCGGCCACCACCATCTCCTGGCCGGTCGGGCAGGGCGGCAAGGGCAATGAGGGCGTGACCGCCACCGTGAAGCAGGTGCCGAACAGCATCGGCTACGTCGAGTCGGCCTACGCCAAGCAGAACAGGCTCGCCTACGCGCTGCTGCAGAACAAGGCCGGCAAGTTCCCGCAGCCCGACGACAAGGCGTTCCAGGCCGCGGCGGCCAGCGCCGACTGGAAGGCGGCCCCCGGCTTCGGCATCTCGCTCACCAACCAGCCGGGCGACGACGCGTGGCCGATCACGGCGGCGACCTTCATCCTCGTCCACAAGGATCCGGCCGATCCCGCCAAGGTGGCCGACGTGTTCAAGTTCTTCGACTGGGCCTACAAGACGGGCGACAAGCTGGCCTCCGACCTCGACTATGTTCCGCTGCCCGACAACGTCGTGGCGCTGATCCACGAGGAGTGGAAGTCCGTGAAGGGCAAGGACGGCAAGCCCGTCTTCAACATGTGAGCGCGGCGGGGAGGGGGTCTCGACCTCCTCCCTCGCTTCTCGAACTGCGCCGCGCTACCACGCCCCCCTTCGCAGAGAACCGCGGATGTCCGCTTTGACAGAGACGATCGCCCTCGGCCGACCCCGCGCTGCCGCCGCGCGAAGGGGACCGAGCCGGAACCTCGACACCCTGTTCCGGGCCGGCGCGTACGGCGCGGCGCTCCTCGTTCTGATCGTCCTCGCCGGCATCCTCGGCTCGATCCTCTACGGCGGCTGGCCCGCCTTCCGCGAGTTCGGCTTCGGCTTCCTGACCTCCAGCGCCTGGAACGTCGGGACCGAGCAGTACGGCGCCCTCGTGGCGGTGATCGGCACCGTCGCGTCGGCCTTCCTGGCCCTGCTCATCGGCGTCCCGGTCTCCCTGGGGATCGCGATCTTCCTGACGCAGCTCTGCCCCGGCTGGGCGCGCAGGCCGGTCGCCATGACGATCGAGCTGCTCGCCGCCGTGCCGAGCATCATCTACGGGATGTGGGGCCTGTTCGTGTTCGCGCCGCTCTTCGCTCGCTTCGTCCAGATCCCGGTCTCGAACGTGGTGGAGGGCCTGCCGATCGTCGGCACCCTGTTCTACGCCCGGGTCCCGTCGGGCGTCGGCGTGCTGACCGCCGGCATCATCCTGGCGATCATGATCGTGCCGTTCATCGCGTCGATCGCCCGCGACATGCTCGAGCAGATCCCCACCGTCCTGCGCGAGAGCGCCTACGGGATCGGCTGCACCACCTGGGAGGTCGTGCGCCACGTGCTCGTGCCACAGGCCGCCGTCTCGATCATCGGGGCGATCATGCTGGGCCTCGGGCGCGCGCTCGGCGAGACGATGGCGGTGACCTTCGTGGTCGGCAACGCCAACCGCCTGTCGGCCTCGATCTTCGACCCCAGCTCCACCATCGCGTCGCGGATCGCCAACGAGTTCAACGAGGCGGACGGCCTTCAGCTCAACGCGCTGATGGCCCTCGGCTGCATCCTGTTCGTGATCACCTTCGTGGTGCTCATCATCGCCCGCCTGCTGACGCGCCGCGTCAAGGCCGCCTGAGGAGCCCGAACGATGGACGCGTCCAGCACGATCCCCTCCACCCGGTCCACCGCGCCGCGGCGCGGCCGGGTCCGCCCCGGCCGGCGCATCGCCGACCGGTCCCTGCGCGTCGCCTGCGCCAGCGCCACCTTCGTCGGCGCCCTGGTGCTGGGCTCGATTCTGGTGATGCTGATCGTCGAGGGCGTGCGCGGCTTCACGCCGGCGCTGTTCGCCAATCCGACCCCCGGCCCAGGCTCCGAGGGGGGCGGCATCGCCAACGCGATCCTGGGCAGCCTCGTGCTGACCGGCATCGGCATCGTGATCGCCACGCCGGTCGGCGTGATGGCGGGGACGTTCCTCGCGGAGTACGGCCGCGGCTCGAAGCTGGCGGCGCTCATCCGCTTCCTCAACGACATCCTGCTGTCGGCGCCCTCCATCCTGATCGGCCTGTTCGTCTACACCCTGATGGTGCGGCCGATGGGGACGTATTCGGGCTGGGCCGGCGGCGTGGCGCTGGCGATCATCGCCGTGCCGGTGATCGTGCGCACCACCGAGGACATGCTGCGCCTCGTGCCGGGGACCCTCCGGGAAGCCGGCGCGGCGCTGGGCGCCCCGCCCTCGAAGGTGATCATGAGCGTGACGTGGCGCGCCGCCTCGGCCGGCATCGTGACCGGAATCATCCTGGCGCTGGCGCGCATCGCGGGCGAGACGGCGCCGCTCCTGTTCACGGCGCTCAACAACAATTCCTGGTTCTCGCCCGACCTGATGGGCGGCGTCGCGAACCTGCCGGTGATGATCTACCAGTTCGCGCTGTCACCCTATCCGAACTGGCAAGGCCTGGCCTGGGCCGGGGCGCTGCTGATCACCGGCTCGATCCTGGCGCTGTCGATCGTCGCCCGCTTCGTGATCAAGCCGCAGACCGCGCGCTGAGCCCCCCCTTCGAGGATACGACGATGAACGCCGCCTCCGCGATCCCCACGGTCGAGCTGAACCGGAACCGCGCCGAAGAGAGCCGCCCGGTGCGGATCGCCGTGAAGGACCTGAACTTCTACTACGGCAGCTTCCACGGCCTGAAGGACGTCTCGATCAACTTCAACGACCGGCAGGTCACGGCGCTGATCGGCCCCTCCGGCTGCGGGAAATCCACGCTGCTGCGCTGCTTCAACCGGATCTACAGCCTCTATCCGGAACAGCGGGCCGAGGGCGAGATCCTGCTGGACGGCGAGAACATCCTGGCCTCGTCCGTCGACCTGAACGATCTGCGCTCGCGCATCGGCATGGTGTTCCAGAAGCCGACGCCGTTCCCGATGTCGATCTACGACAACGTCGCCTTCGGCCTGCGCCTCTACGAGAAGCTCCCGAAGGCCGAGCTCGACGTGCGGGTGGAGGAATCCCTGCGCAAGGCCGCCCTCTGGGACGAGGTGAAGGACAAGCTCCGGCAGGCGGGGACCGGCCTCTCGGGCGGCCAGCAGCAGCGCCTGTGCATCGCCCGCACGGTGGCGCAGCGGCCGGAGGTCATCCTGTTCGACGAGCCGACCTCGGCGCTCGACCCGATCTCCACGGGCCGCATCGAGGAGCTGATCGAGCAGCTGCGCGACGAGTTCACCATCGTGATCGTCACCCACAACATGCAGCAGGCGGCGCGGATCTCGCAGTTCACCGCGTTCATGTATCTCGGTCAGCTCGTGGAGTTCGGTCCGACCAACCGGATGTTCATGAATCCGGCGGAGCGGCGCACGCAGGACTACATCACCGGGCGGTTCGGCTGATACGAGCCGGACGCTCCGCCGAACCATACCGGCATTCGCCGCCGCGGCGGCGGGGCGGCGGATCCCCGCCAGACCCCGCGGATCGCGATCCGCGGGCCCTTATCGAAGGATCCACCATGCCCGGCCATATCGTCAGCTCCTACGACACCGACCTGGAGGACCTGCGTCGCTCGATCTCGGAGATGGGCGGCGTGGCCGAGAAGATGACCGCCGAGGCGACCGACGCCCTCGTGCGCCGCGACGACGCGCTCGCCCAGGCGGTGATCCTCGCCGACAAGCGCCTCGACGCGCTCCAGCGGGACATCGAGGAGCGCTCGGTGCTCCTCATCGCCCGGCGCCAGCCGCTGGCGATCGACCTGCGCGAGACCATCTCTGCGATCCGCGTCTCCGGCGACCTGGAGCGGATCGGCGACCTCGCCAAGAACGTCGCCAAGCGCGTCGTGGCGATCTCCGACCACGCGCCGGCGCAGAAGATCGTGCTGGGCGTCCGCCACATGAGCGACCTCGCCGAGGGGCAGCTCAAGGACGTGCTGGACGCCTATGCGAGCCGCGACATCCAGGCGGCCCACGATGTCTGGGAGCGCGACGGCGAGATCGACGCCCTGTACAATTCCCTGTTCCGCGAGCTCCTGACGTACATGATGGAGGATCCGCGCAACATCTCGTTCTGCACGCATCTCCTGTTCTGCGCCAAGAACGTGGAGCGGATCGGCGACCACACGACTAACATCGCCGAGACGATCCACTACCTCGCCACGGGCGAGACGCTGGCGGGCGACCGGCCGAAGAACGATGCATCGAACTACGCGACGGTGGACGGCGGCAAGGCTCCGTAGCCGAACCGCCTCGACACAGGCGCCGCGGCGCGCTCAGTCCTGTCGGGCGGCGCCGGAGAATCGGAGGCTGCGGGTTGAGGCTGAGCGGCGCCTCCCGCAGCCTCCGCCTGAGCGCCCGCTCCGGAGGGAGCCGGCGTCTCCGCAGGCCGAAGGGCGCCGCCTCGTGAACGGGTCATCGAACGTGAGCATGCAAGTCCTGATCGTCGAGGACGAGGAGGCGCTGACCACCCTGCTGCGCTACAACCTCGAGGCCGAGGGCTTCGTCGTGGACTCGGCCGCGCGGGGCGACGACGCGGAGCTGCTCCTGGCCGAGCGGATCCCCGACCTGGTCCTGCTCGACTGGATGCTGCCGGGTCTCTCGGGGATCGAGCTCTGCCGCCGCATCCGGGCGCGCCGCGAGACGGAGCGGCTGCCGGTGATCATGCTCACCGCCCGCGGCGAGGAGGGCGACCGGATCCGGGGGCTGGGGACGGGGGCGGACGACTACATCGTCAAGCCCTTCTCCGTGCCGGAGCTCCTCGCCCGGATCCGCGCGCTGCTGCGCCGGGCCAAGCCCGCCCATGTCTCGGACCGGCTGGCGGCCGGCGACCTCGAACTCGACCGCACCGGACACCGCGTTCGCCGCGGCGGCGAGGAGCTGCATCTCGGGCCCACCGAGTTCCGGCTGCTGGAGTTCCTGATGCTGGCGCCGGGCCGGGTCTTCTCCCGGGAGCAGCTCCTCGACGGCGTCTGGGGGCACGACGTCTACATCGACGAGCGCACCGTGGACGTGCATGTCGGACGCCTGCGCAAGGCGCTGAACGGCCCGCGCCAGCCCGACCCGATCCGCACGGTCCGCGGCTCCGGCTACGCGTTCGACGAGACCTTCTCGCTGGGGGCCTGAGGCGGCCCCGCTCAGCGGACGAGCGCGGCGCTCCGATCCGCGGCGGCCGGCACCGCTTGCAGGGCCGCCAGCACGACCCCCTCGGTGAGGATCTGTGGCAGCACCTGCGGCTCCCCGGTGCCGCTGTAGAGCAGGTAAAGCGGCACGCCGCTGCGCCCGTGCTTCTCCAGCAGGCGGGTAATCTCCGGGTTCTGATTGGTCCAGTCGCCCTTCAGGTAGGTCACGCCGCGCTCGGCCATCGCGGCTCGCACGGCCTTGGTGTTGAGCGAGGTCGCCTCGTTCACCGCGCAGGTGATGCACCACGCCGCGGTCATGTCGACGAAGGCCGGCCGGCGGCCGTTCACCAGGGCATCGAGGCGTGCCTGGGTGAAGGGCTCGATCCCGTCATGCGCGGCCTGCGCGGACGGCGTCGCGCGATCCTGCGGCACGGTCACGGCGAGGCCCGCGACGGCAACGAGGGCCAGCGCCGCGGCGCCCTGCGCGACGCGGCCGGTCCTGGGCGGGGCGGTGCGCCCCAGCTCCCAGGCCCAGGCGGCGAAGCCCACCAGCACGAGGCCGATCAGCGCCGCCAGGAGCCCGCGCGGATCGACCTGCTGCGCCAGCACCCAGACCAGCCACGCCACGGTGGCGTAGACCGGGAAGGCGAGGACCTGCTTCAGCGTCTCCATCCAGGCGCCGGGCCGCGGCAGCGCTCGGAGCGCGGGTGGCCAGAGAGTCAGGACCAGGAAGGGCAGGGCGAGGCCGAGGCCGAGGCTCGCGAAGACGGCGAGGGCCACGACGGCGCTCTGCGTCAGGGCGAAGCCCACGGCCGAGCCCATGAACGGGGCCGTACAAGGGGTCGCCACCAGGGTCGCGAGGACACCCGTGAAGAACGAGCCGCCGAGACCCGCCCGCCGGGCGAGCCCGTCGCCTAGGCCGGCGAGACGCCCGCCGACCTGGACAACACCCGACAGGCTCAGGCCCATGGCGAAGAGCAGGTAGGCGAGCCCCGCCACCACGAGGGGCGATTGCAGCTGGAAGCCCCAGCCGATCGCCGCGCCCCCGCCCTTGAGGGCGATCAGCACAGCCGCGAGCCCGAGGAAGCTCGCCAGCACGCCGGCCGTGTAGGCAAAGCCGTGCATCCGCAGCCGGGCCGGGCTCTCGCCCGCGTGCCGCACGAGGCCGAGGACCTTGATCGACAGGACCGGGAACACGCAGGGCATCAGGTTGAGGATCAGCCCGCCGATGAAGGCGAAGGCCGCCGCGGTCGCGAGCGTCAGCGCGTCGAGTTCGGCCGCCACCTGCGGGACCGGGGCCGCGGAGGGCGGGATCGACGAGGCCGCCGCGGCGGGCGCCGGCTCGTCGCCGTACGCGAAGGCGAGGCGCCGGGTGCCGGCATCGCCCACCTCCTCGAGGGTGAGCACCCCCGGCAGCGCGCCGGGGACCGCCTCGGCCGGGCTGCTCCGGGCCAGGGTGAGGTGCAGCCCGGTGTCATCGATCGCCGCCACCTGCGCGGCGGCGTTGTCGATCGCGGTCTCGGAATACGGGAAGTACGCGACGTTCCGGATGGCGTCGGCCTTGAGGCCGCCGGCCGCGAAGTCGAGCCGCAGGGTGTCGCCCTGACTGGCGAGGCGCAACGGCCACAAAGCCGGGACCGGCAGGGCCGCGCGGGCACGGGCGAACAGCTCGGCATTGGCCGGATCGGGCTTCGGCTCCCCCACCGGCAGGGTGAGGGCGAGATCGGCCGAGCCGGGGACGCACTCGGTCTCGCAGACGAGGTAGGTCAGCTTGGCCTGGATCCGGACCGGGTCGGCGGGATCGAGGCTCGGCGGCGGCGTGACCGGCACGAGGAGCGTGACCTCACCCTCGTAGCCGTAATTCATCAGCGTGGCGATCGGGATGCGCTCCGGCGCGGGCCACCGGATCGCCCCGGCGTTGAAGCCCGCCGGCAGGGTCCAGGTCACCTCCGGGGGCAGGCCGGAATCCCCGGGATTGCGCCAGTAGACGTGCCAGCCGGGCTTCACCTGCATGCGAACGGCCAGGGTGAAGGGCTGCGCGCCCGCCACCGCGGCGGGCTCGGCGGCGAGGCTGGACCGCACGAGGTCCGACGGCGTTCGGAAGCCCTGGGGGAAACCTTGCGCGACCGCGACCGGGAGGCTTGCGGCGAGCGCCAGGATCAGGATGGCGAGGCGGATCATGCAGTCCCTTCGCGCGCCGGGCGGCCGCGGTTTCACGCGCGGTGCTTCATGCGCTGCGCGGGCCGTTCCATGATCGTGGCCTTACCATGGGTGGCGCCCGAAATCGCCGGCCGGCCGCTCAGTCCGAGAGCGGCGCGATGGCGCGCTCCAGCCAGGCGCGCGTCTCGGCATCGAGCCCCGGCGCGAGCGTCGCCCGCACCCTCTCATGGTAGGCGTCGATCCATGCGCGCTCGCCCGGGTCGAGCAGGTCCGGCTCGATCAACCGCCGATCATACGGCGCGAGCGTCAGCGTCTCGAAGCCCAGCATCGGGCGCTCACCGTCCGCGATCGCGCGGGGCTCGACCAGAACCAGGTTCTCGATCCGGATGCCGTAGGCGCCGCGGGCGTAGTAGCCCGGCTCGTTGGACAGGATCATGCCGGGCTCCAGAGCCACGGTGCCGGTCTTGGCGATCCGCTGCGGACCCTCGTGCACCGACAGGAAGGCCCCGACGCCGTGGCCGGTGCCGTGGTCGAAATCGAGGCCCGCCTGCCAGAGCGGCGCCCGGGCGAAGGCGTCGATCTGGGCGCCGGTCGTGCCGGTCGGGAAGACCGCACGGGCGATGGCGAGGTGGCCCTTCAGCACGCGGGTGAAGCGGTCGCGCATCGCTGCGCTGGGTGCGCCGACCGCGACGGTGCGGGTGATGTCGGTGGTGCCGTCGGAGTACTGCGCCCCGGAATCGATGAGGAACAGCTCGCCGGGCTGCACGGTCCGGTCGCTGGCGCGGGTCACCCTGTAGTGGACGATCGCCCCGTTCGGGCCGGACCCCGAGATCGTCGGGAAGGAGACGTCGCGCAGGTCGCCTCCGGCGGCGCGAAAATCCTCCAGCGCCTCCACGGCGGCGATCTCGGAGAGCCGGCCGGCGGCGGCGGCGGCGTCGAGCCAGGCGAGGAAGCGCACGACGCTCGCCCCGTCGCGGATATGGGCGGCGCGCGCGCCGGCGATCTCAGCGGCATTCTTGACCGCCTTCATCCCGGTGATGGGATCCCGCCCGACATCGGCGGTGCCGCCGGCCGCCTCGATCTTCTCCTTCAGCGCCACGGCTCCGGTCGCCGCGTCGAGCCGGACGCGGACGCCGCTCAGGGCGGCCAGCCCGTCGTCGAGTTCGGCGCGCGCGAGGATCTCGGCCGCGGGGGCGAGGGCGGCCCGCAGGGCCGGATCGACGTTCGACGAGACCAGGAACAGGCGCGCCGCGCCTTCGCGCGGCAGCACGGCGTAGCCCAGCGCCAGGGGCGTATGGCCGACATCGGAGCCGCGCAGGTTGAACGCCCAAGCGAGGTTGTGCGGGTCCGAGATCACCAGCGCGTCGCAGCCGCCCTCCGCCAGGGCCGCCCGCACCCGGGCGAGCTTCTCCGCGACGGTCTCCCCCGCGAGCGCGTCCGGGTGAACCACGACGGGTCCGGCCGGCGGCTTGGGGCGCCCGGCCCAGACGGCGTCCACGAGGTTGGGGACAGCCCGCACCGCGCCGCCGGCCTTCGTGGCCGCCCGCTCCAGGCGTGCGACACCGTCCGGCGTATGCAGCCAGGGGTCATAGCCGAGCACCTGATCGCGCCTGAGATTGGCGCCGATCCAGGCCTCCGGCGTCGCCTCGGAGAGCGGCACGACCGTGAGGATGCCGGTCTCGACCTGCTCGGGGGCCTGCAGGGTGTACCGGCCATCCACGACCAGGGCGGCGCTCTCCGTCAGGATCAGGGCGGTCCCGGCCGAACCGGTGAAGCCCGTGAGCCAAGCCAGCCGCTCCGCATCCGCGGGGACGTACTCGGATTGATGCTCGTCGGCGCGGGGCACGACGAAGCCGTCGAGGCCGGTCTCGCGCAGGGCGGCGCGCAGGGCCTCGATCCGCTCGGCACCCTTGCGGTGGCTCGGGTCGTCGAAGGTCTGGAAGCGGGGGCGGGGACTCGGCTCTGTCATGGCGCGAGCGTAGCGCCCGGCGGTCCCAGCCCGCAACAGCGCAGCAATGACCGGCGCGCGCCCACAAGTAGCGGTTAAAAAATCGTGTCCAATCTTATCACGCCGCCCAAATCGGTCTATTCCAAGCTTATGCCACGCCGCGTTTACTACCGGATCAGCGACAGAAGGGACGGCCGCTTCGACGCCGTCGTCACGCTCGAGCCGGATACCGTCATCCGGCGCGACGGCTTCGTCTCGCTCGGCGAGGCCGAGGAGTGGATCGAAGGCCTGCGCGTGCTCATGGCGGCGCTGGGCGCCCCGGTGGCGCAGGCGGATCCCACGCCGTCCACGACATCCGCCGTGGCGGAGCCCGGCAGGGCACGCCCACCCGGACGGCTGCGCGCCGCGCACTGACGCGGCGCAGGCGGTCGCGGACCGCGACGACAGACTCCCCGATGGCCGGCCGCCCGTGATCGGTAGCCCACGCGCGCGGCGCGCCGTCCCGCCAAGCCGTCCGGGCGTTCGAACGCGCCGGGTCCGGCGCCGGCGTGGGACGGCAGCGGCGCCCCTCAGCGGCGCGGTCTGCGGGCCGCGCCCCCGCGCATCAGGACAAGCGCGACCCAGCCCTCGATCACGCCGCGGCTCACGAGGGCGAAGCCCTGGAGGCGATAGGCCGAGAGGACACCCGGCACGTCGCGCTCGATCAGACCGGACAGGACCAGCACGCCCTCGGGCGCGACGACCCGCGACAGCGTCGGCGCGAGCAGCCGCAGGGGGCGCGCCAGGATATTGGCGAAGACCAGATCGAAATGGCGCGACCGGTCCGCGAGGCGATGGCGCACGCCCGCTCCCTGGTAGAGCTTGAGATAAGGGCCGAGTCCGTTGGCCCGCGCGTTCTCGCGGGCGGTGCGGACCGCCTCGGGATCGAGGTCGCCCGCTACGACGGGTTGGCGCAACGCCTTCGCGGCCGCGAAGGCGAGGATGCCGGTGCCGGTGCCGACATCGAGGACGTGGGCCGGGCGTCGGCGTTTCAACGCGGCGACCAGCGCCCGAAGGCAGCCCAGCGTCGTCCCGTGATGGCCGGTACCGAAGGCCAGGGCTGCCTCGATCTCGATGGGCAGGTCGTTCGACCGCACGGCATCGCGATCATGCGACCCGTGGATCACGAATCGGCCGGCGCGGACCGGCTTGAGTCCCTCCAGCGAGGTGCGCACCCAATCCTGCTGCTCGATCGTGCGGAACTCCGCCGTATCCGCCGCCGCGCCGATCACCGGCCGGATCAGAGACCGGACATAGGCCTCGTCGGGCGCGTCGGCGAAGTAGGCTTCGAGCAGCCATGTCCGCCCGTCCGCATCCTCGAAGGCCGCCACGGCGGTCTCGGTGGGGTCGAACATCTCGCCCAGCAGATCGGTCATCGCCCGGGCCGAGCGTTCGTCGGTCAACAGGCGCAGGACGTGGGACGGGCGGTGGGGCGGCAGGCCTTCGAGCATGGTCGGGCTGTAACGCCGGGAGGGGCATCATCACAGGGGGAGGCTGCGAAAAATTCCGCCGGACGGAACGCGACCCCGGAGACCGTCCGGGACGCGGCCGGGCGGGACCGGCAGCTTGTTGCCGGCCGGACACATCGGGCAATACTTGTCTCCGGACGGTTTTTTAAAGAGTGTCCATCCGGATCGCGTGTGCTTAAACAGTCTCGGCTTACCCAAGGCCAGACCCTCAACTCCGGCGCGCCGATCTTCGGAATCCGGCGCGCCAGTTTTGACAGATCACAGCGCTCCATGAATTCGCCCCTCCTCTTCAGCGTCATCGTCGCGCTCCTGACGGCGGGCGCGGCGGCGCTGTGGGCGATGCTCGTGGCCGCGGACATGACCGGTCTGCCGGACGCGGATGCGACAGAGCCGCGCGACATCCGAACGTGGTGACGCGGCCGGCGTTGCCGGTTTCGGGGCGATCGCGATTCGCAGCGGGCGCCGCACAGGAATGCGGCAGGGTGTCCACGCGTTAATCACGAGATGCGGGTCGGCACGGAACTCGCCCGGCGGAGCGGCGTTTTTGCCGGCTTTCGGCGTGTATGGCGATTAAGCAAGGTGCGTACAGCGTGACCAAGTCCAGGCGTTCCGGCCCCCGGGGGCCCGTGGTGGTCAACGATGCTTCCGCGCCGGTGCGGCCCCGCGACCGGCTGTTCGGCGGCCCGGCCCCTGAGGGACCGCTGCCGGGCCATTTGCTCGTTCTCCTGAGTCGTCTGCACCGCGCCGAGGCCGCGCCGAAGGAACGCCGCGAGGGACAGGGCGGCTGAAGCCGGAGGGCGGCGCGCCCCGGATCCCCGCCACTTGGCCGATGCTGAGGGGGACCCTATGATTCCCGCCGTGCCCGGTTGGACGTAGCGGGTCGCGACAGGGATCGACCCTCCATGCGCCCGACACGACGGACCTGGATCGCGGGCGCCTCCGGGACGCCGGCGCTGCCCCCCGCTGGCGGATCGGTGCGCGTCGCCGCGGTCGGCCTGAAGAATGCCCTGGACCGAGCCTCGGCCGCCCGGACCTGGGGGACGGGCGAGACGGTGCGGATCACCGACGCGGGCCCCGACGGGTCGGCCCAGCAGATCGACACCGCCCACCCGACACGGCGCGGGCTCGCCACATTCACGGCCGACAGCCGCCCGCCGATCGCGGATCCGGCGGCGCGGATGATGGATCCGGGCAACCCGAACGCCGCCGCGCTCCCGCCTCACCTGTGCAGCCCCGGCACCGGCGCATCCTTCGCGCGCCAGGGGTTCGCGGTGGTCGGGAAGCCCGGCCCCGGCCGGTAGCGGCGCGCCCCGTCGTGCCCGGCCTGACCCCGGAGGAATGGACCGCCGTCGCCCTGAGCCTGCGGGTGGCCGCGGTGGCGACGCTCGCGAGCCTCGGCCCGGGCCTCGCCGTGGCGTGGCTGCTGGCCCGGCGCCGGTTTCCCGGCCGCGCCCTGCTCGACGGGCTGGTCCACCTGCCCCTGATCCTGCCCCCGGTGGTGACCGGCTACCTGCTGCTGCTGGTCCTCGGCCGCCGCGGCACGCTCGGGGCCGCCCTCGCGGAGATCGGGATCGTGTTCTCGTTCCGGTGGACCGGCGCGGCGCTCGCCTGCGCGGTCATGGGCTTCCCCCTGATGGTGCGGGCGATGCGCCTGTCGATCGAGGCGGTCGACCGCCGGCTGGAGCAGGCTGCCGCGACCCTGGGCGCGGGACCGCTGGCGGTGTTCGTCACGGTCACGCTGCCGCTGAGCCTGCCCGGCTGCATCGCGGGAGCCGTGCTGGCCTTCGCCAAGGCAATGGGCGAGTTCGGCGCGACCATCACCTTCGTGTCGAACATCCCGGGCGAGACCCAGACGCTGCCCTCGGCGATCTACACGCTGACCCAGGTTCCCGGCGGCGAGGGGCCCGCCTTGCGCCTTACCCTGGTGTCGATCGCCGTGTCGGTGACGGCGCTGCTGATCTCGGAATTCCTGGCGGCGCGGGCCGGGCGACGGCTGGGAGCGGGCTGAGTGGCGTCTCGACCGCGGCCGGACCATCGACCGGGGACGCGCCGCGTCCCGCGCGCCGGCAGCCGCTCACGCGTACGCGTAGGGGCCGCCCGCCGCCAGGGCCCGCCCGTAGGCCGGGCGGGCGTGGACCCGCGCGAGCCACGCCGCGACTGTCGGACCGGTGCCGGTGCCGCGCGCCGCGAAGGCCTCCAGGGGGAAGCTCATCATGATGTCGGCGGCGGTGAAGTCCGCCCCGCAGAAATAGGGCCGGTCGGCGAGTTCCGTCTCCCAGTAAGCCGCGTGCCGGCGCAGGTCCGGATCGACGAAGCCCTGGAGCACCTGCCCGGCGATCCGGCGGACCAGGGGACGCAGCAGCCGGGGGCTGCCGGGCTCCAGGCGGGAGAAGATCAGCTTGAGCAGCAGCGGCGGCATCGCCGATCCCTCCGCGTAGTGGAGCCAGTAGGTGTAGCGCCTGTGCGCCTCCGTGCCCGGTGCGGGCTCCAGCCGGCCGCCTTCCTTCGCGGTCAGGTGGGTGACGATCGCGCCCGTCTCGGCGATCACCGTGCCGCCGTCCGTGATCACCGGAGCCTTGCCGAGCGAGTGGACCGCCAGGAGCTCCGGAGGTGCCCGCATCGTCCGGGGATCGCGGTCGTAGCGCTGCACCCGGTAGGGCAGCCCGAGTTCCTCGAGCAGCCACAGCACGCGCTGCGATCGGCTGTTCTCAAGGTGGTGGACCGTGATCATCGCGGGGGTGTCCGGGCCGGCGCCGGATCGCGCCGCGCCCCCTGTTACCCGAGAGCCGCCGCGTGAGCATCCAGGTCGACGTGCGGCTCCGGCGCGGGGCCTTCGCGCTCGAGGCCGCCTTCGCGGCCGGGGCGGGTCTGACGACGCTGTTCGGACGCTCGGGCTCGGGCAAGACGACGCTGATCGACCTGATCGCCGGCCTCACCCGGCCCGACCGGGGCCGGATCGTCGTGGGCGGGACCGTTCTGGTCGACACCGCAGGTGGGACCTTCCTGCCGCCCCATCGGCGGCGGATCGGCGTGGTGTTCCAGGATGCACGGCTGTTCCCGCATCTCAGCGTGCGGGGAAACCTCGGCTACGGCCGGGCCCGCGCGCGCCAGGGTCGCGACCCGGCGACCCTCGACAGGGTGACCTTCGATTCGGTGACCGACATGCTCGGCATCCACCACCTCCTAGACCGGCGGCCCGCCGGCCTCTCGGGCGGTGAGCGCCAGCGGGTCGCGATCGGGCGGGCGCTCCTGGCAGGTCCGCGGCTGCTCCTGATGGACGAGCCGCTGGCCGCCCTGGACGAAGCCCGCAAGGCCGAGATCCTGCCGTATATCGAGCGCTTGCGCGACGAGACCGGCGTCCCGATCGTCTATGTCAGCCACGCCGTCTCGGAGGTGGCGCGGCTCGCCACCACGGTCGTCGTTCTGGAGGCGGGGCGCGTGGCCGCCGCCGGCCCCGCGGAGGCGATCCTGCGCCGGGCCGACCTCGTGCCCGTCCACGAGGCCGAGGCCGGCGCACTCCTCGACATGCGCGTGGAGGGAACCGACGCGGAGACGGGCCTCACGGACCTGACCGGGCCCGCCGGGCGGCTGCTCGTGCCGGGGCTCTCGCTCCAGCCCGGGACGCGGTTGCGCGTCCGCATCCCCGCGCGCGACGTGCTGGTGGCCACCGAGCCGCCGCGAGGCCTCAGCGCGCGCAACATCCTGGCCGGACGGGTCAGCCGGCTGATCCCGTCAGGATCCGAGATGGCGGTGGAGATCGATTGCGGCGGCGCCTGCATCGTGGCCCGGCTGACGACGGCGGCCGTCCGCGAACTCGGCCTCGCGATCGGGCGTCCCGTCTACGCGATCGTGAAGAGCGCCGCCTTCGATCCGGCGGGGATCGGCCTCCTGCGCTCACCAGTGACGATCTGAGCCTTGCGGATCCGATCCCGCTCCTGCCTCGCGGCGGAGCCGTTCGCGGTCCCTGAGGCGCGGCAACGCGAGGCTGCCCGTCACCCCATCTGCGTCAGCAGCGTGAAGGCCCCGAAGATCAACACCGCGCCGACGGACGCGGCCAGCAGGATGAGGGCAGCCCGCGACTCCCGAATTTCCGGTGACATGCCCCCTCCGTCTCGGCGCGTTGGCTCGCGGCAAGGCCCCGAGGTTCGCACCGATCGGACGGCCTGTCGACACGGTTCGCCGTTACGCCGCGTGCCGTTTGTCCGATCCGGCGCCGCCTTCGACCGATGGCGGCGCGCTGTCGAGAGCGGCGCTATCCTCGCCGACGCGCAGGGTGGGGCAATCGCTCCGAGAAAGTTTGTTCACTCCTGAGCCAGGGCGTCGCGTCGACGCGCAGACCCCACGCTCATCATCCCGGGGCGGCGCAGCGGCGCCCGGGATCCCTGTTCGCCGACGGATCGAGACACTGCTCCGTCGGCGGCTCCGGGTTGCCGGCCGCGGCGTGCCCCTCGGGTCCGGTCTCCCCTGAGCGACCGCGGACCGATAGGGCGGTCGGTGACGCCGGCAGCGGCCTATCCGGCAGAACGAGCCCCCGGAAGCGCCGGGGGGCCGGCAAGGGGGCCGCTCCGAAGCGATGGGGGCCTGCCGCGGCGAGCGCCGCCGGTTGACGGTCGGGCACAGCCGTGACCATCTTTGTACCGATCGGTACAAACCCTGGAGCAACCTTCCCATGACGGACCGCCCGCCGCTCCCGCCCTTCACCGCCGAGACCGCCGCCCAGAAGGCCCGCATGGCCGAGGATGCCTGGAACGGGCGCGATCCCGAGCGGGTCTCGCTCGCCTACACGCCGGACAGCGTCTGGCGGAACCGGAGCGAATTCTTCACGGGACGCGCGGCCATCGTGGCCTTCCTCGAGCGCAAGTGGGCGCGGGAACTCGATTACCGGCTGATCAAGGAACTCTGGACCTTCGGCGGCGATCGCATCGCCGTACGCTTCGCCTACGAGTGGCACGACGCGGACGGACGGTGGTACCGCGCATACGGCAACGAGAACTGGGAGTTCGACGCGCGCGGCCTGATGCGGCGGCGGATCGCCAGCATCAACGATCTGCCGATCACGGAATCCGAGCGGAAGTTCCACTGGCCGCTGGGCCGGCGCCCCGACGACCATCCGGGGCTCAGCGACCTCGGCCTCTGACGGCCGTGCGTGGCCGGGCGGAGCTGCTTCCCGGGCTCGCGGAGGTGTTTCGCGAGCACGGCTACGAGGGCGCGAGCCTGTCGCTGATCAGCCGGGCGACGGGCCTCGGGAAGGGCAGCCTCTACAACCTCTTCCCCGAGGGAAAGGCCGAGATGGCCGCCTGCGTGCTGGCCGAGATCGACGGGTGGTTCGAGGCCAACCTGTACGCGCCGCTGCGCGCGGCGGAGCGCCCCGCCGCGGCCGTCTCGGCGATGTTCGACGCCGTCGAGACGTATTTCCGCTCCGGGCAGCGGGTCTGCCTAGTCGGGGTCGTGGCGCTCGGCTCGGAGCGCGACCGATTCGCCGGGGCGGTGCGGTGCTACTTCGCCCGCTGGATCGCAGCCTTGGCGGGCGCCCTGACGCGGTCCGGCCGGGAGCCGGCGGCGAGCCTCGCCCTTGCCGAGGAGGTCGTGGCGCAGATCCAGGGAGCCATCGTCCTGGCCCGGGCCCTCGACGAACCCGCCGTCTTCTCCCGGGCGATGACGGCCCTGAGGATTCGGGTCGCCGCCGCGGGCTAGGCGCCGCGGCGGCCCCGCACAGGCCGATCAGGCGGCGGTGCGGCGCTCCACCATCCGGGCGAGGAACGCGCTGCCAATCGGGATGATCGAGTCGTCGAAGTTGTAGCCGGCATTGTGCAGGCCGGGACCGGGATTGGCGCCGAGCCAGACATAGGCGCCGGGCACCGCCATGGTCATGTCGGCGAAATCCTCGCTGCCCATCTTCGGGACCACGTTCGCCTCCACCTTGTCGGCCCCGACCAACTCGGTGGCGATCGCCGTCGCGGCCGCGGCCTGCTCGGGGGCGTTCTCCAGGACCGAGAACACGTCCTGCAGGTCGACCGTGACCTCCGCGCCGTATGCCGCGCCGAAGCCCGCCGCCAGCTCGCGCATGCGGGTGCCGGCGAGTGCCCGAATCTCCTTGTCGAAGGTACGGATCGTGCCGGCGAGGTGCGCCGTCTCGGGAATGACGTTGTAGGCGGAGCCCGCCTCGATCCGGGTGATCGACAGCACGATCGATTTCAGCGGATCGGCGTTGCGCGAGACGATCGACTGGAGCGCCTGCGCGAGTCCGGTGGCGACGATGATCGGGTCGACGCCGCGGTGCGGCTGGGCGGCGTGGATGCCCCGGCCGCGGATGTGGATGTCGAAGAAGTCGGCCGCCGCCATGATCGGGCCGGGCCGCAGCTTGATCATGCCGTGGCCGCCGCCCGGCTGGTTGTGCAGGCCGTAGATCTCGTCGCAGGGGAAGCGCTCGAAGAGCCCGTCCTTCAGCATGGCCCGGGCGCCGCCGCGGCCTTCCTCGGCGGGCTGGAACACGAACACCGCCGTGCCGTCGAAATCGCGGGTCTCGGCGAGGTAGCGGGCGGCGCCGAGGAGCATCGTGGTGTGCCCGTCATGGCCGCAGGCGTGCATCTTGCCGGCGTAGGTCGAGCGGTAGGGGAGGTTGGTCTCCTCCTCGATCGGCAGGGCGTCCATGTCGGCGCGCAGACCGATGCGCTTCCCGTTATCGGTGCGGCCCTTGAGCAGACCGACGACGCCGGTGCCGCCGATCCCGCGATGCACCTCGCAGCCGAAGGTCTCCAGAAGGTCGGCCACGATACCCGCGGTCCGCACCTCCTCGAAGCCGAGTTCGGGATGCGCGTGCAGGTCGCGGCGCAGCGCCGTCAGCTCGTCGGCGTAGGCCTTGATGTGGTCGATCGGGCTCATGTCTCAGGGGCTCTCGGGGGGTGATGTGGTGGAACGCGCAGCGCCGTCGGCGGCGTCGCCCTCATTGGTACGCCGGAACGGCGTGAGCGCATCGAGGACATCCACGGCCTCGGCGACGTGGGCGCGCTCCCGCTGCAAATAATCGGCCACCGCCCGGCGCAGGGCGGGGTCGGCGATGTCGTGGGCCGAGTGCATCAGGACCGGCCGGTAGCCACGGGCGAGCTTGTGCTCCCCCTGGGCGCCGGCCTCGACCCGCTTGAGGCCCCGGGCGATCGCGAAATCGATCGCTTGATAGTAGCAGACCTCGAAATGCAGGAACGGTTGGTCCTCGATGCAGCCCCAGTTACGCCCGTAGAGCGCCGCGTCGCCGATCAGGTTGATGGCGCCGGCGATGTAGGCGCCCTCGCGCTGGGCCATCACGAGGAGCACCCGCTCGGCCATGCGCTCGGACAGGAGCGAGAAGAACCGGCGGTTGAGATAGGGGCGCCCCCACTTCCGGGAGCCGGTGTCCATGTAGAAGGCGTAGAACGCGTCCCAGTGGGCCTCGGTGATGTCCGCGCCGGTCAGGTGCTCCACCGTGATCCCGGGGGCGAGGGCGTCGCGGCGCTCCTTGCGGATGGTCTTGCGCTTGCGCGAGGCGAGCGCGGCGAGGAAGTCGTCGAAGGTCGCGTAGCCGTCGTTCTCCCAGTGGAACTGCTGGTCGGTGCGCTGCAGGAAACCCGCCTCGCCGGCCCGGTCCCACTCGGCTTCGCGCATGAAGGTGACGTGGATCGAGGAGGCCTTGGTCTCGCCCCGCAGCGCCCGCAATCCCGCGACGAGCCCCGCGGTCGCCTCGTCCGGATCGGCGCCCGGGGCGATCAGGAAGCGCGGGCCGGTCACGGGGGTGAACGGGATGCTCACCTGCAGCTTGGGATAGTAGGAGCCGCCGGCCCGCTCGTAGGCGTCGGCCCAGCCGTGATCGAACACGTACTCGCCCTGGCTGTGCGATTTCAGGTAGCAGGGCACCACTCCGAGGCGGGCGCCGTCGCGCTCGACGGAGACGTGGAGGGGCAGCCAGCCGGTCTTGCGGGAGACGCAGCCCGAATCCTCCAGCGCCGACAGGAAGGCGTGCGACACGAAGGGATTGTGGGTCTCGTCGCCGGCCGCGAGGGTTTCGGGAGAGAAGGCGCAGGCATCCCAGTCCGCCGCGCCGATCTCCTTCAATCCGGGCAGAGCCCGCACGGTGAGCGTGGGGGAGTCCGGCGTCGGCCCGGGTGCTTGCTTCATGGTTCGAGTCTAGCCGGTGCCCGGGGAGGAGCAAGCGGGCGGATGCGCGCGGCCGCCCTGATCGCCTTGTCAGACGGCCGCCATCGTCACACCGTCCGGTCGCCGGATCCGGGGAGGGGACGCATCACGATCGCGCGACGCGGTGCGGCCCCGGGGATCGGCACGGCCGCCGACCGACGTCGGCCGGACGCGTTCGCGGAAGCGGCTCGCTGCGAGGCGCGAAACCGCGACGCGCCGGGCGAAAACGTGCCCGGGACGAAACCCGTCACCGCGCCGGGCCGGCAGGGATAGAGGCCGCGGGGGTCTCCGGAGTCCGGCCTTTGAAACCCGGGGCCGTCCCCGACGGTCGCCTCGCACGACGACCTACGGGGTGAACCCCTCGAACACCATCTGGTCCGCGTGTGCGCTCGCGCGAGCGCGCTGCTCCTCGGTCCGCACCGTCCAGGCCATCACGGGCATCCGCCCGAGCAGCCGGCAGAGGTAGGTGGGCGCGCAGGGCAGGTCGTCCACCCGCCAGGACAGAAAGTCCGGACGGGTCTCGGCGAAGTGCAGGAGGTCGGACAGGGCGAGTCGCGCGCTCGGCGGCAGCGCCGCGTAGACCGGATCGTCCTGCGTGGTCTCCGCGACGATGCCCCGCGGGATCGTCGGCGGGCAGAGATCGCGCAGGGCCACGACCACCTGCGGATCGAAGGATTTCACCGCCACCGGCCCGGCATGGGCCGCAGCGACCGCGGCGGCGCGAGTGGCGAGCCTCAGGTCCCCGTCGTAGCGGGACTTCACCTCGATCACCACCGGCACGGCCCCGGCCACCGCCGCCAGGAATGCCGGCAGCGTCGGGATCGTCTCCGCGGATCCGGCGACAGTGAGCGCCCCGAGTTCTGCCGCCGACCTGTCGGCCACGGCCTCGCTCGCCCTGGTCAGACGTCCGAGGGCGGCGTCGTGGAACACCATCGCCTCGCCGTCGGCGCTCATCTGGACGTCGCACTCGATGGCGAAGCCGCCCGCGACCGCCGCCCGGGCCGCCGCCAGCGTGTTCTCCGGCCGGCCCGCCGCCCGGTCGTGCAGACCACGATGGGCGATCGGCCGCGCGGTGAGCCAGTCGGGTGCGGCCATGGTCAGCGGACCTCGAACATCGCCTCGACCTCGACGGCGGCGTCGAGGGGCAGTTCCGCGACGCCGACGGTGGAGCGGGCATGGCGTCCGCGATCGCCCAGTAGCTCGACCATCAGGTCGGAGGCGCCGTTCATCACCCCGGCCACCGCCGAGAAGCCCGGGGCGGCGTTGATGAAGCCGCCGAGCCGCACGCACTGGACCACCGCGCGGTCGAGGTCGCCCACCGCCGCCTCGAGCTGGGCGAGGACGTTGAGTGCGCACAGCCGGGCCGCGGCCTTGCCGGCCTCCGCCGAGACGGGGCCGCCGACCTTGCCCGTGTGCTCGGCCGCGATCTTGCCGTCCGCGCCGAAGCAGATTTGCCCGGAGATCACCACGAGGTTGGCCGTGCGCACGAACGGCACGTAGTTGGCGACCGGCGCGGCGGCCTTCGGCAGGGCGAGGCCGAGCGCCTCCAGACGTTCCTTGACCGTGCTCATCGGGTTCTCCCTCGGCGTCTCAGATCGGCCGGAGCAGGAGCATGGCACCCCAAGTCGCGCAAGAGGGTCGCGCAAGAGGGTCGTGCAAGAGGATCAGGGGAGAGGGTCGGGCGAGAAAGTCGGGCGAGAGGCCGGGAGGCCGGCGACGTCCGCAGAGGCGGTCGCCGGATCATCGCGCAGAGCTGCCGCGCGCGCCGGGGGTTCATCGAAACGTTGACAGGGCGCGGCGCATTCATAGTAATCGCGCGCGTGCCGCCCCTGACTGAGGCGGCACTTTCATTTGGAGCCGGCTCACGCCAGCTCCGGGCTCCTGCGAGAAACGGAGTTGGGACCTGTGACCTCAGCCCTGCTGCCGACCTACGTCCGCGCGCCCCTCGCCTTCGAGCGCGGTGAGGGCGCCTGGCTCGTGACCGAGGGCGGGGAGCGATACCTCGACTTCGGCGCCGGAATCGCAGTGAACGCCCTCGGGCATGCCCATCCGCACCTCGTCGGCGCGCTGACCGAGCAGGCGAATCGGATCTGGCACACCTCGAACCTGTTCCAGATTCCCGGGGGTGAACGCCTGGGCCAGCGGCTGGTCGAGGCGACGTTCGCCGACGTGGTGTTCTTCTGCAATTCGGGCGCGGAGGCCAACGAGGCGGCGATCAAGATCGCCCGCAAGTACCACGCGGCAGGCGGCCATCCGGAGCGCTACCGGATCGTGACCTTCGCGGGTGCCTTCCACGGGCGGACGCTGGCGACGCTGGCGGCGGGCGGCCAGCAGAAATACATCGAGGGCTTCGGTCCGAAGGTGGAGGGCTTCGATCAGGTCGCCGCCGGCGATTTCGCCGCACTGGAGGCCGTGATCGGGCCCGAGACGGCGGCCCTGATGATCGAGCCGATCCAGGGCGAGGGCGGCGTGCGCGTGATTCCCCACGGGGAGCTGCGCCGGCTGCGCGAGATCTGCGACGCGCACGGCCTGCTGCTGATCATGGACGAGGTCCAGACCGGCGTCGGCCGCACCGGCCGGCTGTTCGCCCACGAGTGGTCCGGCGTCACGCCCGACATCATGAGCGCCGCCAAGGGCATCGGCGGGGGCTTCCCCCTCGGCGCCTGCTTGGCGACCCGCGAGGCTGCCCGCGGCATGACGGCCGGCACGCACGGGACCACCTTCGGCGGCAATCCGCTGGCCATGGCGGTGGGGAATGCGGTGCTGGACGTGGTTCTGGCGGACGGGTTCCTCGACCGCGTCGCCCATTCCGGGCTGCTGCTCAAGCAGAAGCTCGCCGCCCTGCGCGACCGGCACCCGCACGTCTTCGAGGAGATCCGCGGCGAGGGGCTGATGCTGGGCCTGAAGCTCGCAGTGCCGAACACCGATTTCGCGGCCGCCGCGCGGGACGCGCATCTGCTGGTGATCCCGGCCGGCGACAACATCGTGCGCCTGCTGCCGCCCCTGACCATCGGCGAGGCCGAGATCGACGCGGCGGTCCAGCGCCTGGACGCGGCCGCGTTCGGCTTCGAGGGCGTGCGGGGCGCTGCCGAGTAACGCTTCAACCCCAGAGTTCCGAACACCGCCCTCCGGGTTCCGGCGGGTGGCCCGAAGCGTTTCCGGGTGCGGCTCGTCCCGCCGCGCGTGACGGAAATGCCCCTGCCAGGAGGTAGAGTACCGTTCATGATCAGGTGATCGTTGAGCAGACTCTAGTTATTGTGACGCGATGAAAGCCCAGATTGACGGCCGGGCCCAGGCCCCGGCCAGGCACCTGAACGGTGTCGGCCCTCGCCATTTCCTCGATCTCAAGGATCTCTCGGGCGCGGAGCTGCGCCGGGTGCTGGACGCCAGCGCAGCCATCAAGGCGCGCCGCCGCAAGGGCGAAGTCGCCGCCGAGCGCCCGCTCACCGGCAAGACCCTGGCGATGGTCTTCGACCGGCCCTCGACCCGCACCCGCGTCTCCTTCGACGTGGCGATGCGCGAACTCGGCGGCGAGACGCTGATGCTCACCGGTTCCGAGATGCAGCTCGGGCGCGGCGAGACCGTCGGCGACACCGCGCAGGTGCTGTCGCGCTTCGTCGACGCGATCATGATCCGCATCCTCGACCACGGCCAGATGCTGGAGCTGGCCGAATGCGCCACCATCCCGGTGATCAATGCCCTGACCAAGGTCTCGCACCCGTGCCAGATCATGGCCGATGTGCTGACCTTCGAGGAGCATCGCGGGCCGATCCAGGGCCGCACCGTGGCGTGGTCCGGCGATGCCAACAACGTGCTGGCGAGCTGGGTTCACGCCGCCGCGCGCTTCGACTTCACCCTGAACGTCGCGAGCCCGCCGGAGCTGGCGCCGCCGCCCGCCCTGCTCGCCTGGGCGAAGCAGGAAGGTGCCGACATCAACGTCACCACGGATGCGTTCGCGGCCGTTCAGGGCGCGGACGCCGTGGTCACGGATTGCTGGGTCTCGATGGGCGACGACGACGAGGCCCACCGGCACAACCTGCTCAGCCCCTATCAGGTCAACGCCAAGCTGATGGCGGCGGCCAACCCGGACGCGATCTTCATGCATTGCCTGCCGGCGCACCGGGGCGAGGAGGTCACGGCCGAGGTGATGGACGGGCCGCGCTCGGTGGTGTTCGACGAGGCCGAAAACCGCCTGCACGCGCAGAAGGGCATCCTGGCCTGGTGCCTGCGCGCCGGCGGGCTCTGATCCGGTCTTCGCGTCCGAGCCCGCGAACTTGGGCTCGCGAACTTGGGCTGGCGAACTTGGGCTCGCGAACTTGGGCTCCCTATCCCATATAGGTGTGAGCGGACGGCCGACGCCGTCCGTCTCCCTATCACGGCCGCCGGCGGGCGGCATCCCGGCGACGGACGTGGCGCGCTGCGCCGCCTCTCCCGCATGGGCGCGGGCGGGGTGAGGGATCCGATCGCCGCATCACGGTCAGTCCCTCACGCCGGCCGGCCCGTCCGGAAGACGGTTCCCTGCCGCACCGGGTCGGCGCCTGATCCGGAGACGGATCGCCTCGGGCGCCGGACGCATCGATCGGAGCGGGCATGTCCTCAGGAACTCAGTCGCCATCCCAGCCGCAGACCCAGTCCGGCGGCAACGGCCACGCCGGCGCGGACGACACCGTGTTGCCCTTCGCCGTCGAGGCGCTGGACGTGCGCGGCCGCATCGTCCGGCTCGGTCCCGCCGTGGACACGATCCTGCGCCGCCATGGCTATCCGGATCCGGTGGCGCGGCTTCTCGGCGAGGCGGCGGCACTGACGGTGCTGCTCGGCTCCTCCCTCAAGTTCGAGGGCCGGTTCCAGCTTCAGACCAAGACCGACGGTCCGGTGGCGATGATCGTGGTCGATTTCGAGGCGCCCGACCGTCTGCGCGCCACCGCGCGGTTCGAGCCGGAGCGGGTGGCCGCCCTCGGCTCCGGTCCGCTCAAGGATGCCGACCTGATCGGCACCGGCCACTTGGCCATGACCATCGACCAGGGCACTGCGGCCAGCCGCTACCAGGGCGTCGTCGCCCTGGAAGGCCAGAGCCTGGAGGAGGCGGCACACCAGTATTTCCGCCAGTCGGAGCAGATCCCCACGCAGGTGCGCCTCGCCGTGGCCGAAGCCGTGGAGGAGGGGGACGGGCGCTGGCGGGCCGGCGGCCTGATCGTGCAGTTCCTGCCCCAGTCGGTGGACCGGGCCCGCCTCGCCGACCTGCCGCCGGGGGACATCCCCGAGGGGCACCGGCATCTCTCCGGAGAAGCCCCGGAGGACGATGCGTGGGTCGAGGCGCGCTCTCTGGTGTCCACGGTCGAGGACCACGAGTTGGTCGATCCCCACGTGTCGAGCGAGACCCTGCTCTACCGCCTCTTCCATGAACGGGGGGTCCGGGTTTTCGACCGGCAGCCGGTCCAGGAAACCTGCCGCTGCTCGCGCGAGCGGGTGATGGGCATGATCCGCTCGTTCGCCCCGCAGGAGCGGCGCGACATGGTTGCGGATGACGGGCGCATCGTCATCACCTGCGAATTCTGCTCCCGGCGCTACGACCTTGATCCGCAGGAGGTCGAAGCCGAGATCGCCGGGCAGCCACGCCAGTAGAGCGGCGGCCACGCGACCCTGCGACCAGTATAACCCGCCTTACGGCCAAGCTTGTCCGCGCGAAACGCGGTCCGCTCGGTATTCGTTGCGTAAATTTTTGAATCCTCCAGGCTGAACCGTTCCGCGACTTTCGACGTTGCGTGGCAGATTCAACATTGGAGGATTCGCCATGCGGAGACTATCGATCGGATTGGCCGCGCTGCTGATCAGCACCTCGGCCTATGCGCAGCAGCAGGGTGGCGCCGAGCGCGGAGCCGCAATGGGCGGGCGCGGCGGCCAGGGCGGCGCCGAGTCCGGCATGAAGGCCGGCGGGGGCGAGCGCGGCAACATGCAGGGCGGCAGCCAGGCGGCGACGGAGCGCGGCGGATCCGAGACGGGTCGGTCCGGCCAGGATCGCTCGGCTCAAGGTCGGGACGCCGGTGGCGAGGGCCGGATGGCGCAGGATCGCGGTCGCGCCGGTGCAGAGCGCGGGGATCGTGACGGGGCCCGAGACGGCGCGCGGGCCGAGCGGAACGAGCGCGGCGACCGGAACGGCGACCGTGCAGAGCGCGGCGACCGTGCAGACCGCGGCGACCGCCGTGGCGATCGCATCGACGGGCGCGGGCGTACCGATGTCAGCAGCCGGACCGACATCCGGAGCAACCGTGTCGAGGGCGGCTTCCGCCGCGAGGGCCGCTTCGTGGTCATCGGCGGCCGCCGGGTGGTCTACGGCTCGCCCGAGTATCGCCGCCTGATCGTCACCGAGAACCGCGGTCCGCGCGAGCGCTACGTCGTGATCCGTGGCCAGCGCGTCCTGTACGGCTCGCCCGAATACCGCCGCCTCGTCAGCGTCCGTGAGACGGGCCCGCGCGAGCGCTACGTCGTCGTCCGCGGCCAGCGCGTGCGGTACGGCTCGCCCGAATACCGCCGCCTCGTCACGGTCCAGGAAGACCGCTTCGTCACGATCCGGGGCCAACGGGTCCGCTACGGATCCGACGAGTATCGTCGCCTGAGCGGCGGAGGTGCGGTCAGCGCGAGTTTCCGCTCCGAGCAGCGCGCCGGTGCGCGCTTCGACAATCGCGGGGGCCGGGACGGCATCCGGAACACCTCGCGCACCGAGGGCCGCCATGAGGACCGCAATGAGGGCCGGATGGATCGCGCCAACGACCGCAACATGGACCGGACGGCCGGCCGGACCGACGCCAAGAGCGGTGGCAAGACCGACGGCATGCGCAACAGCGACATGCGCGGCGGCCAGCAGGACGGTATCCGCAACGCCTCCGATCGCGGCAACATGCAGGGTGGCATGAAGGCCGGTACCGAAGGCGGCCGGGCGGGCGGCGGCGAGCGCGGCGGCGCCAGCGGTGGCATGAGCGGTGGCGCGAATGGCGGCGGCAACGGCAGCATGGGCGGCGGCGCCCAGGGTGCCGGCCGGGCCGGCGGCCAGCCGGGTGCCGGCCGCAACTGAGTGGATGCGCGGGGAGGAGCCGTCGGGCTCCTCCCCGCACCGCATCTCGCCGGGTGCTGCTGGGTTGCCTCTGCGACCAGACCGAAGGGATGGGGCAGCACCACCCCGGTCGATGGCGCCCTGTCCGGAGTTACGCGGCGGCGCTCGTCACGAAGCAGCCGGCCGGATCCGCGCCGCCGTGCCCCACGAGCGGTTCAGACCTTGAGCACGGGTTCGGCGATGTCGCCGCCGCCACCCCGCGCCCGCAGGTAATCGGGCTGGAACAGGCACATGCGCACGGCGTCGCGGTAGCGCCCGTTCACGAAGAACTCGTCCTTGAGGACACCCTCGGGTCGGAAGCCGCAGCGCTCGTAGATCCGCACCGCCCGGGCGTTGTCCCGGTCCACGTGCAGGTAGAGCTTGTGGATGTTGAGCACGCTGAAGGCGTAGTCCATGGCGATCCGGGTGGCCTGCCAAGCGTAGCCGCGCCCCTGGAAGCTCGGATGGATGGCGATCTGGAACTCGCAGCGCCGGTGGAGATGGTTGATCTCGACGAGCTCGATCAGCCCGGCCGGTTCGCCGCCCGGATCGGCCACGATGAAGCGGCGCTCCGTCTGGTTGTGGATGTTGCGCTCGTAGAGCTGCTGAAGTTCGGCGAAGGATTCGTAGGCCTCCTCGAACCAGTAGCGCATGATGCTGTCGTTGTTGTTGAGCTGGTGGACGAAGCGCAGGTCCTCCCGCTCGAGCGGCCGCAGCTTGATGGTGATTCCGGTGATTGCGTTCATGACGCGTACGCCTCGATCAGCTTGCGCAGGAACCGCTCACCCTGGCCGAAGGCATCCAGGGTGATGAACTCGTCGGGCTGGTGAGCCTGCGCGATGTCGCCGGGCCCGCAGACCACGGTCGGGATGCCGGCCGCCTGGAACTGCCCGGCCTCGGTGGCGTAGGGCACCGCGACGGTGCGGTTGCGCCCGGCGAGCCGCAGGCAGAGCCGCTCGGCCTCCGAGCCGGGCTCGGGGGCGAGGCCGGGGATGTCGACCTCCTCCAGCGTCTCGATCCGCCCGAACGCGCCGTAGCGGTTCAGGCGCTCGCGCGTCACCCGCTCGACCTCGGCGGCGAAGAGCCGAGGGATCTCGCCCGGATCGAGGTCCGGCAGGCTGCGGTACTCCCAATGAAAGCGGCAGACCTTCGCCAGGATGTTGCGGGCGGTGCCGCCGTTGATCGTGCCGACATGGACCGTGGTGGCCGCCGGATCGAACCGGCCCGAGGGATCGCCGCGCTCGATCATCAGATCGGCGATCCGGTTGAGGCCCGCGACGAGATCACAGGCGGCCGTCACGGCGTTCGCTCCGAGCGCGGGCCGGGCCGAGTGGGCCTCGTGGCCGTGGACGGTGGTCAGGCAGGTGACGATGCTCTTGTGGGCGTCCGCCACCTCCATGCCGGTGGGTTCGCCGACGATCACGGCGCCCGGCCGCGGCAGGTCGACGCCGAACCGCGCGATCCCGTCCATCGAGCCGAGGCAGGTCGTCTCCTCGTCGTAGGAGAGCAGGATGTGGATCGGCCTCTTCAGGCCGGCGGCCAGCATGTCGGGCACCAGCGCCAGCGCCAGGGCGTCGAAGCCTTTCATGTCGACGGCGCCGCGCCCGTAGGCCCGGCCGTCGGCCACGCGCAGCGTGAACGGGTCGCTGGACCACGCCTGTCCGGCCACCGGCACCACGTCGGTATGGCCGGAGAGCACGACGCCGCCGTCGACCATCGGGCCAACGGTGGCGAGGACGGCCGCCTTGTCGCCCACGGCGTTCGGCAGGCGGAGGTACGGGATTCCCCAGCCGTCCAGATAGGCGCAGACGGAGTCGATCAGGGCGAGATTGGACTTGTCGCTCTCGGTGTCGAAGGACACGAGGCGGGCGAGCATGTCGAGCGGGCTCAGCCGCTCGCCGGTCGCGGACATGACTTCCTCCGGGACGAGGCCCGGGTTGCCGGGACCTCAGTGCAGGCTGCGGCGGACGTGCGGGCTGTCGAGGGAGAAGGCGGGGATCTCGGCCTCGAAGCTCTCACCGGCCACCGTCGCCATGGTGTAACTACCGGCCATCAGCCCGTCGGGCGTGTTGAGCGGGCAGCCGCTCGTGTAGCAGAACGACTCCCCGGGCTCCAGCACCGGCTGCTTGCCGACCACACCGGTCCCGCGGACCTCCTGGCAGGATCCGTAGCCGTCGATGATGCGCCAGTGCCGGGCGCGCAGCTGCACCTGCTCGCTGCCGTTGTTCACGATCTCGACCGTGTAGGCGAAGAAGTATCGGCTCTCGTTCGGCGAGGACTCCTCCTCGACGAAGCGGGACTGAACCGTCACGCTAATTCCTCGCGTCTCGGCCTTGTACATCGCCCTATAAGGCCCTTCTTCGGACGGTACGACTCGGTGAAGCCGAATGGAACGCGTCTCACGGGCGGTGGTAGTAGGCGCCGGAATCGCCGTCAATTGCGGCTGACTACCTCGCGGGACCCCGATCCGCCCATCCGGCCCCCGGCCATGACCTGGACGCCGAGCGCGACATGACGTCGGCCTCCGGGCCGGTTAAGCCGGCATTAGCCAGTCCCGGCGAGAACGGATCGCGGACGCGGACCGGCCGGTGGCGCGCGGAGGAGGCAGGGGCGCGATGAACGCGGGCGCAGGCAAGGGGGGCGCAGGCAAGGGGGGCGCAGGCAAGGGGGGCGCCGATTCGGGCGCAGCAAGCCGCATCGGGATCCTGCCGGCACAGGCGATCGCCGCCCTCGCGGAGGCGGGCGGCATCCAGATCGCGCGGCCCTTCGCGGCCGACCAGATCCAGCCCGCGAGCCTCGACCTGCGCCTGGGCGATACCGCGTACCGGGTGCGCACCAGCTTCCTGCCCGGCGCCGGGCGCACGGTTCAGGCCTGCGTCGAGCGGCTGTCGCTCCACACCATCGACCTGCGCCCCGGCGCGGTCCTGGAGACGGGCTGCGTCTACATCGCCGAACTCCAGGAGAGCCTGGCCCTGCCGGGCGATCTGGCGGCCGCGGCGAACCCGAAGAGCTCCACCGGACGCATCGACGTGTTCACCCGGGTCATCACCGACCGGGGCGAAGCCTTCGATCAGGTCGAGCCCGGCTATACCGGACCGCTCTACGCGGAGATCTCACCCCGCACCTTCCCGGTCCTCGTCAGGACCGGCTCACGACTGTCGCAGATCCGCTTCCGCCGCGGTGCGCCGCGTCTGACCGAGACCGAACTCGGCCAGCTCCACGCCCGCTCGGCCCTGGTCGATGCGCCGAGCCCGTCCTTCCAGGGCGGCGTGGCGGTGTCGGTGGACCTCGCCGGCTTCGACGGGCTGATCGGCTACCGGGCGAAGCGCCACACCGGCCTCGTCGACGTGGACGCGCCGGGCCGGCACCGGGCCGCGGATTTCTGGGAGCCCCTGGCGGCCGACGGATCGGGCAGCCTGATCCTCGATCCCGGCCAGTTCTACATCCTGGCCTCGAAGGAAGCCGTCCAGGTCCCGCCCGACCACGCCGCCGAGATGGTGCCGTTCGATCCCCTGGTGGGCGAATTCCGGGTGCATTACGCCGGCTTCTTCGATCCCGGCTTCGGCTATGCCGGGGCCGGCGGCGCGGGCGCCCGCGCCGTCCTGGAAGTCCGCTCGCGCGACGTGCCGTTCCTGCTGGAGGACGGCCAGATCGTCGGCCGCCTCGTCTACGAGCGCATGCTCGACCTGCCCGAGACGCTCTACGGCGCCGGCGCGGGTTCGAACTACCAGGCGCAGGGATTGAAACTCTCCAAGCACTTCGTCCTCTAGCCGGGACGCGGAGGACCAGGCGCGACCGCAGCCGCGGTGCCCTCGGTTCAGGTGCCCGCAACCGAGCGTTCGAAGGCGCGCACGAGGTATCCGTCGAGCTTGCCCTTCATGCCGTGGAGGATCCGCATGGCCTCCGCGGCCGGCAGGGGTGGCCGGTAGGGACGCCGTTCCACGAGCGCCGCGTAGACGTCGCAGACGGTGATCAGCCGGACGATGTCCGGGATGGCGTCGCCCTTCAGCCCGTCCGGATATCCCGAGCCGTCGAGCATCTCGTGGTGGTGACGCACCACGGCGAGGACCGTCTCGTCGAACCCGCCGGCCTTGACCAGGATCTCATGGCCGAGGGCCGCGTGCGTGCACATCACCGTCCGCTCCGCCGGGTCGAGGGGGCCGGGCTTGTTCAGGATCGCCAGCGGGATTTTGGCCTTGCCGACGTCGTGGACGAGGGCGGCGCGGACGAGCAGCTGACGATCCGTCGCCGAGAAGCCGAGGTCGATCGCGAAGGTCGCGGCGAGGCCCGCCACCAGCAGGCAGTGCTGGTACGTGGCGTCGTCGTAGGCACGCACGGTCTCGAGCCACGCGGTCAGGCCACCCACGCCGATCGCGCCGAGGATCGGATCGAGACTCTCATTCACCAGCGCCGCGTCGACGGTACCGGATGCCCGCGCGGATTCGAGGAGGCTGGCGATGACGGCGCCCGCCCGGTCGGCCGCCTGGGCGACGAGCGGGACGCCGGGCGCGGAGCCGGCCACCGGCGCCGTGGGCTTCGGCGGCGCGGCCGGTGGCCGGATCTGCGCCCGCAGCGCCTCGACGACGGTCCCGACCGGGGTTTCGGCCGGCAGGCAGAGGCGCCCCCCGAGCCCGCGCGCGGCGGACAGGCTGCGCGTGCCCATGCTGCGCATCAGGAAGACGCGCGGCAGGTCCGGCGTCGAAGCGATCAGCGACCGCAGCCCCGTGAGGGGCGCGGGCACGAGCAGGTCGAGGTCGGCGACGAGGGCGATGCAGGTGGCCGAGGGCGGCGGTTCGGCGGCACCCAGTGTCGTGCACGGGGCGATCTGCTCAAGCGCGCGCAGCAGATCGGCGCGGCGCGCGGGCTGGTCGGTGTAGAGGACGAGGGTACCCGCAGGCATCTGGCTCTTTTAGCGACGTCCCCGCCGCGGCACGTCCGACCGGCGCGAGCGATGGCTCCGGTTAGCACGTCGACCTTGCCAGACCGTAACGCGCCCGTCGCGTCCCCGGGGCCGTCAGCCCGCCGCGGCCTCGTCGAGCAGCCACGCCACCGCGCCCGTGCTGGTCACCCGGCCGGCCGGCAGATCCTCTCCGGCGGCGAGGCGGGTCAGGGCTGCCCGCTTGCCCGCCCCGGTGACCAAGAACAGCACGTGCCGGGAGGAGGCGAGCGCCGTCAGGGTCAGGCTGATCCGCGGGACGAAGGGGGCGAGGCCGGCCTCGGGCACCGGAACGACGAGACGGCGGATCTCCCCCGCGGCCGGTTTGCCCGGGAACAGCGAGGCGGTATGGCCGTCCTCGCCGAGGCCGAGCAGCACGAGGTCGAACAGCGGCCGGTCGGGATCGAGGCGGTCGGCCCCGTAGAAGTCCAGGAGCGTGCGCTCGTAGGCGCGGGCCCCCGCCTCCGCGCCTTCATCCGACGGGATGAAGTGCAGGTGGCTCGGCGGGACCCGGCCGCCATGGCCGAAGGCCTCACGGACCATGCGGACGTTGCTGCGTTCGTCGTCCCAGGGGACGGCTCGGTCGTCGCCGAAGAACCAGTGAACCCGCTCCCACGGCATCCGGCTCGCATAGTCCGGCCCCGCGAGGAGGCCGTACAGCACCTTCGGGGTCGAACCGCCGGACAGGCAGATCGCGATCCGCTCGGATCGGGTCTCGCCGCAGGCCACGATCAGCCGCTCGGCCGCCTCGCGGGCGACCGCCTCCGGGTCCTTCAGGACGTGGGTGCCGGCGGGAAGGCTCATGGGACGCGCCCCTACGTCTTCGGCTCCTGGTGGCCGCCGAAGCCCTTGCGCATCGCCGACAGGAGCTTGTCGGCGTAGCTCTCGTGCTCGCGGGAGCGGAAGCGGCGGTACAGCGCCGCGGACAGCACCGTCGCCGGTACGCTCTCCTCGATGGCGGCGTTGATGGTCCAGCGGCCCTCACCGGAATCCTCCACGTAGCCGGAAAAGTCGGTGAGCTGCTCGTCGCCCGCGAGGGCCTGGGCGGTGAGATCGAGGAGCCACGAGGAGACGACGCTGCCGCGGCGCCAGACCTCGGCGATATCGCCCATGTTGAGGTCGAACCGGCGCTCGGCCGGCAGCGACTCGGAATTGGCATGGCGGAGGATGTCGAAGCCCTCCGCGTAGGCCTGCATGAGGCCGTACTCGATGCCGTTATGGATCATCTTGACGAAATGGCCGGCGCCGGTCGGCCCGGCATGGATGTAGCCCTGCTCGGCCCGCGGGTCGCGTCCGTCGCGGTTCGGGGTCTTCGGGATGTCGCCGATGCCCGGCGCCAGGGTCTTGAAGATCGGGTCGAGGCGATCGACCGTCTCCGGGTCGCCGCCGATCATCATGCAGTAGCCGCGCTCCAGGCCCCAGACGCCGCCGGAGGTGCCGACATCGACGTAGTGCTGGCCCTGCGCCTTCAGCGCGATGCCGCGGCGGACGTCGTCGCCGTAGAAGGAGTTGCCGCCGTCGATGACGCAGTCGCCGGCTTGCATCAGCCCCGAGAGCGTCTGGACGGCCTCCTCGGTGATCGCGCCCGCCGGGAGCATCACCCAGGCCGCGCGCGGCACCTCCAGCTTGAACACGAGATCCTCCAGGCTCGACGCGCCGACGGCCCCGGCCTCGACCAGGGCCGCGACGGCCTCCGGGTTCTGGTCGAACACCACGGCTGTGTGCCCATCCCGCAGGAGACGCCGGACGATGTTGCCGCCCATCCGGCCGAGGCCGATCATGCCGAGTTGCATTGCTGCCCTTCCTTCCCGATCGACCCCGCGGACGAGGTCCGGCTCCCTACGGCTTCACCGCCGACGCGCACACGAGACGCGACCCCTGCCCGGATACCGGGAACGCCGTGGCCGGTGATCCGGGACCCTGCGAGGGCGGTGCCGCAACGCGGCACCGACGCTCAGCGACATCCCTTCGGACGCTGTGCGTCCCCTCGCGGCAGATCTCGGGTCGCATTCCGTCGACGCTCCCCCGAACGCGAACGGGGCGGTGATGACCGCCCCGCCGTCCCTCGTGTCAGGCCACCGCCGCCTTCAGCGCCGACGCGATGCGCTTCAGCCCGGCCTCGAGGTCCCCCTTGATGTGGACCCGCAGCGCCCGCCGGCCGCGCTCGGCAAGCACCGCGAAATCGCCCCGCGCCTGCGCGGCCACCACGGTGGCGAAGCCGAGCTTCCGGCCGGGAATCGGCAGATCCTGGGTCGGATCCGCGGTGATCTGAAGGAACACGCCGCTATCCGGGCCGCCCTTGTAGGCCTGCCCCGTGGAATGCAGGAACCGCGGACCGAATTCCAGGCAGGTCGCCACCTTGCGCGCGTCGCGCACGGCGATCCGGGCCTCTTGAAGGATCGCCGCCGTCGTCGCGTCGCGCGGCACGTAGGCGAGGAGCCCCAGATAGTCGCCGTCCCTGAGTCGGGCGAGCTGCGCCTTGAGCGCGACCTCCAGGCCGTCGGACGCCTGCTTCAACCCGTCCGCATTCCGCGGATCGGCGTAGAGGGCGATCGCCTCGTCGGCGAAGAGGGGGTCCTCGGAGGGCAGGGCGCCGCTCGCCTCGGCCTCCGCGAACAGCTTCTTGGTCTCGACCTTGCTGGCCTCGACGTCGGGCTGGTCGAACGGGTTGATGCCGATCACCGCACCCGCCACCGCGGTCGCCATCTCCAGGCGATAGAACTCCTGCGGCAGTTGCTCCACCCGGTCGAGGGTGATGCGGGCGATCGGGTGGCCGTCCCGCTCCAGGGCGCGCAGGGCCTCGTCCTGCGCCGCCTCGGCGCCGCCGTCGAGACGCAGGTAGATGAAGAACCGGTCGTGACCGTAGACCGCCGGCACGCCGACCGGCTCCCCGTCGACCGGGACGAGACCCTTGCCCTGCTTGCCGGTCGATTCGGCGATCAGCTGCTCGGCCCAGGCACCGAAGCTGGCGATCGCCGGGGAGGCGACGATCGTCACCTTGTCGCGGCCCGCGAGCGCCGCCGCCCCCATGGCAGTCCCGAGCAGCACGCCCGGGTTCACGGCCGGCGGCACGGCCGGGCCGCAGGAACGGACCATGACGCGGGCCGTCTCCAGGAGCGCCTTGACGTCGAGGCCCATGGCGGCCGCCGGAACGAGGCCGAAGGCCGAGAGCACCGAGTAGCGCCCGCCGATCTGCTTCACCCCGTAGAAGATCTTCTTGAACCCATCCGCCTTGGCGGCGCGCTCCATGTCGGAGCCCGGATCGGTCACGGCCACGAAGTGGTCGCCGGCCCGGTCGCCGAGCACCGCCCTGGCGCGGGCCAGGAAGTAGTCGCGGAAGACGTTGGGCTCCAAAGTCGAGCCCGATTTCGACGCGACGATGAACAGCGTCCTGGCCAGGTCGACGCTCGCCTCCAGGGCACGGACCTGATCCGGGTGGGTCGAGTCGAGGATCTGGAGCTTCGGGAATCCCTCGCGCTGGCCGTAGGTGAGGCTCAGAACCTCCGGGCCGAGGCTCGATCCACCCATGCCCAGCACCACCGCGTCGGTGAAGCCTTCCGCCTTCACCCAGTCGGAGAAGGCGGCGTAATCGGCGGCCTTCTCCAGTTCCTCCTCGACGATGTGCAGCCAGCCCAGCCAGCTGGCCTCGTCATGGCCGGACCAGACCGAGGCGTCGCCCGCCCAGAGCCGGCGGATCGAACCGCTCGCGCGCCAGGATTCGACCGCCTTCTTCGCCTCGGCCGCGAGGGCGTCGTCCATGACGAGGCTCTGACCGTCGAGGCGCTGGCCGAGCAGGGCCGCGCGCTTGCCCGCGACCGCGCCGAGCAGGTTGTCGGCCGCGTCGATGAAGAGCTGCACGCCCTCGCGCACCAGCTGCTCGGCGATCGTCTCGATGTCGATGCCGGTCCTGGCGAGCTTGGCCATCACGGCCTCGGCGCCGGGCACGTCCTCCTCGATCGTCGCCCGCACGACGCCGTGGTCGCGGAACGCGTCCATGGTGGCGGGCGGCATGGTGTTGACGGTGTTCGGCCCGATCAGCTCCTCGACGTAGAGGACGTCGGAATAGGCCTTGTTCTTCACGCCCGTGGAGGCCCAGAGCAGCCGCTGCGCCTTCGCGCCCTTCTCGGCGAGCGCCGTCCACTTCGACTCGGCGAAGATGCGCCGGTAGCGCTGGTAGGCGAGCTTGGCGTTGGCGATCGCCACCTTGCCCTTGAGCTGCTCCAGGGCGAACTTCTCGTCGGGATCGTTCGCCTGGGCGATCTTCTCGTCGAGGAGCTTGTCGACCAGCACGTCGATGCGGCTGATGAAGAAGCTCGCGACGCTGGCGATCCGCGACACGTCGTGGCCGGCCTTCGACCGCGCGTCGAGGCCGTCGATGAAGGCGCGGGCCACCGCCTCGTAGGCTTCCTGCGAGAACAGCAGGGTGACGTTGATCGAGATGCCCTCGGCCGTAAGCTGCCGGATCGCCGGGATACCCTCCGGGGTGGCCGGCACCTTGACCATCAGGTTGTCGCGCGAGACCGCCTTGTGCAGGCGCCGCGCCTCGGTCAGCGTCGCCTCGGTGTCGAGGGCGAGGTAGGGCGAGACCTCCAGGCTCACGTAGCCGTCGGCGCCGTCGCTCGCCTCGTAGACCGGGCGGAGCACGTCGGCCGCCGCCTGGATGTCGGCGATGGCCAGACCCTCGTAGAGGTCGATGACGCGGCTGTCGCCGGTCGCCTGCACGGATTTGAGGCTGTCGTCGTACTCGTCCGAATGGCCAATCGCCTTCTCGAAGATCGACGGGTTCGAGGTGACGCCCCGCAGGCCATCCTCCTCGACGAGCCGCTTCAGCTCACCCTTCTGGACGAAGCCGCGGGCCACGAAGTCGAGCCAGACCGCCTGATCCTGTTCGTCGTGCAGGGCCTTGAGCGCGTTCATGTCGTATCCTCGTCTCACGTGCCGCTACTTGCCGGGCGCCCTCCCTTCCCCTGCGGGGGAGGTGGCCCTCGCGTCAGCGAGGGTCGGGCGAGGGGAGCCGGGCCTGGGGGAGGGGCGCGAGCCTCATGAAGGCCACCGCCTTCTTCCGCACCGTCGCTCCCCCTTGCGGGGTTTCGACCCGACCCTCTGGGGGCCACCCTCCCCTAGAGGGGAGGGAACCGTCGCGTATCCGCCGTTACCGCTTGTGCTTGGCCACCTGCGCCTTCGCGGCCTCCAGCACCTTCTCAGGGGTAAAACCGAACTTGGTCTGGAGATCCTTGATCGGCGCCGAAGCCCCGAAAGTGTGCATCCCGATGATCGCGCCCTCGGAGCCGGCGTAGCGGTCCCAGCCGATGACGCTGCCCTGCTCGACCGCCACCCGCGCCTTCACGGCGGGCGGCAGGACTGAGTCGCGGTAGGCCTCGTCCTGCCGCTCGAACAGGTCCCAGGACGGCATCGACACGACTCGGGCCTTCACGCCCTCGGCCTTCAGCGCCTCGTAGGCGCCGACGCAGAGCTGAACCTCGGAGCCGGAGGCCAGCAGGATGACGTCGGGCGTGCCGTCGCTCTCCGCCAGCACGTAGCCGCCCTTGGCGGTTCCGGAGGCGGCGCCGTACTTCGTTCGGTCGAGGGTCGGCAGGGGCTGGCGCGAGAGGGCGAGCACCGCCGGCTGGTTCTTGAGCGAGAAGATCACCCGGTAGGCCTCGGCGACCTCGTTGGCGTCGCCCGGCCTCAGCGTCACGAGGCCCGGGATGCAGCGTAGCGACAGGAGCTGCTCCACCGGCTGGTGGGTCGGTCCGTCCTCGCCGACGCCGATCGAATCGTGCGTGAAGATGTGGAAGATCGGCAGTTCCATCAGCGAGGCCAGCCGGACCGGCGGACGCATGTAGTCGGCAAAGACCAGGAAGGTCGCCCCGTAGGCCCGCAGCCCGGAGAGGCCCAGCCCGTTCACGATCGAGCCCATGGCGTGCTCGCGGACGCCGAAATGCAGGTTCCGCCCCCCCGGCGAGAACGGCCCGAAGGAGCCCGCGCCCTCGAAGGTCAGGTTCGACTTGTTGGACGGCGCCAGATCCGCCGAGCCGCCGAGCAGGAACGGCACGTGCTGGGCGATGGCATTGAGCACCTTGCCGGAGGATTCGCGGGTGGCCAGGCCCTTGGCGTCCGGCTCGAAGACCGGGATATCCCTGTCCCAGCCCTCCGGCAGGCGGCCCTCCAGCAGGGCGTCCAGGTCCTCGGCGTGGCCGGCATCCGCCTCCTTGGCCTGGGTCAGCAGGCCCTGCCACGCAGCGTGGAGGGCGGCGCCGCGCTTGCCGATGCCGTCGCGGAAGTTCTCCAGCACCCCGTCCGGCACCAGGAACTGCGCGTCCTCCGGCCAGCCATAGGCGCGCTTGGCGCCCTTGACCTCGTCCGGGCCCAGCGCGTCCGAGTGCGCCTTCGGGGTGCCCTGCTTGTTCGGCGCGCCGTAGCCGATCACCGACTTGACGATGATCAGCGTCGGCCGGTCGTTCGTGGCGAGAAACGTCTCGATGGAGCCCGCCAGCGCGTGCAGATCGTTGGCGTCGGCGACGCGCAGCACCTGCCAGCCATAGGCCAGGAACCGGGTCGCCACCTCCTCACCGAAGGCGAGTTCCGTGTGGCCCTCGATGGTGATGGTGTTGTCGTCGTAGATCCAGCAGAGGTTGGCGAGCCGCAGGTGGCCGGCGAGCGAGGCGGCCTCCGAGGCCACGCCCTCCATCAGGTCACCGTCCGAGCAGACGGCGTAGACGTTGTAGTCGAACAGCGCCAGGTTCGGCCGGTTGAGGTGCTGGCCGAGGAAGCGGCTGCCCATCGCCATGCCGACCGAGTTGGCCACGCCCTGGCCCAGCGGACCCGTTGTGGTCTCGACGCCGGTGGTGAAGTGGTATTCCGGATGGCCCGGGGTCCGGCTGTCGAGCTGGCGGAACTTCTTGATGTCCTCCAGCGACACCGCCGGGGCGTTGCCGCCGTCGTTCTCGGCGACGCCGGCGAGGTGCAGGAGCCCGTAGAGCAGCATCGAGGCGTGGCCGCAGGACAGGACGAACCGGTCGCGGTTCGGCCAGTGCGGATGCGCCGGATCGAAGCGCAGGTAGCGGTTCCAGAGGGTGTAGGCGACGGGCGCGAGGGCCATGGGCGCACCCGCATGGCCGGAATTGGCCTTCTGCACCGCGTCGATCGCCAGCGTGCGGATCGTGTTGATGCTGAGCGTATCGATCTCAGCCAGGGCCGCCTTGGCGGGAGTGTCAGCACCGCTCATGATTTTGCGTCTTCCAGTTCGCCTCTCGCGGTCCGCTTCGCGGCTTCGCGCTGCCGTAGGACGGCGGGAGGAGCTCCGTTGGCCTTACCACCCTGCCGATCCGCCGGCCCTTCGCCGCGCGTATAGCTGAGGAGCGTGTTGACGAGCGCGACATGCGTGAACGCCTGGGGGAAGTTACCCACAAGACGCTTGGCTTGCACGTCGTATTCCTCGCTGACGAGGCCGAGATCGTTGCAGATGCCGACGAGGCGCTCGATGATCGCCCGCGCCTCGTCCCGGCGTCCGAGGCCGATCAGGTTGTCCGCGTACCAGAACGTGCAGGGCAGGAACGCGCCCTCATTGCCCGACAGTCCGTCGGTCGTCTGCCCCTCCGTCTCGTAGCGGAGGATGAAGCCGTCGCGCATCAGCCCCTTGCCGATCGCCTCGACCGTACCGACCACCCGCGGATCGTCCTGCGGCAGGAAGCCGGTATGGGCGATCAGCAGCAGGCTCGCGTCGAGCGCCTTCGAGCCGTACGACTGGACGAAGCTGTTCAGGTCGGGATCGAACCCCTTTTCGCAGACCTCGGCGTGGATCGCGTCCCGGACTGCGCGCCAGCGCCTGGCGTGCTCCTCGGTGGCACCGGATTCGTGCATCTCGTGCATGCGCAGTGCCCGGTCGAACGCCACCCAGGCCATCACCTTCGAGTGCGTGAAGTGGCGCGGGCCGCCGCGCACCTCCCAAATCCCCTCGTCGGGCCGGCGCCACGCCTGCTCCAAGTGACCGAGTATCGCCAGCCCGACCCTCAACCCGTCCTTGCTCACCGGCAAGCCGCGGGCATGGGCCTGATAGAGCGCGTCGAACAGCTCGCCGTAGACGTCGAGCTGAAACTGGTTGGCCGCCGCGTTGCCGATGCGGACCGGCTTGGAATTCTCGTAGCCGGGCAGCCAGTCGAGCTCGATCTCCGGCAGCAGCCGCTCGCCGCCGATCCCGTAGAGGATATGCGCCTGCTCGGGGTTCCCGGCCACTGCCCGCTGCAGCCAGTCGAGCCAGTTGCGCGCCTCGTCGATGTAGCCGCCATCCATCAGGGCGATCAGCGTCAGCGTCGAGTCGCGCAGCCAGCAGTAGCGGTAGTCCCAGTTGCGCTCGCCGCCGAGTCCCTCCGGCAGGGAGGCGGTGGGCGCGGCCACGATGCCGCCGGTGGGCTCGTAGATCAGCGCCTTCAGGGTCAGCAGGGAGCGCTGAAGCATCCTGTCCCAGGCGGTCCCGCCGGCGCAGCGGCTCGACCAGTCGCACCAGTGCTGATCCGTCGCCTCGAGCGCCTTGCGGGGCTCGATCGCCACGGGATCGTCCTCGTGGGAGGGGCCGTAGCTCAGGACGAAGCGGTGCCGGTCCCCGGCATGGACCGTGAACTCGGCCACGGTCGTCTGCGCGTCGGAGCCCTTCAGGTGGACATCGGTGCGCAGCACCACCTTGTGGGGACCCGATACGGCCCGCAGGTCGCCGAGTTCCGAGCGGGACACCCACGGTACGGCCGAGCCGTAATCGAAGCGGACCGCCATCTCCATCCGCATGGCGACCCGCCCGTGCACGCCCTCGACGAGGCGCACGAGGTGCGATCCGTCGCCGACCGGCATGAAGTCGGTGACCAGCACCTCGCCCTGCCGGGTCGTGTGCCGGGTCTCGAGGACGAGGCTTCCCGGACGGTAGGACCGGCGGGTCTCGACGTGCTCGGCCTCGGGAAAGATCTTCCAGAAGCCGTGCGCCTCGGTCCCGAGCAGGTTGGTGAACAGGGCTGCCGCGTCGAAGCGCGGCCAGCACAGCCAGTCGACGCTGCCCTGCCGGCTGATCAGCGCGGCGCTGCGGCAATCCCCGACGAGCGCGTAATCCTCGATGCGTGCAGCCATCCGGTCCCGACTCCGGTCGGCGGCCGGCTGCCCGGACCGTCCGCTGCAACGCACCTAGGACGGCCGGTCGGGAGATCCAGAGGAACGCCGCCGGGACCGCGCGTTCCACCAGGCGGTGGCGGGAAGCGGGATGACAGCCGGGGCTCCGGGTCAGCCTGCGGTCAGCGCAGGCAGTCGGCGACCGCCAGGGACACCGTGCCCCGGACTGCCGCGGCGCCGGTCCGCACGAGGTCGGCCGCATCGCCCACGACCCGGGCGGCGGGCGCCAGGGTCTGGGCGACCGTGTCGGCGAAAGGCAGGGCCGGCTGCGGTACCGCCCCGTCCTCGACCGGCTCCGCGGTGTCGGCGTGCGCGGCGGCGAACGGATCGGCGGCGCGCTGCGGGGCCTCCGGGCATCGACGGCCCGGGCAGGGGCGGCGGCTCGCGACGGCCAGCCGCGGTGCCGCCCGGACCGGACCTCCGGCGTGGATTGCGGGGGCCTTCGGCGCCGAACCGTCGAGCGGGTAAGCTTCGGCGAAGGCCAGGGAGGCGGGCATGCGGCCCGGGACAGCCGGGCCGGTCGCCGCCCGCGCGAAGGCGGTCGGGGAGGCGGTCGGGGAGGCTGCCAGAGAGGGAGCTGTGACCGGTGCGGCCGCGAGGGAGGCCGTCGTGAGCGGATCCAGCTGCGCGAGCGGCGGCCGCGACTTCGGCGGGCTCGACGACGGGCAGTAGAGCGAGGCCACGCCCAGCAGGGCGACGACGCCCAGCGTCGGCAGGAACGGCATGGAGACGCGGCCGGTGCCGGCGTCCGTGAAGGCGGGCTGACCTGGCCTGCGCATCCGAATCACCGATCTCCCTGACCGCTCCGAGATCCGCAGGATGCGGCCAGCATTGCGGCGGAAGCTGGACCGTTTCTTTTCGCGCCGATTGCCGAATGCCGGCGTGAGACGGGATGAACACGGGACGGGATGGAACCGCGGGCGGGCTTCCCGGCACCTGCCGGCGGGGGGCATATCCCTTGCTTGGGTCCGGTGCTTCGGTTGGGATGCCCGAACCGGGCCGTCCGCCGCGATGATCCGCCCCGAACCGGGCTCAGATGACCGAAACCAACCTCACCGTCGCCGTGATCGATCCGAGCCGCGCCCGCGCGGCGATTCTGGAGGAGGGCCTGCGCGCGGCCGGCGTCGGCCGCGTCGTGGTCCTGCCGGACACCGCCGACCTGACGGAACGCGTGACCGCCCTGAAGCCCGACGTGGTCGTCATCCACCTGGAGAGCCCGAGCCGGGACATCCTCGAGCAGATGTCGGGCGTCTCGCGTCAGGTCGAGCGGCCGGTGGCGATGTTCGTCGACCGCTCGGACACGACCATGATGCAGGCCGCCGTCGATGCCGGGATCTCGGCCTACGTGGTCGACGGGCTGCGGGCGGAGCGGATCAAGTCGATCCTCGACATCGCGATCCTGCGCTTCAACGCCTTCGCGCGCCTCCAGCGCGAGCTCTCGGAGGCGCGTGGCGAACTCGCCGACCGCAAGCTGATCGAGCGGGCCAAGGGCATCCTGATGAGCCTGAAGGGCCTCTCCGAGGACGAGGCGTACAAGCAGCTGCGCCGGAAGGCCATGAACGAGAAGCGCAAGATCGCCGACATCGCCCGCGCCATCGTGACGACCGCGGATCTGCTCGGATGAGGCTCCAGCTCGGCTACGTCCCGCTCTGCGACGCCGCGCCCCTGATCGTCGCGCACGAATTCGGCTTCGCCCGCGCCGAAGGGCTGGATCTCGATCTGAGCGCTGAGCCGTCCTGGGCGACCCTGCGCGACCGTCTGGCACTCGGGCATCTCGACGGCGCCCACATGCTGGCGCCGCTGGCGCTCGCCAGCCGGTTCGCTCTGTCGGGGCCGCCCTCCGACCTGATCGTGCCGCTGCAGCTGAGCCGCGACGGCAACGCGATCACCCTGTCGCACGGCCTCTGGGCGGAGATGGAGCCCGCCGGCACGACGCTCGACGCGATCGCCCGCGCCTTCGCACGGGTGGCCCAGGTCCGGCGCGAGGCCGGTCGACCCCTGACGCTCGGCACCGTCCATCCCTTCTCGTGCCACACCTACCAGTTGAGGCTCTTCGCCGAGGCCGGCGGACTGGACCCGTCGGCGTTCCGCACCGTGGTGGTCCCGCCCCAGCACAGCGTCGAGGCCCTCGCGCGGAATCTCGTGGACGGCTTCTGCGCCGGCGCCCCGTGGAACGCGGTCGCGGCCGCGGCGGGCCATGGGCACGTCGCGGTGCTCGGGAGCCTGCTGGCTCCGGACGCACTCGAGAAGGTTCTGGCGGTGTCCGAGCGGCTCGACGGGGCCCTGCCGCCGCTGATCCGGGCGGTGGCCCGCGCCGGACGCTGGTGCGCCGATCCGGACAACCGGACGGAGCTGGTCCACCGCCTCATCCGGCGGAACTACCTCGACCTCGACGCGACGCTGGTCGGCGCGGCGTTCGCCCAGGACGCATCCGCGGAGACGACGGCCGGCGTGCACCTGAGGTTCGGCGCCGCCATCCAGGAGCCCGACCTGCGCTGCGGACGCTGGATCCTGCGGCAGATGCGGCTCTCCCAGCAGATCGCCGCGCCGGACGTTCAGGACGCGGGGGTCGCGACCGTCTTCCGGCCCGACCTGTATCGCCACGCGACGACGGATCTCTGAGGCCGAAAACAGCTCAAAACTTTCGTCATCGTCTCGCTGCGGCGGCCGGGAGAAGGCCGGAACGACGACCGGCCTCGCTCGTTATGATTCCGCCATGCCCGGATGCCGTAGACTCGATACTGGATCGTTGACGTCGCATCCGCGCACGCGGATCGAACTTCGACGCTATGTCTGTCGCGGAGGGCGGGTTCCCCGCGCCTGCAACGACAATCGCCGACCCGGCGCCAGGCATGCCTGGTACTGGGTCCTCGCGGTCGGCGCGGTACCGACGCTGGGTCTTCTGGCGGCTCTGTCCTCCCTGATCTGAGCGCTCACCCCTCCGAGTGCTCACCCCGCGCGGGGCAGGCGTTGCGGCGTGCGGTCTGCCCGCGCGGCCGCCAAGGCCTGCACCGGCCCGTGCCGCATGCCTGCGTGAACCTTCCGCAGCCTCCTCGCTCCCGAAACGCCTGCCCATAAAGCCAGTCTGACGCCCCTGGACTGATGTTTTGTCAGTCTGAAGCCTCATTTTTGTGCAGCGCACTTGTCGTCCCCGGCCGCCGCGCGGCCACGCGGCGACCGTCATTTTCCCGAACAACAGCAACGACTTCATCCTGACATGCCGGCGTGGCACAGAACCTGCTCGGGTCCTGAAGTCCGTCAACGGCGACGGGCAGCGCCGTCAGCGAGGCCGCTGATCCGGTTCTCCTGAGGCTGAAGCCCGCCGGGAGACGACCGGCAGCGGCTTTTTCGTGGGCGGTCCGCCGACGATCCTGCACTCGAGGTTCCAGACGCGATCGAGCGATGGCGACATCTTCTATCGACCTCCGCGTGCACGATGCACGCGCCGAGACCAGCCTCCCGCGCGAGAGGCTCGTCGTCATCGGCAACGGCATGGCCTCGCTGCGCTTCCTGGAGCGGCTGACCGAAGGCTGCCCCGATCGCTACGACGTCACCTGTGTGGGCGCCGAACCCCGGGCTGCCTACAACCGGGTCCTTCTCTCGTCGCTGCTCGGTGGCGAGGTCGACGAGGCGGCCTGCGAGTTCCGCGACCTGGACTGGTACGCCGCCCACGGCATCCGCCTGATCACCGGCGCACCGGTCACGGAGATCGACCGGGCGAACGCTCTGGTCGGAGTCGGTGAGACCCACGTCCTGCCCTACGACAAGCTGGTCCTGGCGGTGGGATCCGTACCGATCCGCCTGTCGAAGCCCGGCATAGACCTCCCGGGCGTCATCACGTTCCGCGACCTCGCCGACGTGGCGGCGATCCGGAGGGCTGCCGTCCAGCACGCCCGGGCGATCGTCATCGGCGGCGGTCTGCTCGGGCTTGAGGCCGCAGTCGGCCTCGCGCGCCTCGGCGTCGACACGACGCTGCTCCACGTCATGGACCGGCTCATGGAGCGCCAGCTCGACCACCACGCCGCCGGGCTGGTGAAGCGCGCCATGGAAGCCCGCGGCGTGAAGGTGATCCTTCAGGCCGACACCGCTCGGGTCGAGGGCGACGGCCGGGTCGAACGCCTCGTCCTGGCCGACGGAACCGTGCTCGCCGCCGACCTCGTCGTGATGTCGGTGGGCGTGCGTCCGTCGGTGGCGCTGGCCCAGGCGGCGGGCCTGTCGATCGGACGGGGCATCACGGTCGACGACCGGATGACCACCTCGGACCCGGGCATCTTCGCGCTCGGGGAATGCGCCGAGCATCGCGGCATGATCTACGGCTTGGTCGAGCCCGCCTACGAGCACGCCGACACGCTGGCGCGTCATCTCGCCGGACAGCCGGCCGAGTACCGGGGCACGGCCTTGTCCACCAGCCTCAAGGTGTCCGGCCTGCCCGTGTTCTCGGCGGGCATCGTCGACACGCCGGACGACGCCGAGGCGATCGTGCTCTCCGACCCCGGCGCCGGCCTCTACCGCAAGCTGCTGGTGCGGGAGGATCGGCTGATCGGCGCGGTGTTCGTCGGCGACATCGCCGAGCAGGGCGCCTGCAAGGGCCTGATCCGCTCCGGCGACCCCATCGAGAACGTGGACGACCTCATGTTCGGGCGCACCGCGCCCCAACCGCTGGCGGCTTAAGGAGGCACGGATGTCCGAGACCCTCACCCAGACCGGCGCGGGCGCCTTCGACGCCGAGCAGACGCGCTACCTCGAAGGCTTCGCCTCCGGCATCGCCGCCGTCCGCCTGACCGGCGGCCTCTCGACCGGCGGGGCCGGTGCGGCCGGGCCGCCCGCCGAGCCTACCGGGCCGGAGGCGTCCCACATCAAGGCGCAGGACCGGACCGTCAAGGACGGCGGCAAGCTCTGCGAGCAGGAGAAGTGGAAGCGGGCCGAAAATCCGTTCGACGGTCACAACCGGCTGATCCAGGAGGCGGCCGCCGGCAAGCAACCGAAGCCCGAGGACAATTTCCGCTGGCGCTACCATGGCCTGTTCTGGGTCGCGCCGAACCAGATGTCGTACATGTGCCGGATGCGCATCCCGAACGGGATCCTGCACCACTGGCAGTTCGCGGGCGTCGCCGACCTCGCCGATGAACACGGCGGCGGCTACGTCCACGTGACCACCCGGGCGAACCTGCAGGTCCGGGAGATCAGCCCCGAGCACGCCCAGCCCTTCCTCGACGGGCTCACCGATATCGGCCTCACGGCCCGGGGGGCGGGCGCCGACAATATCCGCAACGTCACCGGCTCCTCCACCGCCGGCATCGACGCGCAGGAGCTGCTGGACACGCGCCCGCTCGCCAAATCCTGGCACAACTGGATCCTCAACGACCGGTCGCTCTACGGCCTCCCGCGCAAGTTCAACGTCGCCTTCGACGGCAGCGGCGTGATGCCGACCCTGGAGGAGACCAACGACATCGGCTTCCAGGCCGTGGAGGTGCTGGACGGCGCATCCGTGCCACCGGGCATCTACATGCGCCTCGTGCTCGGCGGCATCTCGGGCCACCGCGATCTCGCCCGCGACACCGGCATCGTCCTGAAGCCGGAGGATTGCAACGCAGTCGCCGACGCGATCATCCGCGTGTTCATCGAGAACGGCGACCGGACCAACCGCAACAAGAGCCGGATGAAATACGTCCTCGACGCCTGGGGCTTCGACAAGTACCTCGCCGCCGTCGAGGCGAAGCTCGGCCGCACGCTCGACCGCGTCGCGCCGGAGCACGTGGCGCCGCGCAAGCCCACCGACCGCTTCGCCCATGTCGGCGTGCACGCCCAGAAGCAGCCGGGCCTCAACTGGATCGGCGTCGTCCTGCCGGTCGGCAAGATGACGAGCGATCAGGTCCGGGCGCTGGCCACGATCGCGGCCGAGTGCGGCGACGGCCAGATCCGCCTCACCGTCTGGCAGAACTTCATCTTCTCGGGCGTGCCGGACGCCAAGGTGGCGGAGGTCGAGTCGCGGGTCGAGGCGCTGGGCCTGACCACCAAGGCCGCCGGCATCCGCTCCGGCCTCGTGGCCTGCACGGGCGCGAGGGGCTGCAAGTTCGCCGCCTCCGACACCAAGGGCCACGCTCTGATCATCGCCGACCACATCGAGACGGCCCTGCCGAACCTCGACGTGCCGGTGAACGTCCACCTCACCGGCTGCCACCACAGCTGCGCCCAGCACTACATCGGCGACATCGGGCTGATCGGCGCCAAGGTGATCGTCTCGGAAGAGGGCGACACCGTCGAGGGCTACGACATCGTGGTCGGCGGCGGCTTCGCCGAGAACCCGAAGATCGGGACGGAGATCTGGAAGGCCGTCAAGGCCGAGGACGCCCCCTCCCGCGTCGAGGCGCTGCTGCGCGCCTACCTCGCCCGCCGCCAGGGGCCCGAGGAGAGCTTCCAGGCCTTCACCAGCCGCACCGGCGCGGAGGCGCTCCGCGACGCCGCCGAGGAACAGCCCGCCCTGAAGGCCGCCGCATGACCCAGCACGTCCCGCCGCCCCTCGTCCTGATCCCCGAGACCGCGCCCTTCGACGCCGACCAGCGGGCCTGGCTCTCGGGCTACTTCGCGGCTTTGCTGGGCCCCGCCGTCGGGGGCGCCACGGCACTCGCGCCCGGCGAGGCGCCGGCGACCGGCCCGAAGCTCGCCGACAACGACGACGCCCCCTGGCACGATCCCTCCGTTCCGATCGGCGAACGGATGGCGATGGCCAAGGACCGGCCCGAACCGCAGAAGCTGATGGCCGCCATGGCCCAGCAGGATTGCGGCCAATGCGGCTACAACTGCGCCGATTACGCCAACGCGATCTTCCTGAAGAGCGAAGCGCGCCTGAATCTTTGCCAGCCCGGTGGCAAGGAGACCCTGCGCATGCTCAAGAAGCTGGACGAGGAGTTCGGTGCCGCCGGCGGCACGCCCGCCTCCCCGAAGGCGGACGACGAAGCCCCGAGGGCGGCGGCCGATCTCGGTCCGCTCGGCTATTGCCGCGAGAACCCGGTGGAGGCGCTGTTCCTGTCCCGTCGCCGCCTCAACGATCCGGGCGGCGAGAAGGAGACGTGGCACGTCGAGATCGGGCTGGACGGCACGCCCATCCAGTACGACGTCGGAGACTCGCTCGGCCTGTTCCCCGCCAACGCCCCGGCGCTGGTGGACGCGGTGATCGCCGAGCTGGGAGCCCGTCCGGAGCGGGTGATCGGCGACAAGACCCTGCGCGAACACCTGTTGATCAACTACGCGTTGGGCGCGGCGCCCGACAATCTCTACCAGCTCCTGTCGCTGCTCACCTCGGGCGCGGCCCGCAAGAAGGCGCAGGCCCTGGCCTCCGGCGAGGATCCGGACGGCGACGCCGCCTATCTCGACGTGCTGGGCGCGCTCCACAAGTTCCCGGGGGCGCGGCCCGACGCCGAGGTCTTCCTCGAAGCCCTCGACGAGCTGCAGCCGCGCCTCTACTCGATCTCCTCCTCGCCCAAGATGGATGTCGGCCGCGTGGCGCTGACCGTGGACGCGGTGCGCTACAACCACCGCTCGCGACTGCGGCTCGGCGTCGCCTCGACCCATCTCGGCGAGCGCCTGCCCGAGCAGACCAAGGTGAAGGTCTACCTCCAGAAGGCGCACGGCTTCGGCCTGCCGGCCGACCTGTCGAAGGACGTGATCATGTGCGGCCCCGGCACCGGGATCGCGCCGTTCCGGGCCTTCCTGCGCGAGCGCGCCGCCACGCAGGCGAAGGGCCGCAACTGGCTGTTCTACGGCCACCAGCGGCAGGCCTCGGACTTCTTCTACAAGGACGAGCTGAACAGCCTGAAGGACGACAAGGTGCTCACCCGCCTGTCGCTGGCCTGGTCCCGGGACGGCAAGGAGAAGACCTACGTCCAGGACCGGATGCGCGAGAACGGCGCCGAGCTCTGGAAGTGGCTCGAGGGCGGCGCGCATTTCTATGTCTGCGGCGACGCCAAGCGCATGGCGAAGGATGTCGAGCGGGCGATCATCGACGTGGCCGCGCAGTTCGGCGGCAAGAGCCCCGAGGACGCGGTGGCCTACCTCGCCGCGCTCAGGAAGGCCGGGCGGTATCAGGCCGACGTGTACTGAACCGCAACGTGCTCTCCTCCCCTTTGTGGGGAGGAGCCGGAGGTGGGGTGGCGCTGGATGGGGCTCGGGCGGTGCCTTCTGCACCACCCCCACCCCGAACCCCTCCCCACAGGGGGGGGGAAGCGGCGGCGCGAAGCTTGCTCCTGCCCGGGACGACCCTTCGAGGATTCGAGCCATGACCCAGCCAGTGGCGGCGCCGACGGTGCGGACCACCTGCCCCTATTGCGGGGTCGGATGCGGCGTGCTCGCGACGCCGGACGGGCAGGGCGGCGCCGCGATCGCGGGCGACACCGAGCACCCGGCGAATTTCGGCCGCCTGTGCTCGAAGGGCTCGGCGCTGGGCGAGACCCTGTCGCTGGAGAACCGCCTGCTGCACCCGCAGGTCGACGGCGCACAGGTTTCGTGGGACGCGGCGCTCGAGACGGTGGCCGAGAAGCTGCGTGCGGTCGCCGCGGAGCACGGGCCGGACGCCATCGCCTTCTACCTCTCGGGCCAGCTCCTCACCGAGGATTACTACGTCGCCAACAAGCTCGCGAAGGGCTTCATCGGCACGCCGCACGTGGACACCAACTCCCGGCTGTGCATGTCAAGCGCGGTTGCGGCTCATCGCCGGGCCTTCGGCTCCGACACGGTCCCGGGCTGCTACGAGGATCTCGATGAGGCCGACCTGATCGTGCTGGTCGGCTCGAACACGGCGTGGTGCCACCCGATCCTGTTCCGCCGCATGGCCGACGCGAAGGAGCGCCGCGGCACCAAGTTCGTGGTCATCGACCCCCGCCGGACCCAGACTGCGCAGGAATCCGACCTGTTCCTCGGGATCCGGCCGGGCACCGACACCGCCCTGTTCTCGGGCCTGCTGGTCTACCTGTCCGACACCGGTTTTCGCGATCGCGCTTTCATCGATTCGCACACGGCCGGCCTCGACACCGCCCTCGACCGCGCCCGCCAGATCGCCCCGGACGTGACCGCGGTCGCCGCCGCGACGGGCGTGCCGGAGGCCGACATCGCGGCCTTCTACGCCCTGTTCGCCAGCACCCGCCGGGTGGTCACGGCCTTCTCGCAGGGGGTGAACCAGTCGGCTCAAGGGACCGACAAGGGCAACAGCATCATCAACTGCCACCTCATCACCGGCCGCATCGGCGAGACCGGGATGGGGCCGTTCTCCCTCACCGGACAGCCCAACGCCATGGGCGGGCGCGAGGTCGGGGGCTTGGCCAACATGCTGGCTGCCCACATGCACTTCAGCCCCGAGGAGGTGGACCGGGTGCGCCGCTACTGGGGCGCCCCGCGGATCGTCACCGGCGAGGGCATGAAGGCGGTGGCCCTGTTCGAGGCGGTCAGCCGGGGCAAGATCAGGGCCCTCTGGGTGATGGGCACGAACCCCCTGGTCTCGATGCCGCGGGCCGACGCGATCCGCGAGTCCCTCGCCGGCCTCGACCTCTACGTGGTGTCCGAGGCGGTTGCGGATTCCGACACGGCCCAGGGCCGGGCCAGGACCACCGTGCTGCTGCCCGCCCAGGCCTGGGGCGAGAAGGACGGCACGGTCACCAATTCCGAGCGGCGGATCACGCGCCAGCGCCGCTTCCTCGCGAGCCCCGGGGAGGCCCGGCCGGACTGGGCGGCGCTGGCGGAGGTCGGCCGCCGCCTCGGGCACGGCCGGGCCTTCGCGTTCGACTCCGCCGCGGCGATCTTCCGCGAGCATGCCGGGCTCTCGGCCTACGAGAACAACGGCACGCGCGACTTCGACCTCGGGGCCCTGACCGATCTCAGCGATGCCGCCTACGACGCCGCCCCGCCGGTGCAGTGGCCTCTGCCGAAGCGCTCCGGCTTCCGAGGGGGGCAACAGGGCAGGGCGCGCCTGTTCGGGGACGGCCGGTTCTACACCTTCGACCGGCGCGCCCGCTTCGTGGCGGTGCAGCCGCCGGGCCTCGCCCAGGCGGTCTCGGAGGCATTCCCCTTCGTGCTGAACACCGGCCGGGTCCGCGACCACTGGCACACGATGACCCGCACCGGGAAGAGCCAGCGCCTGTCGGCGCACCGGGCCGTTCCGTTCGTGGAGGTTCACCCGGAGGACGCCGCCGCCCAGGGCCTCACCGACGGCGGCCTCGCCCGGGTGACGACCGCGCACGGCGAGGCCGAACTGGAGGTGACGGTCACCGACGCGGTGGTGCCGGGCAGCCTGTTCATGCCGATGCACTGGGGCGGCGCCTTCGCGTCGAAGGCCCGGGTCGGCGCCCTGGTGCGGGGCATGCCGGACCCGGTATCCGGCCAGCCCGAGCTGAAGGCGACGCCGGCTTCCATCGCGTCGGTCGCCTACCGGGCCCGGGGCTTCCTGCTGTCGCGGCGGCAGGTGGCGCTGCCGGACGGCTGGTGGTGGGCGCGGGCGGCGGTCACGGGGGGCTGGGGCCTGCAATTCGCCACGGATGCGAGTTCCCGCGGCGTCGCGCTGATGGTCCGTGGCCTGATCCAGAGCGCGGCGCTGCCGGGCTGCGACTTGGCCGAGTACGCCGACCATGCCCGGGACCGCTACCGCTGCGCCGTGTACGACGGCACACGGCTGGTCGCCTGCCTCGCCTACGCACCCGCGGAGGCGAGGCCCGACTGGGAGGCCGCCAAAATCCTGTTCGCCACCGAGGCGCCGGAGGCCGCCGAGCGCCGGGCGCTGCTCTCGGGTCGCGCCGCCACGGCCTCGGCCGGTCCAGTGGTCTGCGCCTGCCACGGCGTCGGCGCCGACGTGATCGCTTCGACCATCGCCGGGGGGGCAGGCTCCGTGGAGGCCGTGGGCGCCGGTTGCAAGGCCGGCACGAATTGCGGTTCGTGCATCCCAGAGATCCGCAAGATGCTGGCCGGTCAGACAGCCTGCGCCGCCTGATTTCTGATACACTCCCGGCAGAAGACAGACCGGCGTCGCCATCCAGATCCCTTCCGGATGAGGGGGTTCGGGGGAACGAGCCGGAGCAGGACGATTCAGGACGCACCCGTGACCGATACACCCCTGCGCGCCGCCCGCGCGCCCCGCGAGACCAAGGCCGCTGGCCTGGAGCCGCTGGCGGTGCTGCCCGTCTTCGTGCCCCTGCGCGGCAAGCGGGTGGTGCTCGCCGGCTCGTCCGGCGGTGCCCCCTGGAAGGTGAAGGTCCTCGCCGCGGCCGGCGCCCATGTCGACGTCTACGCCCCCGAGCCCGGCGAGGAGCTGCGCGGGGTGCCGGGCGAGATCGTCGACGGGCAGGTGATCCTGCACGAACGCTCCTGGACCCCCGACGACCTCTGGGGCGCGGCCTTCTGCATCGGCGCCTTGGAGGACGAGGCGGAGTGCGTCGCCTTCGTGGCCGCCGCCCGCGGGGCCGGCGCCATCGTCAACGCGGTGGACCGGCCGCACCTGTGCGACGTGAAGTTCGGTGCCATCGTCAACCGCTCGCCGCTCGTGGTCGGCATCTCCACGGAGGGCGCCGCCCCGGTCTTCGGACAGACCGTGCGCGCCCGGATCGAGGCGATGCTGCCGCGGGGGTTCAGTCGCTGGGTCGCGGCGGCCCGCGACTGGCGCGACGGCGTCACGGCCCGCTTCCATGGATTTTCCGAACGGCGCATCTTCTGGGAACGCTTCACAGACCGCGCCTTCGCGGAGCCCGACCGGGCGCCGTCCGAATCGGATCTCGCGGAGCTGCTCGGCGAGACGGAAGCCGCGCCCAGGGGCGGCGCGGTCACCCTGGTCGGGGCCGGTCCCGGCGACGCCGAGCTTCTGACCCTGAAGGCGCTGCGGGCGCTGCGCAGCGCCGACGTGATCCTGTACGACGACCTCGTCGCCCCCGAGATCCTGGATTACGCCCGCCGCGAGGCCCGCACCATGCTGGTGGGCAAGACCGGACACGGCCCGTCCTGCCGCCAGGACGACATCAACGCGCTGATGGTTCAGCTCGCGCGCTCGGGCAAGCAGGTGGTGCGGCTGAAATCCGGCGATCCGCTGGTCTTCGGCCGGGCCGGCGAAGAGATCGAGGCCTGCCGGACCGCCGGCATCCCGGTCACCGTGGTGCCGGGGATCTCGGCCGCGCAGGGAGCGGCGGCGGCCCTCGGCGTGTCGCTGACGCACCGCGACGCGGCGCGGCGCCTCCAGTTCGTCACCGGGCACGACCGCAGGGGGGCGCTGCCGGACGACCTGAACTGGGGGGCGCTCGCCGATCCGAGCGTGACGACCGTCGTCTACATGCCCAAGCGGACCCTGCGCGCGCTCCTCGCCCGCGCGGTCGAGGAGGGGCTGGCACCCCAGACCCCGGCGCTGCTGGTGTTCAACGCCACCCGCCCGAACCAGCAGGCCCTGCGCGGTACGGCCGCCGACCTCGCCGACCGCGTCGAGGCGGCGGGCCTCGACGGCCCGGCGCTCCTGATGGTGGGTGAGGCGTTTTCCGAGACGCGGCGGGCCGTCCAGGCCGAGGTCGAGCGAAGCCGCGTGGCGGTCTGACCGGGGGTCCGGAAGCACCTGCTCCGCCCTCACGCACGATCCGAAGCGGTCCAGGGCGGCGCGATGCCCGGGAGCGCGGTCGCGCGGCGGTTGAAGGGCCCGGCCAACACGGTGACCGCGCCGCACACGCACCCCAAGCCCCTGACGGTCCTCGCAGGGTCCGTCCACCACGCGCACGGGCGCAACCGGACAAGGCTGAGGGTTCGGCGCTGAGGGCGGGGGCTTCGTCGACCGCCCCGAGGACATATGCCGCACTCGCTCCGGACGACCGACGCGCCGGCGGCGCGTCCGGTCGACGGCTCCGGCCCGTTCGGGCGCGGGCTAGCCCGGCTCGCCGCTCAGGATCAAGTTTCCCCGGCCACGAACGCCCGCATCAGGTAATTGGCGATCGCCATGGGCGGCGGTGCCTGGATACCTTCGGGATGCGTGCCCTCCAGCATGGCGGCGACCTCGGTCCGGGTGAACCAGCGGGCATCCTCCAGCTCGCTCGGATCGGTGACGATGGCGTCGTCGAGACCCTCGGCGGCGCAGCCGAGCATCAGCGAGGACGGGAAGGGCCAGGGCTGCGACGTCCGGTAGGTGACCGCGCCGACGCGGATCCGCGTCTCCTCGAACACCTCCCGGCGCACCGCGTCCTCGATCGTCTCGCCGGGCTCGAGGAAGCCCGCGAGGCAGGAGTACATGTGCGGCCGGAAGTGCGGGCCGCGGCCGAGCAGGCAGGAATCGGCCCGGCGCACCAGCATGATGACCACCGGATCCACGCGGGGGAAATGGTGGGCCGAGCAGCTGGGGCACTCGCGCCGGAAGCCGCCGGCCTTCGCCACGGTGGCCGTGCCGCAGGCGGCGCAGAAGCCGTGGCGGGCGTGCCAGTCGAGCATCGACTTGGCAACCGCCAGCAGGCCGAGTTCCTCGGGCTCCACGGCGGATTCGGTCGCGATCGACCGCAGGTCGAGGGTGCGGGACCGGTCGTCGGAGAACCGCTCGGCGGTCTCGGCGGGCGCGGCGGCGGCGAAGACCGGGCATCCGTCCCGGCGGCCGAGGAAGATGCGGGTCCCGTCCGTGGCGCCGGCAGCGTCCGCGGGGGCGATCAGCGCGGTCGGTCCGCGCAGCACGATCCGGTCGCCGCAGATCAGGACGAGGCGGGTGTCCGGCGCATCGAAGGGGGGCACAGCCTCCTCGGGCTGCTCGGCCGAGTGCCGGTCGAGGCGGTTCCTGACGAAGCCGAGGGTGTCGCGGGGATCGGTCATGCGAGGGTCAGGCCGCGGTGAAGAGGGCACCGGCGCGCTCCAGGAGCTGGGCGCGGGCGTGGGGCGGGTAGGGCTTGCGCGTCTCGAAGCCCCAGACCGGGCCGGGCCAAGCGGGGTCCGAGCGGAAGCGGCCGACCACGTGGACGTGGAGCTGCGCCACCACGTTGCCGAGGGCGGCGACGTTCACCTTGTCGGGCTTTGCCAGAGCCTGCATCACGCGCGTCGCGAGCTGCATCTCCTGCCACAGGGCCGCGGCATCGGCCTCGGACAGGTCGGTGATCTCGCTGACTTCGGGGCGGCGCGGCACCAGGATCAGCCAGGGGAACCGGGCATCGTCCATCAGCAGCACGCGGCACAGGGCGAGGTCGCCGACCTCGACGGTGTCGGCGGCCAGGCGCGGGTCGAGGGTGAAATCCGAGTCGCTCATCGCGCACCGGTTTAGCGCAGCTCGCGCGCCGGCGCGCGGTCCGGCGTCGGGAACGGTGACGCAGCCCGAGCCGCCGGGATCAGAGGCCCGGGACGACCCCCCGGCGGCCCACCGCGACCGTTCCGGCGTCGAGGGCGCCGTCCCCGTCCGAGCGCGCGAACACCGTCACGGCGGCGCCGGGTTCGAGCAGCGCCTTCTCGCCGGGCGAGAGCTGGGTCACCGGGGTGCCGGCGGGGATCTCGAAGGCCGACTGACCGTCGCGATAGGCGAGCGCCAGCCGCAGCGGGGTGCCGGCCCGCAGATCGGAGACCCAGCCGGCCGTCAGCGTCGCGCCGGGCTCGCTGTCCCAGGGCTGGCTGCCCGCCTCGAAGCCCCGTTCGGAGGGGGAGTACAGCGTCACCGCCCGGGCACGCCGCGGCTCCGAGCCGGGCATGCCGACCACGCTGACGTAGCTCTCCGGCTTGATGGCCCGCACGGTCGCCTCGTTGACGGCATAGACGCGGGTCTTCGGCGTCATCCGCATCGCGAGGGTGCTGCCGCTGGGCCGCCGGATCTCGAGGCGGTCGGCTTCGGCGCGCACGACGGTTCCCCGGAAACGCACCTGCACCGGCTCCGCCTGGACGGCGCAGGTGGCAGACATCGACAGCAGGGCGGCCAGAAGTAGACGTTTCACGGGGCTCGTCACGGGGCTCCTCGTCGCTCGGGTCCGGGTGCCGAACGCCAAGCTGGCGCCGCGGTTCCCGCGCCCCCGAGGCCGGCAGGCCGGCCATCGCGGGTGCGCCCCCGTCAATGCGCCATGAGCACCGGCATGTCGGCCTGGGCGAGCACGTGGCTGGTGACGCCGCCGAAGATCATCTGCCGCAGGCGGCTCTGGGTGTAGGCGCCCTTGATCAGCAGGTCGCAGCCGAAGGCCTTGGCCTCGGCCAGGAACGTCTCGCCGGGGACGCGCCGGCCCGACGGCAGGGCCCGGTACGTCGCGTCCACGCCCTCGCAGGCGAGCGCCTGGGCGAGATCCTGTGCGGTCGGGCCCGGCACCATGCCGCCCTCCACGCTCAGCACCAGCACCCGCTCGGCCCGGCGCAGGAACGGCATGGCGAAGGCCACGGCCCGGGCGGTCTCGGTGGATCCGTTCCAGGCGATCAGCACCGCCGTGCCGAGGCTCGCGGGCGGCTCCGGCGGCGCGAGCAGGATCGGCCGGCCGCTCTCGAACAGGGCGGTCTCGAAGGTGGTCATGCGCGGCGCGTTGTCGGTGGTGCCCGGGCGTCCCACCACGGTGGCCGAGAACAGCCGGGCGTACTGGCCCAGGAACGCGTCGCCCGTGGGCACGTCCTGGCGCCAGCGGTAGCGTGGGCCCGCATCGGCCACCCGGTCCGGTATGCACAGGCCGTCGCGGGCGTGGCGTGGGATGCCGGCCGCGTCCATGAACGCGACGAAGCGGCCGCCCGCTTCCTCGGCCTCGGCCCGGTCGGCCTCCTCGTCCCGCAGCCACGTCATGCCGCCGACCATGTCGACGGGGACGTATTCAGCCAGCGCCGGGCGCAGGGAGACGCCCTCGATCAGGCTGCCGAAGCGCGCCGCCGCCAGCCGCGTTGTCTCGAAGACGGAGGGCAGGGCATCGTGCATCGCGACGGGTACGAGCAGGGTCTTCATGGCGGCGTCCTCCTCGCCCGCAGGCTAATCCGGGCGGCGCCCCTGGGGAACCGGGGAAGCGGCCGCGCCCACACGGTTTTGCCCGCCGCCCGGAGCGAGCAGGGCCCGGGCCCGACGGGTCAGGGGCCGCTCCACCCAGCGGTGGACCAAGAGGGCGGCCGCGACGCTCGCCAGCAGCATCAGCACCATGCCGGTCCAGGGGTGCGCGGCCGGAGCGAGGCCGAACCGGAGCAGGGCCTCCCGCACGAGGCGCAGGGCGAAGGGATGCACGAGGTAGAGGGCGTAGGACGCGTCCCCGAGGACCACGAGGCCGCGCACCGGGGCGGGCAGCCGCGCGACCTGCCCCGCGGCGCGCTCCGGCCCGAGGGCGGCGGCCACCAGCAGGGCCGCCGGCACGCCGACGAGGAGCGGGCGCAGGAACCCGTCGGCGCCGTCGAGGCCCGCCAGGGTGCGGGCCGAGAGCAGCAGGCCGAGGGCGCCGAGGATCGCCGACGCGATCCGGATTGCCGCCGACGGCCGGAAGCCCTCCCGGTAGGCGAGGGCGAGCCCGGCGCCGGCGGCGAACTCGAGGACGATCGGATCCGCCCAGAAGCGGAGCGGCACGGGCAGGTCCGCCGCGACGGCCCCGGCGGCCACGAGGAGCGTCAGGACCGCGACCAGCCACGCGACGGCCCCGCGCCGGCCGAAGCCCAGGCCGAGGGCGAAGAGGACGTAGAAGAACGCCTCGTAGTTCAGGGTCCAGCCCAGGCCGTAGAGCGGCTGGACGGTGCCGTCCGGCCGGGCCGACGGCCAGAACAGGAACCCGGCCAGCAGCGCACCGGGATCGTGCACGAGGCGCGCGGCGTCCCCGAGGAGTTCGGGGCGCGCCAGCGCGAGGATCAGGAACAGGAGGCTGACCAGCCAGTAGAGTGGCGCGATGCGGGCGATGCGGTGGGCGAGGAACCGCTTTTGGCCGCCCGGGATCCCGGACAGGCGGCCGCTCGCGTGGACGATGACGAGGCCGGAGATCACGAAGAACAGGTCGACGCCGCCCCACCAGGGCAGGAGCGCGTGGGGATCGAGGGCCGCCCCGGCCCCGCGGCTCGCCAGCAGCTCCGCCTCGTGCCGCGCGTGGTGCCACGCCACCATCAGGGCGGCGACGGCACGCAGGATCTGGATTCCGACGAGGATCATGGGGCGGCCGTGCCGGCCGGCCGGCTTCCCCCGTTCCGGACTTGCTGTCGGACCTCGCGCCGGACTTGGCGCCGGACTCGGCGCCCGCGGGAAGGCCCTTGGCGCGCCGGCCAATCGGGATCCGGGGCTCCCCTGCGTGAGTCCGGGGCGGTGGCGCGGCGGCGTTCGGAACGGCCCGGGGCCGGGCGCCCATCGGCGGGTTTCGGCCGGCGGCGCGCGGCCCCGCCGTTCGGTCGAGGACGGGGATCCGCAGGGGGATACAGGCTCACCAAACCCCGCACTCCACGTCGGTCCCGGCCCGGTTCGAAGCGAAAACCGCAGGAACCATAAGCTCATGGCCTCGTTGACGCACCAATTGGCGAACGCGCCGGCGGGACGTCTCGCCGCGCCGCATGGACTGCACCATGCCGGTTCGCGCATCCCTTTCGAACCAGAGGTTCCGATGCTGAAGAATTATGCTGCCGCCTCCGCGCTGGTCCTGGCGCTGTCGAGCCCCGCGCTCGCGCAGGGCGCCAACGACTTCCGCCTCCAGTCGATGCAGGCGAACGCCTTCGAGATCCAGTCCTCGCAGATCGCCCTGTCCAAGTCGCGCAACCCGCGGGTCCGGTCCTACGCCCAGGAGGCGATGCGTGACCACCGCGCCGCCAACGTGGCCCTGGCCGGCGGCCAGCCGGGTGCGATGGCCGGCGGCGACCCGGGCCTCGGCGGCCTGATCACCGCGCCGATCGCAGTGGCGGGCAGCGCTGTGGGTGCCGGTGTCGGCGCGGCGACGGGCGTCGTCGGCGGCACCCTGTCGGGCGGCCCGGTCGGCGGCCTCGAGGGCGCGGGTGCCGGCGCGGCGCGCGGCGCCGCGGCGGGCGGCCAGATCGGTCGCGGCGACGTGGCGGCCACGGGCGGCGCGACCATGGTGCAGCCGAACCCCGAGCAGCAGGCGATGCTGGCCGAGCTGTCGGCGACCCCGGCCGGGCCGCGCTTCGATCGTCTGTACGCGACCCAGCAGCTCCAGGCGCACCAGATGAGCATCGCCATGACTCAGGCCTACGCCCAGGGTGGCCCGAACCCGGCGCTGCGCAACTACGCGCAGCAGGCCCTGCCGGCCCTGCAGATGCACTACGACCACGCCCAGCGCCTGCCGGGCGCGATGTAAGCGGAATCCCGACAGCGAACGGCCCGGCCCACGCCGGGCCGGATGACCGGCGGCGGGTGCGAGCCCGCCGCCTTTTTCATGCCCGGTCCGCCCCGGTCAGCTGCAGGCGACCGCCGTGGGGAGGATCCGGCGGCCGGCCGTGTCGATGGCCGGGTGGAAATCGCCGGTTTCCGGCTGGCGCACGAGCAGCACGCCGTTGCCGATGCCGAAATGGGCGCCGTGGATCTGGAGCCGGCCGTCCGCGACCCGCTCGTTCACGAACGGGAAGGTCAGGAGGTTCTCCATGCTCTGGCTGACCATGGCGTGCTCCATCCGGGTCAGGTAGTCGGGCGCGCTGGAATCGCCCGCCTTCGCCTCGGCCGGCGCCACCAGCGACACCCACTTGCCGATGAAGTTGCCCGGCGAGAGCGGCTGCGCCTTGTTGGCGTAGGCCTTGATGCCCCCGCAGGTGGCGTGGCCGAGCACCACGATGTGCTTCACCTCCAGCGCCTGCACGGCGAACTCGATCGCCGCCGAGGTCCCGTGATAGTCGCCCCCGGTCTCGTAGATCGGCACGATGTTGGCCACGTTGCGGATCACGAACAGCTCGCCCGGCCCGGCATCGAAGATCGCCTCCGGCGCAACCCGGCTGTCACAGCAGCTGATCACCAGGATCTCCGGCGTCTGGGTCTCGGCGAGGTGGGCGAAGCGCTTCTGCTCGGACGGAAAGCGCCCCGACAGGAACGCCTGGTAGCCGTTGGTGAGGAACTCGGGAAACATGAACTCTCCTTGCCGTGCGGATGGCCGCGTCCGCGGAATCCGGCTCAATGATCGTGCCAAGTCAGAACGTGCGGCTCGCGGGGGATAGTCCCCGCCACGAGCGCGGCTGCCAGATCGGCCAGCCCGGCCGGCTCGACGTGCTCGCCGCTCGCCCGCAAGTCCTCCAGCGGCCACCACCGGGTGCCGATCACCGGGTTGTCCTCGGTCTCTGCGAGGCGGCTCGTGTCCACGCGGTCGTCGGGAAGGCGGACCAGGAAATAGCGCTCGCGGGCGTCCCGCGACTGGCGGAACAGGTGGAAGGGGCCGTCGCAGGCCGCGACCTGCGGGCCGATCTCAACGTCGCCGCGGCCGATCTCCTCCTCCAGTTCGCGCCGGCAGGCGGTGACGTGGTCCTCGCCCGGCTCCAGACCGCCGCCGGGCATGAACCAGAACCGCATGGGCTCGCCGTCCGGTCCACGCGCGTGGACCGAGGCGTAGGCGATCAGCAGGATCCGGTCCTGCGGATCGAGGACGATCGCCCGGGCGATGTGACGGATCGGAAGCGGAGTCGGGGTGCTCATGCGCCAGAGCTAGGGCGGGACGCGGGTGTCGGACACCGACACCGCGGCGCTTCGCGCGCGGCCGTGAGGTCACGAGAGGGGTCCCGGCCCCCGGAACGGGCCGGCCCGACCGCCGCCTCACCGCCATCCCGGGGCCGCGCAGGGGCAGCCGGGATCCCGATCCGCCGACGCGACGCGCCTCTGCGCCGGTGGTGATTCGGCCGTCCGGGCTCGCCTGCGGCGCCGCGGAACGGCGTCGATCCTCCCCTGAAGAGCCGTCACCGCCGGACGAGCGGTCACCCCCGGGCGCGGTCATCCGACGCGTCGCCTGCGGCGCGGCGACGGATTTCGGCCGTCGGACGAACGTGCGCAATTCGACGATCCGGCACGGGACCGATACTGTATTCAATCTCAAGAACCGCACTGACTCCGGAATATATTTGCTTATATATAATATTCGTGTTTACTCGAATCTGCGAAACAGGAACGGCCTATCCCAGGGAGGATGTCCGATGTCGCGCGTGTGGATCCCACCCAGTGCCGCCCTGATGCTCCTGATCGGGGCATCCGGCGCCTTCGCCATGCCGATGGGCGGCTCGTTCACGCTGCACTACGACGGCCAGAACATGCAGCCGATCGCGCCGGGCAAGATGAGGATCGAGGAGCGCGGCACCGGCATCAACAAGAGCCCGGGCCAGCCCCTCGACAACGCCCAGGTCACCATCGTGGAGACGGTGACGATGGAGAGCGGGCAGGGTCCGCTCAAGGGGACCATCACCTTCACCACGCCGAACGGAACGACGACCAGTCCCTATACGGGCCGGGTGACCACCGACGCCCTGGGGCGGGTCACCGCCGTGGGCGCGTTCAAGGTCGCCAAGGCGACGGGGGCGTTCGCAGGTCTGAAGGGCACCGGATCGTTCACCGCCGTCTTCGCGTCGCCCACGGACCAGACCACCCAGTGGCAGGGCGAGTTCAAGCCGCCACCGGCCCTGGCCTCGACGCGCTGAGGCGCGCCGGCCTCACGGGGTCGGCGGGGACGCCCGCACGGCCGGCGCCCAGATGACCACCGGCAGGCCCTCCCCGTCCCGTCCCGGCGGGTCGGGGAGGGGCCGCGCCCGTCCCGCGAGGATGTCACCCGCGACCACCAGCGCCGCCAGGGCGTCGAGGTGATCGTCCTCGGGGATGCCCCTGGCCCGGGCGTCGAGCAGCGCCGTCGGCAGCCCGGCCGCGGCGAGGAGCGCGCGCCGGAGGTCCAGGCCCTGCCGGGCCCGTCCCCCCTTCTTCGGCAGGCCGAGCGGCCGTTCGCCGTTGAGGGCATGGAACGCGACCTCCGGGTGCACCTCGTGGACCCGCCCGCGTGCCTCCGGGCGCTCCCGCAGGAGCGTGTCGACCGCGCGGACGTAGCGGAAGATGTTGTAGCCCTGGATCGAGGGCGCGAAGGGCGGGTCGCTGGCGGCCCGCGAGGCGGCCTTGGCGGCCGCGTAGTCGGGCGCGTAGACGGCGGCCCGCGGCGGCATCGGGAAGACCGAGGAGCGCGCCGGCCCGAGCAGGGCGCGCGCCGCCAGATCGGCCGCCCGGCCGCCGCCGAGAATCCGGTCGGGCAGGCCGATCGGTACGTCGATCCCGACGATCAGGGGCTGCTCCGGTGCGTCGAGGAGGGCGGCCACGTCGGGAAACAGGGCGCAGCGATGCCGGCCGGGATCGTCGAGGTCGATCAGCGCACCCGCCCAGGCGCCGCGGCATCCGTCCAGCCCCGCGACCCAGCGCGCCATCTCGCGTCCTCCGCCCCCGTGGCCCCCGGTCTTCTTGCCCCTGCGCGCGCGGAAAGCTATCCGCGTCGCGGCGGGCTCCGCCGCCCCGGGAGAAGCGTGATGAGCGAGATCCGTCCCCGCCGCAGCGTGCTGGCGATGCCCGGCTCCAACGCCCGCGCCCTGGTGAAGGCGCAAACCCTCCCCGCCGACGTGATCCTGATCGACCTCGAGGACGGCACGGCCCCGGACGCCAAGGCGGCGGCGCGCGCGCAGGTCGCCGCGGCGGTGGCCGCGCGCGGCTTCGGCCACCGGGAGGTGGTGGTCCGGATCAATCCGCCCGAGACCGAGGACGGCGAGGCCGACCTCGCGGCGCTCGCCCGGGCCGGCGCCGACGCGATCCTCGTGCCCAAGGTCCGCACCTCGGACACGCTGATCGCCGTCGGCTCCCGCCTGCGCCGCCTCGGCGCGCCGTCGGACACCCGGGTCTGGGCGATGATCGAGACCCCGCTGGCGGTGGTGAACGCCGCCGAGATCGCCGGCGCGGCCCGGGACGTGGACGGGCGGCTCTCGGCCCTGGTGATCGGCCCGAACGACCTGCTGAAGGCCGCCCGCATCCGGCCGCCGGGGCGGTCGGCCCTGGTGCCGTGGCTGATGACCGTGCTGGCCGCCGCCCGGGCCTACGAGATCGACGCGATCGACGGCGTGTTCACGGATCTCCGGGACGCGGCCGGCTTCGAGGCCGAGTGCGCGCAGGGCCGCGACCTGGGCTTCGACGGCAAGATGCTGATCCATCCGAGCCAGATCGATCCCGCCAACGCCGCCTTCGCGCCGGACGCCGAGGAGATCGCGCAGGCGCGGCGGATGCTCGACGTGTTCGACGCCCCGGAAAACCGCGCGCGCGGGGTCGTCGCGGTGGACGGCAAGATGGTCGAGCGCCTCCACGTCGAGGTGTCCCGGCGGACGCTCGCGATGGCCGAGGCGATCGCGCGGCTCGGCGCGTGAGCGGCCTGCGGGAGGTCGGCCTGCGGCTGCTGGATCCGCGGCTGCCGGGCTGGGGGTTTCCGCGCTGGGGCTCGTCGGCCGCCGCCGGCCTCGACCTGCACGCCTGCCTTGACGCGCCGCTGATCCTGCCGCCGCGGACCAAGGCGGCGCTGATCCCGGCGGGGTTCAGCGTGCTGATCCGCGATCCCGACTGGTGCGGGCTGATCCTCCCGCGCTCGGGCCGGGGTCACCGCGACGGCTTGGTGCTGGGCAACGGCACCGGCGTCATCGACGCGGATTACGAGGGTCCGCTGATGGTCTCCGCCTGGAACCGCGACGACGCGGAGCCGGCGCGGATCGAGCCGGGCGAGCGGATCGCCCAGCTCGTCTTCACCCGGATCGCCCGGCCGGCGCTGACCCTCCTGGACGGGCCGGCCGGCCCCGGCTCGGAGCGGGGCGCGGGCGGGTTCGGATCGAGCGGACGGTAGGGCGGCGCTCAGTCGAGGGTCTTGCCGAGACGCCCGGCCAGATCCTGGATGAACTGAAAGGCGGTGCGGCCCGAGCGCGAGCCGCGGGTGGTGGCCCATTCCAGCCCCTCGGCGCGCAGCTGCTCCGGCGGAACATCCAGGCCGTAGCGGTCGGCATAGGCGCGGATCATCCCCAGGTACTCGTCCTGGCTGCACTTGTGGAAGCCGAGCCAGAGGCCGAAGCGGTCCGAGAGCGAGACCTTCTCCTCCACGGCCTCGCCGGGATTGATCGCCGTCGAGCGCTCGTTCTCCACCATGTCGCGGGCGAGCAGGTGGCGCCGGTTCGAAGTCGCGTAGAACAGGACGTTGCCCGGTCGGCCCTCGATGCCGCCGTCCAGGGCGGTCTTCAGCGACTTGTACGAGGTGTCGTCCGCGTCGAAGGAGAGGTCGTCGCAGTAGACGAGCCAGCGGTGCGGGTCCGGCCGGAGCAGGGCCATCAGGTCCGGCAGCGCCTCGATGTCCTCGCGGTGGATCTCCACGAGCTTCATCGGCCGGCTGCCGGCGGGCCGGCGGGCGTTGATCTCCGCATGGGCCGCCTTGACCAGCGAGGACTTGCCCATGCCGCGGGCGCCCCACAGCAGGGCGTTGTTGGCCGGCAGGCCCCGGGCGAAGCGCTCGGTGTTCTCCACCAGGATGTCGCGCGCCCGGTCGATCCCGGTGAGCAGGCCCATCTCCACCCGCGCCACCTGCGGCACCGGGGTCAGCCGCCGCTCCGGCCCCCACAGGAAGGCGTCGGCGGCGTTCGGGTCGAAGGCCGGCGGGGCGGCGGGGGCCGCCCGCTCCAGGGCGGTGGCGATGCGCTCCAGGAGGGGCATCAGGGCGTCGAGGGTCGCGGGGCTCGTCATCGGATCGGGGGGTTCGCTTCCGGGTCGGTCAGGCCGCCGGTTCTACGGGGAAGATCCAGCGAAATCATCCGTGTCCCCATGCATGGCGCGGACCTTCCGAACGCGAACCCGCATCGGGCGTTGGATATCCCGGCAGGTCGAGCCACGCGCCCGCCGGGGAGCATCGATGGATACGGGGCCGACGATCCGGATCACCCAAGTCGCGGATTACGTCTTCACCGTCGATTTCGGCGCGGCCCTGCCGGCGCTCCTCACCGACGAGGCGCCGCCGATCGGCGGCGGGACCGGGCCCTTCCCCGAGCAGCTGCTGATCTCCGGCGTCGCCAACTGCCTCTGCGCCAGCCTCGTCTTCGCCCTGGGCAAGTTCCGCCAGGAGGCGCGCGGCGTCGCCGCCGAGGCGTCCTGCCGGGTGGAGCGCAACGCCGAGGGACGGCTGCGCGTCACCGGGATCGGCGTCCACATCCAGCTCGGGGCCGCGGCCGCCGAGATGCCGCGGATCGACCGGGTGATCGCGCAGTTCGAGCGGTTCTGCACCGTCTCGGAGAGCGTGAAGGCCGGGATCCCGGTGGCCGTCTCGGTGGCCGACCGCGACGGCACGCGCCTGAAATGACCGATGCGCCGGGGACAAATCGGCCGCCCGGCGCATTGCCGCAACATCAACCGGCCGCCGAAGCCGGACGAGGACACGCCATGACGGATCACACGCGAGAGCCCGCCCGCGCCCCCGAGGACCTGGCCGCCCTGTTCAACCGACGCGCCAATGCCGGCGACGTCGAGGGGCTCGTCGCCCTCTACCAGCCCGACGCGGTGGTGGCGGCGGGCCGCGTCGTCGCCACGGGCCACGCCGAGATCCGGAGCTTCTACACCGACCTGCTGGCGCGCAAATCCGACTTCCCGGCGCCGGAGACGCCGCCCCCCCTGCGCAACGGCGCGCTCGCCCTGACCTTCGCGCGGCTGCCCAACGGCGCGTTCTCGGTGGAGGTCGCCCGGGAGCAGCCCGACGGGACGTGGCTCTGGGCGATCGACCAGCTCAAGCTCGCGCCGCCGAAGGGCTGACGGGCGGCCCGGACGCTGCCGCGCGCTTGTCCCACCGGGCGCGATGCGGCAAAGCGGGGCCCGCGCGCCGACGCCGCGCAGAAGACCCGAGCCGACTCGATGCACGACATCCGCGCCATCCGGGACAACCCGGACGCCTTCGACCGCGACCTCGCCCGCCGGGGCCTCGCGCCGCTCTCGGCCGAGCTGATCGCCCTCGACGAGGCGCGGAAATCCTCGGTCTCGGCCGCGCAGGCCAACCAGGAGCGGCGCAACGCCCTGGCCAAGGAGGTGGGCGGCGCCAAGAAGGCCAAGGACGAGGCGCGCGCCGCCGCCCTGATGGTGGAGGTCGCGGCGCTGAAGGGCGCCGAGCCCGAGCTGAAGGCCGCGCAGGAGATGGCCGACAGGGCGCTGGCGGACCGACTCGCCGCGATCCCGAACCGGCCGAAGGCCGATGTCCCCGAGGGCGCGGACGAGCACGGCAACGTCCTCTACCGCAGCCACGCCGCCACCCGCGAGCGGCTGAACGCGGGGAAGGAGCATTTCGAGCTCGGCGAGGCTGCCGGGCTGATGGATTTCGAGGCGGCGGCCAAGCTGTCGGGCTCGCGCTTCGTGGTGCTGAAGGGTCAGCTCGCCCGGCTGGAGCGGGCCCTCGGCCAGTTCATGCTCGACCTGCACACGCAGGAGCACGGCTACCTGGAGGTGGCGCCGCCGATCCTGGTGCGGGACGCCGCCATGTTCGGCACGGCGCAGCTGCCGAAGTTCGAGGACGACCAGTTCTCGGTGTTCAAAGGGCTGGACGCAGTGAAGGCGCTGGAGACCGCGACGGATCCGGCGCCGGCCAACGCCGAGAAGTTCTGGCTCGTCCCCACCGCCGAGGTGCCGCTGACGAACCTCGTGCGCGAGGCGATCCTCCGCGAGGAGGAGCTGCCCCTGCGCTTCACCGCGCTCACGCCGTGCTTCCGCGCCGAGGCCGGGGCGGCGGGGCGCGACACCCGCGGCATGCTGCGCCAGCACCAGTTCAACAAGGTCGAGCTGGTCTCGATTACGACGCCGCAGGAATCCGCCAACGAGCACGAGCGGATGCTGACCTGCGCCGAGGCGGTCCTGAAGAAGCTGGATCTGCCCTATCGCGTCATGACGCTCTGCACCGGCGACATGGGCTTCGCCAGCCAGAAGACCTACGACATCGAGGTCTGGGTGCCGGGCCAGCGCACGCACCGCGAGATCTCGTCCTGCTCGGTCTGCGGCGACTTCCAGGCCCGGCGGATGAACGCCCGCTACCGGGGCAAGGACGGCAAGCCGGCCTATGTCCACACCCTCAACGGCTCGGGCGTGGCGGTCGGCCGCGCGCTCATCGCCGTGATGGAGAACTACCAGAACCCGGACGGGAGCATCACGGTCCCGTCGGTGCTCCACCCCTACATGGGCGGGCTCAACCGGATCGAGGGCACCCGCTGATGCGCATCCTGGTCACCAACGACGACGGCATCCACGCGCCGGGGCTCAGTACCCTGGAGGAGATCGCCCGGGAGCTGTCGGACGACGTCTGGGTCGTGGCGCCGGAGAGCGACCAGTCCGGCGTGTCCCACTCGCTCTCGCTCAACGACCCGCTGCGGCTGCGGCAGGTCTCGGAGCAGCGCTTCGCCGTGAAGGGCACCCCGTCGGACTGCGTGATCCTGGGCGTGCGCCACATCCTGGGGGATCACGGGCCGGACCTCGTCCTGTCGGGGGTCAACCGCGGCCAGAACGTCGCCGAGGACGTGACCTATTCGGGCACGATCGCGGCCGCCATGGAGGGGACGATCCTCGGCATCCGCTCCATCGCGTTGAGCCAGGCCTACGGCGTGGGCGGGCGCGGCGCGCTCAAGTGGGACTGCGCGCGGACGCACGGGCCGAAGGTCGTCCGCAAGATCCTGGAGACCGGGATCGAGCCCGGCATCCTGGTCAACGTGAACTTCCCGGACTGCGAACCGGCCGACGTGCAGGGCATCGCGGTGGCCGCGCAGGGCTTCCGCAACCAGGCGCTGCTGTCGATCGACGCCCGCGTCGACGGGCGCGGCAACCCGTATTTCTGGCTGGCCTTCGCCAAGGCCCGGTTCGAGCCGGGCCACGGCTCGGACCTCAAGGCCATCGCCGAGAAGCGGATCGCGGTGACGCCCCTGCGCCTCGACCTCACCGACGAGCCGACCCTGACGCGCTTCGCGCAGGCGTTCGCCGAGTGACCGATTTCGGCAGCCTGGAGGAGGCTGCCGGCAACGCCGCCTTCGTGATGGCGCTCCGGGGCAGGGGCCTGCGCGACACCGCGGTCCTGCGCGCCATGGAGCTGGTGTCGCGGGAGACGTTCGCGCCGCAGCAGCTTCGGGAGCACGCGCGACGGGACATCGCCCTGCCGCTGCCCTGCGGCGCCTCGATGACGGCGCCCGTCACGGTGGCGCTGATGCTCGCCCTGCTGCGGGTCGAGCCGGGCCAGCGCGTCCTGGAGATCGGCACGGGCTCCGGCTACGCCACCGCCCTGCTCGCCCGGCTGGGGGCCGGCGCGGTGCTCAGCCTGGAGCGCTATGGGACGCTCGCCGCGGACGCAGCGGCACGGCTCGCCCCCCTGTCCGAGGTGCACGTCGTCCAGGCCGACGGGCTCGCCCCGGAGTTGCCGGACGGGGGCTTCGACCGGATCCTGGTGCACGGCCGGGTACCGGACATCCCGCACCACTGGCGGGCCGCCCTCGAGCCCGGCGGCCGGCTGGTGACCGGCCTCGACGGCGACGGGTGCTGCCGGGTCGCCGTGCTGGCGACGCCGGAGGCGGATCCCGAGCCGGGCGCGCCGGTGCGGCTTGCCGCGCTAGTCCCGGGGCTGGGGCGGGTTCTCTGATGCCGCGGGCGGACGGCCGGACCGGCAGCGCCGTTTGGATCATGCCGCGGCGCGTAAAAAACGGTCGTGGGACCGTCACCCCGTCCGCCGCGCCGCCCGCCACAGGCGCCACAGGCGGCGCCAGCGCGGCAGCTCGACGGGCGTGTTGAGCGGATCGTAGGAGGCTCGCTCCATGGCGGCGAGGTACGGCTCCACCAGCGCCACCGGCAGGAACGCGGCGCTCGCCGAGGGCGCGATGCTCGGGCGCGCCGCCGCGAAGGCCTTGAGGTGCTGGCGGGCGAGGTCGCGCAGGTCGGCGCAGGCGCGCCGCAGGCCCGGCCCGCCGCGGCCGGTCACGATGTCCTCGCGGGTGACCCCGTAGCGGGCGAGCACGTCGGCCGGGAGATAGACTTGGCCGGAGCGGGCGTGCCAGGGCAGGGCGCGCAGGAGACCGGTGATCCCGTAGGCCACGCCGGCATGGCCGGCCGCGCCCGCGCCGCCCGGCTCGGCGCCGCTGCCGATCACGAGGCTCGCCAGCCGGAACAGGGCCGAGGCCGTCTCGCCGCAATACCCTTCGAGGTCGTTCACCCGCGGCATCGGATCCTCGTAGAGGTCGAACACGCGGGCATCGATCAGGTCGACGAAGGGTTGCCGCCCGAGGCGGTTCACGCGGATCGCCTCCTCCAGGGCGGCCGCCACCGGATTCGCGCGCACGTCGCCCCGCGCCTCGCCCTGGAGGGCGTCGCGCCACCATTGCAGGCGGATCTCGCCGGCCATGGGATTCGAGGCGGCCTCCCGCACCCGGGCGACGGTCAGGCTGAAGGCGTAGAGCGCGAAGAGGTGGGGCCTGGCGGCGGCCGGGGCGAACAGCGTCGCGTAGTAGCGGTCCGGGTCGCCGGCCCGCACGAGATCCTCGCAATGGGACTGCGCGAAGGCGAGTCCGGTCTCGGCCGTCCTGCCATCCGCCTCCGGCATCAGGCCACCGCGATCAGGGCGGCCGCGACCTTGCGGTTCTCGGCCACCAGGATGTTGTAGGTGCGGGCGGCCGCCCCGGTCTGCATCACGTCGAGGCCGACGCCGAAATCCTTGAGCCAGCCCCGCAGGGCGGGGTCGATCGCCGCGATGTCGAGGCCGGTGCCGACGAGCAGAAGCTCGATCCCCGCCGCCTCGGCCTGGACCGGGCGGAGCGCCGTGCGGTCGATCGCCCGGGGCTCCGTCACGTCCCAGGCGCGGACCCCCGTGGGCAGCATCAGGATCGAGCCGCGATGGGACATCCCGGCGAAGCGGAAGCCGCCATTGCCGTAGGTGTCGATGATGTGGCGCCCCGGCACGAAGCCGGACTCGAAGTTCTTGGGACTCGGCTGATCGGCCATCTGGGGAAAAAGACTACTCCGCCGGTTGCGGGACGCCCGACCGCTCGGCCGCCGCGCGGGCGCCCGAGAGCATCAGCCCCAGGTAGATCAACACCGGCGTCGAGACGAAGATCGCCGAGTAGGTGCAGATCACGACGCCGCAGAGCATCACCACGGCGAAGCCCTTGATCGCCTCGCCGCCGAACAGCACGAGCGCCAGGAGCGACAGGGACGACGAGATCGACGTCATCACGGTGCGCGACATGGTCGAGTTGATCGACAGGTTGAGCAGGTCGACGGTGGGGATCGTCTTGTACCGGCGCATCAGCTCGCGGGTCCGGTCGAACACCACCACGGTCTCGTTGAGCGAGTAGCCGACGATCGTCAGGATCGCGGCGATCGACGTCATGTTGAACTCGATCCGGGTGATGATGAACACGCCGACCGTCAGCACGATGTCGTGGAGGGTGCCCACGATGGCGCCGAGGGCCAGTTCCCGCTCGAAGCGGAACCAGAGGTAGAGCAGCACGGCCACGACCGAGAGCACGACGCCGAGCGTGCCGGACTGCACGAGTTCGCCGGAGACGCGCGGGCCGACGGTCTCGGTGCGGCGGAAGTCGTAATCCTTGTCGAAGGCGGCGTGCGCCTTGTTCATCACCGCCGTCTGGCCCTGCTCGCCGGGCTGGAGGGGCAGGCGGACCAGCACAGTGCCCTGGTTGCCGAGTTCCTGCACCTCGGGCTCGCCGAAGCCGAAGCCCGCGGCCGTGTGCCGGATCGACGCCACGTCGGCGGTACCGGACTTCGCCTGCAGCTCGACCAGGGTGCCGCCCTTGAAGTCGATGCCGAAATTCAGGCCGATCGTCAGGAACAGCGCCACGGTCGCGAGCGACAGCGCCGCCGAGAGCGGGAAGGTGAAGCGCCGGAATCGCATGAAGTCGAAATGCGATTCATCGGGCCAGAGGCGGAGCAGGCGCATGGTCGTGTCTCTTCTACCGGAGCCGCGACGCGGGAAGCCGGGGCGCGGCTCCCCTCTCCCGTTCGGGAGAGAGGTCTGTCGCGCCACACGCGCTTCCCGTGTCGCCCCTCCAAAAACTCAGAACGGCAGGGCCTTCGGCCGGAAGGTCTTGTACCACACCGCGATCATCATGCGGGTCAGCGTCACCGCGGTGATGACCGTGGTCAGGATGCCGAGGATGAAGACCACGGCGAAGCCCTTCACCGGGCCCGAGCCGAGGAAGAACAGGATCAGGGCGGCAATCGCCATGGTCGAGTTCGAGTCGATGATCGTGGCGAAGGCCCGGTCGAAGCCCGCCTGGAGCGCCGAGATCAGGGAGCGGCCGGCATGGCTCTCCTCGCGCATGCGCTCGTAGATCAGCACGTTGGAATCGACCGCCGTGCCGATCGTGAGCACGATGCCGGCGATGCCCGGGAGCGTCATGGTCGCCTCCAGCACCGACATCAGGCCCAGGATCAGCCCGACGTGGACGATCAGGGCGATGTTGGCGATGAAGCCGAACGTCCCGTAGGTCGCGAACATGAAGGCGACCACCAGGCCCGCCGCCACCAGGGTCGCGAGCTTGCCGGCCTCGATGGAGTCGCGGCCGAGGCCCGGGCCGACCACGCGGCGCTCGACCACGGTGAACTTCGCCGGCAGGGCGCCGGCCCGCAGCAGGACCGACAGGTCGTTGGCCTGCTGGACGGTGAAGTTGCCGGTGATCTGGCCGGAGCCGCCCGTGATCGCCGAGCGGATCACCGGGGCCGACACGACCTCGTTGTCGAGCACGATCGCCATGCGCCGGCCGACATTCTCCGAGGTCGCCTGCCCGAAGCGCTGCGCGCCGCGGAGGTTGAACTTGAAGCTCACCATCGGCTCGTGGGACTGCTGGTCGAAGGCGGGCTGCGCGTCGGTCAGTTCGCCGCCGTCGGCCATCACCCGGCGCTCGACCGGGACCTTGGCGCCCTTCTCGTCCTTGGAGGGCAGCATGTCGACGTCGCCCGAGGGGCTGTCGGCGAGCATGCGGAACTCGAGCTTGGCGGTGGAGCCGAGGAGCCGCTCGAGCCGCTCGGGGTTCTGCTCGCCCGGGACCTGGATCAGGATCCGGTCGGCGCCCTGCTGCTGGATCGACGGTTCGGTCGTGCCGGTGGAATCGAGGCGGCGCCGGATGACCTCGATGCCCTGGCTCACGGCCCGGCGGGTGCGGTCGGTGATGCCGGCATCGGTGAGCGTCAGGCGGAGCACGCCGCCGGGCTGCTCGGCGATGTCGAGGGTGCGGGCGGCGGTCTGGCCGAGGGACGTGGTGATCGGCTGCGACAGCTCCTGGAGCTTCGGTAGCACCTTGGCACGGGCCGCGTCGTCCGCGACCTTCACCTGGACGCCGCGCTGGAGCAGGCCGATGCCGCCGTCGGCGCGGACGTTCTCCTGCTGGAGCACCCGGCGCACGTCGTCGCGCAGGGCCTTGGCCTGAGAGGCGATCAGCTCGTTCTGGTCGACTTCGAGCAGGAGCTGCGAGCCGCCCTGCAGGTCGAGGCCGAGGACGATGGCGCGGGTCGGCACGACCCAGCTGGGGAACCAGGAGGGCAGGCTGGCGACGAACCCCTTGCGCTGCTCCGGCGAGAAGAAGCTCGGCACGGCGAGCATCAGGCCGATCAGGATCAGGCCCAGCGTCGCGATGATCTTCGCACGGGAGAAGCGCAGCATGGGCCGTCTTTTTCTCTTGTGGGCCGGCGCGTTACGCCGGCCGGTTCAAACGCGGGTTCAGGCGGCCTTCACCGAGCCCTTGGCCCGGACCTCGGAGATCATCGACCGGACCACCCGCACGCGGACGTTGGGGGCGATCTCCACCTCGATCTCGGCCTGGTCGTCCGCCGCCTTGGTCACACGACCGACGAGGCCGCCATTGGTGACGACCGTGTCGTCCCGGCGCACGGACTTCAGCAGCGTCTGGTGATCCTTGACCCGCTTCTGCTGCGGCCGCAGGATCAGGAAGTACATGATCACGAAGATCAGGACGAACGGGACCACCTGAAAGGCGATCTCCGCTCCGCCAGCGGCCGTACCGGCCGCTTGCGCGAAGGCGGGGGTGATCAACGAGCGTCTCCTGCGAATGGCGCACGGATCTGCCACCGGTTTTCGGCGTGGGCAGACCTGTCGAAAAGCGCGCGGACTATAGCCAGGGGCTTCCCGAAAGCAACGTCGAAGCGACGCTCTTGCGTGGCGGCGTCAGAGAAGGGCGCGAACCGCCCCCGCAAAGGCCGCAGGTGCCTCCTGCGGGACGTTGTGGCCCACCCCCGCGACGATCTCACGCCGGTACGGCCCGCCGAAGCGGCGCGCATCCGTGTCGGTGGCGGGCGGCGGGGTGACACCGTCATCGGCACCCAGCAGCACGATCGCCGGCACGGGGATCACCGGCTGCCCCGCCAAGCGGGCTTCGATGTCGACCAGCGCCGGATCGCTCGGCACGAGGCCGAAGCGGTGGCGATAGGAATGCACCACCACGTCGACGAAGTCGGGGTTGTCGAAGGATCGCGCGGTCTCCGCGAAGGTCGCGGCGCCGAAGCCCCAACTCGGCGACCAGAGGTGCCAGAGCAGATGGCAGAACGCGTCCCGATTCTCGGCGAGGCCGGCGCGGCCGCGCTCGCTATGGAGATAGTACTGATACCAGAGGCGCTGTTCGGCCTCCGGCGCGGCGGGCCGCCCGGCGGCCGGTAGGTTCTGGATGTTGTAGCCGACGCCGCAGCTCACGAGCCCCGCGGAGCGGTCCGGCCAGAGCGCCGAGACCACGCAGGCGGCCCGCCCGCCCCAATCGTAGCCGGCGAGTACCGCGCGCTCGATCGCGAGGGCGTCCAGGAACGCCAGGAGGTCGGCGCCCAGCGCCGCCTGCTCGCCGGAACGCGGGGTCGCCCCGTCGCGGAACCGCGTCGGTCCGTAGCCGCGCAGGTACGGGACGAGGCAGCGCACCCCGGCCTCCGCCAGCAGCCGGGCCGCCGCCGTGCAGGCGTGGACGTCGTACGGGAAGCCGTGGAGCAGCACCGCGGGCGGCCCGTCCGGCGGCCCGAGCTCCAGGTAGGCGACGTCCAGTACGCCGGCCTGCACGCGCTTCATGGAGGGCTCCCGCATCGGTCCGGCGCGGATCTTACGCGCAACGCCGCGCAATTGCCGCATGGCCGCCCCGGTGCCCTTGCCGGCGCCCCCGCGCGCCCGATCTCCCGAGCGGTGAAGAAGCGTGACGGTGGAGAGACATGGGCCTGCTCGACAGCGCGAAGTCCCTGATCGGCGACGTGGTCGCGGCGACCGACCGGGCCCTGGAGGGGGTCGGGAGCGGCAAGCTCGCCATGGCCATGGCCAAGTTCTACCCCGGCGGGCTCGCGGCGTTCCTCGACAGGCTGCGCGACGCCGGGCACGGAGCCGCCGTCGGATCCTGGCTGTCGGCGGGGGAGCGTCAGGCCATCCCGGCCTCGGCCATCGCGGCGTGCCTGCCCGAGGCGGTGACCGAACGCCTCGCCTACGACCTCAGCGTGCCGCACGGGCGCGTCGCGACGGTGCTGGCGGAGTTCCTCCCGGCGGCGGTCGCGGCCCAGAGCGAGAACGGGCAGCTGAAGCCGCAGCCGAACTTCAGCACGCAGGTCCACTGAGGGCGCCGGCCGATCCACTCCTCGCCGGGGCTGCGCGCCCTAGATCACGGCGGACACAACCACGGGGTACGCGGATGAGCCTGCTCGATTCCCTCGGCGGATCGCTGGGGCAGATGGCGCTGAAGGCGCTGCCCGGTCTCATCCAGCAGGTGCTGCCCGGCGGCCTGAACGCGCTGCTCGATCAGCTTCGCCGCTCGGGCTACGAGAGCCAGGTCAATTCCTGGCTCGGCCGCGGGCCGAACGCGCCGATCACCGCCGACGACCTGCGCAAGGTCCTCGACAACGAGCAGGTGCGCCAGATGGCGCAGAAGCTCGGCATTCCGATGGACCAGCTCTTCCCGACGCTGGCCGAGGCATTGCCGACGGTGGTGGACCATCACAGCCCGGACGGGACGCTGCAGGCGCCCAAGGTGTAGGGCGGCAGATCACCGGCGCCTCACCGGCGGCCCACGAAAAAAGGCGGCCCCTCTCGGGGCCGCCTCGCGTTCCGGGTCGCCCGCGCCGCTCAGTTGCTGGCGAGCTGGGACATCGGGTCCACGGGCGAGCCGCCCTTGCGGATCTCGAAGTGCAGCTGCGGCGAGGTCACGTTGCCCGAGGCGCCGGACTTCGCGATGGTCTGGCCGCGCTTGACCTTGTCGCCGGGCTTCACGTCCAGTTCGCCGTTGTGGGCATAGGCCGAGACGAAGCCGTTGGCGTGGCGCACGAGCACGAGCTTGCCGTAGCCCTTCACGTCGGAGCCGGCATACGCCACCGTGCCTTCCTCGGCCGCCTTGACGGGCGTGCCCTCCGGCACCGCGATGTTGATGCCCTCGTTGCCGGAGCTGCCGTAGCCCGAGATCACCCGGCCCTTGGCGGGCCAGCGGAAGCTCTCCGACGCCGCGGCCTCGGCCACCGAACCCGTGGCGGCGGGCTCGGACTTCGCCGGCGCGGCGGACGCCACGGGGGCGGCCTTCGGCGACTCCTTGGCGGCGACCTTCTCGGTCTTCTCGGCGGCAGCCGCCTTCTGCGCGGCCTCCTTGGCGGCCTTCGCCTCGGCGAGCTTCTGGGCGGCCTCGGCCTTCGCGGCCGCCTTCGCCTCGGCCTTGGCCTCCTGAGCCTTCGCGTCGGCCTTGGCCTTCGCCTCCGCCTTGGCCCGCGCCTCGGTCTTCACCTCGGCCTTCGCCTCAACCCTGGCTTCCGCCTTCTTCTCGTCGGCCTTCTTGTCGTCAGCCTTGGCGACCTGTCCGGGACGCACGTGCCGGGGCTTGTCGCCCTCCTTCACCGAAGCCTCCTTGGACTTCGCGTCGGCGACCTTCCGGGCGGCGGCGTCGCGGGCGAGGGCCTCCTTGCGATCGGTCTCCTTGGCGGCGGCGACACGCTTGGCGGCCTCGTCGCGCTTCGCCGCTTCCTTGGCCGCCTCCTTGGCGGCTTCCTTGGCGTCCTCGCGCTTGGCCGCCTCCTTGGCGTCCTCGCGCTTGGCGGCGATCTTGGCCTCGACCTGCTTGGCGTCCTCGCGCTTCTCCTCCGCCGCCCGGGCGGGGCGAGCGGTCATGGGGGCCGCGGCCGGATTCATGCCGGAGGCGTTGTAGACCGGGATCACGATCTGCCGACCGGGGGTGATCTGGCTCGCGCTGGTCAGTCCGTTGGCGGACAGGATCGCGGACGCCGGCACGCCGAAGCGGGTCGACATCTGGTTCAGGCTGTCGTTCTGCGAGACGGTGATCTGCGTGCCGCCCTGCGCGTTCCAGCCGACCGTGCCGGTCGAGGCGACGCGGGTGACCGGGCCGGCGGCATGGGTCTGGGCCTGGCTCTGGGCCGCGGCCGGTCCCGCCGCGGCGGCGCGCGGGGTCGAGGGCGGGCTCAGCGCCTCCGACTGGATGCGGCCGGTGCGGACCGTCGGGACGGGCTTGAGGCTGCCGTCCGGCAGGCTGCCGGTGGCGGACGGCTCCGAAGCGAAGGGATTCGAGAAGGGGTTGCTCAGCCGCGAGGCGTCCGAGGAACAGGCGGCGGCCCCCCCGCCGATGATGCCGATGAGGGCGAAGCGCGAGAGCGTCCGCAACATCTGACCCGTACCGCGCACCCGCATCGACGCACCCGTTTGCCTGACGCAACTTGATGCCCCAATGAAGACGGATTCAGGTTAAGCAACCGTTCCCGTCCCGCAGGTCTGCGACCCTGACGCGAAGGAACGGCGGGTGTTTTCGCGTGTCGTCGGGGATGACCGGGGTGGTCGGGTTCGTGCCTTCCCCGTCCGGGCCGGCACCCCACATCGGGAGGATGTTTACCATCCGCGCCGCCCGCGACAGCCTCTCCGACATGCCCGGGATCGAGACGGGCCGCCTGTCGATCGCCGCGCTGCGGCCCGAGGATGCGCAGGCCCTGCGTCGGCTCACGGACGACCCCGCGATCACCGCCGCCGTGGATTTCCTGCCGACGCCGTTCACGCTGCAGGATGCCGAGGATCTGATTCGCAGCGGCGCGCGCGGCCAGGACCGCTTCCTCGGTGCCTGGCGGCGGGCCACCGCGGAGGACGCCGCGCAGGGCTCGTCCGGGCGCGAACTGGTGGGCGTGGTGGGCACGCACCTGCGGGGCGCGGGCGTGATCGAGATCGGCTACTGGATCGGCGGCGCCGCCCGGGGGCGCGGCTACGCCTTCGAGGCGCTCTCGGCGATCATCGAGGCGCTGCGACAGCGCTTCCCGGCGCGCACCCTCGTGGCGGAGTGCCGCCCGGCCAACGTCGCCTCCTGGGGCCTGCTCCTCAAGCTCGGCTTCCGCGACACCGGCGAAGACGGCCACCGCCCGGGTCGGCGCCTGCTCCGGCGGGATTGAGCCGCGGCCGGCCTCCCTCAGGCCGCCACGATCGCCGCGGCGGCGGCGGCCTCCGCGGCCACGTGGCGCTGCTGCCGCCTGCGCCGCGGGCTGAGCATCATCGGCCCATCGTCGCCGGATGCGCGCTCGGCGAGGGCGAAGCCGTGCAGCGCCTCCACGGAACAGCCGCCGGATTGACCGTCCTGGGACTGCGCCTCGATCAGGGCCAGGAAGGCCGCACGCACGATCGCCTTCTTGGAGGCCTCCGGGTGTTTCTCCCGCAGGGCGGCGCGCAACGCCTTCGCGGTCATCCCCGGCACGGCGAGGCGGCGAAGCGCGACCGAAAGAACCTCAACCGACACCATGCGCGTCAACCCCGACCCGGGCGGCGCCGGTACACCGCCAAGATTACATGATGTCGCGCGGTCGATGCAAGAACCCGGAAAGATTCGCGCCGGAACGGTCGGCGGTAGACCCGCGACGTTCCAAGTTTATCCGCAACATAATGATCGGTCAGTATTCCAATATACGTACCGTCAGGCTTACAATATTCGCCACCGGACTCGGATCCCGGCGGCACGAACGAGAAAGCCCCCGGCGCGAGGCCGAGGGCTTCCACGATCCGGCCCGGCGGCCGGAACCTGCGTGACCGTCAGAACGTGATGCCGGTCTCGACCATGTAGCGGTCCTGGGAGGTGCGGTTGCCCGCCCGGCCGAAGCCCGTGCCGGGGATCAGCAGCCCCTCGTCGGTGATGGCGGCGCGGGTGATGCCGCCGAGTTCGACGTGGGCGTACTCGACCCGGAAGAAGAAGCGGTCGAACGTGAAGGTCGGCGTGACCGTGAACGAGAAGGCGTTGCTGCCGGGGCCGAAGCCCAGCAGGTTGGGCGTGGTACCGCCGCGCACGCCGGTCTGCTCCGTGTACTCGATGCGGCCCGCGATGGAGAAGTTGTCGGTGAACGAGTAGGCGGCCAGGAGGGCGCCGCCGTAGGTCGACGCGGAGGCGTTGATGCCCACGCGGGGATCGCGCTCGACGTTGGTGAACTGGAAGTAGGGCGAGACGATCCAGGGACCGTTCGCGTAGGTGTAGTTGATGTCGAAGATGCCGCTGTTCTGCTGGAAGCCCGGGGTGGCGAACTGGTAGCGCGGGCTGCGGGCGAAGGCGTTGGTCCGGCCGAGGTTCAGGCCGCCGTTGACGCCGATCGTGTTGAAGTCGTCGAGCTTGTAGGCGACGTTGCCGGTGAACCACGTGATCTCGTTGGAGAAGAAGCCGTCCGTTCCGGCCAGCGACACCGAGAGCGGGCCGCTGCTGTAGTTGATCTGCACGCCCTGGTTGATGAAGTTTTCCTGCACGAACAGGAGGCCGCGGTTGATGTTCAAGTTCTGATAGGTGAACAGCAGCTCGGTGCCGATGAGGGTGAACATCCGTCCGCCCTGGACCGACCACTCATCGTTGATCTGGATCTTGCCGAAGGCGACGGGAACCGGGCCGAACAGCAGGTCCGTCTGGGTGAACGTCCCGAGGGTCGGGAAGCCGAGCTGCGGGATCGAGTAACCGCCCGCCTGCACGTAGAACTGGAAGGCGCCCTCGGGCTTCTGGATGACGCCCTGGATGTTCGAGAAGTCGAACCGCGCGGCACGGTCCCGGTCGTTCGGAGCGGCCGGCGTCGAGAACGACGCGAACGGGTTGGTCTGCGTGTAGCCGTAGCCGGTCACGGCGCCGCCCACGTAGAGGTCGCCGAGCGGGCCGGCGGCGAAGCAGGTCGGGTTCGGGTTGGCCTTGATGAGGCCGCCGAACGTCGGGCCGAGGAGCGTGGCCTTGCAGGGCTCGGCCGGGGGCGGCACCGGCACCGGGGCGGGGGCTGCCAGATCGGCCGCGAGAATGCTGGTCGAGGACAGCATCACGGCGGCGAGGCCGGTGAGGGTGGATCGCGTCAGCATGGTTCGCAGCTCGTTCGGGTTCGTCTACCGCTAAGCTGACATCGCGGGGCGAATGACACAAAATCAAAGAACTGGCATTTGCATAATTTTTGAGCACTTCTGTATCCCTGCCGCTGCTCGCGCCATCCATGTGGTTTTTACGCCACAATTGATTGCGGGGAGGCCGCATCGACTTAAGCCGGCGGCGAAACAGCTTCCGAAGGCGGGATCAATGCTGTCCGGTCAGGCCGCCCGGCCGATCGGATCGCAGCGAAACCCTCCGAAGGCAGCCCGCGCCAGGCGCTCCGCGAGGGCTGGCAGGAACAGCATCGCCTCCTCGGCGAGCCGCCAGGGCGGATTCACCACGATCAGGCCGCTGCCGCTCAGCCGCGTCGGATCGTCGGGCCGGTCGATGAGCAGGTCGAGGCGCAGCGCCGGGCGGACCAGGGCGCCGTCGAGGCTGCGGACCATGCGGTCGAGGGCGGCGGCATCCTTGACCGGATACCAAGCCAGGAAGATGCCGGTCGGCCACTTCGCCACGGCGCGGGCGAGATGAGCGCCGAGCCGCTCGATCTCGCCGGGCACCTCGTAGGGGGGATCGATCAGCACGAGGCCGCGCCGCTCGGGCGGCGGGATCTGGGCGTTGACCGCCGCCCAGCCGTCGAGGCTCAGCACCTTGGTGCGCGGGTCGCGCGCGTAGCGGTCCCGCAGCGTCTCGGCGTCGGCCGGGTGCAGTTCCACGAACACGCCCTTGTCGCCGGGGCGCAGGGCCTCGCGAATCACCGCCGGGGACCCCGGATAGGCGCTCGCGCCGTAGCGCGCGCGCACCGCCGCCACGGCCGCGCGGTAGGGCGCGAGCAGCGCCTCGACGGGCTCCGCGAAGGGCGCGTCCATCCGGCCCCAGCCCTCGCGCCACTCGCCGGTGCGGGCGGCCTCGTCGGCCTCCAGGTCGTAGACGCCGAGGCCCGCGAAGGCGTCGAGCGCCCGGAACGGCTTGTCCTTCAGGCGCAGGTGGTCGAGCACCCGCGCCAGCACGAGGTGCTTGAGCACGTCGGCGTGGTTGCCGGCGTGGAAGGCGTGCCGATAGTTCATGGGAGGGCCGTGAAGCGGATCCCGCGCCCCAGGTCCAGCCGCGGGGGCCCAAACCGCCGAAAAATCTCAGCGCGCCGCGTCGAGGGTGACGTCCGGCGCGCGGCAATTGCCGCGCGCGACGTCGGGGCAGGGCGTGAAGCCGCGCAGGTCCTTGCCGAAGCAGATGCGGACCTCCTGCAGCCGGCCCCGCGTGCAGGTGACCGCCATCATGTCGGGCCGCAGGCCGCGGTTGGCGGCCACGAATTGCCGGGCGATCTCGATGGGCGCGAGCGTCTGCGGGGGCGACCTGCCCTTGAAGCCGTCGGGGATGGTCACAGACAGCCGGGCCTCCCGCGCCGCCGCGAAATAGGCGGCGGGGTCGAGCCCCGAGCAGGTGCCGTGCTTGCGCCACTCGTAGCGGGCGAGCCCCTCGCTCGGATAGACCTGGCCGGCCACCTCCATGGCCTGCCGGGTGGGCGAGCGCGTCACGGCCGAGCAGTTTTCCGGGTAGCCCCGGGCATATTGCGGCCACAGCCCGTGGACGACGAAGCCGAGGCCGCGGCCGGGGGCGCACTGGGTATCGTCCCGGCGCTCGCCCGGGCCCGCGCAGTAGGTCGGCGACCACGACAGGGCCAGCACGTAGAAGTCGAAATCACCGGGCGCGCTTCGCCGCGCGAAGCCGCCGTAATCCTGGGCGGCGGCCGGACCGGCGAGCAGCAGGCCGGCGAGGCAGGCGGCGAGGCGGCGCATCCTCAGGGGCGCGCCATCCGGCAGGCGGTGGCGTACGCGTAGGCGAGATCACGGTCCAGGCCGTGGACGCAGAACTCGACCCCCCAGGTCGCTCCGATGATGCCGAGGCTCTCGCGCACCGAGTAATCCACCTTGCGGCGGACGCCGTCCGAGGTGGTCACGGTCGCGGTGCAGAACCGGCGCGGATAGGTGTCGAGCCCCCAGGGGCGCCAGGCGGTGCGCGCGATCGTGTCGAAGGACAGGATCGTCATCGACGAGTTCCAGAACTTCGCCTCCTTCTCGGCGAAGTTGGTCGAGACCCGCTCCAGCACCGAGGGATCCTGGCAGCCGGGGATCTGCGCGTCGAACGGGAAGATCCGCTCCTCGGAGGGCTCGATATCCTCCCGGGCCGAGCGGGCGAGCGCCGGCTGCACCAGGGAGAGGAGGGCCAGCCCGAGGGCGAGGCTGTGACGGATCGGGCGCATGGCGCGGGCCTCGGCGGATGTGCGGTCCTTCATCGGGGAACGATGGCCCGGGCGGGCCGCCAGTCAAGATCTGGCTCCGCCGCGGCGACGCTTTGACGGGGGGTGCGGCGCCGCCGCTACAGTGCGGAGGGCACGGTGCGGCGGGTCACGGTGCGATGCGCCGGGGTCGCCGACCGCTCAGTAGATCGGCCCCGTGCTCGGCGGCGGCGCACCGAGCTGCAGCGGCTCGTCGTAGTCCTGCGCGGGCTCCTCGGGTGCGGCGGCCGCGATCCGCGGGGCGGGGCGGGGCGGCGGCGCGGCGGTGTAGGCCGTGGCCGCGGGCGGACGCGCCGGGGCGCGGGCGACCTGGGTCGGGCTCCCGGCCCGGGACATCGGCGACACGCCGTAGGGATCGTCCTCCTCGATATCCACGGGCGCCTGCGGGGCGGCGGGCTGGCGCGGCGGCGGGACCGGGCGGGACAGGGGCCGCTCGACGCCGGTGCCGAGCTGCGGCGTGAACTTGATCAGCGGCTGGCAGATCCGCTTGAGCCCGCGCGGGTCGTGCCGGGCGAGGTCGACGTGGATGTGGTCGTAGTGGAACACGTTCGAGCCGGGGGCCAGGACCGTGGTGAAGCGCTGGCAGGCGCCGAGGAAGATCTCGCGCAGGAAGCCCTGCTCGGCCTCCGTGCCGCGCCAGCCGCCCTTCACGGTGATCACGTGGCCGTCGGCGAGCTTGATCGACATCACGTCGATCGCGTTGCCGTAGCCGTGCTCGGAGAGCTTGGCGCCGGGCTGGTTGTTGCGGCCGCGGCAGGAATAGGAGCCCGCGTTGATCTCGGCCACCGGCACGCCGAAATACAGGTTGGCGGCGGGCTGGATCGTGTCGGCGAGCCACGCCTCGGCCTCGGCCAGCGCCGGGCAGCCGAGGGTCATCCGCTGCTTCATCAGGACCGTGCCGCCGGCGAGCCGCGTCACCCGGAAGGGCTGCTGCATGCCGCAGGGGCCCGGCCCGTCCATCGCGGCGATCGGCGTGATGAACTCCGAGGGCTCGACGAGCTTCTTGGCCAGGCAGACCTGCTCCGCCTGATCACGCCACGGGTCGCGCCGCTCGAAATGGTTGACCGAGCACGCGGTGAGGCCGGCGCCGAACAGCGCCAGGGCCGAGAACAGGGATACGCCACGCCACATGACCCGGACGATGCGCACGGTCGCGTAAAGCGTTCGTCAACGGCGTTTCGGGAATGGCCCGGCCTGTGGCGTCTCGGTTGACAGGGCCGCGGGGCGCGGACTGAATGCATTATGCTGTCACTCCTCGACCTCCGCGCCCGCATCTCAGCCGGCACCCTGACGCCCGCGGGCGCGATCGATCTCTGCCGGGCCGCGATCGCCGCGCGGGAGCCGGAGCTGCACGCGCTGGTCACGCGCGATGCGGCACCGGCGATCCCCGAGACCGGGCCGCTCGCCGGCATCGCGGTGGGGGTGAAGGACATCATCGATAGCGCCGGCCTGCCGAGCCAGATGGGCTCGGCGATCTACGCGGGCTGGATGCCCCGGGGCGACGCCGCCGTGGTGAGCCGGCTGAAGCAGCTCGGCGCCGTCGCCCTGGCCAAGACCACCACCACGGCCTTCGCGAGCAGCGACCCGACCGCGACGGTGAACCCGCACGATGCCGGCCACACGCCGGGCGGCTCCTCGGCGGGCTCGGCCGCCGCCGTCGGCGCCGGCCTGCTGCCCCTGGCGCTCGGCACCCAGACGGCGGGCTCGGTGATCCGCCCCGCCAGCTATTGCGGCTGCGCGGCGGTGAAGCCGTCGTTCCGGCTGATTCCGACGGTCGGAGTGAAGACCTATTCCTGGGCGCTTGACACGGTCGGGCTGTTCGCCGCCGGAGTGGCGGACGTCGCCCACGCCCTGGCGCTGGTCACCGGCCGCCCCGAGATCGACCGGGCGGAGGCGGGTTCGGCCCCCCGGATCGCCCTGGTGCGGCAGGACTTCGCCGAGGCGCCGGAGCCGGAGGCCGAGGCCGCGCTGGCCCGGGCTCGGCAAGCCGCGGAGCGGGCCGGCGCGCGGATCACCGACCTCGCCCTGCCGCAGGAGCTGACGCAGGCCTGGGACCGCCAGAGGATCATCCAGAACTACGAGGGCCGGCTGGCCCTGGCCTGGGAATACGACACGCAGCGCGACGCGCTGCCGCCCCTGGTGCGGGCCCATCTCGACGCCGGGGCGGCGATCAGCCCGGACCAGTACGACGACGCCCGCCGCCACGGCCACCACGCCCGGCGGGTGCTGAAGGGCGTCTTCGCCGATTTCGACGCGATCCTCACCTTCTCGGCGCCCGGCGCGGCGCCCGCGACCCTGGCGGCCACGGGCGACCCGCGCTTCAACCAGCTCTGGACGCTGATGGGCGTGCCCTGCGTGAACGTGCCGGTGCCCGGGCACCGGCTGCCGGTGGGCGTGCAGGTGATCGGCCGGTTCGGCGACGACGGCCGGGCCCTGGCCGTCGCCCGGATGATCGAGGGCGCCCTGCGCGGCTGAGGGACCGGCGCGGCCGGGCGCTCAGCTGCTCGGCTGCTCGTGGAGGGTATCCTCGACGTAGAGCTGCTCCAGCAGGACCTTGATCACCGCCATGAGCGGCAGGGCGAGGGCGATGCCCCAGAGCCCGAAGATGACGCCGAGGATCAGCTGCCCGGCGAAGATCGTGGCCGGCGGGATGTTCAGCGCCCGCTTTTGAATGAACGGCGTCAGGCCGTAGCTCTCCAGGCACTGGACGGCGAGGTAGACGCCGATTGCCCCGATCACCGCCTTGGTGCCGGAGGCCAGGGCGGCCAGGACGATGACGAGGCCCGCCACCAGCGGCCCGACCGTGGGCACGAAGGCCAGCAGACCCGCCTGCAGCCCCAGGATCAGCGCGCCGCCGATGCCGAGGAAGGCGAGGCCCACCCAGGTGCAGACGAAGATCACCGCCATGATGATCAATTGTCCGAACAGCCAGTGCCGGAGGGTCTCGCCGGCCCCGTCCACGACCTGCGACGCGCGCCAGCGCTTCGCCGGCGGTACGAACCGGACGACGCCGTCCCGGTAGGCCTTCGGATCCGCCGCGAAGGCGAGGCCCAGGAAGGCGATGACCAGGACGTTGCCGAGCGCGTCGAACAGGCCGAGGATCACGGCCGCGGCCGGGCCGAGGACGCTGCCGGCATCCGAGACGAAGGAACCGCCGCCCTTCATCAGGCCTGAGGCGAGGCCGGCGAGGCCGCCCTCCTTCTGGTTGGATTCGGTCGAGCCGTCCTTGCCGCCGCCCTGCGGCGCGAGGCTCGGCACGTCGATGCCGCGCTCGGAGAGCCAGCCCGACACGGTGCCGGCCTGATCCTTGATCGTCGTGCCCAGGTCGCGGCCCTGCTGCACGATGGTGGCGCCGCCGTAGCTCCCGAAGCCGATCACCGCGGCCGCAACCGCGAGGCTGGCGATGGACAGGCGGAGGCCCCGCGGCAGCGGCAGGATCCGGCCCAACCCGCGCGTCAGGCCGTCGAGGAAGACGCCGAGGAGCACGCCGGCGAAGATCAGCAGGAGCGTGCCGGCCGACATCCAGGCCAGCGCCAGCGCCGCCACGAAGCACACCACGATGATCCCGGAGGCCGCGAGCGGCGCCGTCCCGCGCCGGGACCGGGCCGGGCCGTCCGCGTCCTGAATCCTGCTGTCCGACATCTTCGCTCCTGCGTGGCGGGCTCACGAACGCCGCGGGCCCCGCCGGGTCAAGTGCGATGGCGCCGGTTCCGTCGCGGCCTTGGGGACCGGACGGCGTCCCGCGCGTTGTCCGCGCACGCCGCCGGAACCCAGGCGCCGGCCCCAGCAGGAGTTTCCGCATGAGCAGCTACAATGACACGCACGTTCGCTCCCTCGGCCCCGGCCGGTCCGTCGACAACGGCGACCAGCTCAGCAGCGTGATCCTGCTCGGCATCTCGCTCGTGGGAGCCGCCGCCGCGGTGCTGCTCAACGCCCTGATCGTGTAGCGCGCTCAGGCCCAGCGCCCGGCCGCGGCATCGTCCCGGGCCGTCGCCTCCACCCAACCGCCGGTCGTGCCGTCCGCGAGGTGCTCGCGCTTCCAGAACGGCGCCCGGGTCTTGAGGTAGTCCATCAGGAAATCCGCGGCCTCGAAGGCCGCGACCCGGTGGCTCGCGGCGGTGACCACCAGCACGATGCCGTCGCCCGGGCGCACCAGACCGTGCCGGTGGATCACCCGCAGGGCCTGGAGCGGCCAGCGCGCCAGCGCGTCCTCGGCGACCCGGAGGATCTCGATCTCGGCCATGCCGGGATAATGCTCCAGTTCCAGGGCCGCCAGCCGCCCGTCCTCGTCGCGGCACAGCCCCGTGAAGGTGACGACGGCCCCCGCCCGGCCGCCGAGCTCGGCGCTCACCCGGGCGATCTCGGACGCGGTGTCGAAGGGCTCGGCCTGGATGCCGACGCTCGGAACGGGGGCGCTCATACCGCGATCCATAGGAGGACGCGGCGGTCGGGGCCAGTGCCGTGCCTGTCACATCCGATCCCGGCTCTATATGACACCCTCCGTCGCGCCCTGCCGGCCCGGCGCGCGATCCACGATCCTCCGGATCAGCCCGCGGGCTCCGGCCGGCGGTGGAGAAGGATATTCGCGTGACCCCCGACCTGATCCTGGCCTATGACGGCGTCCTGCCGGATTTCGCGAGCCGCCCCGTCTGGTGCGGCCGCGGCAGCACGGTGATCGGCGCCGCCCGCATCGGCGCGCAGGCCTGGATCGGCGACGAGGCGGTGATTCGCGCCGACGGGCAGAGCATCACCCTCGGCGACCGCTTTTGGCTCGGCCACCGCTCGACGGTCCACATCGCCACCCTGACGCACGGCACCCAGGTCGGCGACCGCGTCACGGTCGGGCGCAACAGCGTCGTGCATGCCTGCACGGTCGGCTCCGACGTGGTGATCGAGGACGACGTCGTGATCCTCGACGGCGCGGAGATCGGCGCCGGCGCGGTGATCGAGGCGGGTTCGACCGTGTTCCCCCGGACGCACCTGCCCGGCGGCCACGCCTATGCGGGCAGCCCGGCGCGTCCGAGCCGCCCGATCGCGCCGGAGGAGGCCGCCGAGCGCGCCGAGCGTCTGCGCGAGCGCATGGGCGACGGGTCAGCCTTCCCGGCCGGGGAACCGGCGGAGGTCGAGGCGAGCGTGTTCGTGGCGCGCACCGCCCGGTTGCGCGGGCGGGTGAGCCTCGGTGCCGGCTCCAGCGTGCTGTTCTGCTGCGATCTCAACGCCGAGGTCGGCCCGATCGTGGTCGGCGCCGACACCAACATCCAGGACAATACCGTCATCCGATCCCGGGCGGACGGGATCGTGATCGGGCGGGACGTCACCATCGCCCACAACGTCCGCATCGCCGATTGCCGGATCGGCGCCCGCTCCCTGATCGGCATCGGCGCGACCATCGCGGCCGGCACGCTGATCGCCGACGACGTCATGCTGGCCGCCGGAGCCACGACCGATCCGGGCCAGATCCTGGAGGCCGGCTATCTCTGGGGGGGCCGCCCGGCCCGGATCCTCGCGCCCCTCGACGCCGAGAAGCGCGCGATGATGATTCGCATCGTCGAGGGCTACTGCCAGCACGGGCGGGAGTACCGGGCCGCGCAGGAGGCGCTGGGTCAGGAAGCCGGCGGAGCGTGACGGGAAGCGCTCCGTCCGCGCCGGGTTCGGGCGGCCGCGCGGTCCATCGCCCTCGGCCGGCGCGATGACCACCTGCGCGCTCCCGTGTCCGCGCCGTCGGCCCCAGGGACCGTATCGGGCGTCAGCCAGCGCCCGGCTCGCCGCCGGGGAGGGAACCTCTCCGACCGCGCGTGAGGCCGGCCCGATCGGCGACGCGGAGGCGGCCGGATGCAGAGGCCGGGCGCGGCGCGCTCCCGCGGTCCCCGGCGGGTTCCTCGCGGCCCGTCAGTGCTGCAGGATCTTCGACAGGAAGGTCTGCGCCCGTTCGGACCGCGGGCTGCCGAAGAAGTCTTCCTTCCGGGCGTCCTCGACGATCTCGCCGCGGTCCATGAAGATCACCCGGTCGGCGACCTTCCGGGCGAAGCCCATCTCGTGGGTCACGACCATCATGGTCATGCCCTCCTTGGCGAGTTCCACCATCACGTCGAGCACCTCGCCGACCATCTCGGGGTCGAGCGCCGAGGTCGGCTCGTCGAACAGCATCACCACCGGGTTCATCGCCAGGGCCCGGGCGATCGCCACGCGCTGCTGCTGGCCGCCCGAGAGCTGGCCCGGGAACTTCGTGGCATGGGCGCTGAGGCCGACCCGGGCGAGGAGGTCGAGGCCGCGCTTCCTCGCGTCCTCCGCGCTGCGGCCCAGCACCTTGCGCTGCGCGATGGTGAGGTTGTCGGTGATGGACAGGTGCGGGAACAGCTCGAAATGCTGGAACACCATGCCGACCCGCGAGCGGAGCTTGGGCAGGTTGGTCGACTTGTCCATGACCTTCGTGCCGGCCACCGTGATCTGGCCCTTCTGGAAGGGCTCCAGGGCGTTGACGCACTTGATCAGGGTCGACTTGCCGGAGCCCGAAGGACCGCAGACGACCACGACCTCGCCCTTGGCGACCTTGGTGGTGCAGTTCGTCAGCACCTGGAAGTCGCCGTACCACTTGCTGATGTTGTCGATGGCGATCATCGTCTCGCCGGGTGCGACGACGGGCGCGCCGGAGACCAGGCCGCCGGGTTGCAGGCCGGCATCCTTCGGCGCGTGTGCCGCGTCGACAGCGGGCTCGCCGGCGGTGGGGGCCGGCATCGGGGACGAGGTCATGACGCGGTCTCCAGTGTCGGTCAGCGGATGATGGCCACGCGGCGCTGCAGGCGGCGCACCAGGAACGAGGCCGAGAAGCAGATCGCAAAATAGACCACCGCGGCGAAGATATACATCTCGACGAGACGGCCGTCGCGCTGGGCGATCTTCGAGGCGGCGCCCATGAAGTCTGTGAGCGACAGCACGTAGACCAGCGAGGTGTCCTGGAACAGGACGATGGTCTGGGTCAGCAGCAGCGGCAGCATGTTGCGGAAGGCCTGGGGCAGGACGACGTTGCCCATGGTCTGCCAGTAGTTCATCCCGACGGCCTGGGCGGCGGCGGTCTGGCCCTTCGGGATCGACTGGATGCCGGCCCGCATGATCTCCGAGAAGTAGGCGGCCTCGAAGGCCATGAACGTGATGAGCGCCGACGGGAAGGCGCCCACCTGGATCGGCGTCGTCGACCCGGTCACGTAGGCGCCGATATACGGCACCAGGAAGTAGAACCAGAAGATCACCAGCACCAGCGGCAGCGAGCGGCACAGCTCGACGTAGCCCTTGGCGAGGTGCCACAGGCCGGGGATGCCCGAGAGCCGCGCCATCGCCAGCAGCGTGCCGATGATCACGCCGCCGACCGCCGCCAGGGCGGTCAGGGTCACGGTGAAGACCATGCCCTGGCCGAACAGGTAGGGCAGGGACGAGGCGATGACGGAGAAGTCGAAATTCGAGAGCATCGGGGCCTGTTCGCGGTGGCCGTCGGACGGCGGAGGATCGGAAGCGGGCGGCCCTCAGCGCTGGCCGGGGATGGCGACCGCCTTCTCCAGGAAGGTCGCCGCCGTGACGACCACGAGGTTGATGATCACGTACAGCACGGTCGCGGCCGTGAACGCCTCGAACACCTGGAAGGAGAATTCCTGCATCGAGCGGGCCCGGGCGGTCAGTTCCAGCAGGCCGATGGTCAGTGCCACGGACGTGTTCTTCAGGTTGTTGAGGAATTCCGAGGTCATCGGCGGCAGGATGATCCGGTAGGCGTTCGGCAGCAGCACGTAGCGGTAGGTCTGGTAGGTCGTGAAGCCCATGGCGGTACCGGCCATGCGCTGGCCCCGCGGCAGCGCCTGGATGCCGGCGCGGACCTGCTCGGCGACGCGGGAGGCGGTGAAGAAGCCGAGGCACACCACCGCGGTGTAGAACGGCGCATCCGGCAGTTGCTTGATCGCGTCGCCGATCCGGGTGGGCACCACCTCGGGCAGCACGAAGTACCAGAGGAACATCTGCACCAGCAGCGGCACGTTACGGAACATCTCGACGTAGGCCGTCCCGATCGCGTTCGCGGTCTTCGACGGCAGGGTGCGCAGCACGCCGATCAGCGACCCGAGGAAGAAGGCGATCACCCAGGAGCAGAGCGCCGTCGCGATCGTCCACATGAGCCCCGAGAGCAGCATGTCGAGATACGTGCCGTTGCCCTCCGGGGAGGCGTCGAAGAAGATCCGCCAGTTCCAGTTGTAGTTCATCGCGCCGCTTCTGAGAGAGGTACTGCGTGCCCGGCCCGTCCCATCCCCGCCCGCATCCTGAGGCGCCCGCGTCGGCGGGCCTCCGAGGAGGGCTCCGGAAGGCGCCGCGCTCCCCGAGGCCTCCTGCGAGGCCTCCGCTGCGCCTCGGCACCTCAGGAAGCGGGTGAGGATGGGAGAGCCTCGAGACTTCAGGCTCGGACAGTCGGACGGATCCTCCGCCTGTCGTGGCGCACCGCGGGCCCTTGCCCGCGATGCGCCGCATCGTGGACCGGCCTCAGTAGGCCGCCGGATCGGGGCTGGAGATCGGCGTGGTGAACTGCTTCTTCATCTCCGCGCTCATCGGCAGGTTGAGGTTGATGTTGCGCGGCGGGATCGCCTGCGTGAACCACTTGTCGTAGAGGGCCTTGCCGTCGGGGCTGGTGTACAGCTTGGCGGTGGCGGCATCCGCGACCTTCTTGAAGGCGGTGTCGTCCTTGCGCAGCATGATGCCGTAGGGCTCAGGCTTCGACAGGGCCTCGGTGGAGATCTCGTAGGCGGACGGGTCCTTCGACGAGGCGGCCAGCGAGGCGAGCAGCACGTCGTCCATCACGAAGGCCACGGCGCGGCCGGTCTCGACCATCAGGAACGCCTCGGCGTGGTCCTTGGCGGGGAGGATCGTCAGGCCGAGCTTCCGCTCCGTGTTGGCCTCGTTGATCTGCTTGATGTTCGTGGTGCCCGAGGTCGACACGACGGTCTTGCCCTTCAGGTCTTCGATCGTATGCAGATTGGCCGACTTCTTCGAGACGTAGCGGGTCGCGGTGAGGAAGTGCGAGTTGGTGAACCACACCTGCTTCTCGCGCTCGGCGTTGTTGGTGGTGGAGCCGCATTCGAGGTCGATCGTGCCGTTGGCCATCAGCGGGATGCGGGTGGCCGAGGTGACCGGGTTGAGCTTCACCTCGAGGTTCGGAAGGCCGAGATTGGCCTTCACAGCGTCGGCGATCTTGAAGCAGATATCCATCGCGTAGCCGATCGGCTTCTGGTCGGCGCCGAGATACGAGAAGGGTACGGAGGCGTCGCGGTAGCCGATGACGATGGCGCCGGTGTCCTTCACCTTCTTGAGGGTGCCGGTCAGTTCCTCAGCCCGCAGGCTCAGGGGCGCGAGGGCGAGGGTCAGGCCCAGCGCCGCGGCCAAGCCGCGGCGAGCGATATCAGACTGCATCGGTACGGAACTCCTGGATCGGGCCGAACGGTGTCGGCTGGGGGCGGGGCCTGCGGGCCCGCCCGCTCGGGCGACGCTTTGCAATGATGGTGCCGGGAGACGGGTCGAGGTGCCGCGCGGACCTGCGGCCGAATGCGGACAGGGCGCGGTCATGCGCGTGCGGACGCACGCAGATGCGATCCCTGCCGCCCCCATGGCCTCCTCCCAGGCGCCGAGCCGGCCTCACGCTCGCGCCGCCAGCATCATGCACACTTCTTAAGCGCACGCACGCGGTGTGGAGGACGGAACCGTCATCTTGGCTGACGAATCCCCGGCATAGAAAACGACAGCGCCGTCCCGCACTGTCTCGCGGGGCGGCGCTGCGCTGAAGAGCCGTGTCGACGGCTGGTGCGGCTTACTTCGTCAATTCATTACCACTGTAGTCGATCTTGCCGTCGGCGCCCTTCTTCCACTCGTACATGACGTAATCGGGCCGGGTGATGTCGCCCTTCTTGTCGTAGGCGATCGGGCCGACCACCGTGTCCACCGGCTTGCCCTGGTGCAGCCACTCCGCGAGCTTCTTGCCGTCGCTGGAGCCGGTCTCGGCCATCGCCTTCGCCAGGACCTGCACGGCCGCGTAGGAGTAGAGCGTGTAGCCCTCGGGATCGATGTTCTTCGCCTTGAAGGCGGCGAGCGCGTCCTTGGCGTTCGGGTTCTTGCGGGCGTCCGGCGGGAAGGTGGTCAGCGTGCCCTCGGCGGCGGGACCCGCAATCGCCACGAGTTCGCGGTCGACCATGCCGTCGCCGCCCATCATCGGCGCCTTCAGGCCCTGGTCGCGCATCTGGCGCAGGATCAGGCCGGCCTCCGTGTAGTAGCCGCCGAAATAGACGACGTCGACGTTGGCCGACTTCAACTTCGACACGAGCGCGGAGTAGTCCTTCTCGCCCGGGTTGATGCCCTCGTAGATCGCATCCTTGCCGCCCTTGGCCTTCAGCGCCTTCAGGGTCTCGTCGGCGAGGCCCTTGCCGTAGGGGGTCTTGTCGTGGACGAAGGCGATCTTCTTGCCCTTGAAGCGATCGGCCAGGTAGGTGCCGGCCACCGCGCCCTGCTGGTCGTCGCGGCCGCAGGTGCGGAACGTGTTCCACATGCCGCGCTCGGTGAACTTCACGTTCGTGGAGGCGGGGGTGACCTGGATGATGCCGGCGTCGAGGTAGACGTCGGAGGCCGGGATCGACACGCCCGAGTTGTAGTCGCCGACCACCATCTTCACGCCGTCGCTGGCGAACTTGTTGGCCACCGAGACGCCCTGCTTCGGGTCGGAGGCGTCGTCGCCGACCGTGACGGTCAGCGTCGTGCCCTTCAGCGTGCCGGCCTTGTTCAGGTCCTCGACCGCCTGGCTCGCGCCGTTCTTGAGCTGCGCGCCGATGGCGGCGCTGTTGCCGGTGATCGGCGCGGCGACCCCGAGCTTGACCTCGGCGGCCTGCGCGGCCGCCACCATCGCGCCGAGGGCGAGCCCGGCCAGCAGAATCGATCTCATCGCGTACTTCCCCTCAGTGTCAGGACCGCACGTGCGGATCCGGCCGCACTCATCGGACCTCGCCCGCCGCCGGCGCCCGCTCGCGCCAAGTCAGCGGTGAGGTCTTCTCGTAGAGCCAGCGGTACTGGCTCGTCATCTGGCGCGTCCGCGTGTAGCGGAAGCCCGCCGCGCCGATGATCATGACGACGACCGCGTCGACCGCATAGTAGTGCAGCGACAGCAGCGTGCCCGAAAAGAGGGCGTAGTGGATGAAGCGCACGGCGGCCGCCACCAGCAACAGGGCCAGCGCGCAGTGCCAGAACGGCCGCCAGCCCCGGGCGATGCCGCGTGCCGCCATCCAGCCGGCCCAGCCGCCCATCACCACGGTGACGAGCAGGAACAGCCAGGCCGATGGCTCCTCGTACAGGATCCCCTGCAGCATGCTCATGCCCCGACCGGGCCGGCATGGCCCCCTTCCAGATAGGCGGCCTTGACGTTCGGATCGTCCAGCAGCGCCCGGCCGGTGCCGCTCATGGTGACCCGGCCGTTGACCAGCACGTAGCCGCGATGGGCCAGCTTGAGGGCGTGATAGGCGTTCTGCTCCACGAGGAAGATGGTCATGCCCTCGGTCCGGTTCAGCTCCCGGATGGCGTCGAAGATGCCCTTCACCACCAGCGGCGCGAGGCCGAGCGACGGCTCGTCGAGGAGCAGCAGCCGCGGACGGCTCATCAGCGCCCGGGCGATGGCCAGCATCTGCTGCTCGCCCCCCGACATGGTGCCGGCGCGCTGATTCAGGCGCTCCTTCACCCGCGGGAACAGGGTGCAGACCTTCTCCAGATCCTCCGCGAAGAAGCGCCCGTCGTGGAGCGCCGCGCCCATCTGGAGATTCTCGTAGACGCTCATCCGCGGGAAGACCCGGCGACCCTCCGGCGATTGGGCGATGCCGAGCCGGGCGATGGCGTGGGTCGGCATCCGGGTGATGTCGCGCCCGTCATAGGTGATCGTGCCGGAGCGCGCCTGCGGACTGCCGAAGATCGTCATCATCAGGGTCGACTTGCCGGCGCCGTTGGCGCCGATCAGCGTGACGATCTCGCCGTCGGCGACGTCGAGATCGACGCCCCGGAGGGCCGCGACGCTGCCGTAGTAAGTGGATACGTCGCGCACCGCGAGGAGCGGCGGCTTGGCCCCCGCCTGGATCGCCCGCGTCTCCTCGACCAGGACGTTGATGCCGGCGACGCTCATGCCGATTGCCCCGTCTGGACGTCGTCCGCGTGCGGCACGGTGATCCCGACCTCGGCCTCCACGGCCTCCACCTCCTCGTCCTCGACGCCGAGATAGGCGGCGATCACCTTCGGGTCGGCCCGCACCTCGGCGGGGGAACCGTCGGCGATCTTCACGCCGTAATCCAGCACGACGACGTGGTCGGAGATCTGCATCACCACCGACATGTCGTGCTCGATCAGCAGCACCGAGGTATCGTGCGCGTCGCGGATGTGGCGCAGGAGCCCGTTGAGTTCCGCCGATTCACGCGGATTGAGGCCGGCCGCCGGCTCGTCGAGGCAAAGCAGGACCGGATCGGTGCACATCGCCCGGGCGATCTCGAGGCGCCGCTGCGCCCCGTAGGGCAGGGCGCCCGCCGGATCGTCGGCCCGCTTCAACAGGTCGATGCGGTCGAGCCACGCCTTGGCCCGCTCGATCGCGGCCGCTTGAGCGTCCTGGTAGGTCTTGAGGCCGAGCAGCCCCAGGATCGTGTAGCCCGAGGCGCGCATCAGCGGCGCGTGTTGGGCGACCAGCAGGTTCTCCAGCACGGTCATGCCCTGGAACAGGCGGATGTTCTGGAAGGTGCGGGCCACCCGGGCGGTGCGGTTGACCTTGTGGTTGGGCAGCCGCTCCAGAAGGTGCGTCGTGCCGTCGGAATGCGCCAGCGTCAGCATGCCCTCGGTGGGCTTGTAGAAGCCGGTGATGCAGTTGAAGACCGTGGTCTTGCCGGCCCCGTTCGGGCCGATCAGCGCGGTGATGTCGCCGCGCCGTGCCGCGAAGGACAGGTCGGAGACGGCGGTGAGGCCGCCGAACCGCATGGTCAGGTGCTCGACGGCGAGCACCGGCGGGGCGACAGGCGCCACCGGGACGTCCGCATCCGCCGCCATCAGCCGTGCCCCTCGCTCACGTGGGCGCCCGAGACCGCACGCCGCTGGCCCAGCGACACCGAGGGCAGGCGCTCCGAGATCAGCCCCCGCGGCCGCCAGACCATCATGGCCACCATGGCGAGCCCGAACAGCAGCAGGCGGTACTCGTTGGGATCGAACCCCTCGCCGAACACGGCCTTCAGGAAGCCGAGGTTGCGCAGCATCTCCGGGCCGCCGACCATGGCCACGGCGGCGATGGCGACGCCGACCTGGCTGCCCATGCCGCCCAGCACCACGATCGCCAGGATGATGGCGCTCTCCAGGAAGTTGAAGCTCTCCGGGCTGATGAAGCCCTGGCGGACCGCAAAGAACGATCCGGCGATGCCCCCGAAGGCCGCCCCCAGGGCGAAGGCCGTGAGCTTCGTGGCGGTGGTGTCGATGCCGAGCGACCGGCAGGCGATCTCGTCCTCGCGCAGGGCCTCCCAGGCCCGCCCGATCGGCAGGCGGCGCAGGCGCAGGGTGACGAAGTTGGTGATCAGGGCGAGCGCGAGGATCAGGTAGTACAGGAACACGAGCCGGTGCATCGAGTCGAACGGGATGCCGAAGGTGGCCGCGAACCCGTCCTCTCCCGCCGTGAACGGGATCCCGAAGAAGGTCGCGCGGGGGATCGACGAGATGCCGGCGCCGCCCCCGGTGACGTCGGTCCAGTTGATGAGGACGAGGCGGATGATCTCGCCGAAGGCCAGGGTCACGATGGCGAGGTAGTCGCCGCGCAGGCGCAGGACGGGAAAGCCCAGGATCATGCCCCATACGCCCGCGAACACGCCGGCGAGCGGCAGGCAGACCCAGAAGGACAGGCCGAAGGTGGTCGACAGCAGCGCGTAGGAATAGGCCCCGACCGCGTAGAAGGCGACGTAGCCGAGGTCGAGCAGGCCCGCGAGGCCGACCACGATGTTCAGGCCCCAGCCGAGCATCACGTAGGTGAGGATCAGGATGCCGAGGTCGATCCAGTAGCGGGCCGAGGACAGGCCGCCTGTGGCCAGGGCCGAGAGGATCGGCAGGGTCAGGGCGACGCCGATGAACAGCCAGAGGCCGAGCTTCGAGGTCTTCTGACCGGCGTCGGGCTCGCCGTGCACGGCCTCCGTGGCCTGCGCCGGGGAGGGCGTCAGCGCCCGCCGCGCGTCCCGGCGCAGGAGCACGAGGCGCTGGACGATGCGGGCGACGAAGATCACCGCGCAGAGCGCCGCCACCAGACCCCAGCGCGGCACGAGCACCAGCTCGCTGCCGGGTCCCGGCTCGGTCCGGTAGGCGATGATCGGCACGCAGAGGCCGAAGGCGACGAGGGCGTAGAGGGCGGCGTCGCGCAGGATGCCGGCCATCACGGATTCGGGAAGCGCAGCCTGGGAACGCGCCATCAGACTTTCTCGACCTCGGGCCGGCCCAGGATGCCCGACGGCATGAAGATCAGCACGATCGCCAAGATCGAGAAGGCGGCGACGTCCTTGTACTCGATGGAGAAGTAGGCGGACCAGAACGTCTCGATCAGACCGATGATCAGGCCGCCGAGCACGGCGCCGGGCAGGGAGCCGATTCCCCCCAGGACCGCGGCCGTGAAGGCCTTCACGCCGGGCACGAACCCGTCCGAGAAGGACACGACGCCGTAGTACATCAGGTACAGCACCCCGGCGACCGCCGCGAGGCCGGCACCCAGCACGAAGGTCAGCGAGATCGTGCGGTCGACGTCGATGCCGAGCAGCGCCGCCATCTTGCGGTCCTGCTCGCAGGCGCGCTGCGCCCGGCCGAAGGGCGTCCGCTGCACGAGGTACCAGAAGCCCGTGAGCAGCACGGCGGTCACCCCCATGATCAGCACCTGCTTCCAGGCGAGGAACACCGCGTAGCCGTCGCGCTCGAACAACGTGATCCCGCCCGACAGCATCGGCGGCGTCGGCTTGTTGCGGGCGCCCTGCACCACCTGCACGAAGTTCGACAGGAAGATGGACACGCCGATCGCCGAGATCAGCGGCGCGAGGCGGAACGACCCGCGCAGCGGCCGATAGGCCACGCGCTCGATCGCCCAGCCCCACAGGGCGGTGAGCGCCATGGTGATCACCAGCACCACCAGGAACGCCAGCGCGATGGAGCTGACCCCGAGCCAGGCCGTCAGCAGCAGGAAGGTGATCAGCGCGATGAAGCAGGAGACCATGAAGACGTCGCCGTGGGCGAAATTCACCATGCCGATGATGCCGAACACCATGGTGTAGCCGATGGCGATCAGGCCGTAGATCGAGCCGAGCGTCAGCCCGTTGATCAACTGCTGTACGAAGACGTCCATGAACTCTCGCGCGCGCTGTGCCGTGCCGCCTCTGGAGACCGCAGGCAGCGCGGCGGGGCAAGTCTCGTACCGCAGCGGTCGCACGGCGGCCACAGGTTTCATCGCCGCCTGAGCGTTGCATGAAAACAGTCGACCGAGCCAGTAACGGACCTCGGATGGGCTTGCGTGTGGCGTAGTTCGTGCTTCACGTTAACGAACAGAAATACTCGCTCATCCCGAGCGCTGGCGAGGAGCTGTACCGATGTCAGGTTCGCGACTCACGACCATGATCTTCATCGGCATGCTGCTCGGGATCGCCGTGGGCTACGCCTGCAGCATCACGTGGCCGGACCCGCAGACCGCCAAGGAGATCGCCGGCTACATCGCCCTGGTGTCCGACGTCTTCCTGCGGCTGATCAAGATGATCATCGCGCCGCTGGTGTTCTCGACGCTGGTGGTGGGCATCGCGCATCTCGGCGACACCGCCGCGGTCGGGCGCGTCGGCGGCAAGGCGCTGCTCTGGTTCGTGGGCGCCTCGTTCTGCTCGCTGATGCTGGGCCTGATCCTGGTCAACATCATGCAGCCCGGCGTCAACCTGAACCTGCCGCTGCCCGACGTCGGGGCCGGGACCGGCCTGAAGACCGCCTCGCTCTCCCTCAAGGAATTCGTCACCCACCTCGTGCCCAAGAGCGCCGTCGAGGCGATGGCCAACAACGAGATCCTGCAGATCGTCGTGTTCTCGATCTTCTTCGGCGTGGGCTTGGCCGCGCTCGGCGAGAAGGGGCACTTCCTCGCGCGGGGGATCGAGGGCCTGGCCGACGTCATGCTCAAGGTCACGGGCTACGTGATGATGTTCGCGCCCGTCGCGGTGTTCGCCGCCATCGCGGCGACGATCACCACGCAGGGGATCGGCGTGCTGGTCACCTACGGCAAGTTCCTGGTCGAGTTCTACATCGGCCTCGGCGTGCTCTGGGCGCTCCTGATGGGCGTGGGCTTCCTGATGCTCGGGGGCGGGGGCATCATGCGCCTGATCAACCTGATCAAGGAGCCGTTCGTGCTCGCCTTCTCGACCGCGTCGAGCGAGGCGGCCTACCCGAAGATGCTGACGAACCTCGAGAAGTTCGGCGTGCCCAACCGCATCACGTCGTTCGTGCTGCCGATGGGCTACTCGTTCAACCTCGATGGTTCGATGATGTACTGCACCTTCGCGGTGATGTTCATCGCCCAGGCCTACAACATCCCGCTGACCTGGGGCCAGCAGCTGACGATGCTGTTCCTGCTGATGGTGACCTCGAAGGGCATGGCCGGCGTGCCGCGCGCCTCCCTGGTGGTGATCTCGGCGACCCTGACGCAGTTCAACATCCCGGAAGCGGGTCTGCTGCTGATCATCGGCATCGACCAGTTCCTCGACATGGGCCGCTCGGCGACGAACGTGCTGGGCAACAGCGTCGCCACCGTGGCGGTCGCCAAGTGGGAGGGCCAGCTCACTACGACCGATCAGCGCCTCGACCACGTCGGCACCGTGGTCTCGCCGGCGGAGTAACCGGATCCGGTGCGGCTCGGAGGGCAGGTCATGGTCGTGCGGCTCGTCGCGGTTCTGGCGCTGGCGCTGGCGGCGGCGCCCGCCTCCGCCGTGGAGGTTCTCACCGGCACATTGCGGAGCGTCGCCGAGCGCGGCGAGATCGTGCTCGGCTACCGGGAGAGCTCGGTGCCGTTCTCCTTCGTGGAGGGCAAGCGCCCGGACGGCAGCCCCCGGGCGATCGGCTACGCCATCGACCTCTGCGGCGAGATCGCCGACGACATCCAGGCGGCGATCGGCCGACCGGTGAAGATCCGCTACGCGCCGGTCACCGCGGAGACCCGCATCCCGGCCGTGACCTCGGGCAAGATCGACCTCGAATGCGGCTCGACCACCGCCAACGCCGAGCGGCGCAAGCAGGTCGCCTTCTCGCCGGTGGACTACATCAGCGCGACGCAGCTCCTGGTGAAGCGGGGCTCCGGCATCGCCTCCTACCGGGACCTCGGCGGCAAGACCGTCGTGGTGACGGCCGGCACCACCAACGAGAAGGCCGTGCGCGATCAGCTCGCCCGGCTCAGGATCGACGCGCAGGTGGTGACGGCGCCGGACCACGCCGCCTCCTACGCCATGGTCAAGGCCGGCCAGGCCGCGGCCTTCGCCACCGACGACGTGCTGCTGTACGGGCTGATCGCCACCGATGCGCAGGACGGGGCGAACTACACGGTGCTGCCCGACAAGCTCTCGTACGAACCCTACGGGATCATGTTCCGCAAGGACGATCCGGAACTCGCCGAGATCGTCAGCCGGACCTTCACGCGGCTCGCCGAGTCGCGGGCCCTGCGCTGGACCTACGAGCGCTGGTTCCTCAAGCGCCTGCCGAACGGCGAGCGCCTCGACATCCCGATGTCGAACGACCTGCGGGTGAGCTTCCAGGTGATGGGCCTCGACACGGAGCAGTGAGCCGGGCCGGGACGCCTCGCTTTCGCCCCACCGGCGCGTGAGGAAAGGGACCGCCCCGCCCCCGTCCCGCCGCGAGCGTGCTTCGCCCGATGTTGACTGCCACGCACCGCCTCAAACGGCTCGCAATCCTCGCCGCCGGTCTCGCCTGCGCCGCCACGGCGGCCACGGCCCACCCGCACGTCTGGGTCACCGCCAGGGCGCAACTCGTCTACGCGGACGGCAGGCTCGTGGGCGTGCGCGACACGTGGCGCTTCGATCCGGAATACACGTCCTTCATCACCCAGGGCCTCGACGCCAACAAGGACGGCACGCTGAGCCCCGACGAACTCGCGGGCCTCGCGGCCGAGAACACCGCCAACCTCGCCGAGTTCGGCTACTTCACGAAGCTGAAGGTCGGCGGCAAGGAACAGGCCTTCGCGGATCCGAAGGAACCGGCGGCACGCGTGGAGGACCGGGCCCTGGTCCTGACCTTCCTGCTGCCGCTGAAGACGCCGGTTCAGCAGGGTCGGGGCGTCGCCGCCCTGGAGGTCTACGATCCGACCTACTTCGTCGCCTTCTCGTTCGCCGAAGGGTCCGACGCGGCGACCCTCGCGGGCGCGCCGCAGGGCTGTGCCGCCACGGTCACCCGCCCGAAGACCGAACAGCCCAAGACCGCGGAGGCTGGGTCCTCCGGCATGACCGAGGCGTTCTTCGAGGCGCTCACGGCCGCCTCCGCCTACGGCGTCCAGTTCGCCAGCCGGATCCTCGTCGCGTGTCCGTAGGGATCGGAATCGCCGCCCCCCCCGGGGCGGGGCGGCTGGGCCTGCGGCTCGGGCTGATGGCGCTGGCCGTCGGGCTGGCCGCGCTCCTGGCCGCGGGGATCGCGTGGCTCGTGGCGCCCGGCCTCGCCGCGGCGCCGCCGCGCTCGCCCTTCGGCATCGGCTTCCGCGAGGCCGCTCCGGCGGCGACAGGACTCGGCGGGATCCTCCTCGCGCTGCAGGCGAGCTTTTCGCGCAGCCTCAACGCCGCGGTGGGCGCGCTCCGGGGCGGAGGCAGCTGGAGCCCGCTGATCGGGCTCGCCTTCGCGTACGGCGTGTTCCACGCGGCCGGGCCGGGCCACGGCAAGGCGGTGATCGCCGGCTACATCGTGGCGGGCGAGCGGGCATTGCGGCGCGGCTGCGCCCTGAGCGTCGGCGCCGCGCTGCTCCAGGCCTGCGTGGCCGGGGCGATCGTCGGCGTCGGCAGCCTCATCCTCAACGCCACCGCGGCCAGCCTGACCCGGGCCGGCACGCTGATCGAGACAGCGAGCTTCGCCCTCGTGGCCGCGGTCGGCCTGGCGCTGACGTGGCGCAAGGCCGGTCGCCTCGCCCGGCTCGGCGCCGCCTGCGGTCCCGGCTGCGTCCACCTGCCCGGGCCGGAGGCGTTCGAGAGCCTGGATTCGTGGCGCGCGCGGGCCGGGGTCGTGCTGGCGGCGGGCTCGCGCCCCTGTGCCGGGGCGGTGCTGGTCCTGATCTTCGCGGTGTCGCAGGGCGTGCCGGGGGCCGGGGTTGTCGCGGTGCTCGCCATGGCTCTCGGAACAGCGCTCACCACGTCGGCGCTCGCCTGCCTCGCGGTCTTCGCCAAGCGCGCGGCGCTCCGCCTCGCGGGCGGCCGGGGCCGGGCCGGGCTCTTGGTGCTGGGCGGGCTGGAACTCGTGGCCGCCGCCTTCGTGCTGGTGCTGGGGATCGCGATGCTCTCCGGCCTCGCGCCCGGCCTTGCCGGCTGAAGGGCTCGCCATCGGAGCCCCGGCGTGCCACGCTGCGCGCCGACACGGGAGAGCGCCGATGCCCGCCGACTTCCAGACGATCCTGAACTGGCGGCTGCTCGCGGGTTCGCACCCGTTCCCCGGCCCCGACGGCGGCACCTGCATCAACGAGGCGGCGGTCGTGGCCGCGGGCCTGCCCTACCGGACGATCCGCTCCAGCGCGGATTGCCCGCCCTGCTTCTCGCGGCCGGTCGCCGCCTACGCCCTGGGGCTCAACGACGCCATGCCGGACGACGTGCGGCCGCGGTTGATGGCCTTCGTGCTGCGGCTCTCGGGCAGCGCCGACACGCCGGAGAGCGAGGCCGCCCGCACCCGGTGCCTGGCGGTCCAGAGCGTCCGCCGGATCCTCGCGCCCCTGTGCGCGATGGCCGGCATGGCCGAGGATGCTGCAGCCTGCGCCACGGCCGGGGACCTGTCCGCCGCGATGGCGGCGGCGCAGGCTGCGGCCTGGACCGGCGGTGCGCGCTCGCAGGCGGCAGCCCAGGTGCGGCGCTGGCGCGAAGGCGCGGTCACCGCCGCCGTCTCCCGCACGGCGACGGCCGCCCGGCTGGCCGGAGAGGATGCCCGCTGCGCCGCAGAGGTGGCCGAGGGGGCCGCCCCCTTCGTTCCCGGCACCTGGGAGCAGGCCTGCGCGATCCTGGAGGCGGCCCTCGCCCTCGGTCGCCAAGCCCCGGAGATCGCCCTGGCCGGGGCCCGTCAGCGCCTGGACGCGGCGCGCGCCGTGGTACCCGCCAGGCTGCGCCCCAAGGTCACCGCCTGATCAGGCCGCGGCGGGCGCGGCGTCGAGGTCGAGCTCGATGAGGCCGCAATTCTCCAGGAACGTGCCGGTGAGGTGGTAGAAGAACGTGCCGTGGCCGACCACCGCGATGGTCTTCTCGGGCCGCGCGCGCAGCCACTCCCGGAACGCCGCGACCCGCGCGTCGAACAGGGGACGCGGCTCCACCGGATAGCCACCGACCTCGCTGCCCGCCTCCGCGTGCCACCAGATCTCCGGCAGATGCCCGACGTCGAGGTGCGGGAACTCGGCCGCGATCTCGGAAGCCGCCCGGCCGACGTCGCAGCTGCTCTCCTGGCACTCGCGGTGCAGCACCTCGATCAGCACGCGCGGCCGGTGCGGATGGTCGCCGAACAGGATCGCGGCGGTCTCGATGGCGCGGGTCAGGGGCGAGACCACCACCAGCTCGAACGGGATCGGCCGGAGCCGGTCCCGCGCGGCCCGGGCCTGGGCCTGACCGAGGTCGGTCAGGCGGGCGTCGGGGAGGCCGGGATCGCCGCCCCCGTGCCGGTGGGCGGCGTTGAACGTGGATTGTCCGTGGCGGATGCAAACGATCCGGATGTTGTCCTGCATGGATCTCGATACGGTTGTGGAAGGGATGGCGGCGTCGGACCGGTCAGGCGAAGCGACCGCCGCGCTGGATGACCTCGATCTTGTAGCCGTCCGGGTCCGTGGCGAAGAAGAACCGCGCCAGCACCGCCTCCCCGTGCTTGAGCGTCTTCAGGTCTGTGGCGGTGAAGCCCTCGCGCCGGTGCCGGGCGTGCTCGGCCTCGACGTCGTCGACCACGAAGGCGATGTGACCGTAGCCGTCGCCGAGATCGTACGGCTTGTCCCGCCCCTTGTTCACCGTGAGCTCCAGTTCGAACGGCGAGTTCGGATCCCGCAGGTAGACGAGGGTGAAGTCGGGAAAATCGAAACGGTCTGAGACTGCGAGCCCGAAGGCGCGGTCGTAGTAGTCGCGCGCGCGCGCCTCCTCGAGGACGCGGATCATGGCGTGGACGGGCTTGGACATGGGCTGGCGGTTCCGTGCGCACTTCAGCGGCGTGCCGGCCCCCTATGTGGCGCCCCCGCGCCTGCTGAAAAGGTCGGACCTGGGGCGCCCAGCGACGACACCACGCCACAGCGAACATGAAGAGGCGGCAATATATCCGTAAATCTACGAACACTCGTATGCATAGTTTGATGATAGAAACGACATATTAAGCGTTCTAAAGAATGTATTGGTTTCAGCTCGTCCCACTTTTTACAAATTTTATTGCAGATATCGCTGCAAGAGACATGATTTCATGAACACTCAACCGACTATGCCTTGACATCGACATATGATTGGGATCATTTTTACCTCACAAGACGATGGTCGAGGTAGATTTCTCGCCTTCACCAGTCGCCGATCCTGAGTCGAGGTCACAAGACCGTGCTACGCCTGTCCAACATCAAGGTTCTGCCCAAGCTGGTCGCCGTCATCGCTCTGATCAGCGCGATCGTCGGCACGTGCGTCTGGTACGCGCAGTCACGGATGACGACGATCGACGATGGGTACAGTCGCTTCATCGTCAACGAGGCGGCGGCCGTCGCCGAATCGCGGCAGCTCAACCGCCTGGTCGTCGAACTGAACTATTGGGTCTATCGGATCATCGCCGAGACCGAGCAGGGGCAAATGCAGGGGGCCAACACGGGTTTCGAAGCGGCCGTGCCCAAGGTGCGGGAGCTGCTCACTACCTTCCGGGCGCATGCGCCGAGCTTCGCCGACCGCATCGATGGTCAGGCCGCGCGCATCGAGCGCTACCTTGGTGACGTGAGCGACGTGCGCCGGCTCGGCACCGGCAACCAGAACGACCAAGCCCTCGCCCTGGTCCATACGGCGATCGACCCGGTCTTCTCCGGTCTGCTCACCGACGGAAACACGCTCGCGGACGACATCATGGCCTACATGGAGCGGGGGTCCGGCGATCTGACCGATCAGACCGACGCCACCCGCCGCGCCCTGATCACCGTCAGCGCCCTTGGCATGCTGGCCGGCCTGATCGCGGCGATCTTCGTCGCGACCGTCGGCATCACCCGCCCGCTCGACCGCCTCGTCTCGGTCCTGCAACGCATGGCACAGGGCGAGATCAACGCCGAGATCAAGGAAGCGGCCCGTCGGGACGAGGTCGGGGCGGTCGGCAAGGCTGTCGAAGGCATCAAGGCCATGGTCACCCGGAAAGCCGCCGAGGAGGCGGAGGTGAAGCGACGGGCCGACGAGGCCGCAGCGGTGGAGCGCAAGCGCACCATGCTGGAGCTTGCCGACGGGTTCGAGCAGGCGGTCGGCAGTATCGTCGGGATGGTTTCCTCCTCGGCGACCGAGCTGCAGGCCACCGCCCAGACCATGACGGTCTCGGCATCTCAGACGGCGAGCCAATCGACCACGGTGGCGACGGCGGCCGAAGAGGCCTCGGCCAACGTCCAGACGGTGGCCGCCGCGGCCGAGGAGCTGGGCACCTCGGTGCAGGAGATCGGCCGGCAGGTTCTGGGCTCGGCCAACCTCGCCCAGACCGCCGTCGGCGAGGCGGACGAGACCCAGCATCTCGTCCGGGTGCTGAGCCAGGCAGCGACGCGGATCGGCGACATGGTCGGGCTGATCTCCAACATCGCCGGGCAGACCAACCTGCTGGCCTTGAACGCCACGATCGAGGCGGCCCGTGCCGGCGAGGCGGGGCGCGGCTTCGCGGTGGTCGCCGCCGAGGTCAAGGAACTGGCCGGGCAGACCGCCAAGGCCACCGAGGAGATCAGCCAGCAGATCGGGCAGATCCAGGGCGTGACCGGGCAGGCGGTCTCGGCCATCGACATGATCACCGCCCGGATCCGCGAGATCAACGGGGTGGCGACCACGATCGCCGCAGCGGTGGAGCAGCAGGGCGCGGCCACGCAGGAGATCGTCCGCAACGTCGCGCAGGCGGCCACCGGGACGGAGCAGGTGACGACCAACATCACCGGCGTGGCCAGGGCCTCCGAGGAGACCGGCGCGGCGGCGGCCCAGGTGCTCGGGGCGGCCGGCGAGCTGTCGCGGCAATCCGAGCATCTCGGCGCCGAGGTGTCCCGCTTCCTCGGAACGGTCCGGGCGGCCTGAACCCCGTTCAGGCCCCGATCCGGAGCACCTCCGTCCGGGCGCCCGCCTGGGCGAAGGCATCCGGGTCGGCACCGGTCATCCAGACCTGCCCGGGCAGCGCTTCCAGGGCCTCGAACAGGCCGGCCCGCCGGCGGGGATCGAGATGCGCCGCGACCTCGTCGAGCAGGATCACCGGCGCGATGCCGCTCATGACCCGCACCAGACGGGCATGGGCGAGGACGAGGCCGATCAGCAGCGCCTTCTGCTCGCCGGTGGACGCCGTGCCGGCGGATACGTCCTTGGGTCCGTGGCGGACCACAAGATCGCTGCTCTGCGGCCCGATCAGGGTGCGGCCCGCCGCGCGGTCCCGGTTTCGGCCGTTGCGCAGGGCGAGGCGGAAGCGATCCTCCGCCTCGATGGCCGGCCAGACCGCCACGAGGTCGTCGAGATCGCCCTCCAGGCGAATGGAGGCCCATGGGAAGGGCTGAGCGTCGTCCCGGGTCTCGGCGATCAGCCGGTCGAGGCGCTCGGCGGTCTCCCGGCGGGCCAGCGCCACGGCGACGCCCAGTTCCGCCACCTCCCGCTCCACCGCGTCGAGCCAGCGGCCGTCGTCGGGACGGTCCTCCAGCAGCCGGTTGCGCGAGCGCAGGGCCCGCTCCATCGCGGAGACGCGCGCCCCGTGGCCGGCATCCACCGCCAGCACGAGGCGATCGAGGAACCGGCGCCGGTCGCCGGCCGCGCCGCGGAACAAGCCGTCGAGGTCCGGCGTCAGCCAGACCACCCGGAGAAACTCGCTGAACGCCACCGGGGAGGAGGCCGGCGCTCCGTCGATGCGGCAGAGCCGGCTCGTGCGGCCGTCCGGTCCCGGCGGCTCCAGCCCGGTCCCGAGCCGGTGCTCGGCACCGTCCCGGCCGAGGGTCAGCGACACCGCGAAGCCGCCCGGGCCGCCGGTGCGCGCCATGGTGGCGAACTCTGCCCGGCGCAGGCCGCGGCCCGGCACGAACAGGGAGATCGCCTCCAGCAGGTTGGTCTTGCCGGCACCGTTCTCGCCGACGAGCGCGACGAACCGGGCCTCGGGGGCGAGTTCGAGTTCGGCGTGGTTGCGGAAATCGCGGGCGATCAGGCGGGTGACGCGCAGATCCGACTCGTTGGGCTCGATCCGCGCAGCGAGGACATCGCTCATCGGTGACCCCGGACGTCGAGACGCACCGTGTTCGAACGTCTCGTCCTACCTGACATCCATCCAACCACCTCATCCTGAGGTGACCGCGTCAGCGGACCTCGAAGGAGAACTCCGGAACCCCTACCACCATCTGGAGGCCTCCTTCGAGGCCTCCGCGACGCTCCGGCGCCTCAGCATGAGGGCGAGAACGGGCGATGCCGCGGCCGGCTCAGACCCGCATCGGCATCAGCACGTAGAGTGCCGGCGCGCCCTCGCGGTCCTGGATCAGGGTCGGGGAGCCCGGGTCGGCGAGCTTGAACAGGGCGGTGTCGCCCTCGAGTTGCGCCGTGATGTCCAGCAGATAGCGGGCGTTGAAGCCGATATCGAGGTTCGCGGCCTCGTAATCGACGTCGAGCTCCTCGGTGGCGCTGCCCGAATCCGGGTTGTTCACCGAGAGCGCGAGGCGTCCCTCGCCGAGCCCGAGCTTCACGGCGCGGCCGCGCTCCGACGAGATGGTCGAGACGCGGTCCACGGCCTTGGCGAAGGCGTCGCGCTCCACGGTCAGGCGCTTGTCGTTGTTGGCCGGGATCACCCGCTGGTAGTCCGGGAAGGTACCGTCGATCAGCTTCGAGATGAGGGTCAGCCCGTCGGCGAAGCGCAGGCGGATCTTGGCCGGCGACAGGTCGACCGCGACGGTCTCGCCGCCGTCGTCGAGCAGCTTCTGGATCTCGGCGACCGCCTTGCGGGGCACGATCACGCCGGGCATGCCGACGCTGCCCTGGGGGGCCGGGATCTCCACCCGGGCGAGCCGGTGTCCGTCCGTGGCCACCGCCCGCATCACCGGGCCGCCCTCGGTCTCCAGCGTGTGCAGGTAGATGCCGTTGAGGTAGTAGCGCGTCTCCTCGGTGGAGATCGCGAACTGGGTCTTGTCGATCAGGCGCTTGAGGTCGGCGCCGGCGATCTCGAAACCGTGGGGCATCTCGCCGGCGGCGAGGTCCGGGAAGTCGCCCTCTGGCAGGGCGCCCAGGGCGAAGCGCGAGCGCCCGGAGCGGATCGTCATCTGGCCGGACTCGCCGCCGGTCTCCAGCGAGACCTGGGCCCCGTCGGGCAGCTTGCGGACGATGTCGTAGATCACGTGCGCTGGCACCGTGGTGGCGCCGGCATCGGACACGTCGGCCGGCACGCTCTCGGTCACCTCGATGTCGAGATCGGTCGCGCGGAGCTGCAGCCCCGACCCCTCCGCCCGCAGGAGCACGTTCGACAGGATCGGGATCGTGTTGCGGCGCTCGACGACCCGGTGCACGTGGCCGAGCGATCTGAGCAGGGCCGCGCGCTCGACAGTGACTCTCATCGCGATACTCGAGTGGTGTGGACGGCGCCGCGGCCGGCATCCGTCGCGGTATATGGCCGTTCAGCTTGGCGAAGGGGACCGGGGAACGCAAGGCCGACACGGGTGCACCGCACAGCGTCGTGGGATCCCACGCCGTGGCCCCATGCGGCGGCCCCATGCGGCGGCCCCATGCGGCGGCCATGCGCTGGACCCATGCCGAAACCGGGGTACCGACCCGGGCAGTCCCGTGCGAAAGCGCCGCAACCGATCTGGAACCCCCGTCTCCGAGACCATGCTGCAGACTGTCGAGACCCCGGGCGCAACGCATCCCGCGCCGAGCGCAGGGCGCATCCTGGCCGCGAGCTTCGTCGGCACGGCGATCGAGTTCTTCGATTTCTACATCTACGCCACCGCGACTGCCCTGGTGATCGGTCCGGTCTTCTTCCCCTCCGGCGCGCCCGGCGTGCAGCAACTCAGTGCCTTCGCGACCTTCGCCATCGCGTTCATCGCCCGGCCCGTGGGCGCGGCCCTGTTCGGGCATTTCGGCGACCGGGTCGGCCGCAAGGCCACCCTGGTCGCCTCGCTGCTGATCATGGGCCTCTCCACGGTCCTGATCGGCTGTCTGCCGACCTACGCCGCCGTGGGCTGGTGGGCGCCGGCGGCCCTCTGCATCCTGCGCTGCGGCCAGGGGATCGGCTTCGGCGGCGAGTGGGGCGGCGCCGCCCTGCTGGCCGTCGAGAACGCCCCGCCGGGGCGGCGGGCGTGGTACGGCATCTTCCCGCAGCTCGGGGCGCCGGTGGGCTTCATCCTGGCCAATCTCGGCTTCCTTGCACTCAGCTTCGGCCTGTCGGCCGAGAGCTTCCAGTCGTGGGGCTGGCGCCTGCCGTTCCTGGGCTCGGCCGCGCTGGTCGGGGTCGGGCTCTATGTCCGCCTGAAGCTCACCGAGACGCCCGCCTTCCGGGCGGCGCTCACGCAGGCGCGTCCGGAACGGGTGCCCTTCGCCACCGTGGTGACGCGGCACGGGCGCGCGCTCCTGATCGGCACCTGCGCGATGGTGGCGGTCTACGCGGTGTTCTACCTCTCGACGGTCTTCGCGCTGGGATACGGCACCGGAACCCTCGGCTACAGCCGGTCGACGTTCCTGCTGTTCGAGTGCATCGCGGTCTGCTTCATGGCGCTGGGCATCGTGGTGTCGGGCGCCGCGGCCGACCGCCTGGGCCGCCGGCCGGTGCTGCTCTCCGGGATGGCCGTGACGTTCCTGCTCGGCTTCCTGATGGGGCCGATGCTGGGCCATGCCGCCGGCACCGGGACGTGGCCCCCGGTCCTCGGGTTCCTGTGCCTCAGCCTCCTGACGATGGGCTGGGTGTTCGGACCGATGGGCGCCGTGCTGCCCGAGCTGTTCCCGACCCGGGTCCGCTACACGGGCGCCTCGGTCACCTACAATCTCGCGGGGATCCTGGGTGCCTCGGGGGCGCCCTACATCGCGCAGGAACTCGCGGCTTACGGCGGAATCGGCTTCGTGGGGCTCTATCTGGCCGGGGCCGCGATCCTCAGCTTCCTCGCCGTCCTGGCGATGCGGGAGACGGCGGACATCTGAGACGGCCGATCGACCCGCTCGCCGAACGGGGCGGCCGACCGGTGCCGTCGCGCGCGGCGCCGCAACGCGATCAGGCGCGCCCCGGTGCGCCCGGCTCGAAGCGGCCCAGAAACCGGGTCCGCTCCCACAGCTCGATCACATTGCGCCCCACCATCGCCCGGACCTGACGCCGCGCCTGGCCATCATCCTCGGCGGACACGATCTGAGCCGAGGAAACGCGTCCGGCACGGTCGAGCATGAACGCCCGGTAGGCGCGGCTCCGGCGAGCCGTATCAGCGGTCAAAGCAAGCATCGGGACCTCCTCCCGCCCGATCGTTCCCGAGGCTGGTTAACCGATCGTTAAGGACACGGGCGGCGCCATCGACCCGGCTCCGAGGGCCGCCGGGCCGTAGCCCGTCCTGCGGTTGCGAAGCCTCAGCTTCGCTTGTCCAGGGGACGGCCCAGCAGGCGGGCGAACTCGGCCTCGATCTCCTCCACCGAGAAGGGATTGCCCGAAGCCTTCTGTTCGGGCTGCCGGGTCGGCGGAGCAGCCGGTGCCACCGGCGGCGCGGCCGGCGCGGGCGTCACCGATGGCGCATCCTGAAACATCGGACCGGCCTTCGGCATCGCCGGCGGAGCCGGAGGGGGCACGGGCGCGGGTGCCGGTGCCGGAGCAGTCGGAGGGGGTGCTGGGCTGAGGCCGGGCGGGGGCTCGGAGGGCCCGACCGGCGGCGCCGGCCTGTCGAGAACCGGGGCGGCGGCGGGAGCGAGGGGTGGTGCGGCGGGAGGCGCGGCAAGCGGCACGGAGGAAGGCCCGGCAAGCGGCGCGGAAGGCGGCGGTGCCGAGGCCATCGCGGCAGCGACCGGGTCGATGCTCTCGGGCGCGGCGGCGGGCCCCTGCGGCGCAGGGGCCGGCGTCACCGCGGAGGACGGACGCGCCAGCGCGGCCTGGAGCTGCCGGGCCATATCCGAGAGCACGGCCGGATCGACGGAGCGGCGATCGGACGGGACCGTCAGGCTCGGCGCCTGCGGCAGCCCCTCGGTAGGGGCATCGACCCGGCGCTCGGAAGCGGGCTCGGGCCGCGCCTCGACCAGCGGCGGGGCGGTCCGGCTGAGGACCCGCCGCGGGTTGACGGGCTCACGGACCGGAGGTGCCGGCTGTGCGGGCACCTCCGCCCGGGATGACTGGGACAGCGGCGACAGGGGCAGGGGCGGAAGGGGTCGCGGCGACAGCGGCGCGGAAATGTCCTGACCCGGCTCGTCGCCGCCGAGCAGGGCGGCGTCGAGCGGCAGGGTCACGGGCGGGCCGGCCGCGGAGCGCGGAACCGGCGACGGCACCACGACGGGCATCGCAAATCCCGGATCGAACAGCGGCTCGGCGCGCCGCGCCGCCATCTCGGGCAGGGCCCGCGCCGGCTCCGGCAGACGCCCCCCCTGCACCATCGGATCCGGAAGCGGCTCGTCCAGGGCGTCCGGGGCCGGCTCGGCGCGCAGCGCCGCTTCGGACAGGGGACGCTGCGTGCGCTGGATGCTGCGCTCGACCACCACGTCGTTGGGGCCGCCCACGAGGAGCAGGTGCTCGACATTGTCGCGACGCAACAGGATGAGCTGCCGCGCACGGTCGAGCTCGTAGACATCGACGATCCCGAGCCGGGGCTGACGGCCGCGACCGCCCGTGCGCCCCGGCAGAGCGAGGCTGCGGCCGGTGAGCCGCCGAACGGTGAACACGATGGCCGCCAGCGCCGCGAAGATGACGGCGAAGATCACGACATACTGCACGATGGGGGAGCCGTCAGAGCCGAACACGGATTGCAGCCATCGCAAGGTTACGCACTCGCACGTTCCGGCCGCCGCGGGTCCGCGCCCGGCATCGGCTCGTGCATATCATGCCGGGGGGGATGCAGGGCAAACGCCGTTAAGTGTTCGTTAACAGACCTTTTAAACCCGCGCCATCAAGACAATAGGATGGGAAAAAGGGTTCCCGGCGATCCGGATAGGACATCCGGCGAGCTCGGCGCGTTGCGCGATGCCGGGAGGAGGATCCGGTCAGCACCCTCGGGGACGCCGGCCTCTGGGATACCTGGATCGCGGGTACGGCGTCCCGGCGACGTCGGGCGAGCCAGGGCCCCGGCGCTCCGCCGATGGCGGACCCCCGATCGTCGGCGTCGGGTACTTCGCGGGCACCGCCGGCATCCCGAAGCTCTGGTTCGCCCGGGCTGTCCCGCTCGCAACACGGCACCGGACCGGCTTCGGCCCCGCGCGAACGGCCGGGGCTTAACGCGCCGTTAACCATGCGCACGGCAGATTTTGCCCAGCCCGCTCGTTCCGGCGCGGCGACGCCAGACCGGAGGCGACCGTGGCCCTCACCGACCTGCCCGTGATCGGGATGCTCCGCACACGGATGCAATGGGCGCAGGCACGCCAGGGCTTGATCGCCGAGAACGTGGCCAATGCCGACATGCCGGGTTTCAAGCCCCGCGACCTCGTGGAGCCGCGCCTCGACCGGTCGACCGGCGCGGCGGTCAATGCTTCCACGACCCTGGCGCTGACGAGCCCCGCTCACATCGCGCCGGCCGGGCAGGGGACCGGGACCGACTCGAAGCGCGCCAAGGGGTTCGAGATCCGCCCCAGCGGCAACGGCGTCAATCTCGAGGACGAGATGATGAAGGCCGGTGAGAACCAGTCCGACTACCAGCTCGCCGCCTCGCTCTACCAGCACAGCCTGACAACCCTGAAGATCGCCGTCGGCAAGAGCTGACGGTCGCCGGAGCTGATGGCGGCCAGCGCTGAGCGCGCGGGGCGCGGGTCATTCGTCACGGCAGGAAGGCCTTGAGCCATGGAATTCAGCAAGTCGCTCGCGGTGGCGGCCGCCGGCCTCAAGGCCCAGTCGGGCCGGATGCGGATCATCGCCGAGAACATCGCCAACGCCGATTCCGCGCCGGCCTCGGCGGGGGCGCAGCCCTACCGGCGCAAGATCCCGACATTCACCAGCCACCTCGACGACGAGACCGGCGCCCGGCTCGTGGAGGCGGGGCGCGTCCGCCGCGACCCGTCGGCCTTCCGGACGAAGATCGAGCCCGGCAACCCGGCGGCCAATGCCCGGGGCGAGGTGCAGATGCCCAACGTCAACGCGCTGATCGAGAACATGGATCTGCGCGAGGCCCAGCGCTCCTACGAGGCGAACCTCAACATGGTCACCGCCACGCGCAAGATGCTCGCCCAGACGCTGGCGATCCTGAAGTGACCGCGGGGAACGGCTAGCCATGGCTTCCAGCAACTTCGCGGCGGGCGCCTACGCCGCCGTCCAGGGTCTCGCCTCCGGCCGGCCCACGCCCCGGGTGCAGCCGGCCTCGGAAGCGGGCGGCGACTTCAAGCAGTTCCTCGGCCAGACGCTGGACAGCGTCGGCGATGCCGGGCGCAGGGCCGACGCGCAGGCCGTCTCTGCCGCCTCCGGAAAGGCCAACGTGGTCGACGTGGTCACCGCGGTGGCCGAGAGCGAGACCGCCCTCCAGACCATGGTCGCCGTGCGCGACCGCATGATCTCCGCCTATGAGGAGATCATGCGCATGCAGATCTGACGATGGGCGGCGTTCCGACCGAGAAGTCGGATCATCCGGTCCGCTCCCTCATCCTGACGGACCGGAGCGCGGCGCCGGCCTCGCGATGCGGGGCGACTCGAACAAACATCTCGGCCGGCGAGGATCCGCCGCGCCCCGCGTGGGAACCCCTCCGGCCCTCCCGCTCCATGATCCCGGCACAGAACGGCACCCCATGACTGGCCTCGCCATCCTCGACGTCGCCCGCGACGGCATCTTCGTCTTCCTGAAGATCGCCGGGCCGCTGATGCTCGTCTCCCTGGCGGTGGGGCTCGCGGTCTCGCTGGTCCAGGCCCTGACCCAGATCCAGGAGCAGACCCTGATCTACGTGCCCAAGATCGTGGCCGTGTTCGCCGCGCTCCTGCTGATGCTGCCCTTCATCGGCGACGCCATGGCCGGGTACATGACGCGCATCGCCGCGCGCATCGCGACCGGCGGATGACGCACGCTCCGGCCACGACAGGGGCTAGATCCGCGTGTCATAGGGGCGGCGATGAACCTGCTCCTGCCCGGGATCGCGTCGGCCTACCTGATCGCCTTCGCGCGCATCGGCACCCTGATCATGCTGATGCCGGGGGTCGGCGAGCAGACGGTGCCGCCGCGCCTGCGCCTCGCCTTCGCGCTGCTGACGACCCTCGTGCTGTTTCCCAGCGTGCGCCCATTGCTCGGCGGCACGGAGGGCCTGGCCAGCCCGCGGCTGATCGGGCTCCTGTTCGGGGAGACGATCATCGGGCTGGTGCTCGGCCTCACGGTGCGGATGGTGCTGGCGGCCCTGCAGACCGCCGGGGTGATCGTCGCGGCGCAGCTCGGCCTGTCCTACGCCATGACGGTGGATCCGGCGCAGGGCGGCCAGCAGGTGGCGATCGGCAACTTCCTGTCGCTCCTGGGGATCACGCTGATCTTCGCCACCGACCTGCACCACCTCGCCATCCAGGGCTTGGCCCGCAGCTACGAGGTGCTGCCGCCCGACGGCGTCCCGGCCTTCTCGGACGCCCTGATGCTGGCGACCCGGGCCCTGGCCCGCGGCTTCACGCTGGCCGTGCAGATCTCCGGACCGTTCATCGCCTTCGGGATCCTGTTCAATCTCGGTCTCGGCGTCCTGTCGCGGCTGATGCCGCAGCTCCAGGTGTTCTTCCTGGCGGTCCCGGCCTCGGTGATGATCGGCATGCTGATCCTGATCGGCTGCCTCGGCGTCATGATGGGCGTCTTCCTGGACGATATCGGACGGTATCTCGCCGAGTCGGTGGGGCGCTGAGCGACCCGTCCGTCCCGCGTGCAGGCTGAGGTCGGGCAGCGATGGCCGGGGACACCGACGACGAGGACAAGACCGAGGAGCCGTCCCAACGGCGGCTCGATCAGGCCATCGAGCGCGGCGACGTCGCGAACAGCACGGAGGTCAACACCTTCGCGATCCTGGCGGCCTTCACGCTCGCGCTGCTGATGGCGGCCCCCAACATCGCGCAGAACCTGATGTACGGGCTCAAGGCGTATCTCGCGAACGCCCACACCCTTCCGGACGACGCCACCGCCATGCGGCAGGCCATCACCCACGGCCTCTGGCTGTGGGTGCAGGCGGTGGCCGTGCCGGTGGGTCTCGCGGCGGCCGCCGGCCTGGCCGCAGGGCTCCTGCAGCACCCGCTGGTGTTCAGCCCCGAGGCGCTGATGCCGAAATTCGAGCGCCTCTCGCCGATGGCGGGCGTGAAGCGGATCATCGGCATCGAGGCCTGGGTCCAGTTCGGCAAAGGGCTGGCCAAGATCACCACCGTGGGCGTGGTCGGCGGCGTGCTCCTGTGGAACGACCGAGACCGGCTGCAGGTGTTCGCCCAACTCGACCCGGTCGCATCCCTGCCGGCGATCCTGTCCCTCTGCCTGCGGCTGCTGGCCGGCATGCTGTGCATGCACCTCGCGATCACGCTGGGCGACGCGCTCTACGCGCGGTTCCGCTGGCGCAAGCGCCACCGCATGTCGAAGGAGGAGATGAAGCAGGAGATGAAGGAGTCGGACGGCAATCCGGAGGTCAAGGGCCGGCTCAGGCAGCTGCGCATGGCGCGGGTGAAGAAGCGCATGATGGCCGCCGTGCCCACCGCCACCGTCGTTGTGACCAACCCGACCCACTACGCGGTGGCGCTCCGCTACGAGGCCGGCATGGCCGCGCCGGTCTGCGTCGCCAAGGGCGTCGATGCCCTGGCCCTCCGCATCCGCACGGTGGCGGCCGAGCACGGCGTCGCCGTGATCGAGAATCCGCCGCTCGCCCGGGCGCTCCACGCCACCGTGGAGATCGACCGCGAGATTCCCGCCGAGCATTACCGCGCGGTGGCGGAAGTCATCGGGTTCGTGATGCGCCTGCGCCGGAGGGCCGCGTAGGCCCCGGTGCGCCGCGGCACTGTCACGGACGAGGACGACGCGCGGAAGCCACGCTTCGTCCACCTTTTTTCGCGAGGCTGTGTCGAGGCTTGGCGCGACGCGCGTAGTGCCGGCCTGCCCGTGGCCTGATATGGCCGATGGGCCCAACCGGGTGACTGTTCTGGAAATGAAGCCGATGGCTGACGTCACTGGACCTTCGGCGCCCGCCGCAGGCCCGCAGAATTCGGGGCTGCCGGTCCCCGCCGCGCAGGCCGCCGTGCAGGTGCCGGTCGCTCAGGCGACGGGGCCGCAGGGGGCAGGCTCGCAGGGGACGAGCTCGCAGGGGACGGGCTCGATCGACCGCTCGGAGCAGCCGGGCCGGGTCGGGCTCCTGCTCGTGCTCGCCGGGCTGCTGGTCGGCGCCGCGATCGGCCTGTCCTTCGTGGCCAACGAGCAGGCCCAGTCGCTCATCGTCTGGCTGCTCGCCCTGCTGGCCATGGCGGGCGTCTTCTTCCTGTTCGCGCTGGCCATCGGGGCGCTCCAGCTCAGCGGCAGCGCCGCCCGGGACGACATCACCAAGGGCATCGTCGATGCGTCGCCGGACGGCAAGCTGGTCGTCGAGGACGGCGGCCGTCTGATCTACGCCAACGAGGCCTATCTGCGAATCGCCAGCGGCGACACCTTCTCCAACCTCGTGCCGGTGGAGCGCATCCTCGTCGGGTCTCCGGAGGTCTCCGAGGCGGTCTACCGCCTGTCGCAGGCCTCGCGCGATGCCAGGGCCCATACCGAGGAAGTCCGCATGTCGCCGCCGCTGGGTCCCACGGCCGGCGAGCGCGGCTTCGGATGGTACCGGGTCTCGGTCCGCCCCCTCGCGCGACCGCGCCGGGCGGCCTCGCTCTGGACGGTGGCCGACATCACCGCCGAGCGGGAGCGTCAGGAGAATGTCTTCCAGGAACTCCAGCACGCCATCGACTACCTCGACCACGCGCCCGCGGGCTTCCTGTCGATCGATCCGGCCGGCGCCATCGTGTACATGAACGCGACCTTGGCGGCCTGGCTCGGCTACGACCTCGCCAGCGTCGGCCCGGGCGGCCCGCACCTCACCGAGATCGCCCCGGAGGCGGATGTCCTCGTGCGCACCGCCGGCCTGCCGGGCGAGGTGCGTACCGACCGCTTCGACCTCGACCTGCGGCGGCGCAACGGCCACACCCTGCCGGTGCGGCTCTACCACCGGGTCGCCTTCGGCAAGGACGGCAAGCCGGGCTCGTCGCGGACCTTCGTGATCAACCGCTCCGCCGGGGCCGAGGCCGACGAGCCGCAGCGCGCCGCCGAGGTGCGCCTCGCCCGCTTCCTCAACAACTCGCCCATCGCCATCGCGACGCTGGACCGGACCGGGCGGATCGCCCGCGCCAACGCCTCGTTCACGCGGCTGTTCGGCACGGTGCCGCGCCAAGCGGATGACGGGGCGATCGACGGCGAGGCCGCGTCCCGGGTCGAGCCCAACGTCGCCGACTCGGTGACCGACCGGACCGCCCTGGAGGCCGGGCTCGCCCGTGCGACGAGCGGGCTGACGGATCCCGAGCCCATCGAAGTCCAGCTGAACGGGCCGGGCGGGCGATCCGCGCGGGTCTGGCTCAGCCCGGCCGACGGCGGCGACCCGGGACAGCAGACCGACGAGAGCGAGCGGGTGATCCTGTACGCCCTCGACACGACGGCTCAGCGCCAGCTGGAGCAGCAGGTCGCCCAAGCCCAGAAGATGAACGCGGTCGGCCAGCTTGCGGGCGGCATCGCGCACGACTTCAACAACGTGCTGCAGGCGATCATCGGCTACTCGGACCTGCTGCTCGCCAGCCACCGGCCGACCGATCCGGCCTTCCAGGACATCATGCAGATCAAGCAGAACGCCAACCGGGCGGCCGGCCTCGTCCGCCAGCTCCTGGCGTTCTCCCGTCGGCAGACGCTTCGCCCGGAGGTGATGAACGTCGGCGAGGCGCTCTCCGAACTCACGCTCCTGCTGAAGCGGCTGCTCGGCGAACGGGTCGCCCTGGAGTTGAAGCACGGCCGCGACGTCTGGCCCGTGAAGGCCGACGTCAACCAGTTCGAGCAGGTGATCGTGAACCTCGCGGTCAACGCCCGCGACGCCATGCCGGACGGCGGCAAGCTGATGATCCGCACCGAGAACGTCACCGATCCGGGGACGGCCACGAGCGCCGAGGGACGCGGCGGGGCGCCGGCGGGCGACCACGTGCTGATCGAGGTGCGCGATACCGGCCAGGGCATCCCGCCCGAGCTGATGGAGAAAATCTTCGAACCGTTCTTCACCACCAAGGAGATCGGCAAGGGCACGGGACTGGGGCTCTCGACGGTGTTCGGCATCGTCAAGCAGTCCGGCGGCACCATCGACGTGCAATCGGCCATGGGGGAGGGCACCGCCTTCCGCATCTACCTGCCGCGCCACGTGCCGGTGGCCGAGCCCGAGGAGGCGCCGCTCCTGGCTTCGGAGCCCAGCCTGCCGCGCACCGAGGCGGTCCTCACGAAGGCGGACGGCAAGCCGCGCGAGACGACCGCTGCCGCCCGGTCCGGCGACGCGGCGCAGGGGAAGCCCGACAAGCCGGTGCCGCGCAAGCCCGCCGCCGACCATACGGGGCAGGGGACCATCCTGCTCGTGGAGGACGAGGATCCCGTCCGGGCGGTCAACAGCCGGGCCCTCTCGGCGCGCGGCTACACGGTTCTGGAAGCGGCCTCGGGCCTCGAAGCGTTGGCGATCGTCCGCGACGGCAGCCAGCCCATCGACCTCGTCGTCTCCGACGTGGTCATGCCCGAGATGGACGGGCCGACCCTGTTGCGCGAGGTGCGCAAGCACCAGCCCGACCTGAAGGTGATCTTCGTCTCCGGCTACGCCGAGGACGCGTTCCGAAAGAACCTGCCCGAGGGCGAAACCTTCAACTTCCTGCCCAAGCCCTTCAGCCTCAAGCAGCTCGTCGAGACCGTGAAGAAGACGATGGCGGATTGAGGAACGGCGGCGGCCTGGTATCCGCGCGGGCGAACCATCGCCCGCGCGGTTGTCGCTCCGTACTGACGGACGATCATCCGGCGGGACGAGCGTCGGCACCATCGTTGCGCGGCGCCGCCGGCGAGCCCGAGATCAAGCCCCAACGCTTAAGCAGGACACAGGAACGTCGGCGCACACGGATTCAGGACCTTGCTGAGGGGACCTGGAATGGAGCCGCTGCGGTGGATCGGAACCCCGTCGACCGGGGCCGGACCCGATCCGTCCGCTCACGACGCCGGACCGGTCATGCCCTCGACAAGCCCGGTCGGATCCCCGCCTCACCTGGGCCGACTGCCCTTGCCGGATTAGAACAAAACGAGTACATAACATCGGTGTTGAGGCGCGTTGTGAACTGCGCTCAACCCCTTCATAAGGAGCCCGCCAGATGGCCCAGCCCGCATTGAAAGTGGTCGACATGCCCCCGGTGGACAAGGACAAGTCCAAGGCGATCGACGCCGCCCTGTCTCAGATCGAGCGCGCCTTCGGCAAGGGCTCGATCATGCGGCTCGGCAAGAACGACAAGGTGCAGGAGGTCGAGACCGTCTCGACCGGCTCGCTCGGGCTCGACATAGCGCTGGGTGTCGGCGGCCTGCCGCGCGGCCGCGTGGTCGAGATCTACGGCCCCGAATCGTCCGGCAAGACCACGCTGGCCCTTCACACCATCGCCGAGGCCCAGAAGAAGGGCGGTGTCTGCGCCTTCGTGGACGCCGAGCACGCCCTGGACCCTGTCTATGCCCGCAAGCTGGGGGTGAACCTCGACGATCTGCTGATCTCGCAGCCCGACACCGGCGAGCAGGCCCTCGAGATCACCGACACGCTGGTACGCTCCGGCGCCATCGACGTTCTGGTGGTCGACTCGGTGGCCGCGCTGACCCCGCGGGCCGAGATCGAAGGTGAGATGGGCGAGAGCCAGCCCGGCCTTCAGGCGCGCCTGATGAGCCAAGCCCTGCGCAAGCTCACCGGTTCGATCTCGCGCTCGAACTGCATGGTCATCTTCATCAACCAGATCCGGATGAAGATCGGCGTCATGTACGGCAGCCCGGAGACGACGACGGGCGGCAACGCCCTGAAGTTCTACGCCTCGGTGCGCCTCGACATCCGCCGCATCTCGACCCTGAAGGATCGCGACGAGGCGATCGGCAATCAGGTCCGCGTCAAGGTCGTGAAGAACAAGGTCGCGCCGCCGTTCAAGCAGGTCGAGTTCGACATCATGTTCGGCGAAGGCGTGTCGAAGGTCGGCGAGCTCATCGATCTCGGCGTGAAGGCCGGCATCGTCGAGAAGTCCGGGGCTTGGTTCTCGTACAACAGCCAGCGCCTCGGCCAGGGTCGCGAGAACTCGAAGGGCTTCCTGCGCGACAACCCCGAGATCGCCTCCAAGATCGAAGCCTCGATCCGCCAGAATTCCGGCCTCGTGGCGGAGAAGATCCTGGAGAACGCCGCGCCGACGGCCGACGAGCTCGACGAGGGCGAAGCCTGATCGCCGCCGCAACCCGGGACCGGTTGCGGCGCGTTCCTCGACACCAGACATTGGGCAGCCTCGGAGCATCTCCGGGGCTGCTGTCCGTTCAGGCCCTGCCAAGGGGCCGTTGCGGGCTCGGCAAGCGCCTGCCGTCCGTCGACGTGGCTATCGTGGTGACAGCGATCGGTCCCCAGGACGGGACTTCCGGGATGGGTCGACCATCCGAGGGAGAATCACTTCAAGCGAACCGACCTTGCCGCCGCTGCGGCCAGCAGCCTCCTCAGCCCGTGCGCGTCCTCGTCCGACGGCGGCGATCTCTGTCTCGCCGATCCAAGACAGACTCGCCGATCTAGGACAGCCTCACCTCCAACCACATCAGCGAAGAAGCCGCCCGCGTCGTCACCCGTGCGCAGCGCGCCTCCAGGGTTCAGGACGATCAGCCCAACACCGACCCGGTTGTCACCGTAGTCGGAGCCGTTGCGTTCTGGCCGTCCCGGTTCGTCCTCCAGGGCGACAATCAGAAGACGGCTGAACCGGCGCGGCTCCAGGATGCGACGGAGCCACTTGAACAGGCGTCGGTTCCGAGAGACTGCAGGATCGAACGCCGGCGCCAGCCGACCTCATGATCCTAGCACGGGGCCACCGGGCGCGGCGAAGGGATCACACAACGCCTACAGGCGCAGAACGAAGAAACCCGGCGCGAACCCGACCATGGTGGTCGACCTTCGCCCGGGTGCCCGTCGTTGATAGATGCAGTCCGCCAAGCGAGGCGTCCAGCGCCGTGAAGCGTCGCGGCTACGAAGGCCGCGGACAATCGGGCAGATGCGGTCGCCCGCAGCCGCCAAACCGTCGGTATCAGGCAGCTTCGCCAGCTTCGGCCACCGGGGCGGCCTCGCCCTCGACGAGCTTCCACGTCTTCGTCTTGGAGAAGGGACGGCACTCCTCAATGAACACCGTCTGCCCGACCTTGGCGACATTCGCTTCGTCGTGCGCGTGGTAATTCTTCGAGCGACGCACCGTCTTCTTCATCACCGGGTGCGTGAAGCGGCGCTCCACCTTCACCACAATGGTCTTCTCACCCTTGTCGCTGACGACGGTGCCCTGCAGGATGCGCTTCGGCATGGTTGTCTCCTAAAACCCGCCTCAGCCCTTGGCCTGCTGCAGCGTCTTGGCGCGCTGCAGAGTCCGGACACGGGCGATGTCGCGGCGGACCTCACGGACGCGGGCGACGTTCTCGAGCTGGCCGGTGGCCCCCTGAAAGCGCAGGTTGAACTGCTCCTTCTTGAGGTTGATCAACTCGTCATTCAGCTGATCCGGCGACAACGCCTTGAGATCAGACACTCTCTGGGTCGACTTCACGATATCCTCCGTTCAGTCGGCGATGCGCTGGACGACCCGCGTACGGATCGGAAGCTTCGCGGCGCCGAGGCGGAGCGCCTCCTTGGCGATGTTCTCGGCAACGCCGTCGACCTCGAACATGATCCGGCCGGGATGCACCCGGGCGGCCCAGTAATCCGGGGCACCCTTACCGGAGCCCATGCGGACTTCGGTCGGCTTTGACGAGACCGGCACATCCGGAAACACCCGGATCCAGACGCGGCCCTGGCGCTTCATCTCGCGGGTGATCGCGCGGCGGGCCGCCTCGATCTGGCGGGCGGTGACGCGCTCGGGCTCCACAGCCTTCAGGCCGAACTGGCCGAAGTTCAGCTCGAAGCCGCCCTTGGCCGCACCGTGGATGCGGCCCTTGAACTGCTTGCGGAAGCGGGTCTTTTTCGGTTGCAGCATGGCTTCCTACCTTACGCGTGCTCGCGCTCGCGGCGTCCGCGCTCGCGGCCGCCCTCGCCATCGCGCTCACGGCGTCCGCCGGAGCGGCCGCCCTCTTCCTGGGCCTTCTTGTCCTGGGCCATCGGGTCGTGTTCGAGGATCTCGCCCTTGAACACCCACACCTTGATACCGCAGGTGCCGTAAGTCGTGAACGCCGTGGCGGTGCCGTAATCGACGTCCGCACGCAGCGTGTGCAGCGGGACGCGGCCCTCGCGGTACCATTCCTGACGGGCGATCTCGGCGCCGCCGAGACGACCGGAGCAGTTGATCCGGATGCCCTCGGCGCCCAGACGCATCGCCGACTGCACGGCGCGCTTCATGGCCCGCCGGAAGGCGACGCGACGCTCAAGCTGCTGAGCGATCGAGTCGGCCACCAGGGTGGCGTCGATCTCGGGCTTGCGCACCTCGACGATGTTGATGGTCACGTCGGCCTTGGTCATCGTGCCGACGAGCTTGCGCAGCTTCTCGATGTCGGCGCCCTTCTTGCCGATCACCACGCCCGGACGGCCCGAGTGGATGGTGACGCGGCATTTCCGGTGCGGACGCTCGATGACGATCTTGGAGACCGCCGCCTGCTTGAGCTGCTTCATGAGGGCGGCGCGGATCGCGACGTCCTCGTGCATGAGCTTCGCGTAGTCGCCCTTGTTGGCGAACCAGCGGGAGTCCCAGGTCCGGTTGATGCCGAGCCGGAGACCGATCGGATTGACTTTCTGGCCCATCAGATCCTCCTCAGGCCGCTTCGGCCTGGCGGACTTCGCGAACCACGATGGTGAGGTTCGAGAAGGGCTTCAGGATACGCGCGCCGCGGCCGCGGGCGCGGGCGTGAAAGCGCTTGAGAACCAGCGCCTTGCCCACGAAGGCCTGGGACACGACGAGGTCGTCCACGTCCAAATCGTGGTTGTTCTCGGCGTTGGCGATGGCGCTCTCGAGGCACTTCTTGACCTCGGTGGAGATCCGCTTGCGCGAGAACTGCAACTCGGCGAGCGCCGTGTCGACCTTCTTGCCGCGGATCATCTGCGCCACGAGGTTGAGCTTCTGCGGGCTGACGCGCAGCATGCGCGCGACGGCCTTCGCCTCGTTCTCGGGGAGCGCGCGGGGGGTGGCTTGCTTGCCCATCTCAGCGCCTCTTCGCCTTCTTGTCGGCCGCGTGACCCGGGAAGGTGCGGGTCGGCGAGAACTCGCCGAACTTGTGACCGACCATCTCCTCGGTGACGTAGACCGGGATGTGCTTTTGCCCGTTGTGCACACCGAAGGTGAGCCCGACGAACTGCGGGAGGATCGTGGAGCGGCGGCTCCAGATCTTGATGACCTCGGAGCGCGAGGAGCCCCGCGCCGCCTCGGCCTTCTTGAAGAGGTAGCCGTCGACGAACGGCCCCTTCCAGAGAGAGCGTGCCATAGCGATTACTTCTTGCGGTTGTGGCGGCTGGACAGGATGAACACGTCGGTCCGCTTGTTGGACCGGGTCTTCTTCCCCTTGGTGGGCACGCCCCAGGGCGTGACCGGGTTGCGGCCGCCCGAGGTGCGACCCTCGCCGCCGCCGTGCGGATGGTCGACCGGGTTCATCGCCACGCCGCGGTTGTGCGGGCGCTTGCCGAGCCAACGGTTGCGCCCGGCCTTGCCGAGCGAGATGTTCATGTGGTCCGGGTTCGAGACCGCGCCGACGCTGGCGAAGCACTGGCCGTGGACCAGGCGCTGCTCGCCCGAGTTGAGGCGCAGCGTCACGTAGCCCTGGTCGCGGCCAACGATCTGCGCGTAGTTGCCGGCCGAGCGGGCGATCGCGCCGCCCTTGCCGATCTTCAGCTCGACATTGTGGACGATCGTGCCCACCGGCATCGAGCCGACCGGACCGGCATTGCCCGGCTTGATGTCGACGTTCTCGCCGGCCACAACCTTGTCGCCCGGCTGCAGGCGCTGCGGGGCCAGGATGTAGCTCTGCTTCCCGTCGGGGAAGTTGATCAGCGCGATGAACGCCGTCCGGTTCGGATCGTATTCGATCCGCTCCACGGTGGCGGCGACGCCGAGCTGGTCGCGACGCTTGAAGTCCACGTTGCGCAGGACGCGCTTGTGGCCACCGCCGCGGAAGCGGACGGTGATGCGGCCGAGATTGTTACGGCCGCCGGAGGACGACTTGCCCTCCGTCAGCGCCTTCACCGGCTTGCCCTTGTAGAGCTCACGGCGGTCGACGAGCACGAGCTGGCGCAGGCTCGGCGTGACCGGTTTGAATGTCTTCAAGGCCATCGGCTTGGATCCCTAAAACCCGTCCTCAGAGCCCGGTCGTGACGTCGATCGTGTGGCCCTCGGCCAGGGTCACGATCGCCTTCTTCACGTCGGAGCGCTGTCCGCGGAGGCCGCGGAAAATCTTCTTCTTTCCCTTGGTCACAAGGGTGTTCACGGCCGTGACCTTCACGTCGAACAGCTTCTCAACCGCCTCTTTGATCTGAGGCTTGGTCGCCTTGGGGGCGACGCGGAAGACCACCTTGTTCTGCTCGGTCAGGTTCGTCGCCTTCTCGGTAATGACCGGAGAGACGACGATGTCGTAGTGGCGCGGATCGGCACTCATTTGAAACGCTCCTCCAGCGCGTCGACGGCAGCCTTCGTCAGGACGAGCGTGTCGCGGCGCAGGATGTCGTAGACGTTGATGCCCTGGACGGGCAGCACGTCGATCTGCGGGATGGCGCGGGCGGCCCGGCCGAAATTCACGTCGACCTCAGCACCGCCGATGATCAGCGCGTTCGAGAGGCCCATCTTGCCGAAGCGCTCGATGAGACCCTTGGTCTTGTGGTCCTCGATCTTGATGTCGTCGACGACGATCAGGGTCGAGGCCTTGGCCTTGGCCGACAGGGCGTGGCGCAGGGCCAGCGCACGCACCTTCTTGGGAAGGTCGTGGCTGTGGTCGCGGACCACCGGACCGAAAGCCCGGCCGCCGCCGCGGAACTGCGGCGCCGAGGCCGCACCGTGGCGGGCATTACCGGTGCCCTTCTGCTTGTACAGCTTCTTGCGGGTCCGGTTCACGTCCGAGCGGTTCTGCACGGCGTGGGTTCCGGCGCGCCGCTTGGCCAGCTGCCAACGGACCATGCGCTGAAGCAGGTCGGCGCGGGGCTCGAGACCGAAGATCTCTTCGTTCAGCTCGACCGAGCCGGCACCGGCACCGTCGAGGGTGGTGATATCGAGCTTCATCACACGGTCTCCTCAGCCGCAGCGGCCTCGGGCGCCGGGGCGGATGCGCCGTTCTCACGGAACTTGCCCGGCAGCGGAACGTCGGCGGGGAGCTTGCGCTTCACCGCGTCGCGGATCTGGATCCAGCCGCCGGCGACGCCCGGGACGGCGCCCTCGACCAGGATCAGGCCGCGCTCCGGATCGGTGCGGACGACGCGCAGGTTCTGGGTGGTGACCCGCTCGACGCCGAGGTGGCCCGGCATCTTCTTGTTCTTAAAGGTCTTGCCCGGATCCTGCCGGCCGCCGGTCGAACCGATCGAACGGTGGGAGATCGACACGCCGTGGGTGGCGCGCAGGCCGCCGAAGTTCCAGCGCTTGATGCCGCCCGCGAAGCCCTTACCGGTGGTGGTACCGGTGACGTCCACGAACTGGCCCGGGATGAAATGATCGGCCGTGATCTCCGCGCCGACCGGAATCAGCGCATCCTCGGACACGCGGAACTCGGCGAGCTTCTTCTTCGGCTCGACCTTGGCCACGGCGAAGCGGCCCCGCTCGGCGGCCGAGACGTTCTTGACCTTGGCCTTGCCGACGCCGACTTGCAGCGCGACGTAGCCGTTCTTCTCGACGGTGCGGTGGGCAACCACTTGGCACTGATCGATCTTGAGCACGGTGACGGGGACATGCTCCCCCGCGTCCGTGAAGACGCGGGTCATGCCGACCTTCTGTGCAATGACGCCTGAGCGCATAGGTTCTCTCCCTCGCGCGATGAAACGGTAAGCTCTAAGTCCTCAGCGGACTCAGAGCTTGATCTCCACGTCCACGCCGGCGGCGAGGTCGAGCTTCATCAGCGCGTCCACGGTCTGCGGCGTCGGATCAACGATATCGAGCACCCGCTTGTGGGTACGCATCTCGAACTGCTCGCGCGACTTCTTGTCGATGTGCGGCGAGCGGTTGACGGTGAACTTCTCGATATGCGTCGGCAGCGGGATCGGACCCCGGATGGTCGCGCCGGTGCGCCGGGCCGTGGAGACGATCTCCTTGGTCGACGCATCGAGGATGCGGTGATCGAACGCCTTGAGGCGGATACGGATGTTCTGACCGTTCATGATCCTGAAACCTTGAGAGGGACGGCGGGGAGTGCGAGGACGTGTCCCCGCCGCGCCCTGCTAAGGATGCTGTCCTGGCTTAGTCGTTGATGGCGGCGACGACGCCGGCGCCGACGGTGCGGCCGCCCTCGCGGATGGCGAAGCGCAGCTTCTCCTCCATGGCGACCGGCACGATCAGGACCACGTCCATGG
>NZ_BPQS01000009.1 GCF_022179385.1 Methylobacterium longum | reverse complement strand
AGCGCCTGCCCGGTCCGGCGCGCCGCCTCGATGAACACCTGCATGTTCGCCCGCGCCGCACGCTGCCCGATAAACTCGGACAGGCTCAGCGGACGGATCGTCTGGTCGGCGTCCTCAGCGCGCTTCTCCGGCGTCAGGAGCGCGTTGGTCGGGGGCTTCGGCTTGCTCATGAACCCTTGCTGCGTGGACCGAACCTGACAGGCCCTCGATGGGGCGTTCCGGAACAGCGCGGGCCGCCCCGGGCGCCAGCGCATCCGGTTTTGTTCTTCCTTACCCGCGAAAGGCGGGAAAACTAAGCACGGCGACCGCCCTGCGAGCGGACACACCATCCACCGCGAACGATGAAACCGAAATGGCGGCCCGTGCATTCATGAAGCGATCCCCAAGCACGGCCGCAGAGCGCTTCTCCCCGATATGATGATTTCATTGAAAGCCGCAGGCGTGGCCGGCATCGCCGTGTTCGCCACCTTCGCCGCCCAGGCCGCGAACGGCCCAGCGGAGACCAAGGTCGCCGAGGCCAGCCCGCAGGTCCACACCGCGGCGGTCGAGCGCGACGACGACGCCACCTGCAGTCGGGCGCGCCGCCGCTTATGGATCGAGGGCGAGGGCTGGGTGGTTCGGCGGATCACGACCTGCCGCTGAACGCACCGCCGCGGGATCGCCGTCGCACCCGCCCGTCTCCTGGGCACAACCGAAGACTTACGCAATCTCCGCAGCTGCCGTTCCGGAACGGCCGGTGTTCCGGTCCGTTCCCCTGCATCCCGCGCGATCTGCTCGCGCCGACGCGCACCGGAGCGGTTTCCATGGTGACCCGGACGACCCTGACGCTTCTCGCCCTGACCCTGGCGGCGCCGGTCTCGGCGGAAACCGTCCATCGGCAGCACCCGTACGGCCCGGCTTTCAGGGGTGCAGCTTACGGGGGCCCGGCGTACGGGGGCTATGACGGCTTCGGCGGCGAGTTCGTGCGCGGGTCCTATATCGGCGCCCCCCTGACCCGCGTGCCCCGGCCTTCCGAGATCGTACCGTCTCCGTGGAGCTACGGGACCTACGGGGTTCCGACCGTCTCGGGGATCGCGGCGCCGCCCGCGGCGGCACCGACGCTCACCGTCATCAATGCGGCTGTCCCCCACGGGCGCAACCGGGTCCGGAGCCTCGAGGAGGGTCAGACGGCGGGCGCCCGGGTGATCACGGTTCAGGTTCCCCGTCGCTGATCGCGGCATACCAGTCGGCATAGGACGTGTTGCGCGCCAGCCTGCGGTTGAGGTCGGGCGCGCCGTCGTCCCACCAGACCGGACCGCGCTCGCCCAGGGCGACCTTGGCCGCATCGACGTTCGCCCTGGCCGCGGCGAGGGCGGGCCCCGCTCCGGTTCCACCCTCACGCTCCGCGCGCTTCGCGGCCTGAACAGCGCGGCGGGCCGTCATCAGCTGGACGACGAGTTCTTCCCGGCGCTCGGGCGACAGCGCGGGATTGGCGCTGCGCCAAAAGCGCCCGCGAACGACGATGTAGCGCCGGTCTGGCGTCGTCGTGGCGACCTTCATATTGGAATAAGCCCGTTGGTGGTGGGTTAAGTCTTCTGACTTAGACCGCGGATATCAGATCCGGGTCGCGCCATGCAGATCGTCATCGTCGATTCGAGCCGCGTCGTGCTCCAGATCATCGCCTCGCTGATCGAGCCGCGGGGCCATGCCGTGCACCCGTTCACGGATTCCGCGCAGGCGCTCGCCTTCCTCGCCGCGACGCCCGCGGTGCGCGTCCTGATCACGAGTCTCGAGGTTCGGCCCCTGTGCGGCCTCGAACTCTGCTGGGCGGCACGCCTGCTCGCCGAGGAACGCGGACCGCTGCACGTCATCACGATGTCGTCCGCCCGCAACGTCCGCAGCCTGGCCGAGGCCCTCGACAGCGGCGCCGACGACTTCATCGAGAAGCCGCCGAGCGCCGAGGAACTGAATGCCCGCCTCCGCGCGGCCGAGCGCCTGACGACCATGCAGGAGGAGTTGATCCGCCTCGCTGAGACGGATCCGCTGACCGGTTCCTACAACCGGCGCGCGTTCTTCAACCGGGCACGCAACGCGGCGGAACAGCACCGCCGACCCGGTGGAATCTCGGCAATCCTCCTCGACATCGATTATTTCAAGCACATCAACGACGAGCACGGCCACGACGTCGGCGACGTCGCCATCAAGGCCGTCGCCCAGTTGATCGCCGGCGAGGGCATCGCCGGCCGCCTGGGCGGCGAGGAATTTGCGGTGGTGCTGCCCGGCTGCGGCATCGGCGACGCGGCCGCGCGGGCCGAGCGTCTGCGCGCGGCCATCCAGAGGCAGCGCATCCGCGGCGCGCACGGCACGATCCGGCTGACCTGCAGCTTCGGCGTCAGCACCTGGATCAACGGCGACAGCGTCGAAGCCCTGGTCAAGCGCGCCGACATCGCCCTCTACGCGGCCAAGAGCGGCGGCCGCAACCGGGTGGCGTCCTATCCGGGCGACGCCCTGGCTGTCGCGAGCTGACACAGCCGCGCCGTCCCAAAACGGCACAGTCGCGGCGGGCGGATCGCCGGGCTGTCTCAGATCGGCCCTCCAAAACGATCAGTATCCCGAAGATTGGGTCGAATCAGCCGATATCAAGCTTAATATTCGCGAACCTTCGCTGGAACGAATCTTGGAACTTCGACTTCGAGCCCGGTCACTTGTATCAAGCCGGGAGAGAGAGGTGCGAGGTCATGAGTACGGCCGTTGGCGTTCTGATCCTGGATGAACCGCAAGACCTGAGCGCGACTGTTCGCGCCACATTGGAGCACATGCCCGAGCTCCACACGATCGGCGAAGCGGACCTGGAAAGAGCCGATACCGCCAGCACCGTCGCGCTGATCTTTCTCGACGAGATCCGGCTCGCGGATGGAATCGCCCGCATCGTCGGACTGAAGGAGCGCCAGCCCAACCTCCGTACGCTGGTGGTGTTCGGCGCGCTGACCGCGGACGATCTTCGCGCCCTGCTGGCCGTAGGAGCCGACGCGTTCGTGGCGCGCTCGAAGTCGCCTCGCGACCTCGGGGCCGCCCTGCTCGCCCTCGCGGAGGGTTCGGATTGCCTGGCGCCGCCGGAGCAGCCCGTCACCCTGTCGAACGAGCCGGCCGACAGCCTGGGCCTCACGCCGCGCGAGGCCGAGGTGCTCCGCTTCCTCAGCTCCGGCTTCAGCAACAAGGAGGTTGCCCGGCGTCTGGCTCTCAGCGTGCGGACCGTCGAGACCCATCGTCTCAACCTGCGCCGCAAGACCCAGACGGGCCGGTTGAAGGACCTGGTCTCCCTCGCTCGCCAGCTCGGTCTGGCACCCGTGGTCGAGAGTGGCGAACAGGTCCGGCGCGGCACCGACAGCCGGACGTCGAACGGCGACAACCAGTCCCGTCACTGACGAACATCTCGGGCAGCCCCATGGGGCTGCTCCGTCCTCAGGCCGCGCCGGCCCGGGTCTCGGCTCGCGTCTCGGCCCGGGCCTCCGGCACGAGCTCCCCCGTCGCGGGGGGACGCGCTCGGGAGCCGGCCGCCTTGGCGGATGTCCGACCGCGCGGCTTCTTGCCTGTCCCACCGCTCTTCGCGGCGGGCTTCACCCGCTTCCCGGCCCGGGCCTCGTCCTCGGCTGCGGCCAACCGCACCTGAAGCAGGCCGAGAACCGCCGCCTCTTCGGGACGCAGGCTGGAGAGATCGTTGCTCAGCTCGGATTCGACGGCATCCTTCACCTGGAGGAGCAGCCCGCCCTCCAGATAACAGTCGAGCACCTGGGGATGAATGTAGCACTTGCGGCAGATCGTCGGCGTGTTGCCGAGGCGGCCCGCGACGCTCTCGATCGCCGTCCGGATGTTCCGCTTAGCACCGGCTGCGCTGTCGAAGGTCTCGAACTCGCGCAGCGCCAGCGCCGCCAGCACCGTCCCGGCCCAGGTGCGGAAGTCCTTGGCCGTGAAGTCCTCGCCGGCGATCTCGCGCAGGTAAGCGTTCACGTCCGAAGAGGTGACGTCGCGCTGCGTGCCATCCGTGTCGATGTACTGGAACAGTTCCTGGCCCGGCAGGTCCTGGCAGGCCTTCACGATCCTGGCGACGCGCCGGTCCTTGAGGGCCACGTTCCAGACCTTGCCGCTCTTGCCCTTGAACCGGAACGTCAGGGCCGCGCCGTCGACCCGCACGTGGGGGTCGCGCAGGGTGGTGAGCCCGTAGCTCTTGTTGGTGCGGGCGTAATCGTCGTTGCCGACCCGGATCAGCGTGGTCTCGAGAAGGTGGACGACGGTGGCCAGCACCTTGTCGCGGGAGAGTCCCGGGCCCTTCATGTCGCTGTCGACGCGCTGGCGGATGGCCGGCAGCGCGTTCGCGAAGGCCATGATCCGCGAGAACTTGTTCGCCTCTCGCGCCTGCCGGAAATCCGGGTGGTAGCGGTACTGCTTCCGGCCCTTGGCATCCCGGCCCGTGGCCTGGATGTGCCCGTTGCTGCGGGGGCAGATCCAGACATCCGTGTAGGCCGGCGGCACCGCCAGCGACCGGATGCGGGCCAGCGCGGCCTTGTCCCGCAGGGGCGAACCCTTCGCGTCGAGATAGCGGAACCCGGTGCCGCTGCGCTTGCGCGTCAGGCCGGGCCGACTGTCGTCGACGTAGACGAGCCCGGCTTCCTCGGCCGCGGCACGGAGAGTTCCACCGTTTTCAGCCGTCTCGACAACCGCCATGGCCTACCCCTCCGGTATACGCCGCCGGGCGTCCGGTCCCGGCAAGAAGGCCTTGGTCAACCTGCCGCCCGCAGCGCCGTTCCGGACCTGCGCATCGGTCGCAGGATGCAGCGCCGCGTCGTGCTAGAGGAGCCTCATGGATTCCGCGCCCGTACCCGATAATCTGCCCAGCCCGATGCGCCGCCTGGTTTTCGTGGTGACAGAGGACTGGTTCTTCGCCTCGCATTTCCTGCCGATGGCGCGGGCCGCGATCGGGATGGGCCTCTCGGTGGCCGTCGTCACCCGGGTGCGGGACCACCGCGCGGCCATCGAGGCGACGGGCGCCCAGGTCGTCGCCCTGGAGGCGGAGCGGGCGAGCCTCAACCCGATGGCGGCCGGCTACGCAGCCGGCCAGCTCGCCGGGATCCTGAAGGCGCTCAAGGCCGACATCGTCCACTGCATCGCCCTGCGGGGCATCCTGGTCGGCGGCACGGCCGCCGCCATGGCGGGCATCCCCGCCCGGGTCTATGCCCTGACCGGGCTCGGCCTCGTCGGCGCTCGGACCGACCGGATCGGAAGCGCGGCGCGCCTCGCCCTGCGGACGCTGATCCGCGGTCCCCTGGCGTCGCGAGGAACGCGCTTCCTGTTCGAGAACCCCGACGACGCCCGCGCCCTCGGGCTGGATCCACTGGAACAATCGGTCACGGTTGTCGGCGGCGCCGGGGTCGATCCGGTGCGTTTCGCCCCGAGCCCCCTGCCGACGCTGCCGCCCTTGCGGGTGGCGGTGGTGGCCCGGATGCTCTGGTCCAAGGGGATCGACGTCGCCGTGGAGGCGGCCCGCCTCGCCCGCGCGCAGGGCGCTCCGGTCGAACTCGCCCTGTACGGCGCGCCAGATCCGTCGAACCGCCGCTCGATCGCCGAGGCGGCGCTGCGCGACTGGAGCCGCGACGGTGTCGCGTGGCACGGACCGACCGAGGACGTATCCGCCGTTTGGGCCGGCCATCACGTCGCCTGTCTCCCGTCCCGGGGCGGGGAGGGGCTGCCGCGCACGCTGCTGGAGGCGGCCGCATGCGGTCGGGCGCTCGTCGCCTCCGACGTCCCAGGCTGCCGTAGCCTCGTGCGCGACGGCGTCGAGGGCCTGCTGGTCCCGCCCGACGACGCGCCGGCCCTGTCCCGCGCCCTGGTCCGCCTGAGCGGCGACCCGGCGCTCTTGGCCGCCCTCGGCGCGGCCGCGCGGACGCGAATCGAGACCGGCGGCTTCACCGAGGCGGCCGTCACCGACGGCGTCCGCGCGGTCTGGCGCGATCTGCTGGACGCCTGACCATGCGCGCGCCCGACGATCCCACCGCTTTCATCCGCGCCCATACCCGCCTGCTGCCGGTCCCGCACGCCCCCGAGATCCGTCTCCACGTGGCCGACGAGGCGACCGAGTTGTGGCAGAAGACCGAGCACGAGCTTCAGGAGATCGGGCTGCCGCCGCCGTTCTGGGCCTTCGCCTGGGCCGGCGGACAGGCCCTCGCGCGCTACGTCCTCGATCATCCGGAGATCGCGGCGGGGGCGACGGCTGTGGATTTCGCGTCGGGCTCCGGCCTGGTGGCGATCGCGGCCGCCCGATCGGGGGCGCGGCACGTCATCGCCAGCGACCTCGACCCCTTCGCCACGGCGGCGATCGGCCTGAACGCCGCCGCCAACGCCGTCGCGGAGCTCATCGAGCCCGTGTCCCGCAATCTCCTCGACGGGGCGCCCGACGCCGACCTCGTCCTGGCGGCGGACGTCTTCTACGAGCGCGACCTCGCGCAGGCCGTCACAGCGTGGCTCTCCGGCCTTCAGGCTCGGGGAACCACCGTGCTGATCGGCGATCCGGGCCGGACCTACCTGCCGCGGGAGCGGCTCGAATGCCTGGAGACCTACGCGGTGCCGGTATCGCGGTCGCTCGAAGATGCCGAGATCAAGCGCAGCCACGTGTGGAGGCTCCGGCCATGACGATCGGGCTCCATCCAACGGTTCGGCGACGGCGCGCGGATGCGCCGAGTGTTCATCCGCAGGGATATTGCGGTACCGTCATGTCGCCCGAGGCGCGTCCGTTGCACGCGCCGGAATTGTACGCGGTCCCGCATCGGGGCGTCCTGCGGCGGAAAGGTTCCCGGTGAGTATCGAGCCGAACAACAAGCCGAGGCTTGCCCGCGTGGTTGCCTTCTCGGGGAGCGCCAAGCGGCCGTCGCGCACCCGCGTTCTGGTGGAATCGCTCGGCGCCGAGCTGGGACGCCTGCGCCGCATCGATCTGACCGTCTACGACCTGATCGATGCGGGACCGGGCCTGGGCGCGACGCAGCGCGAGGACCTCTCCCCGGCGGCCGCCCGGCTGATCGAGGCGATCGAGGGCGCCGATGCCCTGATCGTCGGCACGCCGGTCTACCAGGGCGGCTATGCCGGCCTGTTCAAGCACGTCTTCGACTTCGTCGATCCGGCCCGGATGGCCGGCATGCCGGTGGCGCTCACGGCGACCGGCGGAGGCCTGCGCCACGCCCTCGTGGTCGAGCACGGATTGCGGCCGCTCTTCGGCTTCTTCGCGTCCCACGTCGCGCCGACCTCGGTCTATGCCGGCTCCGACGACCTCGTGGACGGCCAAGTGGTCAACGAGACCGTGGCATCCCGGCTCGGCGCCGCGGCGACGGAACTCGCAGCCCTGCTCGACGTGAAACGGATCGTCGACGCCGGCGCGGCGGCCTGATGGCCACTCCCCCCTAGGGCCAGAGGCCCTAGATCCCGGATGGACCACGCTCATCCGCGAGGGATCATGTCAGGTTCTCCGATCATGTCCGGCAAGGCCATCACGCCGCAGCCGGCCACCTACGTCACGGCCTCCGGACTCCCCCGCTACCATCCGGTATCGCAGGCGCTGCACTGGGTCACGGCGGCCCTGGCGCTCGCCATTCTGCCGTTGGCCTGGGTCGCGATCAGCCTGCCGCCGTCGCCGGCCAAGGGCAGCATGTTCGTGCTCCACAAGTCCGTGGGGCTGACGATCCTGGCGATCGTCGTCCTGCGGATCGTCTGGCGCATGGTCCGGCCGGCGCCGCCGGACCCGCAGGCCCCGCGTCTCCTGACGCTGATCGGCCACGTCAACCACTGGCTGCTCTACGCGATCTTCCTGATCATGCCGGTCAGCGGCTACCTGCTGAGCGCGCTCTCGGGCCGCGACACCCCGTATTTCTGGCTGTTCACCGTTCCGGGCCTGCAGAAGGATGAGGCGGCCCAGAAGGTGGCCGAGTCGATCCACGTCGCCGGGCAATGGGCCGTCTACGCCCTGGTGCTGCTGCACATCGCCGGGACGGTGTGGCATCTCGTGATCCGCCGCGACGGCCTTCTGGAACGGATGCTCCCGGTCCAGGACGGCCGCGGCGGCGCCCGGTAGGTCAGTCGACGCGGCGCAGCACGAAGGTGGTGCCGACCTCCGGGTCGCGCCGCCAGCGCCCGTCGCCGCTCGGCACGAGGTCGATGCTGTGGCCGCGCTTGGCCGTGAGCGTCATGCGCCCGTTGGCGTAGCGCCAGCGCACCGGATCGAACACCTCCAGGCCACCGTCGTGGCAACCGGGCACGATCGTCACGCCGCCACCGCCGCCATCGAGGGTGATCCGGCAGGTGTCGCGTTCCTGGAAGCGGTCGAGGGCGTAGATGCCCGGGGGGGGACCAGGAGCCGCGACCGGAGCAGGCTCAAGTCCGGCCGGAACCGGCGGCGCGGCCTGGAGCGGGGAGGGTGCCGGTGCCGCAGGCTCGGCTTCGGCAGCCGGCGCCCCGCCGGGTCGCATCGCCACGATGTCGAGGGGCACGAAGCTGTAGCGCTCGCCGCCCTCGGCCTGGGCGACGAGGCTGCGCTGGTCCGGCCGGCGGGTGAAGTCGAGAACCGGGCGCACGTTGCGATCGACCAAGCGCACGGCCCCGTCGGCGAAGAGCCATCCCGCGACCCCGTTCATCACCGGCAGGGCGCGCCGGCATCCGGCTGGAAAGCGCAGCTTCCGACCGGCCTCGCCGCTCTCCAGGCCGAGGGTCACGACGCAGCGCCGGTTGCTCCCGTCGCGCGAGAGATCCCAGGTGCCGGGCACCTCGCCGAGCTTCCCCGGCAGGCTGGGCGGTGCCGGGGGCGCGGCCGGCGCCTCCTCGGCCGGGGCCGTCTGGTCGGGGGTCGTCGCCGGCAGGTTCTGCGTTGCCGGCAAATCCTGCGTTGCCGGCAGCTCCTGCGCCGCCGCCGGGCAGGACGCCAGCGCGAGGAGCGTCAGGAACCGCGCCCGCGTGCGTCTCACGCCTTCGGTTTCCAGGGGGTTTCGCCGACCGGTGTCAGAGGTCCCCGTCCCTCGAACCAGGAGATCACGTTGTCGACGACGAGCTGGGCCATGGCGGCGCGGGTATGCTCGGAGGCCGATCCGACATGGGGCAGCAGCACGGTGTTCTCGAGGGCGGCGAGGTCCGACGGGACATGCGGTTCGTTCTCGAACACGTCGAGGCCCGCGCCCAGGATGGTGCCCGCCTTGAGCGCGGCGGTGAGGGCCGCCTCGTCCACGAGGCTGCCGCGGGCGACGTTGACCAGGATGCCCTCGGGGCCGAGCGCCTCCAGTACCGCCGTGTCGACGAGCCCGCGGGTGTCGGAGCCGCCCGGCGCGACCACGATCAGCACGTGGACGGCCTGCGCGAGGCCGACCAAGCTGTCGTGATAGGCGTAAGGCGCGTCCGACTGGCGGCGCCGACCGTGATACGCGATCTCGACGCCGAAACTTTCGAGGCGCTTGGCGATGGCCCGGCCGATCCGGCCGAGTCCCAGGATGCCGACCCGCCGCCCGCGCAGCGAGGCCGTGAGGGGGAACGGCGCCTTCGGCCAGTGTCCCTCGCGGAGGTAGCGGTCGGCCTGGGGCAGGCGCCGCAGCGTCGCGAGCACGAGGCCGATTGCGAGGTCGGCGACCTCGTCGGTGAGCACGTCCGGGGTGTTGGTGACGATGACGCCGCGCCGGTGCGCCTCGGCGGCATCGACCGCGTCGTAGCCGACGCCGAAATTGGCGATGATCTCCAGGTTCGGCAGACGATCCATCAGCGCCCCGTCGATGCCGACCTGACCGCCGACGCAGAGCCCGCGGATCCGCGGCCCGATCGTCTCCAGCATCGCCTCCGGATCCGCGGCGCCCGCGAGGCGATGCACGTTGTGCCGCCCGTCCAGCGACGTCTCGACCAGCGGATGCATCTTCCGCAGGAACAGGATGTCGGCCGCGGCATCAGGCATCTTTCACTCCCAAGTCGGCCGTTCGCCGGCCATTCCCGACCAGCCAGCGAAGCCGTCGGATCCTCCACCCGCCATAGGGCCTCGGCGGGGGGCGGCGCCAGTCGATCCGGACCTCGCGCGTGACATCCGCCCGCGAGCGCCGGGCGGGTATCCGGCTGCGGCAGGCTTCGCCCCTTCCGAAAACCGCCCGCGATGCCTACTAAGGATGACGCATTTCCGCGAGCACCGTGCACCGACGCATCTCCGAAGACGAAAACCGATGACCAGCCCGCGCACCCTCTACGACAAGATCTGGGACGACCACGTCGTCGATGTCCAGCCGGACGGCTCCAGCCTCCTCTACATCGACCGCCACCTGGTCCACGAAGTGACGAGCCCGCAGGCCTTCGAGGGATTGCGCGTGGCGGGCCGCAAGGTGCGCCACCCGGAGAAGACGCTGGCGGTCGTCGACCACAACGTCCAGACCTCCGACCGCTCGCAGGGCATCGACGATCCCGAGAGCCGCACGCAGCTCGAGGCGCTGGCCGAGAACGTGCGCGACTTCGGCATCGAGTTCTACGATGCCCTCGACGTGCGCCAGGGCATCGTCCACATCATCGGGCCCGAGCAGGGCTTCACGCTCCCCGGCCAGACCATCGTGTGCGGCGATTCGCACACCTCGACGCACGGGGCCTTCGGGGCGCTGGCGCACGGCATCGGCACCTCGGAGGTCGAGCACGTCCTCGCCACCCAGACCCTGGTGCAGCGCAAGGCCAAGAACATGCGCGTGACCGTCGACGGCGCCTTGTCGGACGGCGTGACCGCGAAGGACATCATCCTGGCGATCATCGGCGAGATCGGCACCGCGGGCGGCACCGGCCACGTCATCGAGTATGCCGGCGCGGCGATCCGCGGCCTCTCGATGGAAGGCCGGATGACGATCTGCAACATGTCGATCGAGGGCGGAGCCCGCGCCGGCATGGTCGCCCCCGACGCCACCACCTTCGCGTACGTGAAGGACCGGCCGAAGGCTCCGAAGGGCGCCGCCTTCGATGCCGCCCGGCGCTACTGGGAGGGCCTCGTGACCGACGAGGGCGCCTTCTTCGACCGCGAGGTGCGGCTCGACGCCGCCAACCTGCCGCCGCTGGTGAGCTGGGGGACGAGCCCCGAGGACGTGATCTCGATCCAGGGCCGCATCCCGGATCCGGCCGAGATCGCCGACGAGAACAAGCGGCAGTCGAAGGAGAAGGCGCTGGCCTACATGGGCCTGACGCCGGGCACCCGGATCACCGACATCACCCTGGATCGGATCTTCATCGGGTCCTGCACCAACGGGCGCATCGAGGATCTGCGCGAGGTTGCCCGGGTGGTCGGTGACCGCAAGGTGCATGACGGCGTGTCCGCCATGATCGTCCCCGGCTCCGGCCTGGTGAAGGCCCAGGCGGAGGCCGAGGGGCTCGATAAGATCCTGAAGGCGGCGGGCTTCGACTGGCGCGAGCCGGGCTGCTCGATGTGCCTGGGCATGAACCCGGACAAGCTGCGTCCGGGCGAACGCTGCGCCTCGACGTCGAACCGCAATTTCGAGGGGCGGCAGGGTCCGCGTGGGCGCACGCACCTGGTCTCCCCCGCGATGGCCGCCGCCGCCGCGGTGGCCGGGCGCTTCATCGACATCCGGGACTGGCCCAGGGGCTGAAATCGCGATTGACGGCGACGGCTCGGTTGCCTAAACGGAGCCGTCGCCGGCCACTGGCCGACGGCGAGCCCAGGTGGCGGAATTGGTAGACGCGCTGGTTTCAGGTACCAGTCTCGCGAGAGGTGAAGGTTCGAGTCCTTTCCTGGGCACCATTCTACCGTAGCCCGATATGTTTCAGCTGGACGTGAGTTGCTGACCGGGTTGCAAGGCCGGGTCACCCCTCCGGATGAGCCTCAGCACGAAGCGCGACATGGCCCGATCCGAGTCGGGCTTCCGGACCCGACCGCTATTTCGGACCGGGCGCGACGGGGCGCTGCCGCAGGGTGCGCGAAGGCCTGATCCAGGCCGCGACGCCGCCGACCTCTCGGCCCGGCGCTGCCTCACAATCCCCAATCAGCCGGAAGTTCAGGGCGGGCGGCGGCACACGCTCTTCCGGTGCAGAGCGCTGGATGACCTGTTCGGTGGTCCGTACAGCTGATCAGTCAGGAAAGAGGACGCTCGTTCAACCCCCTGCGTACCGCGCGCTCGGCGCAGGCATGTTGACGGAGGGCGCGCCCTTCGGCGGCAAGTCGGCTTTCAGCCAAGCGGTCGCGGTGCTGATGGCCGCCACGAGTATCGCCCCGATCTTCAGCATCCCCATCGCGAACTTTCGGCTCATGACGCGGCCGTTCGTGCTGCCCCGCATGCAGGGCGGGTTCGATCGGTCGCGCTGATCAACCTCACAGGTGCTGCCTTCCCGATCGGAGGGGTTTCGGCTTGCCCCCGCGCCTGGTCAACGGAAGCTGCGCCTACAAGCCGACGGATGCGTCGGTGGCTCAGTACCGATCGTCGACAGCGCTCCCCGACCCGGGCTCAGCGTCCCTGGTCGCCGCGGGGGGGACCTCCGGTTCTGGCTGCGGATGTGTTGTCCCGCGCTTGACCACTGAGCTTGTGGTCGACGGAGATTTCACCGCCGGAGAAGCACCGGGCGGTCCCATCTTTCCGACTGGGCCAGGAGCTCCCTGGGGTCCTCGTGGTCCGGGCGGTCCGGCTGGCCCAACTGCTCCGGCAACACCGGCCGGCCCCGGAGGACCTGCCGGACCGGGTTCGCCCTGCGCACCCATCGGACCGGGCTGGCCCATGGCCCCCCTGTCACCTTTCGGACCTGCCTCCCCCTGCGGCCCCGCCTCACCGCGCGGTCCGGATGGCCCGGCTGGTCCGACGAGCCCCGGTGCCTGCGGCCCCTGCTGACCGCAATCGCTGACCACGATGTCGCGGGACTGTCTCGGTGTCCGAAGCGTCGCGATACAGGTGGCCGGGTGATAGACGACCCGGAATTCGAAATAGCCCTTCGCGTCGGTGTGCTGAGGGAATTTGCCGTCGAGGGTGATTTCGCTGTCGCGCTCGTCGGCATACCCGAGAACCCACAGATAACCGCCCGTGATCTTGGCATCCTCGACTTTCACGTCAGCATAGGCAGGCATCGCATATGTCGCGATGAGACCTAAGCCTAACCACCTGATCGCCTGTCCTCGCATCGCAATACGCTCCTGGAGCTATGGCACCTCAGGCACCATGTTTGGAGTTGCGCTCGACAACTCGTAGCGACGTCGGGGCGCCCGATGCGCCCCGGGGGTGCTATCCACGTCGATGACGTTATCGCATCCGCAGTTTCCGCGTCAGAACTGAGACGATGCGGCCATCCATCAACGCGGTATGGGCCCAGCCTTTCGGATAGAGACGGTCTCACCACCGCGTCCGGACCGGTTCAGTCTCCAGGCCCTTCTTGCCGCAGACCGCGCAATCGGCGTTGGGACGACGGCGAGCTGAGCGACCAATCCGCGTTCCGGTTACGGCCGAAGAACCGTCGGCACGGTTTCGCCCCCCGTCGCAACTGTGAGACCGGCCAGCCTGCCGCCCCGTGGACGAGCGAGGCACGCGCGTGCGGGCGACCTCGGCACCTCCGTGGTCTTCAGAGCGGACTGACAACGGCTAGCGGCCACGGGCGGACCAGGCCCGGAGCTTCACAATCACCTTCCGCCGCCGCCCTGGAGCAGCGGCCGTTCGGGCTGACCGGCATTGCCCCCACCCGCCGAGTCGTTCGTCACGGTGTCGGCTGGTCGACCCGTCGCGGTTCCCGTCACCGTAGCCCAAGCGCCGGTCGAACCGAGGGCTAACGCAGGCGGAGCCGCTGCTGGCGCTTGCGCGAAGGCTGCTCCCGAGAAAAAGAGCAGGAGCGGAAGAGCTGCTGCGAGAGGGCGATGGCGCACGGGAACCTCGTCGATATAGCAGTCCGGTAACGCACGCCTCAGCGAAAACGTTTCGAGGTCTTGCGTCCTCCCGGGGCTACGATCGGTCCTTCGCCGATGACGCGCCGCGGGCCGCCTTCATCAGACACCCCGCGAGCATCCGGCGCCGCCGCATAGGGGAGGGCCGGCAGTGCCGATGGGGATCGCGTCGCCGTCGTCCATCACGACCGGAGGTAGCCCGGCGGCGTCGAGATCCCGGGGGCGGCCCCAAGGTCTCCTCCCGCCGCGGGGACGAGAAGCCGACGCTCAGGCGCACGATCCGGCGCACGCCGGATCGTGCGGCGTCCCAAATCTCTCGCGTGACTGCGCCGACGAGACTGCACCGGGGATCGCGGAGGATAGATCCCGGTGCTGCTCGTCTGACGCTCGGCTGACCCTCGGCATCCGGCCGGTCGCTCGGGACTTTCCACTCAGCGGCGGCCGAGGGCTGTCCACTGCGCGACGATCGACGCGTCGGCAGGCATGTAGGCGTCGACGATGGCGCCCTTACGGTTCACGACGCAGATCATCGTGGCCTCGCGCACCTCGTACATCATCGGTGTCGCGTACGTGATGCGGAACAATACCGGCGCGAAGTAGTCGCCCTTCTTGTTCGTCTTATCCACACCGGCCGAGACCGCTTCGACCTGCTTCATGCCGGCCTTGCCGGCCTCGCTCATGACGGTCGCGCGGCAGGTGTCGACGGTTCGATTGCGGCCCGGCACCTCCGGCAAGGGCTGTCCGATGGATTGCAGGGCGACGGCGGTCCCCTTCACCAAACCGGTTCCGGGCACCATCGACATGATCGTCTGCTCACCGGCCGCCGCCGAGGCCGGGCCAATCGGTGCGATCTGCCAGGGCATTTGCCACGTCGCCGCCGAGGTATCCGGCTCGGCGGGCACATCCTGCGCCAGAGCCGGCCCCGCCAGAGCCGAGATGAGGGCCGCGCAGGCGATCGAACGTCTGAACATCGAAAATTTCCTTCTTCGCGAGGTGAACGAGGGGCCGCGGCCCTGGGCTAGTCCGTCGGCGCGAGGGCTGGTGGCAGCGTCCAGGGGGAGGACGGTGCGGATGGGGGCGCAGAAGGGGCACGATGGGCTCGCGCCCGGTGCACGGAGGCACGCGCGACTGCGGCGGCATCGATCCCGGCCCGAGCCGAGGGCGATCGGCCGATGATGCTCGCGGTCTGCCCGGCATCGCGGTCGGGCTTGCGCGGCCGGGGAGCCGCTGCCGCCGCTCGTGGTCCCCTGAGCGACCGCGCGTGCCTTGCCGGCCCGGGATTCAGGATCGGCGCCACCACGGCCCCTATGTCACGGGGCGGCGTGATCGGGCTCATTCGATCCACCACCGGCAACGACGGGTCCGGGCCAAGCGTCGCCACGGGTCCGAGCGGGGGTGCAGTGCTGATCGTCGGTGGGGAGCGAACGGCGATCTCGGTCGGCACTCGCGCTGGGGCCGATCGCGGGGGCGGGATGGTCGGCATCGGATCGGCCGGCAGGGTTCGTGCCGTCGTCGTCTCGGCCCGATCCTGCGTGGATTGCGGTCCGTCCGGTTCGAGCGTCGCCACGGCCGATGGCGGGGCTACCGTCGCGATGTCCTGCAAATCCGGGCGTTCGTTCCAGGCGGGCGGCAGCTCATGCGTCAGACGCGTCGCATCGAGGGGCGCTCGGCCGATCAGTGGAAGGCGGGGGTTGGCGCGGGGCGGCAGGAAGATCTGCTGCTCGTACGCGTCCGCAGGGCTCGGATCGAGGAACGTGCGGGGTCCGTCGGCGATGGAGAACGTGTCCGGATCGTTCGCGTGCGCGAGCGGTCCTGTCAGGTGCGGAACCTCGACCCAGGCCGGGAAAACAGATGCATGTGGTCGCTGAGCGGATGCCGCCGATCCCGGCTGCAGGGTGAATGTCGGGGACGTCCAATCGCCGTGCGTGACGAGCCACGCTGCGCCCGCGGCGAGCAGCGTGAGGGTCGAGAGGCAGGAAATCGAGATCGTAACGAGGGATGTCAGCGAGTCACCGGGCCGCACGACCGCGAGAGCCCGGGGCACGCCGACAGGCTTCAGGTCGCCGACAAAGATGGGACCACGCTGTAACATCCTCCGAGAACTGGAATTTGCGCGTGATAGTTCAAGCCTGGCACGCTTAAGAAACGTCGATAGTCCTCTGTGTTTAAAATCGTGCTCGTGCACACCGTTGATGCAGGCCGTCCGGGTAATCTGGCCCGAACCTTCGCATTCGGCCGGTTCGCGTCGCCCGAACCATGGGTGTTCGGCCTATCGTCCGGCTGCTGAACATCAGCGCATGGCTCTGTCCGCCCGACCACGCGTGGAAAGCCTGCGCCATCGAAACCTGGGCTCAGGCCTCGCTCCGATACGCAAGATCGGATCATCGACATTTCGCTCAAGCCGCTGCGCGGAGCCACGAACAGCTGTTCGACCCCGACGCGCTCCGACTGATACAGCCGAGCGCCAACCCGAAACCGTCGGAGCCACATCGACGGTCACGGCGGCGCGCGCGGCCAAATCATCACTCCGTTCGGCCGCACATAGCCGCGCCATTTCCCGTTCACGCGCGACTTCGGCCGACGCCCCGTCGGTCAAGGCGACGGCGCTGCACCCCTGGCGATGTATGGCGCGCGATGGAGCGTCGCCCGAAACCGTGCACGCACCCCAGTGTCGCCGCGGACCTGTCCGCGCCGGTTCGGGATCAGTCCGGCCGGGAGACCGGGCAGCGTCTACCGGGAACACGACGGCGGCTCTCCGCTGCCGAGAGGGTCCAGAGCGGGCGCTCAGCCGCGATGCGGGCAGGATGGGGCATACCGTCTGAATCAGGCCCGCGGTGCGTGGCAATTCCGTCAGGCGGCGCCGACGAGAGCGGTGGGCTGAGCGCGCCGCCCGAATGAATACCGAATGCAGGGCGCCGGACCGGCGCGAAGGAAGTCCCGCGCTACATGACTGTCGGATCGAACTCAGGAGGACCGCGTGAAGCTTTTCATGGGACGGGCCGTCGTCTGCCTGCTGGCGCTGCCCGGCGCGGTTCTGGCCGCGTCGGCACCCGAACGCATCAGGGGCACGGTCGAGGCGGTCGACGCCGGATCGATGACCGTTCACACGATCGACGGTGGCACGGCGACCATCGCTCTGACCAAGGATACGAAGGTCGTCTCACTGGTGAAATCCAGCCTCAGCGCCATCACCACCGGTTCTTTCGTCGGGACCGCTACCAAGGGCGACAACCCGCCGACCGCCCTGGAAATCCACATCTTCCCCGAGGCCATGCGTGGAACCGGTGAAGGGCACCGCGACTGGGACACGATCCCCGACACCTTGGCGGGCGGCGGACGAGTGAAGAGCGCGATGACCAACGGTACCGTGAGGGTCGCTGCGTCCCCGGCGCCCAAGGTCAAGAGCGCCATGACCAACGGCACGGTCTCGAGAAGCAGCGCCGCCAACGGCGAGCAGATGCTCACGCTGACCTACGGTGACGGCGAGGCGAAGACCGTGGCGGTGCTGCCTCAGACGCCGATCGTGGCCTATGAGCCGGCTGATCAATCGGCCATCCGCCCCGGCGCAAAGGTCTTCGTCACCGCCGAGCGTCACGGCGACACACTGACGGCGCTCCGGGCCAACGTGGGCAAGGACGGTGTCACGCCGCCGATGTAGCGGGCGGCGGCCTGCAGTGCTGGGCCTGCCGGTATCCCGGTGGCCCAACCCACGACAAATGGTGGCTCGACGGTTCTGCCGCGATCCCACGCAACAACCGAAGCAATGACGGCGCAATCCAGCTTAACCATAAGGCCGTCCCAGGACAGCCGATCCCCGGCTGCACGAACGAGGGGACGACCGATGGCCGCCCGGATGATGACCAGGGGCATGAGTGTGACGGACCGCATTGTGGCTTGGTTCATGATGTCGGCCTCGGCCCTTGCCCTCCTCCAGACCGCGCAGACAGCGGCGCTGCCCGCGCACTTCGTGTGATCCACGGAACGTGGTCCGTAGAGACAGGGACGAGGGAGAGCGCGGATCCGGCTCCGGGCTGGGCGACATATCGGCAGTGGGGGCTGCTTGGTCGCTGGCAGGTTTGTTCCTGGTACCGGCCGGCATGACGCCCGCCGCCGTGCCGTTGGAAGCCGCGGGAATCTTCCGCTTCGGCTCCCGCCGCGATGGATGCCCGTGCTCAACACCCGGCACTCGCTCGGCGCGGCGCTGCTCTGGACCCGCGATTGCGGTGCCCTCGGTGCGTGCCGTCGCGCCGTACACATCCTCGGTACGGTCGGCAGATGCCGGCCTGCCCGTGACCCCGCGCCGATGCCGCGTCCCGCTGTCGTCCTCCTGAACTCGCTGAACGGCCGCGCCGACGCCCGCAGGGTCGAACGGCGGCGGCCGAGCCCGTGTGAAGAATTGCAGCACGTCTGACAGACCACCGCGCGGTAGCCGTCGAGGCGTGGCGGCCACGGTCGCATCGGCGACAAGCTCGATCGTGCAGGCTTGCCTAAGCACGTCGTCGGCCAGCGCAAAAGATCGCGCCCCCGTGACCGGAGACGGCACTGCGGAGGCCCGGCGTGCCGCAGTACGACGGCAGGGCCCTTGCGCGCCGCGCAAGCTTTCATCACGAATGCGTGGTTAATCCCATCCGTCGATAAAACATTGCGACGGCGTGCAAACAATCGAATTGTGCACCCTCTCCATCCGGCGGAGAAAATACTCCTTATACTGCGAACAACCCAATAAAACGCTCTTGAAGTAAGGTTCGGTCTGTGCGAGACAGCGATGTCCGTACAAGACATTGCGGGAGAGCCCAGACCGGCGAAAGCCGGTCATGGCGTCGAGGAGCGACCGCCCCCGGGAGCTTCGAGGCACAATCGCGCAGCGTTGGACGATCTGGAGTGCGACGCGTTCCGCGTCCTTGAAGAGCTGCTGCCCTCTTGGGGGTGAATGCGGCTCCAGGCACCCGCGACAGAGGGGGGCGACCGGAATGCTTTGGCGGGCATTTCCTCGCCCGTTTGTCGAGGGAGAACAGCATGTTTCCGGACGACGACGACTTTGAGTTTGTAGGCCCCGCTGCCGACTGGAATCGTGAGCCGTCCCGTGCCGACGCGTTCAAGGATTTCAGTTCACCGGTCTACACGACCGATGCCGAGGGCTGGCTGACCTATTACAACGAGGCGGCCGCGGACCTGTGGGGCTATCGTCCGGAACTCGGAAAGACGCGCTGGTGCGGGTGCTGGCGCATCTACACGATGGACGGTGCGGTCCTGCCTTTCGATCAGTGCCCCATGGCCGTGGCGATCAAGCAGGGCACACCCGTGCGCGGTGTTCAGGCGATGCTGGAGCGGCCCGACGGGACGCGCATTCCCTTCATGCCGTACCCCACGCCCCTGCGTGATACGTCGGGGCAGCTCGTCGCCGCATCCAACGTCCTCCTCAGGGTCACGCGGCTGACTTGGTTCAACCCGACGCCACCCGTGGACGATACCGAAACCGCGGCAGCACCGGTTGGGCGCGATGCGGGGCCTGGACTCGACGGCCTGACCGGTCTGCTCCAATCGACCCTGGCTGCCCTCGCGGACGTCGAATTCGAATTCCAGAGCGATTGTGAGCGCCTCGAAGGCTGGTCAGGCCCGGCCGACGAGCGGGAACGCATCCTGTTTCAATTGCAGCAGAAGCGGCAGAGGCAACGCGACGTCCTCGTCAAGCGCGCCGAGCAACTCACACGGCAGGCTAAGCCGTTCTTCGGCCAACAGGCCGAGGCCACCGCAGGACGGAGGTCCCGCGCCTCGCGGGGAAGCGGCATGACCCACTGAGCGTCCCGCGCCGCGGGACGCTTCGGACCTGCTAAGCGCGTATCTCCGGTGTGATCGCGCGGGCGGCCAGGATGCTGTCGGCGATCATCGTTGCCGGCACGTCCCGGCCGGCTTCGATAGACGGTGCGACCGCGTCCGGGAGCGTGATCGGCAGGGACGCCGCCTCACCGTGCGCTTCCATGAACGCGACGATTTTCGGCACGATCTCGGCACGGAAGCGGGAGCCGTTGAAGACGCCGTAATGTCCCGCACCCATCTGAAGATGGTAGGCCTTCTTGCTGTCCGGCAGGTTGAGCGTCAGGTCGAGTGCGGCACGGGTCTGACCGACGCCCGTGATGTCGTCCTTCTCGCCCTCGATCGCCATCAGGGCACAACGCCGGATCGCGCTCAGGTCGACGGTCTTGCCGCGGTGGCGCATCTCTCCCTTGGGCAGGCGATGCTCGATGAACACCGTCTCGACCGTCTGAAGATAATACTCCGCGGGCAGGTCCATCACGGCGAGGTACTCGTCGTAGAACTCGCGGTGCTTGGCCGCAGAATCCCCGTCGCCCTGGACGAGATGGTTGAACATATCGAGGTGGGCCGTGTGATGACGATCCAGATTCATGCTGATGAAGCCGGCCAACTGGAGGAAGCCGGGATAGACGTTGCGGCCGTGACCCTGATGCGTCCACGGCACCGAATGGATGCAGTGACGCTCGAACCAGGCAATGTTCCGCTCCTGCGGCAGCCGGTTCACGGCCGTCGGCGAGCGGCGGGTGTCGATGGGGCCCCCGATCAGGACGGCGGATCGCGGGACCAGCGGGTGCTCCTCCGCCTCCATGCGCGCGATCGCGGCCAGAACGGGGACCGAGGGCTGGCACACCGCGGCGACGTGCAGATCCGGCCCCAGGGCCGTGAACAGCTCGATGCAGGTGTCGATGTAATCGTCGAGGTCGAAGCGACCGGCCGAGAGCGGCACCTTCTTGGCATCGGCCCAATCGGTGATGAACACCTGATGCGTCTCGAGGAAGGCCGCGACCGTGCCGCGCAGCAGCGTCGCGTAATGCCCGGATAGCGGAGCCACCAGCAGGAGCTTCGGCTTCGTCGACGGCTCGCCGAAGGCCAGGACGCGGCAGAACGGACGTTCCCAGACCACGCGCTCGGGGACCGCCAGGTTGAAGGCGGGCTTGGCGTAGGTGCGTGTGGCCCGCTCGAACAGCTCACAGCCGGCCGCGACGGCTCGGCTGGTGGGCGCATAGGAGAGCGGGCTGAACGGGTTCTCACAGGCCGTCCGTGCCAGCTCAGCGGCCACCCGCATGGGCGAGAGCATCTGGTCGTAGGCGTCGCGCATCAGGTACAGCATACAAATGTGTCCTCTGGCGGCCGAACCGCTCAACTCTGAAACGCCTAACGTTTTTGCATTATGATGCGGTTCCGAGCCGATACGGACTTTCTTGCCCGCGCCTGCAGCATGAAAATGCTCACTAGGTGCGGAATTGACTAGAAGACGGCCGGCCGAATGCTGCGGATTGATGCGGCTTGTTGCTCCGCAGCAACAAGCGCGCGACCGTCCGTGCGTGCGAGTGTCACGCGCCGACCAACCGGCACCGGTGGCGGTTCGATCCGGGCCGGCGTGCGGCGACGTTTTCGGATGTCCCGGATGGCCTACGAATCGCGTGGCCAGCTCGCAGGCGCAGAACACGCCGAAGGCTGACGCCGGACGGATCGGAGGCCTCGCCCGCCCCGCGACGAATGGACGGTTGCGCCCCAAGGCCCGGGTCAAGGCCGCGGCACACGCACAAGAGCCCGCACGGACATGCCGAGCGGGCTGAGTGGCGGCATAGGGTCTGGTGATTTCGCCGTGGATCGGTCCCTATCATCAGGCGATGACGGGGGCGTGACACGCCGCGGGGCCCTGAACCGCCGCGAACCGTGCTCGCCGCGATGGGTCACGGCCGATACGCTGATGGGCGTCGAGGCCGGGCTGGCGGTCGGGAGGCCGGAGCGTCCGGGACACGACGCAAGTCCCGCACAACCGAGCATAGCGAGAACGGCTCTGGTTTTCCCGCCCCCGTCCAGGCATGGGCGCTTTCCGAATGACCGACGCCGCCTATCTGCGCGCCGGGGTCCCGGTACGCGCGGCGAGGGTACCCGGGAGGAGGACGGCGCCCTCGATGTCACTGACGAAGCGGATCGTGGGGCTCGTGGGACTGGCACTCGTGCCGGCGCTCGCCATCCAGGGCTACAACGAGTACGCCCTGCGCACCGCGCGGGGTGCGGCGGTTCGCAGCGAGGCCATGCGGACCGCCCGCGGGGTCGCGGCCGACCTCGGGCAGTACGGGCGCGGCGCCCAGCAGATCCTCGGCATCCTGTCCGAATTGCCGGAGGTCCGGAACCGGGACCCGCAGACCTGCACGGCCTACCTCCGCCGCGTCGTCAACAAAGTCCCCGGCTCGTTCTTCTTCGGGGTCGCCGACCCGGACGGGAAGATCCGCTGCAACACCCTCGGGTCGTCACCGGGCGCCTACACGATCGCGGACCGGTCCTACTTCCAGGATGCGATGCGCACGGGGGCCTTCGCGGTCGGCAACGTGGTGTCCGGACGCGTGACCCGGAGGCCGACCATCCAGTTCGCGGTGGCCATCCCCGGCGTGGGCGGTCAACCCGACGGCATCGTGCTCACGAGCATCGACCTGAGCTATCTGGCAGCGCGCCAGGCCGCGGCCGGCCTGCCCCCCGATGCAACCCTGACGGTAGCGGACCGAAACGGAACGGTCCTGGTGAGGCTGCCGGGCCACGACGAATGGGTGGGCAAGGCGTTGCCGCCGCCGTTCTGGGACTCCTTGACCCGCCACCGCGGTGACGTGGCGGATCTGCCCGGCCTCAACGGCAATCCGCGGATCACGGCCGTGGCCGAGTCGAGTCCGGACGACCTCGACTCGATCACGGTCTCGGTGGCGTTCTCGCCGGCCACGGCCTTCGCCGACATCGACGCCGCCACGCGGCGCGGTCTGGTGCTGATCGGCCTCGGTGCCGCCCTGGCGATCGCGGCCGCCCTGCTGGCTGGGCGTGCCTTCATCCGGCAACCGGTCCGGCGGTTGCTCCAGGCTGCGGCGTCATGGCGGGCCGGTGCGCTCGACGCGCGCAGCGGCCTGACCGGTCCAGGCGAGTTCGGGCAATTGGGCCAGGCGTTCGACGCGATGGCGGCCGCGCTGCAGACCCACGAAGGCGAGTTGCGCGCGGAGATCGACCGGAGCCGCCGCCTTCAGGACCGGCAGGCGTTGATGCTGCATGAGTTGGATCACCGGGTGCGCAACACCCTGGCGACCGTCCAGTCCCTCGCGCGGCAGGGGCGACGCGACGACGACCGGGGGGAGCGCCTGGAGGGGCGCATCCTGGCGCTGTCGAAATCCCACGATCTGCTCTCGCGCGACGATTGGAGCGGAGCTTCCCTTCGGGCGGCGCTGGAGAGCGCCCTCGAACCCTTCGAGACGCCGGAGCCCAGCCGCTTCGGGCTGTCCGGCCCCGACCTCGAACTGCCGCCCCGCTACGTCCTGGCGCTCGGCATGACGATCCACGAATTGACCACCAACGCCGCCAAGTACGGGGCGCTCGCCGCCGAAGGGGGGCGGATCGACATCACGTGGCGCATCCTCACCGCGGACGGCCCCACGGGTGCGCGCCCCCGGAAGCTGGCGCTGGAGTGGCGGGAGAGCGGCGGTCCACCCGTCGCGGAACCGCAGCGCCGCGGCTTCGGCACGCGCCTGATCTCCGGCGGCATCAGCCGGGAACTCGGCGGAACCGTCGACCTGACCTTCCGGCGCGAGGGTGTCCGCTGCACCCTGGAGGTGCCCCTCGACGAGCCGGACCGCTTCACCTCATTCCGGGATCCCTCGGCCGGACAAGCGCGGGCACTTCCGGCCTGACCGGATCAGGATTTCGGGAAGCCGTAGAGTTCGGCCGGGTTGTCGACCAGGATGCGGGTGCGGGTGGCCTCGTCCGGCACGATCGCCGGCAACAGATCGAGCAGCACGGCGTCGTCGGGCTTGTTGGACTGGCTCTCGGTCGGGTGCGGCCAGTCGGTCCCCCAGACACAGCGGGACGGTGCTGCGGCCGCGAAGGCGCGCGCAACGGCGACGGTGTCGGCGTAGCCCGGCGGGCCGATCTTGGTATCGGCGTAGAGCCCGGTCAGCTTGACCCAGGTGTTTCCCTGGTCGAGGAGCCGGCGCATCAGCTTGAACGTGTCGCTCTCGATGCCCGCCGGTTGCGGGCAGTGGGCCAGATGGTCGAAGACCAGCGTGCCGCGGATCTTGAGGAACGCATCGGCCGCCGCCGCGATCTTGTCGCCCGGCATGTTGATCTGGCAGTGCCAGCCGAGGGCATCGACCCGTCGCGACAGGGGCTCCAGCATGTCGAGGGTCGTGGCGCCGGCCTGCGCGAGGTTGAAACGGATCCCGCGGATGCCGAGATCGTGCAGCCGCTTCAGCTCGGCGTCGCTGACGGACGTGTTCACCACGGCGATGCCGCGGAAGTTCGGACCGAGGGCGGCTATGCCTTCGAGGGTCGGTCGATTGTCGGTCCCGTAGAGCGAGGGCTGCACGACGACGCCGCGCGTGGTGCCGAGCCGGGCCTGCAGGGCGCGGTAGTCGTCCGGCGACGCGTCGGGCGCCGGAAGCCCCCCCGCGGCCGGCGGGAATCGGTTGTCGTAGATGTGGAAGTGGCAATCGGCGGTGTTCGGCGGAACCCGGAATGTCGGCGCAGCACTGCCGGCGGAATAGCGGACGGCGTGCTGGGCAGATACCGGTCGGTCATCCAGGCCGAGGGAGACGCCCACCGCCGCAGCGGCCGCACTTCCGAGCACGCGACGGCGGCTGAGGTCCGATTTGATCATGGCGTCCTCCCGGTGCTCTGGGCCAGCCATGCGTGCGGCGGCCGCGGCTTCAGACAGCCTAGTGGCCGGCCGCACGGGGTGAAACGAGCGGAACCGAATACAAGATACGACCGCGCGCAAGCGTTAGGGGAACGGGTCTCGGCACCGGCGCCGTTCCGCGTCCGGCCCCCGGTCCGACGCCGCGCCGATCCCGCGACGAGGGCGAGGATGCCCGCGTCGACGGCATCCTCCGGCCCGACCGCCTCAGGCGTTGTCGCCGCGAATCGCCGCGATGACCGCGTCGGTCACTTGGCGGGTCGTCGCCTTGCCGCCGAGATCGGGGGTGTGCAGGTTCGGATCGGCGGTCACGCGCTCGACCGCGCGCATCAGCCGGGCCGCCGCGGCCGGCTCACCGAGGTGCTCCAGCATCTGGCAGGCGGTCCAGAAGGTCGCGACCGGGTTGGCGATGCCCTTCCCCGTGATGTCGAAGGCCGAGCCGTGGATCGGCTCGAACATCGACGGGAAGGTGCGCTCCGGATTGATGTTGGCGGTCGGCGCGATGCCGAGCGAGCCGGCCAGCGCGGCCGCGAGATCCGACAGGATGTCGGCGTGCAGGTTGGTCGCCACGATGGTGTCGAGGGTCTCGGGCTTCGTCACCATGCGCATGGTCATGGCGTCGACCAGCATCTTGTCCCAGGTCACGTCGGGGAAGTCTTCGGCGACCTCGGCGGCGATCTCGTCCCACATCACCATGGCGTGGCGCTGGGCGTTCGACTTGGTCACGACCGTCAGGTGCTTGCGCGGCCGGGACCGGGCGAGCTCGAACGCGTAGCGGATGATCCGGTCGACGCCCGAGCGGGTCATCATCGACACGTCGGTGGCGACCTCGTTGGCGTGACCCTGGTGGACCCGGCCGCCGACGCCGGCATACTCGCCCTCCGAGTTCTCGCGCACGATCACCCAGTCGAGCTCCGGTCCCGAGACGTTGCGCAAGGGGCTGGTGATGCCCGGCAGGATCCGAGTCGGGCGGACGTTGGCGTATTGATCGAAGGGCTGACAGATCGCCAGCCGGAGGCCCCACAGCGTGATGTGGTCGGGCACGTCCGGCGCGCCGACCGCGCCGAAGAAGATCGCGTCGTGGTTCCGGATCTGCTCGCGGCCGTCGGCCGGCATCATGACGCCGTGCTTCTTGTAGTAGTCGGACCCCCAGTCAAAGTGATCGAACTTGAACGCGAACGAGCCGGTCTTCTCGGCCAGCACGTCGAGCACTTCGATGCCGGCCGCGATGACCTCGACGCCGATCCCGTCCGCCGGGATGGCCGCGATGGTGTAGGTTTTCGTCATGTCAGGTTTCCTTGCGAACGAAAGGGGGCCAACGTGGACTTGGTTCAGCGCAGGACGGCGGGCGCGGGCGCGGCGCGGCGTCCGGCGCGGGCGACCACCAGGGTGACGACCGCCGACAGGACGAGCAGACCGGCGACGAACATCAGGCCGCCCGTGAAGCTGCCGGTCCGGTCCTTGATCCAGCCGATCGCCCAAGGGCCGACGAAGCCGCCGAGATTGCCGATGGCGTTGATGGTCGCGATGCCCACCGCCGCCGCCGAGCCGGACAGGAACATGGTCGGCATCGCCCAGAGCGGGGGCTTCGCGGCGCTGATGCCGACATTGACGAGGCTGAGCGCGGCGACGACCGCGATCACCGAGGTGGCCCCTCCGGCCAGCATCAGGCCGAGGGCGGCGGCGAGGCAGGCGATGACCACGTGCCACGTCCGCTCGCCCGTCCGGTCGGAGTGCCGCGCCCACAGGACCATCGCCACCACCGCCACGGTGGGAGGCACGGCGTTGAGCAGGCCCACCGTCATCGTCGACAGGCCGAGGCCCTTGATGATCTGCGGTGCCCAGATGCCCAGCGTGTAGAGCCCGGCCGAGGTGCCGAAATAGATGAGCGCGAGGGCGAGCACCCGCGGATCGGCGAGCCCGCTCAGGATGTTGTGCCGGGCACTGGCCTGCTTGCCGGCACGCTCGGCCTCCATCTCGGCGACGAGCCAAGCTCGCTGGTCGTCGGCGAGCCACGTCGCCTTCTCGGGCAGGTCGGTGAGGTAGAACAGCACCGCGATGCCGAGGATGACGGCCGGCACGGCTTCGATGAGGAACATCCACTGCCAGCCGTGGAGGCCCAGGAGCCCCTCCATCTCCAAGAGCAGGCTCGACAGGGGCGAGCCCAGCAGGACCGAGATCGGCGCGGCGGTCATGAAGAGCGAGACCACCGCGGCGCGGTAGCGGGCCGGAAACCAGTAGCTCAGGTAGAGGATGATGCCGGGGAAGAATCCGGCCTCGGCGGCACCGAGCAGGAAGCGCAGGACGTAGAAGCTCGTCTCTCCCTGGATGAAGGCGAAGGCCCCCGACAGGAAGCCCCACGTGACCATCACGCGGGCGATCCAGAGCCGCGCGCCGACCTTGTCGAGGATGATGTTCGAGGGAATCTCGAACAGGAAGTATCCGAAGAAGAACACGCCGGCCCCGAAACCGAAGACCGTGGCCGAGAATCCGAGATCCTTGTTCATCGTCAGGGCCGCGAAGCCGATGTTCACGCGGTCGATGAAAGCGATGAAGTAGAGGAGGCAGATGAAGGGGATCAGGCGCCATGCGACGCGGCGCATGGTGGCCTGCTCGAGCGAGCCGTCCATCGTATCCTCCCGTTGGCGGGCGCGCCGTTCAGACTTGCGCGCCATCTTCCATGCAAGCTTGAATATCGCTAAATCCGCCGTGGCGAGCTGTCAATCAATGTTCCGCGGCGGCGTCCGACGGTGATAGGGCTGCGGCGTCGGGGGAGACGGTCGATGACGCGGGCACAGCCCAGCAAGGATCCGGACGCACGGACTGGCGCCAACGCAGGCGAGAAGCGCACCTCGCTGGTCGACGATGCCTACGCGGCGATGCGCGCCGCGATCCGTAACGCCAGCTTCGCTCCCGGGTACCAGGCCTCCGAGCAGGAGATCGCCCTGCGGCTGGGCATGAGCCGGACACCGGTGCACGAAGCTGCGATCCGGCTGCAGGAGGACGGTCTCGTGCGCGTCCTGCCGCGCAAGGGTATCCTGATCCTGGCCCTGGCGCCGGACGACATGCGTGAGATCTACGACGTCGTCATCGCGATGGACGGTCGCGCCGCCGAACTGGTCGCGGCGCTTCCCGAGCCCGAGCGCCTGGCCGCCGCGCAGGCGCTCGACGCCCACACGGACGCGATGGCCGACGCGCATGCAGGCGGCGACCTTCCGGCCTGGGGACAGGCGGACGGAGCGTTCCACGCGGCCCTGATCGAGCACGCGCGGAACGGTCGGATGAGCCGGATCGTGCAGGCCATCAACGATCAATCGCATCGGGCGCGCATGCTAACCCTCAACCTGCGCCGGGCGTTGGACGCCTCGATCGCCGAGCATCGTCGCATCGCCCGGGCGATCCGGGCGGCAGACCCCGTCGAAGCCCTCGACGCCGCGCGCCAGCACCGCATCCGGGCGCGCGACGAGTTGCTGCCTCTCCTGAACAGCTACGGCCTCAAGCACCTGTAGCCATCGGGGATAGCGGCGTCCGTGTCGCCCCCGCGGTGTGCTGGCGCGCCAACGGCTCCCCACCTGGACCCGCGGCCGAACCGTCCATGCCGTGAACCGCCGGTCCCTTCGTCCGCACAGCGATAGGCAGGGCGACACCGTGGTGGCGGAGGCGAACGCCCGCGGTCGGGCACGGCTCGCCCTGACCGTCCCGGTCCTGGCCTGAGCGTCGACGCGGCCGCGCGACCAAGCGTGACACACCGGTGCACCCCGGTAACATCCGCGGAGAAGGCCCGGGCGAAGCTTCGCTCACGCGTCGCGCCGGCACGACCGTCGGCAAGACCGCCGTGCCGGCGCGACGAGGGCAGGGGCCGGCCGGTGTTCCCGCGACTCGCGCCGAGGGAACAGATCGATGATGCAGGTTTCCGCTCCGGCCACGTTCTCGGCCGCGCGCCTAGCCGGCTCGTGGTCGCCTTCCTGGGCACGGCCTCGGCCCTGCCGCCGGTGAAGGATGCGGTGTCCACCGGACCGGGCGATGCGCAGATCATCCGGGTCGATGGCAGCCGCGGCCCCTACGCGCCTGGCGGTCGTCGCGCAGGCGGTCGCACGGGCGGGCCGCGGGGTTATAGCTAGGTCCGGGCGTGTCCTGCCCGGCCGGCTTCCTCACCGGCCCCTATGACCGCCGCTGGTCGCCGAACTCGGCCTGATCTGGATCCGGTTTCCCGTCCTGCGGGCGTCGCCCGGCCGCTTCACGGCAGGACGAAACCCGAAGCCACGTAGGTCAGGGCGGCGACGAGGGCGGCGGCCGGCATCGTGATCACCCAGGCGACCACGATGCCCTGCGCGACGTTCCAGCGGACCGCCGAGACCCGGCGGGCCGCACCGACGCCCACGATCGCCCCCGTGATGGTGTGGGTGGTCGAGACCGGGATCCCGAAGGCTGTCGCGGCGAACAGCGTCACGGCACCGCCGGTCTCCGCGCAGAAGCCCTGCATCGGCGAAAGCCGCGTGATCTTCGATCCCATCGTGTGGACGATGCGCCACCCGCCCAGCAGGGTGCCGAGCGCCATGGCGGTCTGGCACGAGAGCACGACCCAGAGTGGAACATGGAAGCTCCCGCTCTCGCCGTGGGCGTAGAGGAGCGCGGCGATGATGCCCATGGTCTTCTGGGCGTCGTTACCGCCGTGCCCGAGGGAGTAGAGCGACGCTGAGACGAACTGCATGCCCCGGAACAGCCGATCGACGGCGTGCGGGGTCGAGCGGACGAAGATCCACGAGACCGCCAGCATCAGCATCAGACCCAGGGCGAAGCCGAGGGCGGGCGACAGGACGATCGCAGCGCTGGTGGCGACGACGCCGTGCCAGACGATCACGCCCGTTCCGGCCTTAGCGATCCCGGCGCCCAGCAGGCCACCGATGAGGGCGTGCGAACTCGATGACGGGATGCCAGCGTACCACGTGATCAGGTTCCACGAGATGGCGCCGCCGAGCGCCCCCATGATGACGCGGTCGTCCACCGCGCCGACATCGATGATGCCGGAACCGACCGTGCCGGCGACGTGCAGGCCGAACACCAGGAAGGCCACGAAATTGAAGAACGCGGCCCAGAATACCGCGTAGCGGGGCGCCAGTACCCGGGTCGACACGATGGTGGCGATGGAATTCGCGGCATCGTGCAACCCGTTCAGGAAGTCGAAGAGCAGGGCCAGGGCGATGAGGACGATGAGGAGGGTCACGCGTGCGGCCCGCGGCTCAGACGTGTTCGACCACGATGCTGCTGATCTGGTTCGCCACGTCCTCGAAACGGTCCATGACTTTCTCCAGATGATCGTACAGTTCAGATCCGACCAAAAACGCCATGGGATCCCGGCCCGACGCCTTGAACAGCGCCTTCCGCCCGGCATTGTGCAGGTCGTCCGCGCGGCCTTCCAGTTCGATGACGCGCTCGGTCAGCGCGTTCAGCGCGGTCGCGTTCTCGCCGAGCGCGCGCAGCTTCGGCATCGCCTCGGCGGTGACCTGGGCGGCCTCTTGGATGACCGCGCCCATCTCGCGCATCGCGGGCTCGAACGCCGTCACCTCGAAGAGTTGGACGGCCTTGGCGGTCTTGAGCATCTGGTCGATGGCGTCGTCGAGGGAGCCGACCAGGGCCTGGATGTCGCCGCGGTCGAACGGCGTGATGAAGGTGCGGCGGACCGCCAGCAGCGCGTCCCGGGTGATCGCGTCGGCCTTGTCCTCATGGGCCGCGATCGCCGCGCAGGCCGCCGGGACATCCTGTGTGCCGTCGAGGAGCGCCCGAAGCGCGATCGCACCGTCGACCAGGGTGGCGGCATGACGCTCGAAGAGGCCGAAGAAGCGGTCCTCCTTCGGCATCAGGGCGCGGAACCAAGCCAGCATGTCGTGTTCCGGGTCCAGAGGATCGTCGTGCCGGTCGAGCCGAACGGCTACCGGGAGGCACAACTGCGCAAGCGGCCGGACCGATCCACGACGCTCCGGCGATATCGGGTCGTCGCGGCGGATCTGCGGCTCACCGGAGCGGCAACAGGCCGAGGCCCCGGGCGGCGCGGGTCGCACGACGCCAGCCCCGCTTGCGTCCGAAGACCCGACGCTGGTCGAAGAGGCGAGCCTCCGCGGCCTCCCTCCGGTGGACGGGCGCTGGCCGGCTGGCGCCGATCGCGACCCCGATCGCCGTACTGATCAGCGCGACGAGCACCGGACCCACGAACCAGCTCTCGAACATCGGACACCCCAGACCAGCGATCGGCGCGACTGGGTCGAAAACCGTCTGCAATTGCGGCCGAATCTGGACACGCGCCTTTTGTCGGCGCGATCTACAATATCGTAGTCGACTCAGCTGTGGAAACCCGGTCTTGAGGACGCTGGACCGGTCAGAGTCCGCGCGCGGACCGGGCGATCCGGGCGGCTGACAGCATGGCACGTGCGGAGCCTTCCGGCCGGGCGCTTCCCGCGACGCGTCTGTGCGATGACGCACCGCGCGCCGGATCCGGCATCGGCCATCTCCGGCCCGCGGCACGGGGGAGGCGATCCGGTTCACCTTTAGGGTCAGCCATCGGTTTCCCGGTGGTCGTTGCGGGACGCGGGACCCCCTCCATCCCGAACGCGCGGCCATCGTCGCGGGGGAGGGCACCGCGCGTCGGATCATAGTTTTCGCAAGATGTTCCCGGGCAACCCGACCCCGGTGCTCCGCGGGCTGCTCCGCGCCGATGATCGCGCTTCGGTAGCGGGATGACCAAGGCCGGAGCGTCGAGGCGGTTTTTACGAAGCGTTCATCCTCCCGGTGTCCCATCCGGGTTCGCGGAGGCAGGCAGGAGACGTGATGCAGAGCGAGACGAAGACGCCTCAGGAACCGATTCTGGAATTGTGGCGCATCGTTGCGCTCGCACTGATCGTCGCCGCCGGGATGCTCTTCGTCCACTTGGTGGTGCCCAATGAGGCTGACGCTTCGGGCGAGCGGGTCGCGGCGATCTCGATGACGGGTAAGCCCGGCGCTCCGTGAGGTCAGGGGCGACGGCTCAGGCGGCCCCGTCTATCCGGCCTCGACCTGCCCCAGAGCGGTCGCGGTGAATTGCAGGTCGCGACACGCCCGAGCGATCGCCAACGCCTTTTCGTCACCTTGCGCGTTGCGCGCATCCAGGAAAGCGATCCAGTCCGCATGGGCGCCACGCGGAATTTTCGCGTCGAGCCTCTGGCGAAGGAGGGCGATCCACCCGTCCGGGCTCGCGATCGCGGGCGCGACGATGTCGGTGCCGTACGCGCCGACTCGCAGGTCTGATCGCCGGTGCAGGTGCAATACGTCGTCTTGGGCTCCTCGACCGTGCTGCCGAGCGTAGGGAACAGGGAGCGGATCACCGAGATCCGGCCGGGTCCCGCGGCGTCCATCATCGTCCGGACGGAGTGGTTGCCGGTCCGGTCATGCGGATCGCGCCCCCTGAGGACGGGGTTGGAACGCGTGCTCATGACGCCATCGGGCCCGACGCAGAACATATACGCGCCGGCTTTCCGGTATCCCCGCGCACCGTCGGTGACAGCTCGCAGTGCCTGCGCCTTGTCGGCCGTGTGGGTTCGGTCCACGCGACCGAGCCTTCAGGAGGCTGAACCGTTCGGGCTCGGGTCGCCGCAGGAAATCGGTGCCTCACCGTCGCCGCAGGTCAGAACCGGCGACGACGCGCCGCAGATCAGCACAGCCGCCAGCACTGAAGCTTTTTAGCGCCATCGGCCTTTCGCAGATTCGCGTTTTATTGACTTCGGGCCATCAAAGACCGCATCCGCCCGCCTCGAAAGATTGCAGGGCCGAACCGATCGGTCGAACCCGGCCGGGCGGCTATTGAAGGGGCAGCGGCACCGCCTCGATGGCGACCTCGTTGATCCCGCGGGCCGCGAGGGCATCCCGCAACGGGGTGGTGAGGCAGGTTCCGGCCGTGAAGGCGCCGAGCGCGAAGCCGTGCCGATCCGCATCGCGCGGCAGCGCGCCGATCAGCTGCACGACGCGCCGGGCGATGGCGGGCGCCGGATCGATCCAGATCACCGGCCAGGGCGCGAGGGCCTCGAGGCGCGGCAGCAGCAGCGGGTAGTGCGTGCAGGCGAGGCAGATCACATCGGTGCGCCGGCCATCCGGGTCGGTCACGAAGCAGGGCGCGATTTCGGCCGCGAGCGCCGCATCGTCCACGGGGGCGCCGGCCAATTCGGCCTCGGCGAACCCGGCGAGGTTCTGTGAGCCGACCAGGGTCACCGCGCAGGCGCCGGCATAGGTCGCGATGAGGTCGTGGGTGTAGGAACGCGCCACGGTCCCGGGCGTGGCCAGCAACGAGACGAGGCGCGAGCGCGTCGCCGCAGCCGCCGGCTTGATGGGAGGCACCACGCCGACGAAGGGTGTGGTGAAGCGTTGGCGCAGGGCCGGAAGGACCAGGGTCGACGCGGTGTTGCAGGCGATGACCACGAGGTCGGGCCGGTGCGTCGCGACGAGCCGCTCCATCACGGTGAGCACGCGGGCGACGAGGGCGGCCTCGCCGAGGCGGCCATACGGGAAGGCCGCGTCGTCGCCGACATAGACGTAGCGGGCGTCGGGCCGGGCGCGGCGGACGGCGTCGAGGACGGTGAGGCCGCCGAGCCCGGAATCGAACACCAGGATGGTCGGCTCGGCGGAGGCACGCAGCGCCGCGGCGGACAAGCTGGCCCCGGCCATCAGATCGATCCGCATGAGAGAACCCCGGACTCCTCAACGAGCAACCCAAAATCTCGGCCGTGAGGGTTAAGGCTGCCTCACTGCGGCGACAGAAAGACCCGCGATCCCCAACCGTTCCCGTTAACCGCGGCGCTGTCGGGGCGAACTGCACGCCGAGCCCGTCGGAGGACGGACCTTGCTGCAGAGGTTGTTTCAGCACGATGGGGGCATATCTTCTGCGCGCGAACCCGGGACAAGGAAATGGTTCTGGGCTCAGCCGGCAAAAAGGGACAATCGTCATGGCAGCGACGGCCGCACTGCGCCCGGACGAGGCGCGCGAGCAGATGGCGCCGGCCTTCCCGCCGCCGCCCGTCACAGCCCGTCCGATCGACCGCGACGCCTGGATCGCCGCCTTCCGCCACGTCCGCGGCGAGACCGAGCGCCGCGCCGCGCCGCTCTCCGCGGAGGATCAGCAGGTCCAGTCGATGGCCGATGCCAGCCCGACCAAGTGGCACCGGGCGCACGTGACGTGGTTCTTCGAGCAGTTTCTGCTGCGCGAGCATCTGCCCGGCTACGCGATCTACGACGAGCGGCTGCACTATCTCTTCAACTCGTACTACGTGGCCGCCGGTCCCCGGCAGCCGCGTATCCAGCGCGGCCTGATCACGCGACCCACGATGGCGGAAGTCACGGCCTACCGGGCGCATGTCGACCGGGCGGTGGAAGCCCTGCTCGATCAGGCGTCCGAAAGCGGATTGGAGGCGGTGCTGCCGATCTTGGAGATCGGGCTCTACCACGAGCAGCAGCACCAGGAGCTTCTTCTCACCGATATCCTGCATGCGTTCGCGCAGAACCCGCTCGGCCCGGCCTACGATCCGGATTGGCAATTCCCCGCCGCTTCTGCGCCCTCCGGCCAGATCCGCCTCGACCGCAGCGTGGCGTGGATCGGGCATGACGACGACGGGTTCTCGTTCGACAACGAATCGCCCCGGCACGAGGCGCTGATCCCCGCGGGCAGGATCGACAAGGCGCTCATCACCAACCGTCAGTGGCTCGCCTTCATGGAGGACGGCGGCTACGCCAAGGCCGAGCTGTGGCTCTCCGACGGGTGGTATGCCGGGCCCGGCGAAGGCTGGGAGGCCCCCGGCTACTGGCGCCGGGACGGGGACGGCTGGGCCACCATGACGTTCGGCGGCGTGCGTCCGGTGGATCTCGACGCCCCCGTGACCCACGTGAGCTACTACGAGGCTGACGCCTACGCCCGCTGGGCAGGCCGGTTCCTGCCGACGGAGTTCGAGTGGGAGGTCGCGGCCCGGAACGGCGAGCTGCCGGACGCCTTCGGCCTCGTCTGGCAATGGACCCGCAGCGCCTACCTCGCCTATCCCGGCTACCGGCCGCTCCCCGGTGCGCTGGGCGAGTACAACGGCAAGTTCATGGCCAACCAGTTCGTGCTGCGCGGCTCGTCGGCCGCCACGCCCGTCGGTCACGCCCGGATCCCGTACCGCAACTTCTTCTACCCACATCAGCGCTGGCAGTTCACGGGCCTGCGTCTCGCCGACGCCGCCTGACGCCCCCCCCGGAGGCCGCCTTGACCATCAAGCCCACATTCCCCGACGCGACCCCCTTTCCGCTGGAGACGGCTGAGCTCGCCTTCCTGGCCGATGTCCGAGACGGCCTGTCCCGGCCGCAGAAGGCGCTGTCACCGAAATACTTCTACGACGCCGCCGGCTCAGCCCTGTTCGAAGAGATCACCCGGCTTCCGGAATATTATCCGACCCGCACCGAGATCGGCATCCTCGACCGAAGCGGACCCGAGATCGCGGCGCTGCTGCCGACGCAGGCGGCGCTGGTGGAGTTCGGCAGCGGCTCGACCGTGAAGCTGCGCCGGCTCCTTGAGCATCTCGACACGCTCGCCGCCTACGTGCCGGTCGACGTCTCGGGCGAGTTCCTGCGCGCGCAGGCCGAGGCGCTGAGCGGCGACTTCCCGAGCCTGCGCGTCGAGCCGGTGGTAGCCGATTTCACCCGTGACTTCGATCTGCCCGGGAGCCTCGACGGCTTGCCGCGGGCCGGGTTCTTCCCCGGCTCGACCATCGGCAACTTCGAGCCGGCGGAGGCCGAGGACCTGCTGCGCCGCTTCGGACGGATCCTGGGGCAGGGGGCCCACATGATCGTGGGCGTCGACCTCGTGAAGGATCCCGCGACCCTGGAGACCGCCTACGACGACGATGCCGGCGTGACCGCGGCGTTCAACCTCAATCTCCTGAGCCGGATCAACCGGGAACTCGCGGGACGTTTCGACCCCGCCGCCTTCGCCCACCGGGCGGTGTTCAACTCGCAAGCGTCGCGGATCGAAATGCATCTCGTCGCGCGCGAGGAACAGGCCGTACTTATCGGATCCGACACCTTCACCTTCGCGGCAGGCGAAACGATCCACACCGAGAGCAGCTACAAATACACGGCCGCGACGTTCCGTGCGCTCGCGGAACGGGCCGGCTGGACGTGGCTGACCGTGTGGACCGATCCGGAGGCCCTCTTCTCCGTCCACGCCCTGCGCCTGGACTGACGGCCGTCGACGGAAGCGACGGCCGCAGACCGCGGAGGACGCGCCGATGCGCTTCAGGTGGCCCTGGTTCTACGGCGTCGCGCCTGTGCTCGGCGCCCTGGCGGGCCTGCTCTACGGCGCCCTCTTCGAGGTCGGACCGCTGACGGGTTCGGCGATCCGCGGGGCCATCATCGGCACCCCGATCATGCTCTACGAGCGCCGCCTGCTGGTGCCAGCCCTGCGCGAGCGGATCCGCGGGCTCGCGACGCCGCTCTTCCTGCTCGCCACGGTGGCGCTCTACATCGCGATGATCGTCGCGGGGAACGCGGTCGCCAGCACCGTACTGAACCGCCTGTTCCGGTTCATGTACAGCGAGCGGAACGCGATGCTGATGACCGACACGGGCCTCCTCTACGCCCTCTGCATCTCGGCCCTCGCGGTCTTCGTCTTTCGTGTCCGCGACCTGATCGGACCGGGCGTGTTCGCCAACCTGCTGATCGGCCGGTACCACCGGCCGATCCGCGAGGAGCGCATCTTCCTGTTCCTCGACGTCGCCGGCTCGACCCGCTTCGCCGACCGTCACGGGGACCACGCCGCGCAGGCCTATCTCGGACAGGTCTTCAACGCCCTGGCCTTGCCGGTGTCGCGCTCACGCGGCTCCATCGACGACTACATCGGCGACCTGGCCCTGGTCACATGGACGATGGAGCGGGGCCTGCGCGACGCCGCATGCCTGCGCTGCGTCTTCGATTTCGCGGAGCGCCTCGCCGCCGACGCCGACACCTGGCGGAGCCGCTTCGGGCAGGTGCCCGAATTCCGCGCGGCGCTCCATTGCGGTCCGGTCGTCACCGCGGAGATCGGCCTGGAACGGCACAAGATCGCGTATTTCGGCGACGTCGTGAACACGACCGCACGGCTCGAATCCCTCTCGAAGAGCCTTGATGTCCGGGTTCTCGTCTCGGCCGACCTGCTCGCGAGGCTCGGACCGCTGCCCACGGAATTCACCCGCGAGGATCTCGGTGCCCACGCCCTGCGCGGGCGCGCGGAGCCCCTGGCCGTGGCCGCGATCCGATGCGGTCCGACCGCCGGAGCGCCGGCACTCTCCGGGGCGATATCGGGCTGAGCCCGCCTGCTGCGCGGTTCAGGTGCCGAGGGCCTTGAGCACGTCGCGGGCAGCGCGCTCGCCGTCGAGGGTCGCGCCCCCCACCGTCATGGCCCCGCCGCCGGCCAGGGCCTCGCCGGCGAAGAACACCCGCCCCCCGACGGGTTCGCGCAGGCGGTCCCGGGCGTCGGCGTGGCCTGGCGTCACGATGGAATAGGATCCCCGGGCATGGGGATCCGTCCACCAGCCCGCGAGGCGTCCGGCCAGCACCGCGCCCCGCGCCCGCGCGCCCAGGAGCGCACCGAGACGTTCCGTGGCCAGCGCGACGGCGGCCGGCTCGCCCGCCCGGCAGAGATCGCGGGCGAGATCGCCGCCGAGATTGGCCACCGCCAGGGACCGCCCGAACGGACTCATCTCGAAATAGAGAGTCGGGCCGCCGGTCGCGAGTGAGACCGCGTCGCCGAGCGCCGCCGCATCGACCTTCGCCGGGTCGAGGCGCAGACCGATCTTGGTGTAGGCGCCCATGCGCAGCCCATCGAGCGCGCCCAGCGCCGCGTCGGGCAGGGCGGGCGTGAACCGGATCCCCCCCGCCCTCAGGACCCCCACCGGAACCGTGACGATGACGGCCGCGGCCGTCAGAGCCCCACGCGCGGTCTCCACCCGCACGTCCCGTCCGGACCAGTCGATCGCCCGAACCGGGCAGCCGAGGCTCACCGGCAGATCGGCGAAGTGCCGCGCGACGAGGTCTCCGTACCCGTCGACCCACAGGTCGCTACCGGACCAGAGGCGCGCATAATCGATTGCGGAAACGCGATCGGGATCCTCGCCCAGCGACAGCCGGCTCAAGCCCGCGGCCGCCTGCTCGGCGTCCGGCCCGCCGACGCGCGCCGCCTCGGCCAGCGACGGATCGCCCGCCCCTTTGGGTTCCAACAATGCGTCGAGGCCCGAGAAGCCCGAGCGACGCCGGGCCTTCTCGGCATCCGAGGCGGGCCGGCCGTCGATCGTGAGGGTGCGCGCCCAGCCGTCCTCCCGGGCGAAGCGGGCGCCAGCCTGCCGGGCGATTGGAGCCCAGGGATTGCGCTCGGCCCAGTGGATGTACTCGGCACCCGCATCGAAGGGACAATCCGGCCCGAGGGCCCGCTCGGTGAAGGCGCGGCCACCGATGCGGTCCCGCGCTTCCACGAGGGTGAAGCTCCGTCCAGCCGTCCGCAGGGAGGCCGCCGCGGCCAGGCCGGCCGATCCGGCGCCGACGATCACCACGGGGCAGCCACGGGCCGACGCGCGCAGCGCCGGTGCGGCCAGAAACGCGGATGTGAGGACCGAGCGTCGGGTCGGTCGAAATCGGGTGGATCTCACAACGCCTCCGATCGGGATCGTCCCGGAGCCGCCGAACGGGGCGACGCGCTAGCCGCGCGCGCCGGGATTGCTCGAGCGCTTCTCCATCATGGCCTTGACCTGCATCAGCTGGTCCCAGACCTGGCCCGGCGACGTGCCGAAGAAGCCGAAGCCGGCGTTCACGCCCCAATAGATGCCGAAGCAGATCAGGGGCACGAGCACCCAGGCGAGAACCTCCTCGCCGCGACGACGGCGCCGCCGGCGAAGGCGACGCTCCTCCCGCCGGGTCAGCTTCTTCGGAGGCGCCGGCTGCGCGACGGGGGGGAGGGGTCCCTCGTGCAGGTTGTCAGTCATCGGGCGCCTCCTCGCCGCGGCGCGCACGCGTCGCGGCGGCGGTCATAGACCGGCGGCTCCTAGCCTGGAAGGCCGCCGGCCAGCCTGCACACCATTAGGCGCGCACCAGTGGCACCTTCGGCACGGTCCGGACGCCGCCACTCGAGCTGCCGCCGCCGCCCTTGTTGTCCTTCGGTGTCTTCTTTCGGGACGCGGTGCGGGGCTTGGCGCGCTTGTGGCGCTTGGTAGCGTTGGTCACGTCCTTCTCGGGCTTGGGCGTGACGGGACCAGCCGGGAAGTCGAAGCCCAGGCCGTCCTTGGCACCGGCCTTGGCCTCGCCGTCCTCCGGCTTGCGCACCACCACGCGGACCGCACCACCATCCTTGAGCTTGCCGAACAGCACCTCGTCGGCCAGCGGCGTCTTGATGGTCGACTGGATCAGCCGGGCCATCGGGCGCGCACCCATCGCGTCGTCGTAGCCGTGCTCGACCAGCCACTCCCGGGCCTCGTCTGAGAGCTCGATGGTGACGTTGCGGTCGGCGAGCTGTGCCTCAAGCTGCAGGACGAACTTGTCGACCACCTTGGCCACGACTTCCTTCGGCAGGTGGCCGAACGAGATGATCGCGTCGAGTCGGTTGCGGAATTCCGGCGCGAACAGGCGGTTGATCGCCTCCACGTCGTCTCCCGTCCGCTTGCTCTGGGTGAAGCCGTAGGCCGACTTCGCGAGGTCCGAGGCCCCCGCGTTCGACGTCATGATGATGATGACGTTCCGGAAATCGACCTGCTTGCCGTTGTGGTCGGTCAGCTTGCCGTGGTCCATCACCTGCAACAGGATGTTGAACAGGTCGGGATGGGCCTTCTCGATCTCGTCGAGCAGCAGCACGCAGTGCGGGTGCTGATCGATGCCGTCGGTGAGCAGGCCGCCCTGATCGAAGCCGACATAGCCGGGTGGTGCGCCGATCAGACGGCTGACCGTGTGGCGCTCCATGTACTCCGACATGTCGAAGCGCAGCATCTCGACGCCGAGCGACGATGCGAGCTGCTTGGCGGCCTCGGTCTTGCCGACGCCGGTCGGACCCGCGAACAGGTACGAGCCGATCGGCTTGTCCGGATCGCGCAGGCCGGCACGCGCCAGCTTGATCGCCGAGGTCAGGGCCTCGATGGCGTTCGGCTGGCCGTAGACCACGCGCTTCAGGTTCTCGGTCAGGTGCTGGAGCACCACCGCGTCGTCCTTGGAGACGGTCTTCGGCGGGATCCGGGCCATCGTGGCGATGGTCGCCTCGATCTCCTTGATGCCGATGGTGCGCTTGCGGCGCGCCTCCGGCACCAGCATCTGCGAGGCGCCGGTCTCGTCGATCACGTCGATCGCCTTGTCGGGCAGCTTGCGGTCGTTGATGTAGCGGGCCGACAGCTCCACCGCGGCCTTCACGGCCTCGGTCGTGTACTTGAGCTTGTGGAACTCCTCGAAGTACGGGCGCAGGCCCTTCACGATCTCGATCGTGTCGGGGATCGACGGCTCGTTGACGTCGATCTTCTGGAACCGGCGCACCAGGGCGCGGTCCTTCTCGAAATACTGGCGGTACTCCTTGTAGGTGGTCGAGCCGATGCAGCGCAGCGTGCCCGAGGCGAGCGCCGGCTTGAGCAGGTTCGACGCGTCCATGGCCCCGCCCGAGGTCGCACCGGCGCCGATCACCGTGTGGATCTCGTCGATGAACATGATGGCGTTCGGGTGCGCCTCGATCTCCTTCATCACCTGCTTGAGGCGCTCCTCGAAGTCGCCCCGGTAGCGGGTGCCGGCGAGCAGCGTGCCCATGTCGAGGGAGAAGACCGTCGCGTCGGCCAGGACCTCCGGCACCTCGTGCTGGATGATCTTGCGCGCCAGCCCCTCGGCGATGGCGGTCTTACCGACACCGGGGTCGCCGACCAGCAGGGGGTTGTTCTTCTGCCGGCGGCAGAGGACCTGGATCGTCCGCTGGACCTCGCTCTCGCGGCCGATCAGCGGGTCGATCTTGCCGTCGCGGGCCTTCTTGTTGAGGTTGACGCAATAGGCGTCCAGGGCGTCGCCCTTCTTCTTGGCGCCGCCGCGGGGATCGCCCTCGTCGCTCGGACGCTCGGACGCGCCCTCGTCCTCGGCGCCGCGCACCGGCTTCGACTCCGACGCACCGGGCCGCTTGGCGATGCCGTGGCTGATGTAGTTGACCGCGTCGTAGCGGGTCATGTCCTGCTCCTGCAGGAAGTAGGCGGCGTGGCTCTCGCGCTCGGCGAAGATCGCCACCAGCACGTTGGCTCCCGTCACCTCCTCGCGGCCCGAGGACTGGACGTGGATCACCGCGCGCTGGATCACGCGCTGGAACCCGGCCGTGGGCTTGGCGTCCTGCCTGCCGTCCCCGGTGAGGTTGGAGAGTTCCGTGTCCACGTAGTCGACGAGGCTGCGCTTGAGCGTGTCGATCTCGACGTTGCAGGCGCGCATGACCGCGGCCGCGTCCTGGTCGTCCACGAGGGCGAGCAGGAGATGCTCCAGCGTCGCGTATTCGTGCCGGCGCTCTCCCGCGAGCGCCAGGGCGCGGTGGAGGGCTTGTTCTAGGCTGCGTGAGAAGCTTGGCAAAGCTGGCCTCTGTGTGGGTGCCTACCGCGAGCGGCGCCTATTTCTTTTCCATAACGCACTGGAGAGGATGTTGGTGTTTGCGTGCGAAGTCCATGACCTGCGTCACCTTGGTCTCCGCCACCTCGTAGGTGAAGACCCCGCACTCGCCGACCCCGTTCTGATGCACGTGCATCATGATCTGGTAGGCGTCCTCGTGGCTCTTGTTGAAGAACCGCTCGACCACCAGCACCACGAACTCCATCGGCGTGTAGTCGTCGTTCAGGAGGAGAACCCGGTAGAGGCTCGGCCGCTTCGTCCGCGTTTTCGTGCGGGTGATGATCGCGGTGTTGGACCGGTCGTCGCCGCCCGGCGTGCGCGACCCGGACGCCGTGATCGCGGTCCGCGCCGGCCGAAGACTCCTCGTCGAACTCGCGGTGCCCTGCATGGGGACCTGTGTCATGTGCGTCGAACCGATCCCTCGATTGGAGCGGGCGTCGCCGGCCCTGGCGGGCGTTCTTGTCCGGGCCCTGCCGGGGGCAGCGCTCAGCTCCACCGCCGGTAATCTACAGACGGTGAGCCGACTTCGCCAGACGCCTGTGCGCACTTGTCCGCCCCGCACAGCTTGTCCCCGGTGCAGGGCCGCCGCGCCCATCCGGCGGCCGGCCCCCGCGCGGCCGCCGGATGGGCGCGGGGATCGCGGCCAGGATCCGACCCGGTCGCCCCGTCGTGGCACAGGTCGCCCCGGGTCGTCACGCGTCACCCTGGCTCCGCAGGCGCGGGTACGGACGGCGCGGGCCGCAGCGGCCTTCCGCAGCCCCGGCGCCCGGCAAGTCGCGTTCAGGCCAGCATGATCCGGTATTCAAAACGCCGGCATTAACGGGCCTGTAACTGCACTTGCCTAACTCTCCGATGATGCAGCGGGGCCACGCAATCGGCGCGGGGCCACGCAGGGGACACGACCGGCCAGCACCGGTCTCGCGAGGCAATCAGGCGTGATGCGTAGCGTAGTAGGCCGCTCCCGGACGATACCCGCGCTGCCGGCCGCCCTGGCGGCCGCGGCGGTCCTGACGGCCCTGGCCGCGCCGGCCGAAGCGAGGCGCGGGCGGCATCACCATCACGTGCGCGCCAGCGGCGGCTACAACCCGCCCTACGCCGCCATGGTGGTGGATGTGAAGAGCGGGAAGACCCTGCACGCGATCAACGAGGACGCCCTGCGCCACCCGGCCTCGATCACCAAGGTCATGACGCTCTACATGCTGTTCGAGCAGATGGAGCGCGGCAAGTTCGCCCTCGACTCGGACCTGACCATCTCGGCGCACGCGGCCGCACAGGCTCCCTCGAAGCTCGGGATCCGGCCGGGGCAGACGATCTCGGTCGAGGACGCCATCAAGGCGATCGTCACGAAGTCGGCGAACGACGTGGCCTGCGCCATCGGCGAGAACATCGCGGGCTCCGAGGAGCGTTTCGCCGAGATGATGACCGCCAAGGCGCGCGCCCTCGGCATGAGCCGGACCCATTACGCGAACGCCTCCGGCCTGCCCGACCCGGATCAGATCACCACAGCCCGCGACCTGACCGTGCTGGCCCGCGCGATCCAGGACCGGTTCCCGCACTATTACCGCTACTTCCAGACGCGATCCTTCGCGTTCCGCGGCCGGGTGATCGGCAATCACAACCACCTGCTGGGCAACGTCCAGGGCGTCGACGGGATCAAGACCGGCTACACCCGGGATTCCGGCTTCAACCTGATGACCGCGGCGAAGTCCGAGGGCCGCCAGATCGTGGCGATCGTCCTCGGCGGCAAATCCGGCGCGAGCCGCGACCGGATCATGGCCGACCTCGTCCGCTCAAGCCTGCCGCGGGCCTATGCCGGCGCCCGGACGTCCCCGGCGGTCACCGAGGTCGCCGAGCGTGCACGGCCCGCCGTGGTCGCCGACGCGGTCTCGCGGACCCGCACGCAGGTCGCCTCGGCCGACGATGAGGATGTCGAGACCACCGGCACCACCGGCGAGCCCCTCGACCTCGCGCCCAGGGCCACCACGACCCCGGGCGGCGTCTGGAAGCCCGGCCCGCAGGGCCTGCCGAAGGCCGCGCAGGCCTATGCCGGCACGGGCGGCGCCCAGGCGCCCTTCCCGGGCGCGAGCAAGTCGACCGCCCGCGTGGCGTCGGTCGAGCGCGACGAGCCGCCGAAGGCGGTCTCCGGTGCCCGCGTCGTGCCCACCGCCTGGGTGATTCAGCTCGGCGCCATGGACGACGAGGGCAAGGCGCGCTCGATGCTCTCGGAGGCGCGCGCCAAAGTCGGCAGCAGCCTCTCCAAGGCGGCCCCCTACACGGTGAAGGTCGAGCATGGTGGAACGACCCTGTTCCGGGCCCGCTTCTCGGGTTTCGCGGAGCAGGATTCCGCTCAGGAGGCCTGCTCGGCCCTCAAGCGCAGCGGCTTCAGCTGCTTCGCGACCCGGAGCTGAGCGCCACACAATTCCGCGACGCAGGTGCGCGTCGGACCGGTGATGCCGCGGCATGTCCGCCCGCGGCCGAGACTCTGTTGATCCGTAGATCCCTGACAACGCGCGTGGAGTTTAGCGATGTCGGTTCAGAAGCCTGTCCCGGGCCGCGTTGACGCGCGCCGCCCGTTCGGCGCTCCCCCCCTGGTCGGGGTGGGCGCGCTTCATGAGAGACCGGTGGGTCGCCCGGATCTCCTCAGCGGTCGCCCCGCGCTGAAGCCCCAGGATCTGGTACGCCTCCTCCTGCGACATCGCCCCTGGATTCGGCGCGCGGCGCGGCCCCGGGTCTCGATCGCGCTCAGCGTCTACACGCCATCCGGGCGCCCGGCGGTCGAGATACGGCTCTAGCAGCGCGACGCCCGCGGCATCGCGCAGGCGGCAGTGCCGCAGCAGCTCGATCACCGCGTCGACGGGCATGGCGTCGAGCCAAGCGCCCGCGGCCGGGCCCGCGACGACCCGGCCCGTATGCAGGCTGCCGTCGGGATGCAGCATGGCCTCGAGGAGCGCTGTCCGGACGCGGCGCTCCTGACGCTCGCGTCGCCGTTGGCCGAACGGCTGCGTGACGAGGCCGCGCAGGCGCGCGGTCATCGCCGCCGGCCCCTCGATCATCCAGACGCCCCCGAGACCGAGAAGCGCGGCGAGGACGAAGTTGCCGCGGAGCAGGAGGAAGCCGGCGGCCAGCAGTGCGAAGGCGCCGAAGGCCGGCCATCGCGCCGGGCCCAGCCCCGTACCCGTCCTCGTGCCCAGCGCCGCGCCGATGCCTCGGCCGACGGCGCGTTTCAACCGGCGGCCGAGTCCCCCGCTGTTCTTCGACCACCACCACAGGGTCAGGCAGGCGAGCAGGCCGGCGAACAGCACCATCGTTCAGCGCCGCGCGCCGGACGCGGCCGTGACCCGGCCGCCGATCTGCACCGTCGTCCCGTAGCCGAGGTCGTAGACCCCGCTCCGGCGCGGCTTCGCCTGGTCGGATCCGGCCTCGCAACCGGGTGGCGGCGGCAGGCGTACGCCCTCGGGCAGATCGTCCGGGCAGAGGCGGGACCGCAGCGGCCGTTCCGCAGCCGGTGCGATGCCCCCCGTGACGGCGCAGAGGAGCGCGACGAGCGGCCAGACCTTCATCGGCGGTTCTCCGCGACGTCCGTTGTGGTGATCCGGACCTGCCGCACCCGCCCGCCGCGCTCGACCTTCAGCGTGACAGAGGTGCCGAGGCCCGCCTCTTCCATGGCCGCCGTGAGGTCGGCGAGCCTGTGGACCGGGCGCCCGTTGGCCTCGACGATCACGTCGCCGATATCGCCGGTCTGCAGATCGACGCCGCGCAGGCCCGCCTGGGCGGCCGGGGTGCCCGGAAGGACCCGCACGATCACCACGCCGTCGATCCCGAGGCGCGCCGTGGCCGCCTCCTGCGCTGCGATGATCCCGATGCCGGGATTGCGCACACGGCCCACCCGGATCAGTTCCGGCACCACCCGGTTCACCACGTCGACGGGGATGGCGAACCCGATGCCGGCACTGGCACCCGAGGGCGAGACGATGGCGGTGTTGACTCCGATCAGCCGGCCCGCGGAATCGAGCAGCGGCCCGCCGGAATTGCCCGGATTGATCGCCGCGTCCGTCTGGATGACGCCGGAGAGTTCCCGCCCCTCGCTGGTCGGCATTCGCCGCCGCACGGCGCTGATCACCCCCGTGGTCAAAGTGTGGTCGAGGCCGAACGGGTTGCCGATCGCGAATGTTGATTGTCCGACCTTGAGGTCCGCCGAGGTCCCGATCGCCAGCGGCGGGGGCATCCGTGTGACCCGCCCGAGCCGGAGGACCGCGAGGTCGTAGGACGGCGCCATCCCGACCAGGGTTGCCGGGACAACGGTGCCGTCGCTCATCCGGACCGAGACGGAGCCGCCGCTCTGCGCCGCGTTCTGGACCACGTGGGTGTTGGTGACCACGTGGCCGGCGCCGTCCCAGACGAAGCCGGTCCCCGTCTGCGTTCCGCTCTGCTCGCCGCTGCCTTCGTCGAGGTCGAGCAGGTCGCGGTTCTGCGCCGCGGCCTGCGCGAAGACGTGAACGACCGACGGGCTCGCCTGCTCGAACAGGGCGATCGTGGCCGTCTCGGATTGCGCCAGATCGCCGCGAGCCGTCACTGCCCGCGGCGCGTCGGCCGAGTAGAGCAGCGGCTGCAGGTAGGGCTGGGCGACGTAGAGCGCCAGCAGGACCAGAACCGCGGCGACCACGATGCGCACGGTACGATCCGGCACGAATGTCTCCGATCCCGAGCCCATCGCGGGCAGGAGCCTTAAGTGCGCGTTCAGGATCGGAGCGTCAACACGGAGAGGCGCCGTCGCCGGCGTGCCCGAGACGTGTCCTGGCGCACGGCGGCGAGCGGCGCAGACTGGCTAACGGAATGGTCATCATTCGGGAGCCACAATTCTCGCAAGTTCACGGTAGGATCTAAGCGCTCTTTACGGACACGGAACATCGTACCAGGCCTGTTATGGTGCCCAGGCGCTGAAGGCTGGTTTCTGAAGCCGCCCACATTGACCGCAAAGATGCCGCAGAGATGCTTGCATTGACGCTCAGAACCACCATCTCCGCCGCCCTCCGGTTGCGTTCGGCGGCGGCGATCTGAACGGTCCCAAACGGTTCGGAAGGACGAGTACCCATGGAAACCGAAGCTCTGGAACGGCCGGCCGATCTGACGATCTGGCGCACGGCCCCGGCGAGCACCCCACTGGCGCAGCCCGAGCGCTACGGCACCCTGCGCGAGGCGATCGCGGCCGCCGCCGGCGCCCTGGCCGACCCGGCCAAGCAGCCCTGGATCATCACGGAGGAGGGCGAGATCCTCTCCCCGAACTGGATCCGCACCTACCTGAACTGACAGCGTCCCGGTCGAAGATCGGGGATACCGGGGACGGCGGTGCGCGATCGGCCGGCTGGGACCGCCGCACGGCGCCCGTGGCGGAACTCAGCCCGCAGGGAGGCCCAAGTCGTCCCGAGGCCGCGCCGCGCGGGATCCGGATGCGCCGACGTATCCGGGTTCCGCACTGACGGCGGTTCCGGAGTCCGGGCCCGCCCGTGGCGCTTCGCACCGGCGACGCCTCATCGGTAGGGCACCGATTTCGCCGGGTCTCACTCCGCCGCGTCTGACTGCCGGTATCCCTCGATCCCGACCTGATCGGGGTTGATCGCGTGCAGCGCACGTCGGGCCGCCTCCAGCGGATGCTCGGCCTCGATCCGGACGGAGCTGAGATCGGGGCTCTTGTAGACCGTCACGATGGTGTCCATCACCTCGGTCAGCGTGGTGCGCTTGTCCTCGGGCGCGGCGATCAGCAATTGCAGGCCCCAGGCCCTGTAGAGATCGACCAGCGCCTGGCTGTTGCGCACGTCGAGCTTCGAGAAGGCTTCGTCGAGCAGGCACAGGCCCAGGCCCGGGTGCTCGTCCCCCGGCCGGTCGCCCGGATAATACGCGCTCGCCAGCGACGCGGCGATCGCCACGTAGAACGGCGCCTGCGCTTCCCCGCCGGAACCGCGCAGGGCGCGCGCCGACATGGTGGTGCGATTGCCCGCCCGGTCGCGCATGCCGATCTCGTAGACGAAGTAGTTGCGGTAATCCGCGAGGCGCCCCGCCTCCTCGTCGCCCGCGATGAGCGCGGTGATCTCCTCCAGCGCCGCCGCCATGGGACCCTCGGCCTCGCCGGCGAGGAGTGCCTGGGCGGCCTCCGGGGAGCGGGCCGTCTCCGTGGCGAGGGCGTGGACGGCGGCGTAGCGGCGGTCCACCGCGGCCTCGAAGGCGTAGATCTGGCCCGTGAAGCTGCGGGCGGAGAGCCGCTCGTTCAGCGCCTCCAGCCGGGCATGGACCCGTTCGAACCGGTCCGCGAGGCGCGTCAGCAGATCCTCGGTCATGAGGCGGCGCATCTCGATCACGGCCCGCTCCGCCTGGGCCCGGTAGCGCCGCAGCTCGTGGCCCTCCACGGCCTCGTATTCCCGCCGGACCCAGGCGAACCCGTCGATCGCCGGGGCGTCGCCCGCGTGAAGCGGATTCTCCACCCGCCACGCCGCGCAGGCCTCGGCCAGTTCCCGCTCGGCCACGCGCCCATGGGAGCGGGCGGCCTCCGCGGCCTCCCGCGCGAGGCCGCGCTCGGACGTCGTCCGTGAGCCGGCAGCCTTGGCATCGAGGCCCGCCAGGGCGGTCCGCGCCTCCGCGATCACCGTCGGGTGGAACGGCTCCGAGCGCGCGAGGCGGACCTTGGCGGCATCGCCACTCATGAGCTGGCGCAGGGCCGCGCGACGGCCCGAGAGCGCGGCGCGGGCAGCCTCGCGCATGGTGACCAGCCGGGCGCGCAGAGCCGCCTCGTCGGCGAGCAGCCGGTCGAGCTTCGGCTCAAGCTCCTCCGACAGCTCCCGCAGGTAGCCGCCCCGCTCCGCCGTGAGCGCCGCGATCTCGGCAGCGAGCCCGGCGGTGTCGCGCTTCTCGATATCGGCGCGCTCCGTCTGGAGGGTGCGCCGCCGTCCGTCGAGGCCGTCGAGCTCGGCCCGCAGCGTCTCGACGTCTTCGAGGCCCCGCGCGATGCGGGCGCGGATCGCCGAGGCGGTGCGGGCAGCCTCGCGCAGCACCGCCGCCTCGCCCCGCAGGCGCCGCGCCTCGGCGACCGCGATCTCGTGGGCGCGGCGGCTGTCGACGGTGGGCCCGCGGTGGCCGCGGGTCATCAGCAGATCGACGCTGCGCGTGACCGAGTAGGCCATGCCGGCGGTGGTGCGCCCGCTCGGCGCGACCGCCCGGGCGAGGCGCGCGAGTTCGGCATCGTCGCGGGCGAGGTCGTAGCCCCCGAGCCGCACGCCGAGGAACGCTTCCGCGTGCGGATCGGCCGTCTCGATGACCGTGAGCGGCCCGTCGTCGTAGCGGCGTGCCCGCTGCTTGGCGGTGTCGGTGGTCTTGACCAGGATGCAGCGGTGAAACCGGTCGCGCCCGGATTGCAGGACGCCGAGCGCCTCGTGCAGCCGGTCGGGCGGCACCACCAGCGCCTCGCGGGCGCGCCCCAGCAGCCCCTCGAGGGCCGGCCCCCAGGCCGGATCCACGATCTCGGCCAGTTCGCAGACCGGCACTGCCTCGATGCCGCGGCGCGCCAGCTCGCCCCGGAACGCCACCGTATCCGATGACAGGCGCGCCGTCGGACCGGCGCCGGTGCGCGGCGCGGTGCGCTCGGCCTCGCTCTCCTGGGCGCGGGCCTTCAAAGCGGCGTCCTCGGCGGCACGCTCCAGCGCCTCGTCGAACTCGGGAAGTCGTCCCAGCCCCTCGACCAATTCGGCCAGGGGCCCCTCCGGGCGCAGGATTTCCTCGGGCGGCGCTTCCCGCCGCAGCCCGGCACGGAGGCAGGCCTCGGCGAGGCGGGCCGCCGGCGGGCAGCTCTGCCGCAGGATCGGCGTGACCGGCTGAAGCTTGCCCATCTGGCCGATGAGGCTGACGAGGTCGGCGGTCCGGGCGACCAGGTCCTTGCGGTCGCGGTCCAGCATCGAGAGGCCCAGCGTCGAGGCGGCGAGCCGCCCTTCCGCGGCGCTGGCGGCGGCGAGCGCCTTCTTCTCCGCGATCTCGCCGTCGATCTCCCGCACGTGACCGCGGCTCGCGGCGACGCGCTCCCGGGCGATGCGCAGGGTGTCGGTCCCCTCGCGCAGGCGCGCCCGGACGGCGACGAGGTCGAGGCTGCGGCGGCGCAGATCGGCACCCGCCGCGCGCAGTTCGTGGATCGCGGCGTCGAGCACCGCGTCGCTCCAGGCGTCGTAGCGATCGCGCAGGCGGCGCAGGCGCGCCAGCCGGCTCTCCAGCTCTGCGATGGTCTCCAGGAGGCGGCGCCAGTTGGCGATCGAGTGCCGCACGCGCTCGACGTCCAGCGGCTCGGGATCGAGCACGAAGGCGCGGACGAACGCGCTGGTGTCGAAGATCGGCTTGAACGCCACCGCGTTGGCGAAGCTGCGCAGGAAGTGGCGGGGCTCCGGCGCCGGCGCCCCCTCGCGCAGGGTCGCCAGCACGTCGGCCGTGAAGCGCTCGCCGGAGGTGCGGTACTCGGTGAAGCTTGCCGCCTTGGCGCGCAGGTCGAGGGCGATCTCGCTCCACGGGGCCGTGAAGCTGCCCCCCGGGGCCGTCCGGGCGTAATCGGCGATCTCGAACCGGTGCCCGACCGCGATGAAGCGTGACAGCACCGTCTCCTTCGGCTCGACCGCCCGGGCCGCGAGCGCGAGGCCGACCGTGACCACCCGGCCCGATGCGGCGTTCTCGAAGACCAGGGCCAGCACCGTCTCGCAGGATTCCCGGGTCGGGCGTCCGCCCTCGGCCGGGTCGCTAATCCAGCCGAGGCAATAATCGCGCACCGTGCGGGCGCTGCGCCCGGAGGCCGAGGCGTTGAGCGCGAGACGGCTGGCGTTGTTGCCGGCTAGCACCGTGCCGACCGCGTCGAAGATCGTGGACTTCCCGGCGCCCGTCGGCCCGACGAGGGCCGCGGCGCCGCGCAGCCGGATCTGCTCGCGGCGGATCAGGTACCAGTTCGAGATGGCGATATCGGTGAGAACGTACACGATGCGGGTGGGGCTAGGCCGCTCCTGAGGACATGGGCGGACCTGTTGGCCGGGTTCGCCCGCGTATGCAAGCGCAAGCCACGCCCTGGAGACGGGCGCAATCGCCGGTCGCGACAAACCGCCTTGTCAGCCTGGCGGTGCCATGCATCATGCAAGTCAAATGACAAACTCGGAAGAGTCGCGGCGCATGAAACTGAGCAACAAGCTGAGCGCCCTCATTTTCATGCTGTTATTGGCCGCGATCTTTCAGGGCGGCGTCGCGTCCTACAATTTGAAGTCCATCGATCTTCGCCTTGAACAACTGCTCGGCGCGGCCCTTCCATCCATGAATGCCGCTCAGGGGATCGAGGCGCTGGTGGTTCGCGGGCGCTTGCTGCCGGTCCGGTTCGCGACGGCGGACACCGAATCGGAGCGCGCCGCGAGCCGGAAGGAGGTCGACGAGCTCATCGCGCTGCGCGGCAGACAGGTGGACGCCTACCGCGCCCTGGTCGCCACGCCCGACGAGCAGGCCCTCTACGACGATCTGAGGGCGAAGCTGAAGCTGCAGCGCTACGACTGGGACCGGCTGAGCGCGTTCTCGGTGGATCAGCGCGAGCAGGCCATGGCCTATTATCGGGGCGCGATGAACACGCGCTACGCCGCGGCCCTGGCGGCGGCACACGCGCTGGCAGACCTCCACGTCCGGCGCGTCGACCAAGCCGGCCGCGCGGCGCGGGAGAGCCAGGCGAGCGCCCTCCGGTGGACGCTGATCATCCTCATCGGCGCGCTGTTCATCGCGTCGGCCGCGATGCTGTACGCGTTCCTGGGCGTGTCGCGGCCTCTGACGCAGATGACGGCGGCGATGCGCAGCGTGGCCGCCGGGGACACGGCATGCCGGCTGCCGTCGATGCGTCGGCGGGACGAGATCGGCGCCATGTCGGCCGCCGTCCACGTCTTCAAGCAGAACCTGTTGCGTGCCCGCGCCCTGGAGGCGGAGGCCGCGCAGGCCCGCGCCGACGCGGAGGCGCAGCGCCGGGAGGCGGCCCGGCATCTCGCCGACCGCTTCGAGACCGCCATCGGCGGAATCACGGGCTCCTTCGCGGACGCGACCGTGCATCTGCGCTCGACTGCCGAGCGGCTGAGCGCGACGGCGACGCAGACGGCGGGACGGTCGACCAGCGCCGCCGTCGGCGCCGAGGAGGCTTCCGCGAACGTCGCGACCGTGGCGGCGGCGGCCGAGGAACTGGGCGCGTCGATCGGCGAGATCGGCCGTCGGGTCGGCGCCTCCACGGATCTGGCGAGGGCCGCGGTCGGCGAGGCGGCCACGACGGCCCACCTCGTCCAGGATCTCTCCGCGGCCGCGCGCCGGGTCGGACAGGTCATCGACACGATCGCGGCCATCGCCGGCCAGACGAACCTGCTCGCCCTCAATGCGACCATCGAGGCCGCCCGCGCGGGCGAGGCGGGCCGCGGCTTCGCGGTCGTGGCCGCGGAGGTGAAGGCCCTCGCGGACCAGACCGCTGGGGCCACCACGCGGATCACGGTTCAGATCGCGCAGATCCAGGGTTCGACCGGGCTGGCCGTGCAGGCCATCGCGGGTATCGCGGCCCGTATCGGCGAGATCAGCGACTTGGCGGCCGCGGTCGCCGCCGCCGTGGAGCAGCAGGGCGCGGCCACGCAGGAGATCGTCCGCAACGTCGCTGCGGCGGCGATCGGTACGGCATCGGTCACAGCCAACGTCAGCGGGGTCGCCGGCGCCGCCGGAGAGACCGGCGCGGCCGCCGCGCAGGTCCTGGCCTCCGCCTCCGAGATGTCGCGTCAGGCGGCGCAGCTCGGTTCCGAGGTCGCGCGCTTCCTGGCGACGGTTCGGGCGGCCTGATCGCGGCCGGCCGGTTTCATCCCTCCGCGGCCTCAGTCCAGGCCCGCAGGCGTTCCAGCCACGCGTCGGAGGCCAGCACCGCCAGCCCCGGCAGGAGCGAGAGCGGCGTGACCCTCTCGACCCGGTCGCGCTCGCCCAGCCGCAGGCCGCCGCGCCGGGCGTAGAGGCGCAGGATGTCGGCGAGCCGGCCCTCCTCGGGCGGCTCGTTGCGGGCCACGGTGCGGATCTTCTCGACGATCTCGTCGGTGGTGCACTCGACGATCCCGTCCGTGCCGGCCCGGTGATCGCGCAGGCCTTCCTCGTAGAGCAGCCGGAGCGCCAGGAGCACCAGGGTCTCGTCCTTGCGCAGGCGCTCGGAGGCGATGTCGTGGCGCGGCGCGTCCGCGGCCGGACTGAGGGACACCATCTGGTCGCGATGGGTCACCGTGAGCGCGTAGCCGAGGCACGCGAAGTAATCGGTGAAGAACGGCGCGTAGTGCCGCGCCAGTTCGTAGGAGCGGCCGATGCCCGGGGTGTCGGCGTAGATCACCTGTCCCTTCAGCAGGACCTGAAGGGCGCGGGTCAGCTCCTCGGCGTCCGGGGCCCGGGCGCCGGGCGGCGGAAGCTCGTCGCCGTCGATGATGGCGCGGAAACCCTCAAGCACCGCGCCGCCGCTCCAGCACGAAATCCGGGCAGTCGAGCCAGCCGTTGGTCACGCGCCCGTTCAGGCGCGCGACGGTGAAGCGCTCGCCGAGCCGGGCGTCGAACAGCACGTCGATCTCGCGCAGACGCTGGAACACAATGAAATCGTCGACGTCCGTGATCGCGATCTGCGAGCCGCGCAGCGTCAGCGCCCGGCCGAGCCGGGCCTCCACGAAGGCGGTCATGCTCTCGGGCGTCACGGTCGTGCGGCGGCGGAATTCCGCCTTGGCGGCCGCGAAGGCATCCACCACCGGATCGTCCTCCAGATCGGGCAGGGGCTCGACGTCGATCGCGCTCTTGCGCGCCCGCGGCGCCTGAAGGTGCGCGGGGCCGATCGGTGGACGCAGCAGCGCGACATCGGGCGCCACCGTCGGCGCGATCTCCGACAGGCCGATGGCCCGCAGCATCGCGGCGGCGCGCTCGACGCCGCTGGGGTCCGGCCGATCCATGACGTGGAGGGCCGCGCCGATCCGCCGCTCCAGGCGGGCCACGACGGCGTCGACCGCGTCGAGATGGTTGTCGAGGCCCTCGAACACCGCGAGGATCTGCGCCAGATCCGAGCGGACCGCCCGCTGAGCCGTGTCGAGGTCGGGGCTGCGCCCCTCCCGGATCAGCCCCTCGGCCAAGGCCCGGATCGTGAGGGCGTCGCGCAGCGCCCGGCCGGCCTCGCGGACCACGCTGGCGCGGAAGCGGAACGGATTGAAGCGGGTGTGCAGCGTCCGGTAGTCGCTGATCAGGTGGCGCTCGACGAACTCCTCGAAGAACAGCCGGAAGGTCTTGGCCCGATCCGGCTCGCGCAGGATCCGCTCCTCGACCTTGCGCATCCCGGCGGCGAGCCCGCGCACGTGGGAGAGGAAGGCGGCGGCGGCCCGAGCGGCGTTCGACAAGGCCTCCGAGCGACTTCCAGGATCCGACAGGGCGCTCTCCAGCCCCCCCAGGACCTCCAGCACGGCGCCGCCATAGGAGCGCGTCTCGCCGCGCTCCAGCCGCGACAGCTCCTCCAGGAGCAGGCGGGCCTCGGGGTCGAATTCCACCACCGGCACGTAGCGCTCCCGGCGCTCGATCAGCCAGCCGGTCTCGAGCAGGCGCCGGTAGAGCGCCGCCCGGCGCTCGGCCGGGTCGGCGGAGATCGGCTCGTCGCCGCCGACCTCCGGATCGCTCCAGCCGGCAGCGAAGTCGCCGATCTCAGCGAGTAGTTCGGCCTTGCGGACCGGTTCCGCGCCGAGGACGCGCCGGTGCAGGTGCAGGAGCAGGGCGGCGTTGAAGCCGCGGCTCGACGCGGCCAGCGGCTTGAACAGCTCGTCGGGCAGCTGCGCGAACAGCATGGTTCCAGCCTCTCGCCGTCGCGCAGCCCGACCGTTACTTCGCGCCGAGGAGTTCGACGTCGAAGATCAGCGTGGCGTTCGGCGGGATCACGCCGCCGGCCCCCCGGGCGCCGTAGCCGAGCTGTGGCGGGATGATCAGGGTGCGCTTGCCCCCGGTCTTCATCGTGGCGACGCCCTCGTCCCAGCCCTTGATGACCTGTCCGGCCCCGAGCGGGAAGGAGAAGGGCTGGTTGCGGTCGCGGGAGGAGTCGAACTTCTTGCCCTTCTTGCCGCCCTCGTCGAGCCAGCCCGTGTACTGGACGGTGACCTGCTGGCCGGCCTTCGGCTCCGGCCCCGTCCCGACGACTTCGTCCTGGTACCGAAGGCCCGAGGGCAGGGTCACGATCTCGGCAGTGGCAGCTGTGGTCATGGCGATCAACGCGGCTCCGGTGATGAGGGACAGGCGAGGCATGGTTTCTCCCTGGGACCGGCGCCGTCCGCGCCGGCCGTCGGCAGGCCTTCTACCGGCTCGCGCCGGTCCAGGCCAGCGACAGGGCGGCGCCAGGCTCCATGCCCTTCATCGCCACCGCGATCATGCCCCTTCCGGGTAGCCCGCGGGAGGGGCGAGCCGGCGTTCCTCAACCTGAGCGATGGCGCGCAGGTCCGGCACCGGGCGCAGGTGCGTCGGGACCGAGCCCCACGGGCGCCGCGCGGCGGCACAGATCGACCGGCAGGGACGCTTCGCGCTGGCGCGTCCGGATCCTTCGGGCCGCGCGACGCCGACGGACCTCAACCGCGTCAGGTCTCGGGCCGGTATCGCCCGGCGAGCATTCCGGCGAAGTGCGCCATCAGTCGGCGGGCGACCTCGTTCTTGCCGAGGCGCGGCCAGGACTCGACTGAGCCGTCCCGGCCGATCAGGTGAACGGCGTTGTCGATACCCCCCATGACGCCGCCCTCGGCCGACACGTCGTTCGCCACGATCAGGTCACAGCCCTTGCGGGCGATCTTGGCTCGCGCGTGGTCGAGGACCGCCTCGGTCTCGGCGGCGAAGCCGACCACGAGGGGTGGGCGACCCGTCGGCATCCGGGCGACCGTGGCGAGGATGTCGGGATTCTCCACCAGCGGCATCGGCGCAGGACCGGCGCCGTCCTTCTTGATCTTCTTCGCGCCCGCCTCCCGCTCCGGGCGCCAATCGGCCACCGCGGCGGCGAAGACGGCGATGTCGGCCGGGAGTGCCGCCTCGACGGCCGCCAGCATCTCCCGGGCGCTCTCGACCCGGACGACGCCGACGCCCGGCGGATCGGGGATCCCCACCGGCCCGGACACGAGGGTCACGGCGGCGCCCGCCCGCGCGGCGGCGGCCGCGATCGCGTGGCCCTGGCGGCCGGACGAACGGTTGGCGATGTAGCGGACCGGATCGATCGGCTCGTGGGTCGGTCCGGAGGTCACGAGCACGCGGCGGCCCGCCAGCACCTGCTCACCGGAGTGCCCGCCCAGCAGCCGCTCCAGGGCGTCGGCGATCTCGTTGGGCTCGGCCATGCGGCCCGGGCCGCTCTCCGCCTCCGCCATCCTGCCGGCATTGGGGCCGACGATCCGCACGCCGTCGCCCTCCAGGGTCGCGCGGTTGCGGCGCGTGGCGGGATGGGCCCACATCTGCACGTTCATGGCCGGAGCGATCAGGATCGGCAGGGTCGTGGCCAGCAGGACCGTCGTCGCGAGGTCAGCGGCGTGGCCGCCGGCCATGCGGGCCATCAGGTTGGCGGTGGCGGGCGCCACCACCACGGCATCCGCCTGACGGGCCAGTTTGATGTGGCCGATCTCGGCCTCGGAGGCCCGATCGAACAGGTCGGTATGGGCGCGCTCCCCGGCCAGCGCGGCGGCGGCCAGCGGTGTCACGAATTCCTGCGCGCCCTCGGTCAGCAGGGGGCAGACGCTCGCGCCGCGCTCGCGCAGGCGCCGGATCAGGTCGAGGGCCTTGTAGGCCGCGATCCCGCCGCCGATGACGAGGAGGACACGGCGTTGCGCGAGGGTCTCGATCATGCCGGGGACCCTCTGCGCGTCGGGCCGGACCCGTCAAGCGCGCTCACGCGGCGGCAGGAACCGCGGACGTCTTCAGACCGCCGAAGCGGCGCTCGCGGCGGGCGAACTCGGCCACGGCCTCGGCCAGGTCGTCGGGGCCGAAATCCGGCCACATCCGCTCGGTGAAATGCAGCTCCGCGTAGGCCGCTTCCCACAGCATGAAGTCCGACAGGCGCCGCTCGCCGCCGGTGCGGATCAGCAGGTCCACCTCGACCGGCGACCCGTGCATCGGGCCGGCCAGGAGCGCGCCGAAGCTCTCGCGCGTCACCGCGTCCGCGCCGTGAAGCGTCTGCGCCGCCGCGATGATCGCGTCGCGGGCCGAGTAGTCCACGCAGATCCGCAGGTGCAGGCGGGTGCCGGACGCGGTCGCCGCCTCCGCCGCCAGGATGGCCTCGGGGATGCCGTCCGGCAACCGGTCGCGGCGGCCCACGACGCTGAGCCGCGTTCCCGTCCGGGCGAGCCTCTGGGTCTCGTTGCGCAGGTAGGAGCGCAGGAGGCGCATCAGGCCGCCGACCTCCTCCACCGGGCGCTGCCAGTTATCCGCCGAGAAGGCGTAGAGCGTGAGCGTGCCGATGCCGTGATCCGGGCAGGCCTCGGCGGTGCGACGGATCGCCTCGACGCCGCGGTGATGGCCGGCGAGCCGCGGCAGGCCGCGCTGCGTCGCCCAACGCCCGTTGCCGTCCATGATGATCGCGGCGTGCAGGCCCTTGGGCTCCGCTTCGCTCTGCATCGAAAAGTCTCCCGGCATGGGCGTATCACTGAGGTTTATCGGGTCAACATTAACAATCCCGGCCGGATCCGGCGGTCTCACGCCGGTTTCGCGGCCGGATCGAGGCCGCGACGCCCGCTTTCCGCGCCGCGGTCCGCGGCCGTTGCGGCGTCCCGCACCACCTGTTCGAGCACGCCCAGGTAGCCGATGAACCGCTGGCGCCCGATCGCGGTCAGCCGGCACACCGTCTGCGGCCGGTTGTGCGCGAAGCCTTTCTCCAGGCTCACGAGATCAGCCTCACTGAGAACGGCGAGGTGGCGGCTGAGGTTGCCGTCGGTCAATCCGCAGAGGCGCTTGAGGTCCGGGAAGGACAGGCCCTTCGGATGGGCCACGAGCGAGGTCAGCACGCTCAGCCGCGCCCGCTCGTGGATGATCCGGTCCAGCCCCTCGTAGGAAAACCGCCCGTCGTCCCGGTCAGTGGTCGTCATCGCAGGATCGCGCGCCGTGGTGGATGATCGCCGCCAGCCACACTTGGCCGACCAGGAAGGGCAGGCCCATCGTCCAGGGCGACAGGGCATGCGTCCCCGCCGAGACCGCCAGGACGACGAGGCCGGCGAGCAGATACCAGGCGCCGATCGCCTGTACCGCCCGGGGCAGGATGCGCGCCGAGGCGAACAGGCCGAGACCGACCAGCACTTGCCACAGGCCCGGCAGCATCCAGACCTCGCCCGGGGCGAACCGGGCGATGACCAAGGCGAGACAGGCCCCCGCGCCCGCGGCCGGCAGGAACACCTCGATGGCGTTCCACACCATCGCGTCGGCGAGGCCGGAATGCAGGCGGCGGCTGCGCCGGACCGCCTCGATGCCGATCATCAGGAAGGCCGCGAGGGCCGCGGCGATCCAGAGGCCGAAGAACAGGCCCGGCCGCGCCATCGGGTCGCCGAGCCACAGGGCCTGCCCCACCGCGCAGGCGAGCGCGAGGCCGCCGGTCCCGGCGAGGGTGGCTGCGCCGACCCCACGGAACGCCGTGCCGCGCGCGATCTGGGAACGGATCGCGACGATGTCGGCCAATGCCCTGTCCAGGTCCTGCATGGCCCTCATGCCCCGGGCTTCATCGCGCTTTGCACTGCAAAGTAACGGGCCGACCGGATCGTCGCAAGCCGATTCGCGTCCGTCATGACGGCGGGTTTTCCGGCCATCGGCCGAGCGAGTCCAGTCCGCGACAGGACGAACTCTGGAAAGGGGATGTATTGCGGGCCTCATGCCGCGCGCGCAGCCGCAGTGGCGCACCGCCGGACCGGGGCGGGCGGACGGGTGGGCGGGAGCGGCAAAACTCCCCGGCGCGGCAGGGTTTCTCGCGGGCCGCGACAGGCCCATATTGTCTCCATGCCCGCTCCGAAGAAATCGCGTGCCGCTTCCGTCACGGCCTCCTCCGCCAAGGCGTCGAAGCCGGAATTGAAACCGCTCGACACTTATCTCGCCGAGTTGCTGAACCCGGCGCTCAACCGCAACCGGCCGGCGCCGATCGAACCGCCCCCTGAGGCGCCGGCGCGGCCTGGCAAGCCCAAGGGCGGGGCTGGCAAGAGCGGCAGCGGCAAGAGCGGCAGCGGCAAGAGCGCCAGCGGCAAGGCCGCCACGCGCCGGGCCGAGATCGCCCGCGACGGCTTCGCCGAGGCCCCGCAGGCCGGGTACGCCCTCGGCGACGCGGCCGATGTTGATCCGCGCCTCGCCCAGGCGCTCGGCCTGACGCCGCCCGAGGACGGTCCGGCGCCCGAGGGCGCCGACCTGCCGGATCCGGGCGGCGACGGCGGCGCCTCGGCGACGGTGACGGCGCTGGAGCGCCTGCTCATCGAGGGCAACCCGCTGTTCAAGGACGGCAAGACCTGGGTGCCGCATCGGCCGGAGCGGCCGCAGAAATCCGAGGGCGGCGTCCGGTTCACGCTGAAATCCGAGTTCACGCCGGCCGGCGACCAGCCCCGGGCGATCGCCGAGCTGGTCGGCGGCGTCCAGGCCCTGGAGCGCGATCAGGTGCTGCTCGGCGTCACCGGCTCGGGCAAGACCTTCACGATGGCCAAGATCATCGAGGAGACGCAGCGTCCGGCCCTCATCCTCGCGCCCAATAAGACGCTGGCCGCGCAGCTCTACGGGGAGTTCAAGACCTTCTTCCCCGAAAACGCCGTCGAGTATTTCGTCTCCTACTACGATTATTACCAGCCCGAGGCCTACGTCCCGCGCTCCGACACGTTCATCGAGAAGGAATCGTCGATCAACGAGCAGATCGACCGGATGCGCCACGCCGCCACCCGGGCGCTCCTGGAGCGCGACGACGTGATCATCGTCGCCTCCGTCTCGTGCATCTACGGCATCGGCTCGGTCGAGACCTACACGGCGATGTCGTTCACGGTGTCGCTGGGCGAGCGCATCGAGCAGCGCCAGCTGATCGCCGACCTCGTGGCCCTGCAGTACAAGCGGATCCAGTCGGATTTCGCCCGCGGCACCTTCCGGGTGCGGGGCGATTCCATCGAGCTGTGGCCGGCCCACCTGGAGGACCGCGGCTGGCGGATCGGGCTGTTCGGCGACGAGGTCGAGAGCATCGTCGAATTCGATCCGCTCACCGGCAAGACCATCTCCGAGCTCAAGTTCGTGAAGGTCTACGCCAACTCGCACTACGTCACGCCGCGCCCGACGCTGCAGCAGGCGATCAAGGGCATCAAGAACGAGCTGAACGGCCGGATCGAGGAGTTGACCAAGATGGGCCGCCTCATCGAGGCGCAGCGCATCGACCAGCGCTGCACCTTCGACATCGAGATGATCGAGGCCACCGGCGCCTGCAACGGCATCGAGAACTATTCCCGCTACCTCACCGGCCGGAAGCCGGGAGAGCCGCCGCCGACCCTGTTTGAGTACCTGCCCGACAACGCGCTCGTCTTCACCGACGAGAGCCACGTGACGGTGCCGCAGATCGGCGGCATGTACCGGGGCGACTTCCGCCGGAAGGCGACGCTCGCCGAATATGGCTTCCGGCTGCCCTCCTGCCTGGACAACCGCCCGCTCCGCTTCGAGGAATGGGATGCGATGCGGCCGATGACCGTCCACGTCTCGGCCACGCCGGGAAAGTGGGAGATGGAGCAGACCGGCGGCGTCTTCGCCGAACAGGTCATTCGCCCGACGGGCCTTGTCGATCCGGTGATCGAGATCCGCCCGGCCCGCAGCCAGGTGGACGATCTCCTCGGCGAAGTCCGGGAGGTGGCCCAGGCGGGCTACCGGACGCTCGTGACCACGCTGACCAAGCGCATGGCCGAGGACCTCACCGAATACCTGCACGAGAACAGCGTGCGGGTGCGCTACATGCACTCCGACATCGACACGCTGGAGCGGATCGAGATCATCCGCGACCTCCGCCTCGGCGCCTTCGACGTGCTGATCGGCATCAACCTGCTGCGCGAGGGCCTCGACATCCCGGAATGCGCCCTGGTGGCGATCCTCGACGCCGACAAGGAGGGTTTTCTCCGCTCTGAGACCTCGCTGATCCAGACCATCGGCCGCGCCGCCCGCAACGCCGACGCGCGCTGCATCCTGTACGCGGACTCCATCACCGGCTCGATGGAGCGGGCGATGGCCGAGACCGAGCGGCGCCGCACCAAGCAGCTCGCCTACAACGAGGAGCACGGGATCACGCCGCAGAGCGTGAAGCGCAGCATCGCCGACATCCTCAGCAGCGTGTTCGAGCGCGACCACGTCCAGGTCGATACCGGGTTGGCCAAGGACGCGATCACCGTCGGCCACAACCTCAAGGCCGTGATGGCGGACCTCGAGAAGCGCATGCGCGCGGCCGCTGCGGACCTCGACTTCGAGGAGGCGGCGCGGCTGCGCGACGAGCTGAAGCGACTCCAGGCCACCGAGCTGCTGGTCTCCGACGACCCGATGGCGCGGCAGGGCGACGTGGAGCGCGAGGCCGGCAAGTTCGGCCGGAAGCCGCCGCGCGGGGCGGGCGGCAGCCGGATCGCCAAGCCCGACCTCGACAATATGGGTCCCGGCACGGACCGCGAGCTGCCCGTCGGCAGCGCGCCGGTCTGGCAGGAGCGCCCCAAGCCGCGCTCGACGCAGGGGCTCGGCGGGCAGAAACCGAAATACAAGGGCGGGGGCGGCAGGCGGCGGAGCTGACCGGCGACCGCCGGGACCTCACGCGGCCGCGTTGTCCCGGCCCAGATGGCGGCTCGTCGCGGCCTCGCTCGCGTCGACGATCGCCTGCGCGATCCGGACCACGAGGGCGTCGCAGGCTTCGTCGTAGGCGCGATGATCGGACTGGCCGGCCGCCGCCGCGAGGGCGCCGCCCCGCTCGCGGACGATCTCGCGCGCGGTGCGCAGCGCGTCGGCAAAAGGTTCGAATGGACGGGGCATCGTCGCGCTCCGGAGGCGCCGGGCCATTGTGGGCCAGGTTGGCGGCTGGAACGAGCGTCGCGGTAAAACTGTTCCCGGCGAGGCCGAACGCGAATGCCGCACCGGCCCCGATCAGCCCCGGCGAGTGGCGAGCGCACGATGGCCTCAGAGACGAACACCCCCCCGACCCTCGACGACGATACCCTGGCCTTCGCGGCCCGCGTCTTCCAGTACGCGCGGATGGGCCATGCCGGGGAACTCGCCGACCTGTTCGGGCAGGGGTTGCCGGCGAACCTGCGCAACGACAATGGTGACAGCCTGCTGATGCTGGCCGCCTATAACGGTCAGGAGGAAGCGGCCCGGGTCGTTCTGGAGGCGGGCGGCGACCCGGAACTGGCCAACGATCGCGGCCAGACGCCGCTGGCCGGCGCGGCGTTCAAGAACGATCTGGCGATCGCGCGGCTGCTGCTCCAGCACGGGGCGGCGGTGGACGGGACCGGCGACGGCACGCGAACCGCCCTGATGACGGCGGCCATGTTCGACCGGACCGAGATGGTCGACCTGCTCCTCCAGCACGGCGCTGACCCGGACCGCCGCGACGCCTCCGGCCAGACGGCGGCCGACATGGCACGGGCCATGGGCGCCCAGGCGACGCCCGATCAGCTCGACCGCGCGGCGCGGCGTTAGAGCCGGCTCTCGGCCTCGCCGCGAGGCACGATCCGATGCGCACGACAGCTGGCCCTGAACGGAGAATGGCTTTGCAGAAATGGTCGGGAACCATCCTCGTCGGCGCCGCCGCGGTGGTCGGCGCCACATCGGGATTCGCCGCCGAGACGCCCTGGCCCGCCTTCGGGCATGACCCGAGCAACCGCAACTTCTCCGATCTGACCCAGATCGACCGCGACAGCGTCGCCCGGCTGCGGCCCGCCTGGATCTTCCAGACCGGGATCACCGGCTACTTCCAGGCGCAGCCGGTGATGGTGGACGGCACCCTCTACGTCTCCACGACCCAGAACAACGTCGCGGCCCTCGACGCGAAGACCGGTGAGCCCCTCTGGACCTACACGCACAGGCCACGCACGGAGAAGATCTTCGGGCCGCCCTCCAACCGTGGGCTCGCCGTGTCCGGTGGACTCGTCTTCGAGGCGACCATGGACGGGCGGCTGATCGCGCTCGACGCCAAGACGGGCCGGACGGTCTGGGACAAGGAGGCGGTGCGCCCGGAGGAGGGCGAGAGCGAGACGGCGTCGGGGCTGGCGGCGACGCTCGGCGGCAAGCCGGTGCAGGGTTCGAGCCGCCTCGGGTTCAAGATGCCGCCGCTGGTCGCCGACGGGCTGGTGATCGTCGGCGTGACCGGTGCGGGCTACGGCCTCCACGTCGAGGACGAGGCCGGCGGCCTCGACGGCGGGTCGGTGGTCGGCATCGAGGGCGGCTACGGGCGGCGTGGCTGGCTCGCCGCCTACGACGCGAAAACCGGCGAGGAGCGGTGGCGCTGGTACGTGACCCCGCCGGAGGGCTGGGAGGGCGGCTTCGTCGGGACGACCGCCGACGGCACGCCGCTCCACCGCGACATCGCCGCCGAGAAGGCAGCGGCGCCAGCCAACCGCGACGCTTGGCGCGTCGGGGGCGGTTCGCTCTGGATGACGCCGGCCTACGATGCCGACCTCGGTCTGATCTTCCTGGGGACAGGCAACCCGGCGCCGCAGAACTTCGGCCTGTCCCGGCCGGGCGACAACCTGTACACGATGTGCCTCGTCGCCCTCGACGTGAAGACCGGTGCGCTCCGCTGGTACTACCAGCAGGTGCCGCACGACGAGTGGGGCTACGACGTCGCCGCGCCGCCCTTCCTGCTCGACATGCCCGGCGGCGTGAAGGCGGTGGCCTCCGCGAGCAAGACGGGCTGGATCTACGTCCACGACCGCGCCACCGGGAAGCTGATCGCGCGCTCGGCATCGCTCATCGACCAGAAGAACCTGTTCGCCCCGCCGACCCCGCAGGGCACCGTGGTGGCGCCCGGTCCCCTCGGGGCGGTCTCATGGCCGCCCACCGCCTACGATGGACGGCGCGCGTACCTGCAGGTCCGCCACGGGGCGACGACCTACACGGTGAAGACGGTGCCGGCCGCCGCCGGGCGACCGGAGATCCGCTACACCGAGACCGGCGAGGCCAGGGGCGAACCGTCCTTCAGCACCCTGACCGCGGTCGACCTCGCCGACGGCGGCAAGATCGCGTGGTCGGTCCGCGCGGCAAGCCGTCTCTCGGGGGGAACGCTGGCGACCGCCGGCGGGCTGGTCTTCTCCGGGGAGGAGGACGGCCATCTCGACGCCCACGATTCCCGCGACGGGCGGGTGCTCTGGCGCTTCCAGTGCGGGGCAGGGCTCAGCGGGCCGGCCATGACCTACGCGCTGGACGGCAGGCAGTACGTGGCGGTGGCGGCCGGCGGCGCGTCGTTCACGAAGGCCGCCGGGTTCGGGACCGGCGACGCGCTGCTCGTCTTCGCGCTGCCCGATTGAGGGCAGCCGATGCGGGCCTCACCGGCGCTCAGTCGGCGGCGATGGCGTAGCGCGTGCGCAGGCGCAGGCCGAACACCGCCATCATGAACATGCAGCAGGTGGCGTTGTTGCCGTTGTACAGGACCGTCTCGAACGAGGCCGAGACGAGGCCGAGGAACCACAGGCGCAGGAACAGCAGCGTCTCGGCGTCGAGCCGCGTCCCGCCTGCGGCACGCTGGAGGTCGCGCACCGGTGCCAGCACGAAGGCCACGACGGTGAGCACCAGGAACGGGAAGCCGCCGATCAGCGCCGTGTCGAGATAGGCGTTGTGCGAGTGGTTGGCGCTGGTCACCCAGGTCAGTTCCTCGGCGCCGCCGTACATGGTGCGCTCGGTCATCCAGAACGCGCCGATCCCCCAGCCGCGCCAGGGGCGAACGAAAATGTTGTCGATGGCGAACTGCCAGATCTCGCTGCGGCCCGTGAAGGTCGCATCGGTCAGCAGCGCCCCGACGGCGTCGCGGATCGGCGCCACCAGGACGGAGCCGATCGAGACCAGCGAGAACCCGATGATCGGCCCGAGAAGCAGCAGGGACCGGGCGAACCCGCCGGTCAGGACCTGACAGAGGCCCGTGACGGCGAGGATCACTGGCAGCAGGAGGATCGCGGTCTTGGAACCGCTCGCCACCAGGAAGCCTGCGGCCAGAAGCACGATGCTCCAGCCCAGCATGCGGCTGGCGGCGGCGGCGACGTAGAACCCGATGATCACCAGGACGACCATGGCGGCGCCGGCCTCGTTCTTGTGCGGGAAGATCCCGCGCCACAGACCGGGATGGCTCGGATCCGAATTGACGTCGAAGGCCGAGTGGATCGCGAGGTTCGGCACCAGCGCGACCGCGAGGTAGGACGAGGCCAGGATCACCAGCGCCGCGCCCGCCAGGGCCAGGGCGAGCTGCCGGGGCGAGCGGGCGACGATCAGCACGCCGGCCGAGAGCATGGCGGCGATGGCGAAGAGGGTCAGCCGGCGGAGCGACAGGCTCGGCTCGATCGACAGCAGCGCGGTGAGCCCGAGCCAGAGGGCGCAGAGCATCAGCGGCCAGGTCGCGAGGGGCCGCAGGTGGCGCGGGCCGATCCGGTAGATCGCCGCGGCCATCGAGAGGCCCGTCACGACGAACAGCAATTGGGTCAGCGTGCTGCCGTCCTCGGCCGCCGCGAGGGACGATCGGTCCGCCAGATCCACGAACCACAGGTGGTTCCAGAGCAGGACGAAGACGGCGCCGTTGAGGAGCACGCGCAGGCCATCCGGCACGTCGCGCCCGGCGAGGCCGCGCCGCCGCCCGCCGGCCGTGACCCCGATCGCCGCGTCCGCAGAAGCCATGTCATTCCACCGCGAGGGCCGCGCCACGCGGCCCGACGTATTCTAGCGGCGGCGACATCCCGGGCGATGGCGAATCGGCGGTTGCACCGATCAATCGCGCGATAACCTTGACGCGCTGCTCAGCGCCGCATCGTGTACTGCGAACGGCCGGAGGATTGCCGCATCAGGAAAGACGCCATCTCGGCGAGTTCGGGCGCCTTCGACCGGAAGGTCACCGACAGGGCCAGCAGCGTGTCCTTGTGGTCGAGCCCCGGGTAGATCCGTTCCTGCACGGGCACGTGCTCGGCGCGCAGCTTCGCGGCGAGGCTGGCGGTGTGCCGCGGCTTGACCACCGTGTCACCGTCGCCGGTCGCCAGGAAGGCCGGCGGCGACAGCGGCCCCACGAAGCTCCCCGGCTGCGTGGCGGCGAGGTCGGCTGCCTGCCCGAACACCTTGACGGTGGTGTCCTGATCGAGCGGCAGGAAATCGTAGGGGCCGGACAGGCCGGCCACGGCCTTGATCACCTTCGGATCGACGCCGGCGGCGGTGACGTAGCGCGGGTCGAGTCCGAGCATCAGGGCGTTGTAGGCGCCGGCCGAGTGGCCCGCGAGCACGATGCGGCGGGGGTCGCCGCCGTACCCGGCGATGTTGTCCCGCACCCAGGCCAGGGCGGCCGCTCCGTCCTCCAGGAATCCCGGGAACGGCGCCTCCGGGTAGAGCCGGTAATCCGGCAGCACCGTGACGAAGCCCTGGGCGGCCAGCGCGTGCCCCACGAAGGCGTAGTCGTCCTTGGACCCGCTCTGCCAGGAGCCGCCGTAGAAGAAGACCAGGACCGGGGCGTTCTCCGCGGCGGTGACGGGAACGTAGACGTCGAGGCGCCGCCGCGAACCGTCGCCGAAGGCCTGGTCCTTCGCGGCGAGGCGCCCGCCCGGATCGCGCGGGCCTATCGCGTCGAACAGGGCGAGCGGCGAGGCGGCGCTGATGCCGAAGGCCGCGAGTCCGAGGCAGAGGAGGCTCGCAAGCGCGGTGAGGATCCGTGTCATATCCCATCCGGTTGTCCCGACCGGGCGATACCGCACCGCGCTCTGGGCGGATTGATGACGGTCCCGCGGCGGAGCGCGGCAAAATCAGGTGCGCAGCACGATGCAGGCGCCGCCGACCTTGCGGATGCGGCCGCAGAGGTCGTCGGCGGCCTGCCGGCTCTGCGCCGGGATGCGGATCCGGTAGAACGCGCGGGTCCCGCGGTTGCGCAGGCGCGTCCCGATGATCATCGGCCGGACCTCGCCGATCACCCCCGCGTAGCTGCTCCGGGCCCGGTTGAAGCTCTGGAGGGCGAGCGCCTTCGAGAAGTTGCCGGCGAGCTGGATGCCCCAGGGCGCGGCCGGGCCCTCGTTGAGGCCCAGCGCGAAGCGGTCGCCGCGGGTTGGGATGCGCAGGCTGGCGGTGACCTGCATGCAGGTCTGCGGCGGCTCGGCCTTCGCCTCCTTCGCGTCGGGCTTGGCGGGCGCGCCGCCCTCGGGATACTCGATCCCCTTGGCGGGGCCGGTCCGCCAGTCGTCCACCGGCAGGCCCGTGATGGAGGCCACGTAGGCGCGGGTCTCGGCCGGGAGGCCCCCGTCGCCGGCGAGCCACTTGCTCACCCGGGCAGCCCCGCCGTTATAGGCGGCGGCGGCGAGCCCGAGATTGCCGAACTGCCTCTTCAGATCCGCGAGAAGATGCGCGGCGTGCGGGATCGCCTGCTCCGGGTCGAACGGGTCGAGCAGCCCGCGCTCCCGCGCCGTTCCCGGCATGAACTGGGCGACGCCCTGCGCGCCCGCCGGGCTGACGGCACCCACGCGGAAACTGCTCTCCCGCCAGATCAACCGGGTCAGGAACGGCACCGGCAGGCTGCGGGCCTTCGCGGAATCGTCGATGAGGCGGCACAGCGCCTGTTCCACCGTTTCGGTCGCCCCCTCGGACGGAACGGCCGCGGCGGGACGCGCCGTGATCAGGATGAGAAGGGCGAGCAGCGCGCCGTAGCGCAGGCAAGGGGTGTTCACCCCGGCGCTTGTAGCGACCTTCGGTTGCGGATCAATCCGCAGCGTTCCCGGCGGGGCGCCGTGGGGCGCGGGGGTCCGCGCCTGGATTCACCCGTCCGGCACACGGTTTCCGAAGCTTGCCGAGCCGCCCTGTCCCGGGCGCCGCGCAGCCAGAAACGGTGATCCGGGACCCGGCACAAGCGTGGCCGCGCGATCATGCCGCCCCGGGGTTGGCGGCCCAGGCGGGCGCGTCGGTCCCGAGCCGGCGCGCGGGCCGTGTCCAGCGCATCGGAGCGCCCGCATCGACGACCGGCGGCCGGAGACGCCGGGCAGCGCCCCACGACGTGGCCTCCATCCCGGGGGCGCGGTCGTCCTGCGCCTCCGGCGTGATGGCCGCGTCCGGCTCGGCCGGCCCGGCACCCGCGAGGAGTGCCGCCGTGCGGGCGAGGGAGAGCCGCGCCCGGCCGCCGGCGCCGTCCGCCAGCCGGCGGGTGAGCAGCCGGAGCCCTGCCGCCGCCATCATGTAGCCGGTGGCGTGATCCAGCGCCTGGACGGGGAGCGGTACGGGCCGATCGGCCTGCATCCACGCCTGCCCGGCCTGCGCGATGCCGCAGCTCATCTGCACGAGGCTGTCGAAACCGCGCCGCCCGGCCCAGGGACCGGTCCAGCCGTAGGCGTCGAGGCAGACCTCGACGAGGCCGGGCGCCAGGGCCCGCCGCGCCGCGGATCCATAGCCCAGGCCGTCGAGGGCGCCGGGCCGGTACCCGTGGACCAGCACATCCGCGCCCGCGAGCAGGCCTTCGAAGACCGCCCTGTCGGTATCCCGGCTCAGGTCGAGCCGGGCGCAGCTCTTGCCCAGCGTCACCTCCGGTTCGAGGGCGGGCTCCTGCCACTCGGGCGGGTCGATCCGCAGCACGTCCGCGCCGAACCCCGCGAAGAAGCGGGTCGCCACCGGCCCCGCGAGCACCCGGGTGAGATCGAGGACCCGCAGGCCCGCCAGCGGCCGTCCGGCCCGGGGCGTCCAGCGCGGGCGCGACCGCTCGGCCACGCGTTCGACAGCCACCAGCGGCTCCGCGGCCACGGCGCGGCCCGCCGGATGCGCCGCCCACGCGGCGATCCCGCGCATCCCGGCCGCGCATCCGCCCTCGGCGAGGATCGCCGCCTCGAGCTCCTCCCCGGCCCAGCCCGCCACCGCGAGCGCCATGGCGGCGCGATCCGCGCGGCGGCCGAGCACCCGCTCGGCCGCCGCCCTGTGGTGCGGCGCGTTGGTGTGGAGCCGGATCCAGCCGTCCAGCGCGGCATAGTCGCCGGCGACCGGATCCCACGGCGCCGGCACGCGCCAGCCTTCCGGACGCAGCGAGGTGGCGAACCAGAACGAGGCCAGCCGCCGGTCGACGGTGACGGTCCCGCGCGTGCCCGCGACCTCCGCGAGCGCCAGGGCCGCGGCCGCGATCGCACCGGCGGCGAAGTCGGTCACCGCGAAGGCCGACGGCAGGGCGCCCGCGCCGACGAAGCGGAGCGACGCGACGGCGTCGGGCGGTCCGTCCACGGCCGACCAGATCTGTGCGGCGAAGGATTTGGCGCTCGCATCCATCTCGGTCTCTCTCCCGCGGGTCGGGGTCGGCGCGACCGGCGCCGAGACCGATCCGCCCTCGCCGCAGGATAGACTAGGGTCCCGGCTCCGGCGCGCTATAAGAGGCCCATGTCCGAGGCCGAAACCCAGCCGCTCCTCTCCGTCGAGGGTCTGTCCGTCGCCTTCCGGTCCCGCGAGGGCGAGACGGTCGCGGTCGACGGCGTCGATTTCACCGTCCGCCGGGGCGAGACCGTGGCGCTCGTGGGCGAATCCGGATCCGGCAAGTCGGTGACGGCGCTGGCGATCCTCCGGCTCCTCGACGGCGCGGCACGGCCGGCCGGCCGGATCCTGTTCAAGGGCCGCGACCTCGGGAGCCTGCCCGAGCGGGATATGCGCAATGTGCGCGGCGCCGACATCACCATGGTGTTTCAGGAGCCGATGACGTCGCTGAACCCGCTTCACACGATCGAGCGGCAGATCGGCGAGGTGCTGAGCCTCCACCGCGGGCTGACCGGCAAGGCCGCACGGCGGCGGATCCTGGAGCTTCTGGACCTCGTCGGCCTGCGCGACGCGGAGCGCCGCATGGGCGCCTATCCGCATGAATTGTCCGGCGGCCAGCGCCAGCGCGTGATGATCGCCATGGCGCTCGCCTGCGAGCCCGACCTGCTGGTCGCCGACGAGCCGACCACCGCGCTCGACGTGACCGTGCAGGCGCAGATCCTGGCGCTGCTCGCCGATCTCCAGAAGCGCCTCGGCATGGCGATGCTGTTCATCACCCACGATCTCGGCATCGTGGAGCGGATCGCCGACCGGGTCTGCGTCATGCTGCGGGGCAAGATCGTGGAGGCCGGGGCGACCAGGGCGGTCTTCGCGAACCCGCAGCACGACTACACCCGCCGCCTGATCGCCTCGGAGCCCAAGGGCCGCGCCAACCCGGTCCCCGCCGACGCCGCTTCGCTGGTCGAGGCCGGACCGCTCAAGGTCTGGTTCCCGCTGAAGTCGGGCCTGCTCCGGCGCGTCACCGGCCACGTCAGGGCGGTGGACGGCGTCTCGCTGCGGGTGCGGGAAGGCGAGACCGTGGGCGTGGTCGGCGAGTCCGGATCCGGCAAGACGACGCTGGGCCTCGCCCTGCTGCGGCTGACCGGCTCGGAGGGCCCGATCGTGTTCCTCGGCAAGGCCATCGACGGCTACGGCGTGGCGCAGATGCGCCCTCTGCGCCGGGACATGCAGGTGGTCTTCCAGGATCCCTACGGGTCACTCTCGCCCCGCATGTCGGTGGCCGACATCGTCGCCGAGGGGCTGGTGGTCCAGGGCATCGTCCGCTCCCGGGCCGAGCGTCGCGCCGTGGTGTCGAAGGCCCTCACGGATGTCGGGCTCGACCCGGCCGCCATGGACCGCTACCCGCACGAATTCTCCGGGGGTCAGCGCCAGCGCATCGCCATCGCCCGCGCCATGGTGCTCAACCCCCGCTTCGTGGTGCTCGACGAGCCGACCTCGGCGCTCGACCGGTCCGTCCAGGCGCAGATCGTGACGCTGCTGCGCGACCTCCAGCGCGAGCGCGGGCTCGCCTACCTGTTCATCAGCCACGACCTGAAGGTGGTTCGGGCGCTGGCCAACTACGTGGTGGTGATGCAGAACGGCCAGGTGGTGGAGGAGGGCCCCGCGGAGACGATCTTCGCGAACCCGAAGACCGCCTATACCCGCGCCCTGTTCAAGGCCGCCTTCGCCCTCGACAGCGACGCCCCGACCGAGCTGGAGCCCGCCTGACCGTGGCACGCGCGCTCCTCATCGTCCTCGACTCCGTCGGCATCGGCGGGGCACCGGATGCCGATGCCTACGGCGATGCCGGCTCCGACACGCTCGGGCACATCGCTGAGGCCTGCGCGGCCGGACGCGGCGACCGAGCGGGGCTCCGCGCCGGACCGCTGCGGCTGCCGCACCTCGCATCGCTGGGGCTCGGGCTCGCCGCCGCCGGAGCCTCCGGCCGGATCCCGCCGAACCTCGCTCCGGACGGCCGGCCGCGGGGCGCCTACGGTCATGCGGTCGAGACGGCCGCCGGGAAGGACACCCCTTCCGGCCACTGGGAGATCGCCGGCCTGCCCCTGCGCGAGCCCTGGGCGCATTTCCCCGACACGAGACCGGCATTCCCGCGCGACCTGACCGCGGCGCTGATCGCGCGGGGCCGCCTGCCGGGCATCCTGGGTGACCGGCACGCACCGGGCGTCGCCATCATCGACGAGCTCGGCGCCGAGCACGTCCGGTCCGGCCGGCCGATCTGCTACACCTCGGCCGACAGCGTGTTCCAGATCGCCGCCCACGAGGAGGCCTTCGGATTGGAGCGGCTCTACGACCTCTGCCGGGTCGCGCGCGGGCTCTGCGACCCCTACCGCGTCTGCCGGGTGATCGCCCGGCCGTTCGTGGGCTCGGCGGAGGCGGGCTTCCGCCGGACCGGCAACCGCAAGGACTTCGCCGTCGAGCCTCCGGGCGTCACGCTGCTCGACCGGGCCGAGGCAGCCGGGCGCACGGTGGTGTGCGTGGGCAAGATCGGCGACATCTTCGCCCATCGCGCCACCGGTCGCGAGATCAAGCCCGGTCCGAACGCGGCCTGCCTGGTGGCGGGTCTAGACGCGCTCAAGGACCTGCCCGACGGAGGCCTGATCTTCATCAACCTCGTGGATTTCGACACGGAGCACGGCCACCGCCGCGACGTGCCCGGCTACGCGGCCGAGCTGGAGGCATTCGACGCGCGCGTGCCCGACATCCTGGCCGCGCTGGCGCCGGGGGATCTTGCGGTGATCACCGCCGATCACGGCAACGACCCGACCTGGACCGGCACGGACCATACCCGCGAACAGGTCCCGGTCCTCGCCTTCGGACCCGCCATCAGCGGCCGCGACATCGGCCGCCGCGACAGCTTCGCCGATATCGGCGCCACGGTGGCGGGCCATCTCGGCCTGCCCTGGGACGGTGCCGGACGACCGTTCCTGGAAGGAGGACAGCATGCGGGATGACGAAGACCGGCCGCGCGGGAGCGTCACCCATCAGATCGGTCAGTCCCTCGACACGCTCTCGCTCTCCGATCTCGACGCCCGCATCGCCCTCCTGCGGGCCGAGATCGTCCGGATCGAGGCGGCCCGGGCTGCCAAGCAGGCCGCGCAGGGGGCCGCCGACGCCTTCTTCAAACGGAGCTGAGACTTGGACCGGTCGGACACCCTCGCGGCCCTGCGGCGCGGCGAGCTCGGCGGCGCCCGCGCGCTGCGCCTGCCGGACGGGCTTTCGGAGATCCCGCGCGAGGTCTTCGCCCTCGCCGACACGCTGGAAGTGCTGGATCTCGGCCGCGGCAGCCTGAGCGATCTCCCGGCGGAGTTCGGGCGCCTGCACCGCCTCCGGGTGCTGTTCTGCTCCGGCAATCCCTTCCCGCGGCTGCCGCCGGTGCTGGGCGACTGTCCGACGCTCAGCCAGCTGGGCTTCCGCGGCTGCGGCATCCGCGAGATCCCGGAGGAGGCGCTGCCGCGCGACCTGCGCTGGCTCACGCTCACCGACAACCGGATCGAGCACCTGCCGGCGGCCCTGGGGGAGCGTCCGCTCCTCCAGAAGCTCATGCTGGCCGGCAACCGGATCGCGACGCTGCCGGATCGTCTCGCGGGCGCGGAGAACCTGGAGCTGATCCGACTCGCCTGCAACCGGCTCGAAACGTTGCCGTCCTGGCTCGCCGACCTGCCGCGGCTCGCCTGGATCGCGTATGCGGGCAATCCCGCCGAATCCGCGACGGCGCCCACCGCGGCCCAACGGGTGCCCTGGGCCGAACTGGAGATCGGCGATCTGCTCGGGGAGGGCGCCTCCGGCCGGGTCCACCGGGCCGTGTGGCGCGGGCGCGGCGACGCGCAGGCCGTGGCCCTGAAGCTGTTCAAGGGTGCGATGACCAGCGACGGCCTGCCCGAGCGCGAGATGGAGGCCTGTCTCGCCGCCGGACCGCATCCGGCGCTAACCGGAGCGCTCGGCCGGCTGGACGGCCACCCGGAGGGCGCGCAGGGGCTGCTCCTGCGCCTGCTGCCGCCGCAGAGCCGGGTTCTCGCCGGGCCGCCGAGCCTCGCGAGCTGCAGCCGCGACGTCTACGATCCGGACCAGCGGTTCAGCCCGGACCACGCGCGGCAGATCACGCGGGCGGTGGCGGAGGCCGTGGCCCATCTGCACGGACGCGGCCTTCTCCACGGCGACGTTTACGGCCACAACATCCTCTGGGATGCCGAAACCGGTGCCGCCGTGCTCAGCGATTTCGGCGCCGCCTCGGCTCTGCCGGGAGGCGATGCCGGTGCGGCCCTCGCGCGGATCGAGGTCCGGGCGGTGGGCCTCCTGATCGGCGAGCTTCTCGATCGCTGCGAGGCGCCGCCGGCGAGGCTGCGCGCTCTCGAGCGCGCCTGCACGCACCCCGATCCGCACCGGCGGCCCAGCCTCGCGGAGGCGGTCGCCGAATTGCGGCATAGGCCGGCCTGAGCCGCCCCGGCGGCTGTCAATCGCGAATGTCGTCCGGCCGACGCACCACGACGGCGAACAGGTCGCCGAGCGCGGCGAGGCTCGCGGCCTGAAGCTGGGCAGCCTGCACCACGGAGCCGTCCGGCGCCGGCAGATCACGCGTGGCCGTCGCGGAGGCCACGACGGTGGGGCGGAAGCCGAGGTTGAAGGCGCTGCGGGCGGTGGAGTTGACGCACATATGCGTCATGAAGCCCGCCAGGACGACATCCTTCACGCCCGCCTTCTCCAGCTGCGCCTGGAGATCGGTGCCGACGAACGAACTCGGATAGGCCTTGGTGATCACCGGCTCGTCGCCCTGGGGCGCCACCTCCGGGCTGATCTGGCCGATGGGCGCGGTCACGTCGTAGGGCGAGCCCGGTCCGGCATCGTGACGGACGTGGAAGACCGGGATGCCGGCCGCCCGTGCGCGCTCCAGCAGCGCCGCAGCTTCGCGGAGCGCGGGCTCGACGCCGTCGAGCCGCATCACGCCCTCGCGGTAGGTCTGCTGCAGGTCGATCATCACGAGCGCCGAACCCTTGAGCGGTGCGGGCTCCGGATTCAGGCCTGACAGGCCGCGCAGGGTTGCTGGTTCGGACATCCGGTTTCTCCCAGAGCGTCGCCCCTGATCAGGGTGACCGACGGCGGCGCGGGACCCTACACCGCCGCGCCGCGCCGGCACCATGGGTTATCGGTGCTCCGTGCCCGCGCCGTCCGGCCCGCCGCCCTAGCGCGCGGGTGGCCCCGGATCGATCGCCTGCAACTCGTTGGCGGGCAGACCCGGACCGGCTTGGGCCTGCGCGCCGCCGCCGCGGGCGCGGTTGGCGAGGGCCACGGTCAGGCGCTCGGCCGTGTCGGGCTGCATCACCGCCAGGACCTCGGCCATCTTGCGCGGGTTCATGGCGAGCACGATCGGCACCAGCACGTCGTGCCCGAGCCGGTCGAACACCCGGGCGGCGTCCTTGGGCTTCATCGCCTCGTACATCGTGACGATGTTCTTCAGCCCCTGCTTCTCGGCCTCCTCCTTGGCCTTGGCGACGGAATCGACCTTGTCCTCGGCCTTCCTGAGGTCGCCGAGCCCGGTCTCGAGCTTCCGTTCGGCCTCGCCCAGCATCTTCTCGCGCAGTTCCAGCTCCTCGCTCTTCTGGCGCAGGGCGTCCCGCCGGGCGCCGAGCTTCTCCAGCAGGGCGCGCTCGGAGAGCGAGGCGGGCGGCGCGGCCGCCGGCTGCGGCACGGGGGCCTCCGGGGCCTTCTCGGCCGCGGCCGGCTCCGCCGTGGCGCCCACCGACCCGGTCGTGACAGGATCGGGGGGCTCGTAGCCCGTACGGGCCCGCGCCACCGCCCGCCCGAATTCCGGCAGCGCGACGCCCTCCGGCAGACCGGCTTGCAGCAGGCTGAGGAGCTTGAGCACGAGCAGCCCGGCCGCCGCCAGGGCCACGGCATCGACGAGGCGCAAGCGCCACGTCCGGGCGGGTTTCGGGGGCGCACGGCGCAGGGCCGTGCCGGCCCGGCGCAGTTTCTCCTCGGGATCCGGCTTCGGCGGGGGGATCTTCGGAGCCTTGACCCCGGTCACGCGGCGCGGGCCCGGACGCGCGCCAGGGCGCGCTCGCTCATGGCGAGCGCCGCCGCGGCGGCCACTCCGAGGCGCTCGCCGTTCGGGCTGCCGGTCTCGGAACGCCCTGCGGCCGGGACCTCACGGGTGATCGGAGCCGCCGGCGGCGGGGCGGGCGCCGGCTCGGGCCGCGCCGGGACGGCGCGCATCTGCGCCACGATGGCGCCGATGCGCGTGACCACCAGCTCGCCGGCCTCGACCTGCTGCGACAGCTCGGCGGCGCGGGCGGCGGCGGCCTGCAGGCGGTTGCCGAGGACGCGGTCGGATTCGTCGATGGCCGCGCGCAGGCCCGCGATGGCGCGCTCGGCGGTGCCGGTCGCCACCATCAGGTCGCCGATGGTCTGGCGCAGGGCCGCCTCGTCGCCCTTGAGCTGGCTGATCCGCCGCGACAGCCGCAGGGAGGTGACGATCGTCGCGGCCAGGAGGACCGCGACCAGGATGTCGGCGGCGAGGGTGACGAAGAGACTCATGTCGGGGCCCTCATCGTGCTCAGCTGTCCGAGCGGCTGTTCATCGAGGCCTCGTAGGCCTGGATCGTCGTGCGCGACCGGCGCAGGGGACGCGTGACCTGCACGGCGATGTGCCCGTCGACCCGGCCGATCCGCCCCTGCGTCAGGGCCCAGTCGCCGCAGCGGACGGTGATGAGATCGGACGGCTTGGCGTCGAACATCAGCGTCTCGCCGACCTTGAGGCTCATGACCTGCTTCAAGGGCAGCATCATCTCGTGCAGCACCGCGTCCATGGTGACGTCGGCCTGCCAGATCTCGGTGGCGAGGTGGCCCTCCCAGACGTGGTCGCGGCCGAGCTTCTCGCCCATGAAGCTCTGGGTCAGCAGCTCCCGGATCGGCTCGATCGTCGCGTAGGGGAACAGGATCTGCAGCATGCCGCCGCGCCCGTCGACGTCGAGGCGCAGGCTGATCAGGATCGCGGCGTTGCCCGGCCGCGTGATGGTGGCGAAACGCGGGTTGGTCTCGATCCGGTCGATGCCGAAGCTCACGGGCGAGAGCGGCTGGAACGACATCTCCAGGTCGCCCAGCACGATCTCCACGAGCCGGCGCACCAGGGTCATCTCGATGGCGGTGAACGGACGCCCGTCGAGGCGGCTCGACAGGCCGCCGCGCTTGCCGCCGAGCAGCAGGTCGAAGGTCGCGTAGGCGAGGTTGGAATCGACCGTGACGAGGCCCGAATTCTCCCACTGCTCGGCCCGGAACACCCCCAGGAGCGTCGGCAGCGGGATCGCGTTGAGGTAGTCGCCGAAGCGCACCGAGGTGATGTTGTCGAGGGTGACCTCGACGTTGTCCTGGAACAGGTTGCGCAGGGAGGTCGACAGCAACCGGATCATCCGGTCGAAGACGATCTCCAGCATCGGCAGGCGTTCGTACTGGACGACGCCCGAATCGACGATGGCCTGCACGCCCCCGGCCCCGGAGGCCGACAGCTCGCGCATGGAGAAGCCGAGGACGCCGTCGATCTCGTCCTGGTTCAGCACCCGGTCGTTGCCGGCGAGTTCGGGGAGGTTGTCGCTCTCCCCGTCCTCGATCATCGTCGCCCATTCGGCGGCGACGTCGCCCGCGTTGCGGGTGGTGCCCTGCTCGGCGAGCGCCGCCCCCCATTCCTCGGCGAGCGACGTGTCTCCGCCCTCGGCGCCCTGCTCCAGCAGGGCCGCCGACCAGTCGTCCTCCGGAAGTTCGTCCTCGGGTTCCATCAGGCGCGCTCGATCGTGGCCGGGCGGGAGTGGGACAGCGCTTCGGGCCGCATCACTGGACGATCACGTCCTTGAACAGCACGGCTTCCACCTTCGCGGGGAAGAGGGCGATGTTGACCCGCCGGAGCAGTTCCTCGCGCAGGCGGAACAGGCCCACCGATCCGGTGAGGTCGCTCGGCCGCAGTTCGCGCATGTAGATCTGCAGCGCGTCCTCGACGCGCGGCATCAGCGGCTTCACCTCCGCCTCGACCTTGCCGTCCTTGAGTTCGAGGGAGATCCGCACCTTCGCGAAGCGCGCCTTGTCCTGCGGCTGGTCGGGGCTGAGGTTCAGGAGCAACTCCCGAACCTCCACGAAGACCACCGGCTTCTTGCCGTCCGGGCCCGCCTCCTTGCCGCCCTCGCCGTGGCCGCCGCCGTGGCCGCCGCCCGACGCCGCTTCCGCGCCGTCGCCGTGACCGCCGCGCCCCTTCATCAGGAAGGCGCCCGCGCCGCCGCCCACCACGAGTACCGCGGCGGCCACGATGATCATGAGCTTCTTCTTGCCCTTGGGGGCGGCTTCGGCCTCGCCCCCCTCGGCGGGGGCCTTCTTGGGCTTCTTGGCCATGGAATGGTGCTCTCTGGCGGGAATCCGCGCGCCCGATACAAGCCCGATATCGAAGCAACTCGGTTAACGTGCCGTTAAGCAGGCAAATCCTGCCGGGCGAGGATTGCCGCTGCGCGGTCCGGCCCCTCGAGCGCAACCGACGCAGTTTCGGCCAAGCGCCTCTCCAGAAAAGGAAAATTCGCCTCCACTCCGATGGCACGGCGCATGCTGAATGGATTGTTGCCGCTCCTGCGGCGCACGAGTCCCAGAGTCCACGATGCAGAATGCTCTCTTCGTCGGCGTGTCGAGCCAAGTGGCGCTCCAGCGTGAGCTGGACGTGATCTCCAACAACATGGCCAACGTCTCGACCACCGGCTTCAAGGGCCGCTCCAGCCGCTTCCAGGAATACCTGATGCCGGTGGCGAGCGCGGATTCCTTCGCCCGGCCCGACCGGCGGCTGTCCTACGTCATCGACCAGGGCACGACGCTCGACCTCGGACAGGGCCCGATCGAGCAGACCGGCAACCCGCTCAACGTGGCCGTCAAAGGCTCGGCCTTCATCGCCGTCCAGTCGCCGCAGGGCGAGCGCTACACCCGCAACGGCGCCTTCGAGATCGACCCGCAGGGCGCGCTCGTGACGAGCGACGGCTACAAGGTCGCGGGCGACGGCGGCCCGATCACCATCAACCCGCAGGAGACCGGTCTCTCGATCGGGCCCGACGGGACGGTGTCGACCAACCTCGGCATCCGCGGCAAGATCAAGCTCGTCACCTTCGCCAACCCGCAGCGGCTGACCAACGAGGGCGGCAACCTCTACGCCTCGCCGGACCGGGCGCAGCCGGCCGGGCTCGAGGGCCGCCTGGAACCCGCGGCGCTGGAGCGCTCGAACGTGCGGCCGGTCATCGAGATGACCCGGCTGATGGACGTGAACCGCTCCTACGCGATGGTGTCGAGCATGATCTCGCGCCTCGACGACCTGCGGGGCACGGCGATCCGCCGCCTCGCCGACGTCGCGTAAGGGGACGGGATCATGCGTGCCCTCTACTCCGCCGCCACCGGCATGGCGGCCCAGGAACTCAACGTCCAGGTCATCTCGAACAACATCGCGAACCTGCGCACAACCGGCTACAAGCGCCAGCAGGTGCATTTCCAGGATCTGCTCTACCAGAACTTGCGCCGGGCCGGCTCGTCGACCTCCGAGCAGAACACCCAGCTGCCCGCCGGCCTCGCCCTCGGCTCCGGCGTGAAGACGACCTCCACCGCCCGGGTCATGTCGCAGGGGACGCTGTCCTCGACCGAGAAGGACTACGACGTCGCGATCCGCGGCGAAGGCTTCTTCCGGGTGACGATGCCGGATGGCCGCACCGCCTATTCCCGGGACGGCTCCTTCGACCTGTCCGCCTCGGGCCAGCTGGTCACCCGCGACGGCTACCTGCTCGACCCGGCCATCACCGTGCCGCAGACCGCGACCGCGGTCACGATCAGCGCCACCGGCGCCGTGCAGGCGACGCTGCCCGGCCAGACGGCACCGCAGGCGCTCGGGCAGTTCCAGCTCTCGCGCTTCATCAACAAGGTCGGCCTCGAATCGGTCGGCGACAACCTGTTCATCGAGACCGCGGCCTCGGGTCCGGCGATCAGCGGCCTGCCGGGCGCCGAGGGCTTCGGCAACCTCCAGCAGAGCTACCTGGAGGAGGCGAACGTGAACGCCGTCACGGAGATCTCGTCGCTGATCGCCGCCCAGCGCGCCTACGAGATGAACTCGAAGGTCGTGACCGCCGCCGACCAGATGCTCTCCACCACCACCCAGATGTTCCGCGGCTGACGCGACCGCCCAGGTTCCCGACGATGTACACCGGCATAAATTCCGACCCGGCCCTCGAGCCCGCCGACCTGCCCCTCCTCAGCACGGGGGCGGACGAGGGCGACCTCAGCCCGATCATCCGCCATGCCCGCCCGCGGGCCGCGCCCCTCGGCGCGGCGGTGCTGGTGCGCGCCATGCTGGCGTTCCTGGCCTTCGCGGTGCTCGGGGCCCTGGCGATCCCCGCGATGGCGCGAGCGGACGACCTGCGCCTGCGCGGCGACGTGACCGCCCGCGGCGACGTGCTGACGCTGGCCGACCTCGTGGAGGGCGCACCGGCCGCGCTCGCCGCCCGGCCGTTGTTCCGCTCGCCGGCCCTCGGCGCCACCGGAACGATCCAGACCCGGCGCATCGTCGAGGCAGCCACCGCCCTGGGCCTCGCCGGCCTCGAGACCGGCGGCCGGCTGCAGATCGCCGTCCAGCGGGCGGCCCGGCGCCTCGGGCCGACCGAGCTCGAGGCCGCCCTCAAGCAAGCCCTGCAGACCGGCTACGGTCTCGATCCGCGCGGCGTGGCGGTCCGGTTCGACGGCGACGGCCCGACCCTCCTGGCGCCGGTGGATCTCGAGGGCCACGCCGCCGCGCTCGACGTGACCTACGATCCGCGCACGCGCCGGGTGGCGGGCCTCGTCAGCCTGGGCGAGCGGCAGGCGTCGCTGCGGGTCTCCGGCGTCGTCATCGAACTGCGCGAGGTGGCGGTGCTCGCCCGCGGGCTCGCCCGGGGCGAAGCCGTGAAGGAGGGCGACGTCGTCATGGAACGCCGTCCCCGCGAGGCGGTGGCGGCCGACGCGCAGGGCAGCGCCACCGCGATCCTGGGCGAGGTCGCGCAGCACGCGCTCCCGGCCGGCACGGCGCTGCGGATCGCCGACACCGCCCCGCCCGAACTCGTCGCCCGGGGCGAGACCGTGACCATCGTGTACGAGACCGCGAGCGTCAGCCTGTCGATGCGCGGCCTCGCCAGCGAGGGCGGCCGGATGGGGACCGTCGTCAACGTCGTCAACGTCGCCTCCAAGAAGGTTCTCCAGGCCACCGTGGTCGGCCCCGGCCGGGTCTCGGTGAGTCCCAGCCCCGCCGCGCAGCAGGCCGCTGGGGCCGCGTCGCTCCAGGCGACCGCCTCCCTGCGCTGAGCGCCCGTTCCGTACGCGTCGAAGAGTGATTGCCCGATGGCCAGCCGCCTCGTCCTGAACCCGCTCGCCGCCGCGCTGATCGCTGGCGCCCTCGGTGCCTGCAACACCGCCGACCGCCTCTCGCAGGTCGGCGCGACCCCGGCCCTCTCGGCCATCGAGGACCCCACCACCCAGCCGGGCTACAAGCCGGTGCGGATGCCGATGCCCGACGTGCAGCCGGTTTCGTACGCGCCGAATTCGCTCTGGCGCACGGGCTCCCGCGCGTTCTTCAAGGACCAGCGCGCCGCCCGGCTCGGCGACATCCTGACCGTGAAGGTGAAGGTCACCGATCAGGCGAACATCAGCAACGAGACCAAGCGCTCCCGGGCGAACACCGAGAGCTTCGGCCTGCCGAACGCCCTCGGCCTCGAGAACAACGCCGTGGGCAAGTCCCTGGGCGTCGGCGGCACCGCATTGCTGGCGGCCACCTCGGCCACCGCGAACGACGGCGCCGGATCCGTCCAGCGCACCGAATCGGTGACGACGAACGTCGCCGCCGTGGTCACGCAGGTCCTGCCCAACGGCAACCTCGTGGTCGAAGGCAAGCAGGAGATCCGGGTCAACTTCGAGATCCGCGAGATGGTCGTCGCCGGCGTCGTCCGGCCGGAGGACATCGAATCCGACAACACCATCGACTCGGCCAAGATCGCCCAGGCCCGGATCGCCTATGGCGGGCGCGGCCAGATCACCGACGTGCAGCAGCCGCGCTACGGCCAGCAGATCGTGGATATCCTGCTGCCGTTCTAGAGCCGATCAGCTCGGCTCCTCCGGCTCCGGGCCGCGCGTGACGTCGAGGCCGGAACCGGCCCCCACCGGGGGGCCGACCTTCACGGCCGCGCCGGTGCGGGCGGCCTCGTAGATCGCCTCCATCAGCACTTGGTCCTGCAGGCCCTCCTCGCCGGGGGTGCGCGGCCGCAGGTTCTCCTGAATGCAGCGGGAGAAGTGGTCCATCTCCAGGGCGAACTGGTTCTTCGCGCCGAAGACCTTTTCGTCCCGGGCGGCGTTCTTGCCGTCCTTGTGGCCGATATACAGGCGCTGCCCCTCGTACGCGAAGGCGTTCTGGAGATCGATCGCGGCGTTGGTGGTGTGCAGGGTCAGGGAGCGGGCCTCGTAGACGCCGTAGCTCGTCAGGCACTGGGCGACGACGCCGGACGGGAAGCGCATCGTGAAGCTCACCGTCTCCTCGACCTCGCGGAACTTCGGATCGTCCGGCGGCGAGTGGACCTGCGCCTGGATCAGGTCCGGCTCCTCGCCCAGCACGGCGCGGGTCGTGTTGAGGCAGTAGAGCCCGATATCCGGCAGGGAGCCGCCGCCCGCCAGGGGCTTGCGCAGGCGCCACTGCTCCGGGAGTCCGGTGGTCTGGCCGTTGAAGGCCTGGATCATCCGCGGCCTTCCGAACTCGCCCGAGCGGGCGATCCGGATCACCGCCCGGTTGTGCGGCTCGTACTGGCAGCGATAGGCGATCATCAGCTTGACGTTGGCCTTCGCGCAGGCCGCGATCATGTCGCGGCATTCCTGCGACGAGGTGGCCATCGGCTTCTCGCAGAGGACCTGCTTGCCCGCCGCCGCCGCCGCCGCGACGTTGTCCCGGTGCACGCCGTTCGGCGTGACGATGTAGACGGCCTGGACGTTCGGATTGGCCTTCAGGCGGTCCCAGGCGTCGTAGCCGTAGACCGCCTCCTCCGGCAGGCCGTACTGCCGCGCCACCAGCTTGGCCTTGTCGGGGGAGCCCGACATCACCGCCGCCAACCGGGAGCGCTTGGTCGCCCCGAACGCGGGAAGAATCTCGTCGAGGCTCAGGCGCCCGAGGCCGACGACGCAGTAGCCGACGCGCTGGTCCGGCGGCTGCGGCGCCGGCGTCGGCGCGGGGGGGCGATCGCCGGAACCGCGCCAGTTGGGGAACATGACCCGTCCGCCCTGGACGGCGCCGGTATCGGCCGGGACGGCCGGCGCTGCCGGAGCCGCCTGCGCCGCGCCACCCACGGCGGCACCCGCGAGGGCGCCGCCCGCGGCGAGGAGATTGCGTCGTGAGAGCCGTGTGTCGTCCGTCATGGGCCTCGCCGTGTCGCCGGATCCAGGATGCGACCGGCGGAGGATGGTCCGCCGGCCGCCACCTCAGTGAACGCTGTCGGACTCGGCGACGGTTCCGGCCATCGGCGCGGTGCGCGGACGCGCCACCTCCGGGACGTGGGACGGGATGGGCGGGGAGGGCCGGTGGGCCGCCTCGGCGGCCGGCGCCGGCTCGAAGGTCAAGCCGACCAGATCGCCCGCCCGCCAGGCCACGGAGGCGCGCCGCGTCTCGCCGCGGCTGGGGATGACGAGGTCGAAGCGCTCCGGCAGCGCCGCGACGGGCGGGACCCGGATCCGTGCGCCGTCCAGCGACACGTCGCGGACGGCGCAGGCGATCTCAGGCATGAAGGTCGCGACGCGGGCGTGACCGGCGAGGCAGACGCGGCGGGCGGTGCGGCGGCGTTCGAGCACGGGGGCGTGTTCCTGACGGGGGCGATCATCCCCGACAACCGTCAGGCGGGCCGCCGAGGCCTGCCCGGCCGAACGCAACCTCCGGTTTACCTTAACACCGCCGTCACGCGGGCGGCGGAGGGTCCGGCGCCTCCACCTCGCCCCGGCGCTGGAGTTGCAGGGCGACGAACCAGCACAGGGACGCCCAGGCCGCGCCGATACACCAGCCGGCGAGCACGTCGCTCGGCCAGTGCACCCCGAGATAGACGCGGCTGAGGCCGACAAGCAGCGTCACGGTGACGCCGAGGCCGAGCATGAGCGCCTTGCCGCTCCGGTTCCGCTCGACCCGGGCGATCAGAGTGGCCAGCGTCAGGTAGGCGATGGCCGACATGGTGGCGTGGCCGCTCGGGAAGCTCGCCGTGAACACCTCCATGCCGTGCGGGACGAGGTCCGGCCGCGGCCGCTGGTAGAACAGCTTCAGGATCGTCGAGACCAGCTCGCCGCTGCCGACCGCGGCGAGGACGAAGACGCCGATCCGTCTCCGCCCGGAGACGGCGAGGTAGCCCGCGACCGCGCAGGTCAGGAACAGCACCGTGAAGACGCTGCCGAGCCCGGTGATGTCGCGCATCGTCTCCTCGAGCCAGGGGGGCCCGATCGGATCGGCGGGGTCGGCCGGGTTGCGCAGGCTGAGCAGGATCCTGCGGTCGAGCGCCGCCGTGGAGCCCTCGCCGACCTCGTGGGCGAGGTAGAAGAAGCCGTAGCCGAGGATACTGAGGCCGAGCAGGGCCACGAGGGGGCCGACCTCGTTCAGGCGCAGCCGGAGCCAGACCGCCATGGCGGGCTCGACCAGCCGGTTCTGCCGCAGGCTTCCGGGCACCCTCATGATGCGCATTCCGCGCGAGCTACCGACGACATCAGGCGTTCTCTCCGAAGGGCAGGCGCGCCACCGGCGCCCAGGGACCGCCCAGGTAGCGCCACAGGAGGGTCGCCGGCGCCGTGAAGTGGAACGGCGCGAAGCCGGCCGACAGGTCGGCGTGGAGGGCGCGGGCCACGTCCGGTGCGACCTTGTTCTGGACCGTCACGTGCGGTCGCCAGCCCTGCCGGTCCTGCGCGGTGAGAAACGGCTCGAACCCCTTGGCGAGCCGGGCCCGGAAAGTCGCCAGCCCGCCGGAATCCAGCACGTAGGCGACGCCCCGGCCGGTGAAGCGCAACCCCGTCACGGCGACCTCCGGGGGCGGCACGGCGCGGGCCAGGGCCGTGATCGCCTCGATCACGCCCCGCTCCCGGTCGCCCGGGAGGTGATGGAACAGCGTCGCGTGGGCCGGGATGCGGTTCAGGGCCTCCGGGAAATGGCGTCGCCGTTCGGCGTCGAACCGCGCGAAGGTCGGCTCGTCGAAGGCGAGGGTCAGGATCAGGGGGGCCGTGTCTGTCATGGTCAGCGAGATGGCGCCCGAAGCCGCTCAGGTCCAGTACAGCACCCGCGCCGCCGGCAGGTCGCGGGCGAGACAGGCGGTGAGGTGCGCGCGCATCGCCTGCATCAGCGGCTTGGGGAAGACGTGCTTGACGGTGCCGAACTTGGTCCGTTTCTCCACGCGCTCCGCCTCGTCGAGGGGCAGGTCCGAACCCGGGTACCAGCCGCGCAGGACCGCCTTGGAGCCCGGCGTGAAGCGGTGGGTGATGAGTTCCGCGGTCAGGTCGAGGCCCGGCACGCCCGCCAGCGCGTCGGCGGCGTCGCGGATCAGCCCGGCATAGGCCTCCTCCCAGCCGGCCACCGGCAGGATCGGCGCGATGGTCAGGCCGACCGGGTAGCCGGCCCGTGCCGCCTGGCCCAGCGCGCCGAGCCGCGCGTCCAGGGGATCGGTGCCGCCCTCATACCGCGCGGCGGCCCGGGCATTGACCGAGAAACGGATGCGGGTGCGCCGGTTGTGCCGCAGGTCGAGGAGCGGGGCGATTGCCGCGAACTTGGTGGTGAAACGCAGCTGCACCGGCGCGTCCCAGGCGCCGAAGTGGCGGATCGCCGCCGAGAGCGAGCCGGTGAGGTGCTCGATCCCGAGGGGATCGGTGTAGCAGGAGGCTTCGAACGTGGTGCCCTCCTGCGCCCTCTCGGCCGACGCCGAGGTGACGGCGCCGCGCCCGGCATATGCCGCGAGGTTGCCCAGGATCGCGTCGAGATTGGCGTAGGCGCGCGTCACCGGCGGTCCCTGAAGCGAGCCGGCGAGGTAGCAGTACTGGCAATGGGCCGGGCAGCCTTCGGCGAGGTCGAAGCGCCAGTCGGCCGAGGGGGGGATCGGCTGGAGCCGCAACTTGGTCGGCGGCGCCACCGTGAGGGCGAGGGTCGCCTTGGCGGCCACGTAGGCGCGGCGCGGATCCGGCTCGCGCGGGGCCGGGATGCGGTTGGCGGCGAGCCGTTCCACCGGCAGGCCCTCGGCCTCGGCGCGGGCCACCATGGCGCGCCCGTGCGCGTGCTCCAGAGCGGCCGGCGTCACCAGGATCCGGCGCGGCCGCCACAGGCGGGCGGGGCGCGGAGCGCTCACGGTTTCCGGAGCGTCGAGTGCCAGGGCGGACGAGAGGCCGGACGAGGAAGGCATACCGGTCGAACGCGCGCCCTGCGTGCCGGGTCCGGTCTAGGCGCCCGGTCCCGGTGCGGCTAAAGCACCGCGATGTCTGCAGACCGGGAGAACGTGCATGTCGGCCGCGACGGCTGGTTGTTTCTTACGGGGGGAACCAACCGCGTCATGGACCGCTACCGCGGCGGCCTGCGCCACTGGCTGCTGCTGCGCGCCTGGACGCGGCTGATCGACGCCCGGGCCGCGCGGGCGGAGGCCCTCGGTATCCGCTGCCTGCACGTGATCGTCCCGGAGAAGCTCTCCGTCTACGACGACAGGACCGAGGGGCTTCGCTACGCACCCGCCAAAGCCTCGACGCGGCGCCTTGCCCGCCGGCTCGCCCGCAACCCGGCCTATCTCGACCTCCTGGCGCCCCTGCGGGCAGCCCGGAGCGGGCCGGTCCCGCTCTACCTGCGCACCGATACCCACTGGACCGTCCGCGGGTGTCTCCTGGCCTATCGGGAGATCATGCGGGCCCTCGGGGCGATCCCGCCGGCCGATATCGGCGCGCGGCCCCTGGTCGTCGCCGATGAGGTCATGGACATCGGCGAGAAGCTCCGCGACCGGCCGCGCGAGCGGATCGAGCGCTTCATGTTGCAGCGCGATGCCGAGCGCGTCGAGGTCGGGCCGCTCCTCGCCGCCTACGAGGGCGCGGGGCGCGACCGGGAGGTCCATGTCGGCGCGCACGTCGTCTACCGGAACGGATCAGCGCGCGCCGACCCGCGCCGCCTCGTCCTGTTCGGGGATTCCTGCGCCCATTTCGACCCGTTCCTGCTCACTGGGATGCTCGCCGAGAGCTTCAGCGAGGTCCATTTCGTCTGGTCGGCGAGCCTGGACTGGTCCTACATCGAGCGGGTGCGGCCGGACATCCTGTTGTTCGAGCTGGCCGAGCGCTTCCTGGCTCGGCTGCCCAAGGACGATTTCGACGTGACGGTCGCCGGCCAGCGCGGGACCGGCGGCCGCCTCGCTCGGATCCGGGCGAGCGGGCTCGGGACGGATCCGGCCGCCGCTCAGTAGGTCGCCGGCTCCAGCTGCGCGAAGTCGCCGATGCTCGCGGCCTGATACTTGGCGAAGGATTCCGGCGCGCACGCGATCCCGATCATCAGGACGAGCAGGGTCACGAGGCATGCGAGCGTCGCCGTGACCACGTCCGCGTGGCGTCGCAGAGCGTGGATCATCACGCATCCGAACGTGAACAGGGCCGCCTCGGCGACGGGCACCAGCGCGAACGACATCACTTCACCTCCCTGGAACTCTGACGGACACGGCGGGCGAGGACGGCACACCGCGCGGCCCGCGGAGCCGAACATGGCGGATCCTGCTGCAGCGCAACAGAAGCGGCGGCGCAGGCCTGCCTTGCGCAACGTTCGCGCGGCGCGTCCGCGCCGCTCCGGGACTCCGTCACCGGACCACGCGCACCGGCTCTTTCCCCACGCGCAGACGGGCCCATGTCGTCCCGGCCTTCCTCGCGAACGGGATATGACCATGGGCCTCTTGGTTGACGGCGTCTGGCGCGACCAATGGTACGACACCGCCGCTTCGGGCGGACGCTTCGAGCGCAAGGCCTCGACGTTCCGCAACTGGGTGACGGCGGACGGCGCGCCCGGACCGACGGGAGAGGGCGGCTTCCGCGCCGAGGCCGGCCGCTATCACCTCTACGTCTCGCTCGCCTGCCCCTGGGCGCACCGCACCCTGATCGGCCGGGCCCTCAAGGGGCTGAACGACGCGATCTCCGTCTCGGTGGTCGATCCGCATATGGGCGCGGAGGGCTGGGTGTTCGGTGACACGCCCGGTGCGACGCCCGATGCGATCCACGCTGCGCGGCGGCTCTACGAGGTCTATCTCGCGGCGGATGCCGCCTACAGCGGGCGCGTCACCGTCCCGGTGCTCTGGGACCGGCAGCGCGGCACCATCGTGTCCAACGAGTCCGCGGAGATCCTGCGGATGCTGAACGGCGCCTTCGGCAGCACGGGACCGGACCTCTATCCCGAGGACCTGCGCGCCGCGATCGATGCACTCAATGCCCGGATCTACGACCGGGTGAACAATGGCGTCTATAAGGCGGGCTTCGCCACCGCGCAGGACGCCTACGCCGGCGCCTGCGAGGCGCTGTTCGACGAACTCGATGCCCTGGAGGAGAGGCTTGATCGTGGCCGCTTCCTGTGCGGCGCGCGCCTGACCGAGGCGGACGTCCGGCTGTTCACCACGCTGGTGCGGTTCGACGCGGTCTATGTCGGGCACTTCAAGTGCAACAGACGCCGGATCGACGACTATCCGAATCTGTCGCACTACATGCGCGACCTCTACGCCCATCCGGGGGTCGCGCCGACCGTGAACCTCCTGCACATCAAGCGCCACTATTACGAGAGCCATCCGACCATCAACCCGACGCGGATCGTGCCGCTCGGCCCGGATCTGGACTTCTCGGCTCCGAACGACCGCGCGCTGCGGTTCGGTTGAGGTGCCTCCGCCTCGCGCCTTCCGCACCCTCGACGGCGGGCGCGGCGCGCCTAGTTCGCTTCTCAACCGGAGGAACCCCGATCCGCCATGACGAACAGTTTGCGCCTCGCGCTCCTCTGCGCGCTTCTCGGCCTTCCCTCCGCGGCGCGCGCCCAGGCGGCGCTGCGGCTCGAAGGGACCTGCGAGAAACTCGTCATCGGCTCGCAGGACATGAGCTCGACCTGCAGCAACGTCCTGATGAATTCGGTCAGCCGGAACCGCACGAGCTTCGACTTCAGCACGTCCGACGGCCGGACGCTCAGCTTCAGCGGCAACGGCGCTCAGCAGGAAGCGACGGAGGAGACGGACCCGCTGCAGCCGATCAACGCCGTCGTCCTCGGCAAGGACGGCCCTCCGACGCTGGCCATCGGCGCGTGCCGATTCTCGACCCCGGCGCCCGGCCGCACGGCGATCACCTGCGAGGCCAACGCGGCGGACGGTCAAGCCTTCGCGGCCACCTTCGTCACGGTAGCCCGGAACGCGGCGGGCGCGCCGGCGGCACCACCCGCCCGGTGAAGGGTCGGCATCGGCCGGGCTGGTCAGACGCAGCCCGAAGCCCCATTTAAGGGGCCCGTTCGAAAAGGTTCCAAAGCCATCCCGATGCTGAACGACACCCTCGCCGGAGGCAGCGCCCCGGCCGGCGATTCCGGCACACTCATCAAGGACGCCACCACGGCCAGCTTCCGGCAGGACGTGATCGCCGAGTCGATGCGACGACCGGTACTGGTCGATTTCTGGGCGCCCTGGTGCGGCCCCTGCAAGCAGCTGACCCCGGTCCTGGAGAAGGTCGTCACGGAGGCCGCCGGCGCGGTCGCCCTGGTGAAGATGAACATCGACGAGCATCCCTCCATCGCGGGTCAGCTCGGCATCCAGTCGATCCCGGCCGTGATCGTCTTCCAGAAGGGGCAGCCGGTCGACGGCTTCATGGGCGCCGTTCCGGAGAGCCAGATCAAGGAGCTGATCGGGCGCGTCGCCGGCCCGGTCCAGGATCCGGTCGAGGCGGCCATCGCCGAGGCCGCCAGCCTGATCGAGGAGGGCGATCTCGCGGGCGCGTCCGAGATCTACGCGGCGGTGCTGGAGCAGCAGCCCGACAACGTCGCCGCGCTCGCCGGCCTCGCGAAGCTGCAGCTCGACGCGGGTGAGGTGGAGAACGCCAAGCGGGTTCTCGCTATGGTCCCGGAGGCCAAGGCCTCCGATCCGGCGCTCGTCGGCATCCGCGCCGCCCTGGATCTCGCCGAGCAGGCCGCTGCGCTGGGCGACCATGCCGGCCTCCAGCGAGCGGTGGAAGCCGATCCGGACGCCCATCAGGCCCGGTTCGACCTCGCCCTCGCCCTCGCCGCCCGGGGCGAGCGCGGGCAGGCCGTCGACCATTTGATCGAGCTGCGCAAGCGCGACCGGGAGTGGAACGACGACGGCGCGCGCAAGCAGCTCCTTCAGTTCTTCGAAGCCTGGGGCGTGATGGACCCGGACACGATCCGCGGACGGCGCAAGCTCTCGGCACTTCTATTCTCGTGAGGCGCCGGCTCGCGCTTCGTCTCAGCAGGGAGGCGCCATGAGCACGCATGCGAGCTACAAGGGCCCGGCGGACTGCCCCGCCGTGATCCCCGTCTTCCCCCTGGCCGGCGCGCTGCTCCTGCCCCGCGGGCAGATGCCGCTGAACGTCTTCGAGCCGCGCTACCTCGCGATGGTCGACGATGCCATGCGGACGGACCGGATCATCGGGATGATCCAGCCCGATCCCGAGGGGGCGGGCGCGACCGTGCCGAAGCTCTACCGCGTCGGCTGCGCGGGCCGGGTGACGCAGTACGCCGAGACGGGCGACGGCCGTTACCTGATCTCGCTCACCGGCATCAGCCGGTTCCGGGTCGAGAGCGAACTCGCCTCGACCAGCGCCTACCGGCGCTGCCACGTCTCGTACGACGCCTTCGCGGTGGACTTCGAGCCGCGGGCGGGCGAGGAGCATGTCGACCGCGACGGCGTGCTCAAGGCGCTGCGCGACTTCGTGGAGTCGAACGACCTCAAGGTGGATTGGGCCGGGATCGACGAGGCGCCCGACGAGGCGCTGGTCAACGCCCTGTGCATGATGAGCCCGTTCGGCGTGCGCGAGAAGCAGGCGATGCTGGAAGCGCCCGACCTGAAGACGCGGGCCGAGATCCTGATCGCGGTCACGCAGATGGAACTGGTTCGCGGCTCCGGCCCCGAATCCACGATGCAGTAGGTTGCACGCACGATGACCAACGACCTCACCCCCACCGTCGAGGCGACCCGGGTCGACCCCAAGCTCCTGGAGATCCTGGTCTGCCCGCTGACCAAGGGCACGCTGGAATACGATTCCGCCCGCCAGGAGCTGGTGAGCCGCTCCGCGAAGCTCGCCTACCCGATCCGCGACGGCATCCCGATCATGCTGCCGGAGGAAGCCCGGCCGCTGACCGATTGAGCGGTTCGCGCCGCGCAGGCGATTGCGAGAAGCCGCGACGCGGTCCGGCGGGCGCCCGTGGGGCCCGCCGTCGCGGGCATCTCAGGATGACGGACAGATCTGGATCCGTATCCGTCGATCCAGAATCAGCATCGGCCGGTTCGAGCTTGGCTATTCCTCCGGGGCGCGGAGCCGTTGCTCAAGATGAGCCGTCCCGTCCACCGCCATACTCTTGCCGCTTCCATCGTTCAGCCTTGAGTCATCCTCCATCGATGATTCTACCCGGGCACGTCGCGTCGCGCAGTGCCCGCATCGCTGAAAGATTGCCATACGATGATCAAGCTGACCGCCGTCGCGGCCGTCGCCGCCGGCCTTTCCGTCCCCGCGTGCCTGCCCGCACGCGCGGAATCCGGCCCGCATAACGGGACGTGGTCGGTGGAGCTGGTCACGGAAAGCGGCCTGTGCAGCGCCCGCTATTCCTACGCGCTCGCGATCCGCGAGGGGCAGGTGCGGCTCATCTCCGGCACCGCGGGGGCCCGGGTCAGCGGACATGTCGGCGCCGACGGCAGCGTCGGGCTCACCGTCAGCAACGGGACGGCGAGCGGCACCGGGACGGGGCGCCTCCAAGCGGGCAACGGTTCCGGCACCTGGAAGGTGACGTCCCTGTGCTCCGGTCGCTGGACCGCGCGGCGCAGCGACAACCGCACCGCACAGGCCGAGTGACGATCGATCAGGCGGCTGCGGCCAGCCAGCTGCGCGCCTCGTTCAGGCGGGCCCGCTCGAACACCTTGATCTGAGTCGGCGAGACGAAGTTGAAGGTCTCGGCCAGCGCCTTCAGCCAGGGCGCGTCCGTCACCAGGGCGACGTGGCTGATGCTCTTCATCATCGAGATGCCGAAGCGCGGATCCTTGAAGAACGCCGCCGGCTCCATGCCTTCGAAGGCGCGGATGTCCTCGAGCAGCTTGATCTTGCCGCCCTTGTCGAGATCCGCCTTCATGGCGGTCATCGCGGCGTTCATCTCCTCATCGGTGATCTTCCCGTCGACCACGATCTCGGCGACGTTGGACTCCGGCGTCTTGGTATAGGTCAGCACTGATCGCTCCTCCGGGAACCGCCCGCGTCCCGTCGCCGGTCTCCGGCCCGGGGTCCGCCGCCCGTGGAGAGAGCCATACCCGATCGCGGCGCGATCGGACACCGTGCGGGGGCCGCGCCGCGCCCCGCGCCGATGGACCGGTCTCCACCCCGCCGGGAGCCGCGCGACGTCGCTCATAGAAAGCTCTGCGGATCGACATCGATGGCGACCCGGACGTTGCCGCGCACCTTCGGGCCGCGGGCGATCCAGGCGCGCAGATAGGCCTGGAGGTCGACGTTGCGCTCGGTCTTCACCAGCAGCCGGAACCGGTAGCGGCCGCGCACCAGCGCCAGGGGCGCTTCGGCCGGTCCCAGCACCATCACGCCGTCGGGCGGATCGGCGGCGCGGGCCAGCGCCTGCCCGTGCGCCTCGGCGGTCTCGCGCTCGCTCGCCGAGACGATCAGCGCCGCGAGCCGCCCGAACGGCGGCAGGCCGGCCGCCTCACGGGCCTGGATCTCCTCGGCGTAGAACCGCTCGGCGTCGCCCGAGAGCAGGGCGGCGATCACCGGGTGGTCCGGCTGGTAGGTCTGGACGAGCGCCCGGCCGGGCTTCTCGCCGCGTCCGGCCCGGCCGGTCACCTGCTGGAGCAGCTGGAAGGTGCGCTCCGCCGCCCGGGGATCGCCCGAGGTCAGGCCGATATCGGCGTCGAGGACGCCCACGAGGGTCAGGAACGGGAAGTTGTGGCCCTTGGCCACCAGCTGCGTGCCGATCACCACGTCGCATTCCCCCGCCGCCACCGCGTCCAGCTCCTGCCGCAGGCGCTCGGCGCCGCCCGGGAAGTCGCTCGACAGGACGACGATGCGCCGGTCCGGAAACAGAGCCGCGGCCTCCTCGGCGATCCGCTCGACACCGGGGCCGCAGGCCGTGAGGTTGTCGAAGGTGCCGCACTCGGTGCAGGCCTCCGGCCGGCGCTCGGTGTAGCCGCACTGGTGGCAGACCAGCGCCCGGCGGAAGCGATGCTCGACCAGCCAGGTCGAGCAGTTCTTGCACTGGTAGCGATGACCGCAGGCCCGGCAGAGGGTCAGCGGCGCGTAGCCGCGGCGGTTGAGGAACAGCAGCGCCTGCTCGCCCCGCTCCAGGGTGCTCTTCACGGCGTTGACCAGCGGCGGGCTCAGGAAGCGGCCGCGCTCGGGCTGGTCGAGGCGCATGTCGATGGCGGCGATGTCGGGCAGGCGGCGCCCGCCGAAGCGCTCCGGGAGCAGCACGTGCCGGTAGCGACCCCGGGCGGCGTTCACCCGAGTCTCGATGGCGGGCGTCGCCGAGGTCAGGACCACCGGGCAGCCCTCCAGGCGCCCGCGGACCACCGCCATGTCGCGGGCGTGGTAATGGACCCCGTCCTCCTGCTTGTAGGCGGTCTCGTGCTCCTCATCGACCACGATCAGGCCCAGGCGGGCGAAGGGCAGGAACAGGGCCGAGCGCGCGCCGACCACCACCAGGGCCTCGCCCTCCGCCACGGCCAGGCGCAGGCGCTCGCGCCGCTTCCCGCCGATCCCGGAATGCCAGGCCGCTGGCCGCACGCCGAACCGGGCCGCGAAGCGGTCGAGGAACTGCGCCGTCAGGGCGATCTCCGGCATCAGGATCAGGGCCTGGCGCCCCTCCCGGATGCAGGCCGCGACCGCCTCGAAATAGACCTCGGTCTTGCCCGAGCCGGTGACCCCCTCCAGCAGGACGGGCCGGTTGTCGGTCTCCTCGCCGGGGCCCCGCCGCCACGGGAAGCCTTCGACGAGGGCCGTCACCGCCTCGGCCTGGGCGGGCGAGAGCGGCGTCCGCGGGAAGTCGGGGTCCGGGCGCGGGGCGACCGGCTCCGGCTCGACCGCGACCGCCTCCAGGGCGCCGTCGTCGATCAGACCGTCGACCACCGAGAGCGAGACGCCGGCCTCCTTGGCCAGCGCGCTCTTGCCGCGCAAGGCGCCGTCGACCGCGACCGCCAGGATCTTCGAGCGGGCCGCGGTCGGCCGGGCCGGCGGCTTGCCGGTGATGCGCACGGCGACCCGCACGGTCTCGACCGCCGCCGCCTCGTCGGGCAGGCGCAGCACCATGGCGAGCGCCGAGCCCTTTGGCGCCAGGGTGTAGCGGGCGATCCAGTCGACGAGGCTCCGCAACGGGTCGGACAGGGGCGGGTAGGGCAGGCGGCCGGTCACCGGCCGCAGGTTCGATCCGCCGGCAGTGTCGCCGAGTCCCCAGACGACGCCGACGATCTCCCGCGGGCCGAGGGGGACCTGCACCACGTCGCCCGCGGCGAGATCCAGTCCGGCCGGCACCACGTAGCTGTAGGGCGTGTCGAGGGCGAGCGGGATCAGGATCTCGGCGATGAAGGGCATGCGCGGTTTTGGGCGGCTCCGTTCCGGGTCCGTACCATAGCGCGCGGAAAAGAACCCGCGCGCGTTCAGACCCGCCCCAGCCCCCGGACCAGCGGCAGAGCGGCGAGGCTGACCGCCGCCATCGCCCAGAAGGCCGCCGCGCCGAAGGCGCCGTAGAGCGCGCCGGACGCGAGGGTGGCCAGCACGCCGGACAGGCCGAGGCCCAGCGTGCCGTAGAGGGCGAGCGCGGTGGTGCGCAGCTCCGAAGGCGTGGCCTCCTCGATCAAGCCCAGGCAGGCGAGGTGCAGGAGGGCGAAGCTGAGACCGTGCAGCGCCTCGACGGCGGCGATCCACGGGATCGCCGTGGTGGAGCCCAGCACCGCCCAGCGCAATGCACCGGCGCAGGCCGCCACCGCGACGCCCGCCGGAAGCCCGATCCGCCCCAGCAGGCGCGGGCCGACGAAGAGGAACACCAGCACCTCGGCGGCCACCGATTCCGACCACAGCAGCCCGGCCGTTCCCGCTCCGATCCCGGACCCGCGCCACAGGATCATCGCGAAACCGTCATGCATCGCGTGCGCGCCGATGACGAGGGCCGCGGCCAGCACCGTGCGGCGAAAGCGGGTCAGCCGGATCAGGCTGGAGAAACCGCTCCACGGCGATCCGGTCCCGGCGGCGACCGCTTGGGCTGCGGGCACCGACAGGGCGGCGGCGGATGCGGCGAGGAACAGGACGCCGCCCGCGATCACCGGCGCGACGAGGCTACGGGCCTCGATGAGCCAGCCCGCGGCCACCGTCGCGGCGATGAAGGCGGCCGAGCCGGCGGCGCGGACCCAGCCGTACTGGAAGGCGGTCCCGCCCCGCGCCGCCGCCAGGGTCAGGGCATCGGCGAGGGGCGCGGGCGCCGCGGTCCCGACGCCGTAGGCGAGGCCCGGCCCGAGGAGCTGCGCGAAACCCGCGGCCGGGAGGTGGGCCAGAGTGGCGAGACCGGTGAGGACGAGGCTCGCCGCGAGGACGGTCCGGCCCGCCCGGTGCCGGTCGGCATAGGCGCCGGCGAGGGGGCCGACCACCAGGCGAAGGGCTCCGGCGGCGGCCAGCAGGGCGCCGATCTCGCCCGGGCTCAGGCCGCGCGCGGTGAGGACATTCGGCAGGATCGGCGAGAGGCAGCCATAGGCGCCGTAGAGAGCGGCATTCAGGACGAGGAAGCGGCCGAGGCCTCCACTCCGCCCGGCGCTCTTCTCCCCCGTCCGCATCCGCGCAGCCTCGCATCCGGGGCCGGCTCGGCGTCAGGCCCCCGGGGGCCCCGATCAGGACGGCCGGCGAACGGCGTAGCGGTAGCGCCGCCCTTGGTCATCCAGCAATTCGCTGTCCGATCCTTCCTGCCAGACGACCTCGTCCTCCGGCCAGGCGGCGTCAGTCAGGGTCGCCCCACGGACGATGTCGAGGCTCAGGCCGAAACCGTAGCTCATCGCGGTGGCGTCGGTGATGGCGGCCGAGATGTCGGCCTCGTCGGGCAGGCAGGCGAACAGGACGCCGTCGGCGATCGCGAGGGTGTAGGTTTGCAATGTTCGGGCTCCCGGAGTCGCGAAGTGCGTGGACCGGCATGCGAACGCCCAAACCTAGGCATCGCGGTCGCGATGTGAAGCGCTCCCCACGAGGTGCTGCATTGCACCATCTCGTGAGGAACGGCATACGGCCGGGCCGGCCCCGGGGGCCCCTAGCGTGCGAGATGCGCGTCGAGGAAGCGTGCCATCTCGCCGAACACCTCCTTGGTCTCTGGGGCGTCGAGCGTGGCCAGGTACTGCGCGTGCGACAGGCCCTCGAACACCTGCAGCGAGGCCTCGATCCCGGCGGCGCGCAGCTTCCGGTGGGTGCGGACGGTGTTCGACAGGAACAGGTCGCGGGTGCCGGTGATCAGGATCGCGGGCGGGAGGCCCGCGAAGTCGCCGTAGATCGGCGAGAGCTGCGGATCCTTCAGGTCGCGACCGGCCGCGTAGAGCTTGGCCGCCGGCGTGAGATAGCCCGAGTAGCTGACGAGCACGTTGTCGATCCACTCGTTGGTCTTGTAGCTGTCACCGGTCTCGGTCATGTCGGACCACGGCGTGCCGAGGCCGATGGCGGCCGGCAGCGGCAACCCCTCGGCCTTGGCGCGCAGCATCAGGGCCAGGGTCATGCCGCCGCCCGTGGAGGTACCGAACACCGCCATGTTCTGCGGCTTCTGCATGGTCAGCATCGCCCGCCACGCCGCGGCGGCATCGTCCATGGCGGCCGGATAGGGCGCGTCGGGCGGCATCCGGTAATCCACGGAGATTACCTTGAAGCCGCCCAGACCGGCCATCAGGATCGCCTCCAGGGTGCCGGCCTCACCGGGATTGTAGACGTAACCGCCGCCGTGGATGTGCAGCAGCAGGCGGTTCCGGTTGGCCTCCGGCATCTGCCGCGGCTGAACGATGAAGGCCTTCACGCCGCCGATCACCGCCGCCTCGCTGGTGACACCGAGTTTCTCGCGTAGGGCCGGAAGACCGGCGGCGCCGGCCGCGGCGAGCCGGTCGACCAGCGCCTTCCAGGCCGCCGGGTCCGACGGGTTCGCGTTCCAGGCTGGCGCACGGTAGGGCGCCGCTACGGCGGTGCGGAATTGCGGGCTGACGGTGTCCGGCACGGGAATCACCTTGGCCGGCACCGTCCGGGGTCCCGGCCCGGCGTTGGCCGCTCCCATCTCGGCTTCGAGCCGCTCGAAGCCGGAACTCGGCCCCTGAACGGGCGCGGCCTGCCCGAAGGCGGCATGAGAGCCACAGGCGATGACCAGCATCGCGGACAGGCTGAGGCGCATCTCGTTTCCTCCTGCGACGGCCGCTGTCGAGGCCCCGTTTTTCGGGTGGCGGCTGTTCGTGCCGTGGTGATAGGGGCCGCGGCGCCGCGGAACACCGGCCGCGGTTACACCCGCAGCCGGGCGTGGCAGCCGCGCCAGTCGCCACGCGTTCAGCGATGGCGCTCCGGAAGGACGGCCGGCTCCTGCGGCTCGACAACGACGGTGGCCGGCACGGTACCGTCGCCGACCAGGGCCTCCGTGATGGCATCGGGGGAGATCGCGGTCTGCGGCGCCCCGGCCGCGGGATCGGGCGGCTCCGCGATGATCCGCGCGGTCTCGCGGCGTGGTCCGGCTTCCGCATCCGCGGCGTGCTCGTCGGCGACGCCCGCCACGGCCTCGGGCGCGATCAGGCCGATCCCGGCTGCGTGCTCCGCCATGGCGACGCTGTCCGCGGCGAGCACGAGGCTGGAGCCCGCCCGGGCGACCGCACCCGCGAGGCGGACGATCTCCTCGATCCGCGCCGCCTCGCGGGACACGTTGCGGATGTAGACCGCCAGCACCCGTCCGGGGTTCTCCTCGACGATCTGGGCGTAGACCTCCGGATCGTGCTGGCCGCTGTCGCCGATCAGCACGAAGGGCAGGTCGCGATAGAGCGCCAGCATGTGCCGGATCAGCGCCTGCTTGTGGTCCGTCGCCCGGCGGGGCAGGGGATGCGTCCAGGACAGGCCCCATTCCCGCAGGAACAGCACCGGCCCCGCCGGGATGCCGTGGCGCTGGAAGAACTCGGACAGCATCTCGTAGAGGCCCCAGGGGGCGCGCGAGACGTAGAGCATCGGGTTGCCCTCGGCCCCGCCCGCCCCGGCATGCAGCGCCCGGTAGAGGGCGGCCACGCCCGGGAACGCGACCCGGCTCTCGGCATCCTCCACGAACAGCCGCCAGAGCATCTTGAGCTTGTTGGCGACGCCGGTCCGCATGACCGTGTCGTCGATGTCGCTGACGACCACGCAGCGGCTGCGGTTGGGGGGGATGAACACCGCACCTTCGGCCGGGACCGGCGGTTCGACCTCGAGGAGAAGATCGACCGGATGCCAGCTTCCGGTTTCCGTCGGGCTCAGGCGCGGATGCAGGTGCGCGCGGAAATAGCCGTCCCGATCGGTCTCGACCCGGATGGCGTCGCCGCCGATCCGGGCCGTCACGGCGGCGCCGGCCACGGTCCGCCGGGCGATGCGGCGGCGCAGGTCGCGCCACTGCGCCCGCAGCGATTCGGGATCCTCGCCCGGTATGCCGGGCGATTGCCGGAACACCCGGCCGATCAGGAAGACCTCGTCGCGGGAGCCGTAGCCGCGGTAGGGTTCGACCACGAGGCCGCCGCGGCCCTTGCCGCCATAGCCCTGGGCGCGGCGGACCGGCCGGGTGAGGACCCGCAGCGCCTTGAGGGCGCCCTTGCGCATGCGCGAGGCCATGGGAGAGCGCCGGCGGTCCGGGCGCTCAGGCCGGCGGCAGTTCGGGGGTGAGCCCCAGGGCGTCGAGACCCTCTTCCAGGAGATCCCCGGCGATCGGCGAGCCCAGCAGGGTCGGCACGGCACCCTCGCCGACGCCTTCGCGCTCGCGGGCGAAGCGCACCGCCTCGCTCCATTCCTCCGGCTCCATGTCCCCGCGGCCGACGTAGAACAGGGCCAGCAGCTCCGCGCGGGAATCGTCGTCGAGGCCGGCGATCATGCTGCGAACCTCGGACTCAGTGGCGTCGTCGGTTCCCGAGATCAGCACGTCGGTCGCGCCGTCGTCGATCGGGTTGGAGCCGGAGTCCGGATCGGTGTTGCCTTCCTTCACCTCGATCGCGCGCAGCCGCAGGACGATCTCGGTGACGGTTTCGACGGCGATATCCATGCGCTGATCTCCGGACGCTGACAGGGTCGGGCCCGCGGGGCCCTCAAGCCGCGACAACGGACGAGCGGGCGCCGGGTTCGCCCCGTGCCCCAGGAAGTGCTCGGCATGAAGTGCCCGTCTTGCGTGGTCCGGCCCCTTCCCGCTCCGGCGACCGTGAGTTAGAGGCTGCGAGACTTTCCGGCCGACCGGATCATCGCTGGCGATAGACGTGGTTTCTTTGAAGACTGTCGAGACGTCGTCCGCCGATACCGTCGATCACCGAGCCCGTGACTGTCAGCCCCGTCGCGCGCGCGCGCGAGTGCCGTCCGGTGCTGCGGGGCTCTGCGCGCTGATCGCGTCCGCGCTCGGGGCACCGCAGGCCGCCGCGGCCCGCCCGGCGGGTTTCGAGGCCAGCGCGCCGAGCTGCTTCGTCACCGGCGGCGATCTGGAGATCTGCCGCGAGGGCTCCGAGGCCGAGGGCGTCCTGATCTCTCCCGCGCCGTGCGCGTTCGTGCGCGGGGTTCAGATCCTGCGGCTCGCCCGCGCGGAGGCGCCCGGGCCGTTGCAGGCCGTGTTCCAGGGGCAGACACCGATCGCGAGCCGCCGCGGCGACGAGCCCTGCCCGGACCGGCGCGCCACCGACAGCCGCGATGGCGGCGCCCTGCGCACCGGCCGCACCTTCGAGGCCCTGGCCACGACGCTCCCGCCCTCGGCCGACCGGTTCTGGGTGGAGCTGCCGGAGGAGCGGAGCCGGAACCGGGGCTGGACCGAGCCGACCCCCTCCGCCGAGGGCATCGGGCCGCGCGACCCGATCGCGGTCTCGGGTCGGGACTGGGCCGGCGAGGCCTACAGCTACGTCTTCCTCCTCGGCCAGGAGCGCGTGGGCGTGACGGCCGGCGACGAGCCGGAGGCCGGGAGCCGGCGCCGGCGCGGGCGCCGCCGGGCCAAGCCGGAGACGCCGGCGGCCGGGCCGGCCGACGTCCGGCGCCGCGTCCAGATCGAGGCGCGCACCCTCGACTTCCAGACCTTCGAGATCCGCACCCGCACCGCGGACGGCTACGGCCTGACCTGGACGCCGTTCGAGGCCGGCGCCGGCCGCGGCCGGAGCGAACCGCCGACGCCGGCCGCCGTGATCGACGAGACCGGCAAGCCCGTGGCCTCGGCCTGCACGGCGCCGGCCTTCGAGACGCACGGCCTCGCCGGCTCGATCAGCGTCGTCGACCGTACCTACCACTACGTCTACACGGACGTGCTCCCGGAGGATTGCGGCCTCGCCCCCGAGAAGCGCCGCACCGCCCTCTACCTGCGCACGGCGCAGGACCTGTCCGGCGCGAAGGTCTGGTCGGCGGCACGCAAGCTCGCCGGTCCGCTGCCGCCCGGGAGCCTCGTCCGCGTGGCGCGGGCCAAGGGCCTGCAGCGCTGGGCGGTCTCCTACACCTGCCAGAGGCCCGCGAACGCGCCCGGCGGCCCGGTGGCCGACATCTGCCTGCAATACACCGCCGACCTGGCCCTCGACGGCATCGGCGCCCTCAAGCTCTACGCCGACCCCGTGGAGGCGGGCCGCTCGCCGGCCTATCTCGGCCTGCGCTCGGGGGGCGACGGCAGCGGCCGCTACGACCGGAGCGCGCATTTCTGGATGACCGACGCGCAGGGCAACCTCGACACGCCCGCGATCTACCCGGGCAAGGCCGGGTTCCTGACCTGGCTGGACCGGCTCGCCCCCACCGCCTCCGGGCGCGACGCGTCGAGCCTCTACGGGCGGCCGGTCTACTGGGCGACGTGGACGGTGCGCCGGATCGGGGCGCAATAACGCGCGGGAGACGCTATATGGGCGGCCGCCCCGCCGCATGAGCGTGCTCCTTGGAACCGATGGAAACCCATATCGACCTGTGGTTCGCCGCGAGCATCGTGGTGATCTCGCTGCTGCTCTCGGCCTTCTTCGCGGGGGCGGAGACGGCCTTCACGGCGGCGTCCCGGGCGCGGATGCACGCCCTGGAGCAGGCCGGGGACCCGCGGGCCGCGATCGTCAACCGCATCCTGGCGATCCGCGAGCGCTTCATCGGCGCCATGCTGATCGGCTACAACATCGTGGCGATCGGCGCCTCGGCCTTCACCACCAGCGTGCTCACGGCGCTGTTCGGCAAGAGCGGCGTGATCTACGCGACCGTGGGCATGTCGGTGCTGGTCATCGTCTTCGCCGAGGTGCTGCCGAAGACGCTCGCCATCTCCAAACCCGACAAGGCGGCGCTGCTCACGGCGCGGCCGGTGGCCTTCGCGGTCGCGATCATGGGGCCGGCGGCGATCGCCATCGAGCACGTCGTGCGGCTGATGCTGAAGCCCTTCGGCGTCACGATCGGCGAGCACCAGTCGATCCTCACCGCGGCCGAGGAGCTGCGCGGGCAGGTGGCGCTGATGCACCGCGAGGGCGGGGTCGCCAAGGCCGAGCGCGACATGCTCGGCGGCCTCCTCGACCTCTCGGACCTGTCGGTCTCCGACGTGATGGTCCACCGCACGAAGATGCGGGCGATCGACGCCGACCAGCCCTCCGAGGACATCGTCCGGGCGGTGCTGTCCTCGCCCTACACGCGGATGCCCCTGTGGCGCGGCACGCCGGAGAACATCGTCGGCGTGCTCCACGCCAAGGACCTGTTGCGCGCGCTCGACGCCGCGGGCGGCGACGCCTCCGGCCTGAAGGTCGAGGCGCTGGCCCTGGAGACGTGGTTCGTGCCGGGTACCACGTCGTTGCGCGCCCAGCTCAAGGCCTTCCTGACCAAGAAGACCCACTTCGCCCTCGTCGTGGACGAGTACGGCGAGGTGATGGGCCTCGTCACCCTGGAGGACATCCTGGAGGAGATCGTCGGCGAGATCGCCGACGAGCACGACGTCGCGGTCTCCGGCGTGCGGCCGCAGGGGGACGGTTCGGTGAACGTCGACGGCGGCGTGCCGATCCGCGATCTGAACCGCGCCATGGACTGGAACCTGCCCGACGAGGAGGCCACCACGATCGCCGGCCTCGTCATCCACGAGGCCCGGACCATCCCCGACCAGGGGACGGCCTTCAACTTCCACGGCTTCCGCTTCCACGTGCTGCGGAAGGCCAAGAACCGGATCACCACCCTGCGGATCACGCCGCTGACCCCGGCGGGGCTCCAGGCGATCGCGCAGCCGGACGCGCAGCGCGACCCGGCCTGATTTCCCTATGGACGGATGACACCGGCGCCACCTTCGCGGACGGCGCCGTCCGGTCGCGCCGGAGGCGCCCCCAATCGCTCGGTGCGACGCCGTCGGGTTCCCCGACGAGGGGATCCAGCCCACCCCCGCGTCCGGGGGTGCCGCGCAGGCCCCGCGGGATCAGGCCCCGCGGGCTGAGGGATCGGCCCGGAGATGCGGCCCGGATGGGTCGATCCGGGCCGCCCGTGTCACCCCGGCATCGCCTCCAGCCCCTCGGCGCGGATCCAGTCGCGGGTCCGGTCGAGCGCCCGGCCGAGCCGGTCGAACAGCGCGTCGACCTCGTCGGACGCGATGATCAGCGGCGGGCAGACGGCCACGCGGTCGCCCGCGAGCGCCCGCACGATCAGACCCTCGCCCTGCGCGAAGGCCACGCAGCGCGCGGCCACCCCGGCCTTCGGATCGTACTGCCGCTTGGTGGCCTTGTCGGCGACGATCTCCAGGCCGCCGATCAGGCCCATGCCCCCGGCCTCGCCCACGATGGCGTGCTCCGCGAGCGCCGAGAGCCGGCGCTGGAAGTGCGGCGCCTTCTCGGCCGCGCCCTCGATCACGCGGTCGCGGCGGTAGATCTCGATCGCCTTCAGCGCCACCGCGGCGGCCACCGGGTGACCGGAATAGGTGGTGCCGTGCCCGAAGGTGCCGATCTTCTCGCTCTGGCCGACCAGCGCCTCGTAGAGCGGCTCGTCGATGCTCACGCCGCCGAGCGGCATGTAGGCCGAGGTGAGCGCCTTGGCGAAGGAGATCGAGTCCGGCCTCATGCCGAGCGCCTCGCTGCCGAACCAAGTCCCGAGGCGGCCGAAGCCGCAGATCACCTCGTCGGCGATCAGGCGGACCTCGTACTTCGCCAGGACGGCCTGGATGGCCGCGAAATAGCCCCGCGGCGGCACGATCGCCCCGCCGGCACCCATCACGGGCTCGGCGATGAAGGCCGCCACCGTCTCCGGACCCTCGCGCAGGATGGTCTCCTCCAGCTCGGCGGCGAGCCGGGCCGAGTAGGCCTCCTCGCTCTCGCCCGCTTCGGCGCCCCGGTAATGGTGCGCACAGGAGACGTGCAGGAATCCGGGCAGCGGCAGGTCCCAGTCGGCATGGTTCGCCGCGAGGCCGGTCATCGAGGCGCTCGCCACGGTGACGCCGTGATAGCCCTTCTGCCGGGCGATGATCTTCTTCTTCCTCGGCCGTCCCAGCGCGTTGTTGTAGTACCACGCGAGCTTCACCTGGGTGTCGTTGGCCTCCGAGCCCGACGAGGTGAAGAAGATCTTCGAGGTCGGGACCGGCATCAGCTCCTTCAGCGTCTCGGCCAGCTCGATCCCCGGGTCGTGACTGCGGCCGGAGAACAGGTGCGTGAACGGCAGGCGCGCCATCTGCTCCCGGGCCGCCTCCACGAGTTCCGCGTTCGAGTAGCCCAAGGCCGTGCACCAGAGGCCCGACATGCCCTCGATGTAGGACCGCCCCTCCGTGTCGAAGACGTGGACACCCGCGCCGCGCTCCAGGACCAGCGGACCGGTGTGCCGGTGCGTCGACAGGTTGGTGTAGGGGTGGAGCAGGGTTTCGACGTCGCGGGTCGCGAGATTTGACAGCATCGGTCGCAAGGTCCTCAAGCCGCTTGGATCCGCCGCCACACTACCGACCTGATGCGCCCGCAGGTAGCCCGGCGGATCCGCGTCCGGCCGTAGCCGGATGCATGCCGCGCTTGCTGTATGCCCCATGCTGAACCCCGAAGCTTTCGTCGCCCAGCCCGCCCCCGGCCGCGCCTGCGGCGCCTGCACCCTCTGCTGCAAGGTCTACGACGTGCCGGCCGTCGCCAGCGTGGCCGGCCAGTGGTGCCGCCACACCAAGGCCGGACAGGGCTGCGCCATCCACGCGACGCGCCCCGACCATTGCCGGGCGTTCCACTGCCTCTGGATGACGGAGGGCTGGCTCGGTCCGGAATGGAAGCCCGACCGAGCCAAGATGGTGCTCACCCTCGATCCGCTCACCCGCAACATGAACGTGCAGGTCGATCCCGGTCAGCCGAACGCGTGGCGGCGCGAGCCCCATTACGGGCAGCTCAAGCGGTGGGCCGCAGCCTCCGCCCCCCTGCGGCGCCACGTGCTGGTCCACGTCAACAAGACCACCACGATGGTCCTGCCCGACCGCGACGTCAGCCTCGGCGTGGTCTCGGCCCATGAGCGCATCGTCACCCGCGACCGTATGACCCCTCAGGGCCCGAGCTTCGACGTGGAGAAGGTCCCGGCCTGACGGCGCGCGAGCAGGGCGCGGCGCGCACCGACCCGGCATTCCGGGAGGGTGCTTCTCCGCATCGCCGCGAGCCGCGCGGCCTGCGCGGCCGGCAGCTCGGTCCCCATCGCCTCCGGCTCCGAGCAGCCGTCGTGGACGTGAACGTGATGGCGCGTCCTCCGCGCGCCCGATCGGGTCCCGGCGGGGGCGGGGGCGCGGTCGGCGCTCACGCGCCACCATGCCGGGATGTCGCCAGGCCTGGCCTGTGCACAGGCCGGGGAGGCGGCGCCGGCTAGGCCACGTCGGACTGCGCGGCGCGCGGACCGCGACGCGCCCTGTCCCGCCGGGACTTCGGCAGCGCCGCTGCGGGTCGGATCTTGCGAGCGCGGCCGGTTTGGCCGAGTGATCTTGGATGACGATCGTCCACGACTTCACCGTCGCCGCCGCCGACGGCCACGCCTACCCGCTGGCGCAGCACCGCGGCCGCGTTCTGCTGGTGGTCAACACCGCCTCGCGCTGCGGCTTCACCCCGCAATACGAAGGGCTGGAAGCGCTCTGGCGCCGCCACCGGGACGCAGGCCTCACGGTCCTGGGCTTTCCCTGCAACCAGTTCGGCGCTCAGGAGCCGGGTGATGCCGCGGAGATCGAGCACTTCTGCACGCTGCGCTACGACGTGACCTTCCCGGTGCTCGGCAAGATCGCGGTGAACGGGCCCGGGGCCGATCCGCTGTATGACCACCTGACCCGGGCCAAGCCCGGGCTGCTCGGCATGCGGGCGATCAAGTGGAACTTCACCAAGTTCCTGGTGGGCCGCGACGGCCGGGTCCTCGCGCGGTTCGCCCCCGCGACCAAGCCGGCCGCCCTGGAGGCGCAGGTCGAGGCCGCCTTGTCGGCGGGGGGATGACGCCCCGGCCGTAACGCGTCGGGATGCCTCAGGCGTCGAGATCCACGGGGGCTCGGGGACGCTCCCGCACCCGCAGCACCGTCCGCAGGGGCGCCACCGGGAACGGGCGCACGGCGTCGCGAAGAATGCCGACGAGGAAGCGAGCCTCCGCGATCTTCCGCAAGGTCAGCGCCGAGGCTGCCTCCGATCTGGCCCGTCCTTCCAGCGCGCGCAACGCCTCGAACAGCGCATCGCGCGTCCCGTCGAGACCCGAAGACTGATTCTGCGCGATCAGCGACGTCAGCTCACTTTCGAAACGGCAGCAGACTGGCTGATCGGTACGCATGGTCGACCCGAAAACAGGACAGGCGATCCATAAGTCAGTCCTCGCCCGGAGTCAGCGGACGGCACGCGCGTTTCGCCCGGATTTCGGGATTGTTGCGCAATTGCATCTGGGAGACCGGGCCGGACGGCGGTGCCGATTCAGCGCCCCGCCCCGACGAACGCGGCGGCAGCCTCGAAATCGGCGCGGCGGGCCGCGAGGCGGGCTTCGGCCTCCGCGTCCCGGCCCCAGACCTCGGCCTGATAGGTCTCGTCGACGTGCGCCGCGGCCCAGGCCTCGGCCGGGGTCAGCCGGCCGCGCAGCACCGCCAGGGCAATCAGCAGGGAGCCGGAAAGCGTCGTCAGCGTGTGCAGGCCCGTCAGCGCGAACGGATCCGTCTCGGCCGCCACCGCCTCGGAGAGGGCCCGAATCGTGTCGGGCGGCTGCGCCACATGCATCACGCCCTCGCTCAGGATGACCCGGGCGCCGAGTTCTTCCCGCGCCCAGACGAGGATCGGGTCCCAGGCCTCGGCCTGAGCCCGCACCAGACGTTCCGGATCCCCCGCCCGGTAGGCCACCAGATCCGTGCCCGCGTAGGCGCACAGGTCCTCCACCACGGCCGCGTGGCGGGGGGCGACCCCGTCGATCGCCGTGTTGGCGAGGCGCGTCAGGGGCATCCGGGCCGGGTCGATCGACGTCTCCTGCGCGGCCCACTCGGCCGCGACCTTCGCGGCCAAGTCCCGGCTGGGCAGACGCAGCGGGTTGCGGGCCGGGGTGTTGGCGGGGCGTCCGTCGAGGGTCAGGCGGAACCCGTCCGCGTCCTCGGAGAAGCCGGCCTCCGTGTAGAAGCGCCGGGGCAGGGCCGGCTTCGCATGGCCGCGCGCCGCCCGCACCGGGTCGGGTCGCTCGGCGTCGCCCGGTTGCCCGAGCCAGTCAGTCGTCTCATCGCTCATGACCGCGAGATAGGCGTTCCGCGGCCCGCGCGCGAGCCTTCCGGCTCACCGTGCCGCGTCGATTCCATCGAGGAGTCGCGCCGCCAGCGCGGCGGCGCTGGGAACCACCGTCACGGCGCCGGCCCCGTAGAGGGATTCGGGCGGGTGGTAGCCCCAGGCCACCCCCACGGCGACGGCGCCGGCCGCCACGCCCATGGCGATGTCGAAGGTGGTGTCGCCGACCATGATGGTCGCCCCGGGCTCGCAGCCGGCCTCGTCCATGGCCTGCCGCAGCATGGTCGGGTCGGGCTTCGACGGCGCGTCGTCGGCGCTCTGCGTCGTGGCGAACCAATCCGCCCAGCCGTGGTGCGCGATCAGCCGGTCGACGCCCCGCCGCGACTTGCCGGTGGCGAGGCCGATCAGCACGTCGTCCCGGGCGTGCAGCGCGGCCAGAAGCTCCGCCATGCCGGGGAACAGCGGCTCCTCGTGCGCCGGATCGAGGCGCAGGCGGTTGTAGGCCTGCTTGTAGCTCTCCGAGAGTTCGACGATCGGACCATCCTCGCCCACGAGGCGGCGGAAGGCCTGCGGCAGCGACAGGCCGACCACGGACAGCGCCTCCCGCCGCTCCGGAGCCCGCAGGCCGTTCTCCGCGAAGGCGATCCCCTGGGCCGCCACGATCAAGTGCTGGCTGTCGACGAGGGTCCCGTCGACGTCGAAGACGATGAGCCTCATGGCCGGTGGCGGGCCGGGGGCCGCGCGGGCGCGCCGGCCCGCATCACGGCTTCCGGCCCGTCTGCGGCAGCGGGCCGGCGGCGGGCTGACCGGCCTGGCCGCGGGTGCGCTCGTAGCCGAGACGGCAGCGGATCAGGAAGCGCCGCCGCTTGCCGCCGCGCAGGCCCCGCTGGTGCGACGCGCGGTTGCAGGCCGCGTAGGACCGCCGCCGGCGCTCGGCCCGGCCGCTTGAGGCCGGCCGCGGCGCGGTCTGCGCGGGCGATGCCGCGTCCCCCGGCGCGGCGGACGGTTGCGACTTCGCCGCCTCGGTCGGCGCCGCCGGATGGACCGGTGCCGTGGATTTGGGCGCCTCGCCCGGCGCGGCATGCGCGATCGGCCCGGTGAGGCACAGGGCGGCGAGGCAGGCCAGCATCGCGAGCTTCATGCGTCAGGATCTCGAACCGCTTGGAATCGCATCCCGGGGAGTGTCGGGGTGCGGGGCAGCATATGAGGCGGCGCGACCGGTTGCCAAGGCATGCCGGACGCGAGACCCTGGGATGTCGGGCCGCATCCAGGCTCGTATCATGCGCGGCGACCGGCGGCGCCGAAGCCGGCACGCGGAGTACGGAACCGGTCATGAACCTCGTGCTGCTCCCCGGCTTCATGACCGATCCCGACCTGTGGACCGACCTGATGCCCCGTCTGTCCGGGATCGGCCCGGTGATGCACGGCGACGTCACGCAGGACGCGACCATCCACGACATGGCGCTGCGGGTCGCCGCCGCAGCGCCGGACCGGTTCGCTCTGGTAGGCTTCTCGATGGGCGGCTACGTGGCCCGGGCCGTCGCCTACCGCGCACCCGAGCGGGTCCAGGCCCTCGTCCTGATCGCCACCTCGGCGCGGGCCGACACGCGCGCGCAGGCGACACGGAAGGCGTTCGCCGTTGCACAAGTCCGCGAGCAGGGCTTCGCCGGACTGAGCCGGAACGCGATCCTTCAATCCGTACATCCGGAGCGGGCCGGGGACGCGACTCTCCTCGCGCGCATCCGCCGAATGGGCGACCGGCTGGGCGGTCCGGTGTTCCTGCGCCAGGCCGGGCAAGCCCGCATGGCCGACCTCGACCGGCTCGGCACGATCCGATGCCCGACCCTGGTGGTGGTGGCGGCGCAGGACGCCCTGCGCGGCCTCGACGAGGGACGGGAGCTTCGCGACGGCATTTCGGGCGCCACGATCACGGTGATCGACGGATCGGGCCACATGCTGCCCCTGGAGGCGCCCGAGGCCCTGGCCGACGCAATCGTGCCGTGGCTCCTGGATCAGGCCTCCGGCGCCTCGACGATCGGGTCATAGCGGCCGGCATCGAAGCCGAGGAGGTTCCAGCTCTGGGCCATGTGGGGCGGCAGCGGCGCGCTCACGTCCACGGGCTTGCCGGTGCGTGGGTGCGGGATGACGATCCGCCGGGCGAGCAGGTGGAGCCGGTTCTGGATACCCCCCGGCAGCTCCCAGTTCTCGACGGAGAAATATTTGGGATCGCCGACGATCGGGTGGCCGATATGGGCCGCATGGGCGCGCAGCTGGTGCGTGCGGCCGGTCACCGGCTTGAAGGATAGCCAGGACAGCTTCTGGGCGGCCTGGTCGACCATCGCGTAGTAGGTCAGCGCGTGGCTGGCACCCTCGTCGCCGTGCTTGGCGACGCGCATCCGCGCGTCGGCGTCGGTGGGCTCCTCCTTGGCGAGGTAGGTGGAGACGCGGCCCTGACGCACCCGCGGCACGCCGGCGGTCAGCGCCCAGTAGATCTTCCGCGCCGCCCGGGACCGGAAGCTCTTGGCCAGCGTCGCCGCGGCGAGCCGGGTCTTGGCGACGATCAGGCAGCCGGCGGTATCCTTGTCCAGCCGGTGAACGAGGCGGGGCTTCTGGCCGTCCGGGCTGGTGAGCGCGGCGAGCAGGCCGTCCACGTGCCGGACCGTCCCCGACCCGCCCTGGACCGCGAGTCCGAAGGGCTTGTTGAGGATCATCATGTCCGCGTCCTCGTAGAGGATCAGCGAGCGGATGAACTCCGCGTCGTCCTGCTCGCGGGCGGCGCTGCGCGGGCGCTCGGTGGGCTGCTCAAGGCGCAGCGGCGGCACGCGCACGCTCATGCCCGGCTCCAGCCGGTCGTTCGGCTTGGCGCGCTTGCCGTCGACCCGCAACTCACCCTTGCGCACGATGGTTTGCACGCGGGTGAAGGGCAGGAGCGGGAAGCGGGCCGTGAGGAAGCGGTCGATCCGCATCCCGGCCTCGTCCGGCTCCACCGTCAAAGTCTGTACCCCGGACGCGAGGGTCGCGGAGGCGGCGGCGCGCTGCTCGCGGCGTGTCGGGGCGGCTGCGGGCGCCGGCGCGGGGGCCGAGGCCTCCGCGCGCTTGGCCGGGGGCCGGCCTGGTGCGGGCGCGGCCGTACGGCGGGGCGGAGGCGCGTCCCGGCGTGTCGACGCCGGCGCGGTGCGCGCCTTCGGGGGCCGCGCCGGTGCAGCGGCCGCCGGTGCCTGGCCGGCCCCCCACGGGTCGCGCGCCCCGGCATCGTCGCCGCGGTTGCGGGCGGCGCGCTCGGCGGCATCCCGGGCGCTGGTGCGGGGGCCCGTGCGGGCGCGGCCGTCGGCGTAGCCGTTGCCGGCGCCGAACTTGCCGGCCTTGAACGGACCTGCGTTGGATTTGCCGGCCTGAGGCTTGCGCCCCCTCGGCCCGCCGCTTTTGGGAGGTCGTGTCGTCATGTTTCCGCCGGCACCCGTCTCCGCTGCGGACGGGGCGTCCGCGCGCATGGGCCGCGGCGTCGCGGACGTCCGGACCGATGGGATCGACCGGCTGTAGCATCGCCCGCGCGCAGCGGCAAAGGCGGCCCTCCACGCGGGCCCATCAGGGCTCAGAGTCCCAACGAAGCGATCCTGTCCGTCGAGCCGACCGGCCGGCAGGGCGACCGGGAACAGGAAGAGGACCTCGTGCCCGACCAGCCCCTCGTACGCGACGTCATTCGCCCCACGCGCGGGCCGCCGAAGACCGAGACCCTGATGCCGAGTTCCCCTGAAAACGCGTGGATCAGGCCGTTCCGGGCGCTTACGGCGAACGCGACGCTGCTCCCGAGGAGCCGGAAAACCTTGGGCTGTCCGTCATCGGCACGGATCTCGGCCACCGACAAGCTATTGTAGCGCCGGGGCAGGCTCGGGCCTCCAAGCGGATCCCCGCAAGAGGGGCTCCAACCCATATTTCGAACCGATCACCGCGTCCCCGCCGGAGCCGCAACGGAGCACCGCCCGCGTCGATTCACGGCAACCTTCGGACACGCGGTTGACGCCCAGGCGCGCTACGGCCAAGCTGTCGGCCGACGGTTCCCCTTGGGGATCAAAAGGGAACGCGGTGAGGGGTTCGCCCCGAAGCCGCGGCTGCCCCCGCAACTGTAAGCGGCGAGCCCTTCACCACCACGTCACTGGGTCACCCCGGGAAGACGGTGCGAGGGCGGCGACCCGCGAGCCAGGAGACCTGCCGTCAGCCGTGGTCACACGCGAAACGCGCCGGGCGGGGTGTCCTGGCGGGTGTCGAGGCACCGTCAATCCCGAGGGGAGGCGGTCGCCGAGGCCTCGTTCGCGGTGACGTGCCACAGCAAGCGCGCCCGCGACACCGTTCCCGATGTCCGTCTCCGTCCTCTCGAACTCCCCGAATCCGACATCGGGCCGCCGCGCACGCGTTTCGGCGCCGTCACCGAGTGGACGTTGAATTGCAATGTTATTACATTGCTTTTAGACTTGGGGGCCGGCGCGCGCCGCGCACGGACCGCTTCCCTCATGCCTTCATCGCCCCATCGCCCCAGACTCACCGGGACGGCGCCGCTCTGCGGCTTTCTCCTCGCGCTCCTCGCCAGTCCGACCGCCGCTCAGGAGACCGTCACCTTGGATGAACTGTCCGTCGCGGGTGCAGGCGGCGATCCGAGCCGCCTTCCGCCGAACGGCCTCAACCTGCGCACGCCCGACCGGACTGCGAGCCGTGTCGGCCTGACGCCGCTGGAGACCCCGGCCAGCCTCGATATCGTGTCCGGCGAGACCGCGCGGCTGCGCGGCCAGGACACGATCGCCGACGCTGTGACCCAGGACGCCACCGGCATCACCACCATCGCGGCGCCCGGCAACGGCAACGGCGCGTTCACGTCCCGCGGCTTCGCTGGCCCGAACTCGATCCAGCAGCTCTACGACGGCACGCGCTTCTACGTCGGCGCCAACACCGTGACCTTCCCGTTCGACACGTGGAACGTCGAGCGAATCGAGGTGCTGCGCGGGCCGTCCTCGGTGCTCTACGGCGACGGCGCCATCGGCGGCGTCATCAACGTGGTCCCGAAGAAGCCGGTCTTCGTTCCGATCAACACCGCCCGCGCGGTGGTGGGCACCGACGGCGTCGCGCGCCTCGCCCTCGATTCCGGCGGTCCGATCGGGCAAGCCGAGTTCGGCGACACCTTCGCGTATCGCCTCAACGTCAGCGGCAACCGCGCCGACGGTTGGATCCGGCCGGAGGGCGATTTTCGCAACCTCGCGGTCTCGGCCGCCCTCCTGTTCCAGCCGAGCCCGAACCTCGCCATCACCCTGAGCCACGATCTCGGCTACCAGGAGCCCGCCCGCTACTGGGGCACGCCGCTGGTCGAGGGACGGATCCCGGATCTGATCCGGTTCAACAACTACAACGTCCGCGACGCGAAGATCACCTGGGCCGACAACTGGACCCAGATCAAGACCGAATGGTCCCCCTCGGCCGACATTACGATCCGCAACACCGCCTACCGGCTCACCAGCCGGCGCCACTGGCTCGACGTCGAGCAGTACAGCTACAACCGCGGCACCGGACTCGTGAACCGGGGCGACTACCTGGAGATCTACCACAGCCAGGAGCAGGTCGGGGATCGGCTCGACGCGACGTTCCGGGGCAGCCTGTTCGGCCTGCCCAACCAGTTCGTGGCCGGGTTCGACGTGAACCACATCGACTTCCGGCACACCAACAACTTCTACTTTGACCAGACCACCAGCGTGCCCCTCGTAGGCTACGATCCGGGCGTCTTCCCGCAGAACGGCCGGGCGCGGCCTGCCTACGCAACGCAGACGAGCCAGGCCTCGGTCTTCGCGGAGGACCGTCTGATCCTGTCGGACAAGCTCTCGTTCCTCACCGGCGTGCGCCTCGACGTGCCGACGCTGAATCGGGAGGACCTGCAGACGAGATCGCGATTCGAGAAGACCTACCGGGCGCTGGGCTACCGCTTCGGCCTCGTCTACAACCCGACGCCGGACAGCGCGCTCTACGCCCAGTACAGCTTCGCCACCGACCCGGTGAACAGCCTGATCACGCTGAACCAGTCGCTGGCGGGCTTCAAGCTCGCCACAGGCGATCAGGTCGAGATCGGCGCCAAGGGTCTTGCCTTCGACGGTGCCGTGGAATGGACCATCGCGGGCTACCGGATCGTCAAGGACAACCTGATCTCGGCAATCCCCGGCCAGCCGACGCTGTCCACGCAGGTGGGGAGCCAGTCCTCGCAGGGATTCGAGCTGGCCTTGGGCTGGCGCTTTGCTCCGGGCTGGCGGCTGGACGGCAACCTCGCGCTGCTGCACGCGCAGTACGACCGGTTCGACCAGAGCGTGAACGGCACCACCGTCTCCTATGTCGGCAACCAGCCCATCGACGTGCCCGAGCGCGTGGCCAATCTCTGGTTGACCTGGGACATCCACCGCGACTGGACTGCGCGGATCGGGCTCCAGAACGTGGGACAGGTCTACAGCGACTTCGGCAACACGGCGCGGCGCCCGGCCTACAACCTCATCAATGCGGTTCTCGACCATCAGGTCACGGCGGAGTCGCGCCTGTCCCTGCGGGTCTACAACCTGTTCGACAAGGTCTACGCGATCAGCGGCAACGCCGTGAACGGGATCGGGACCAACTGGCTCCTCGGGCGCCCCCGCTCGGTCGAGGTCGCCTACACGGTGACGTGGTGAGCCTGCGGCGGCGGCTCGGCAAGGCAGGACGACGCTGGCTGCTGCTGTTCCACCGCTGGGCCGGGATCGCCGCGGGGCTGTTCTTCGCTTCGTGGATCGGTTCCGGGCTGGTGATGCTCTACGTGCCGTTCCCGACGCTGACCGCGGCCGAGCGCGCGGCGCGGCTCGCCCCGATCGCGTGGGATCAGGTCGCCGTGGCGCCCGGCGACGCGCTCCGCGCCAGTGGGCTTACCGGCACGCCTACCGACTTCGCCCTGGAGATGCAGGGCGCGGAGCCCGTGTACCGGATCGCCGGCCGCGACGGCGCCCGAGCGACGGTGTCGGCGCGGACCGGCGGGCGGCTCGGCCCGCTGCCGCCCGAAGACGCACTGCGTCTCGCGGCCGAGGGGTTCCCGAACGCGCGGTTGGAGCCGGTCGTCCGCGACCAGTGGACCGTCACGGCCCGGTACGACCCGCTGCGGCCCTTCCGGAAGGTCGCCCTCGGCGACGCGGCGGGGACCGAACTCTACGTCTCGCAGGTCACCGGCGAGATCGCCCTCGACACGACGCGGTTCGAGCGGGCCTGGAACTGGGTGGGCGCCGTTGCGCACTGGATCTATCTCACGCCGCTACGTGCCCGGGCGGAGCTGTGGCGGACGGTCTTGCTGTGGCTGTCCGGCTTCGCCGCCCTGGGGGCGCTGAGCGGCCTCGCGATCGGGATCTGGCGCCTGCGCCTTCGGCGCCGCTACGCGGGCGGGACCGTGACGCCGTATCGCGGGCTCGCCCGCTGGCACCACCTGTTCGGCCTCGCGGGCGGGATCGGGCTCTGCACGTTCATCCTCAGCGGCTGGATCTCGATGAACCCGAACCGGTGGTTCGCATCCAGCGCCGCGCCCGCCGAGATCCGCGCCGCCTATGCCGGCGCGCCGCCAGTCTTCGGCCTGAACGCCGGGACCCTGCGCGGCTTCGCCGAACCGGGGACCCGGGTGCTGCGCTTCGCCGCCATCGGCGGGGCCTGGTGGATCGTCGCCGAGGGCGCGGCTGGCCTCTCGGCGCACCGCGCGGATGACGGCTCGATCCTCGATGCAGCGGCGATCGTGCAGGCCGCCGGCGCGGCCCTGCCCGGCGGAGGATTGCGAACGGCGGAGCAGCTGACCGCCTATGATCTGTACTGGTACCCGCACGGTTCCGATCCGCGACCGCTTCCGGTGCTGCGCCTGCAGTTCGGAGATCCTTCCTCCACCTGGCTTCATGTCGATCCCCGGGACGGAACCATCCTCCAGCGCCTGGATCGCTCGGGCCGGATCAACCGATGGCTGTTCGACGCCGCGCACCGCCTCGACCTGCCCGGGCTTACCGGCAATCGTCGGCTGCACGACGCGGCCCAGTGGATCCTGAACCTCCTGGCAACCGGGATCGCCGTGACGGGCATCGTCGCGGACTGGCGTAGGCTGCGCCGCAGCCTGTCTGCTTGATGCTCCTTCTCGTCATCCCGACAGGAGCGAAGCGACGACGCCGTCGACACCGGGACAACCAATCGACGCCACTCATGGTGAGGCGCCCGCGACAGCAGGCCTCGACGGAGCCCTCCAGGAGTCCCATAGCCGGCTAAAGGCCGCCTTCGCGGCGAAGGCTGCGCGCCCGCCCCCCAGGACGAGGCGCGGGTCGGATGAGCACCGACAGCGAGAGGGCAGGCTCTCAGAACCGTGCCGTCAGGAACAGCCGCACGTTCCGTCCGGGCAGCAGGATCTCGTCCTTCTTGAACGACGTCGAATTGCGGATGTCGTCGTTCAGGAGGTTGCGTCCCTGGACCCCGAGGGTGATCGCGCTCGCCCCGTAGACGGCGGGATCGACCGCCTTGGTGTAGCTCAACTCGGCGCGCAAATCGTCGTAGCCGGGGGTCGGCGTCTCGTACACCGCGGTCGCGTCGTGGCTGAAGGCGTGGAGCAGGTTCACCCGCGCGAACCACCCGTCGGCCCGCAGATAGACGCCGCCGCCGACCCGGTAGGGCGGGATGCGCGGCACGTTCGCGCCGTTGTCGAACTGGGCGCGGACGAAATCGAACTGCGCCTCGATGCCGGCGAAGCCGTTGCCGACCGGCAGGAGGTCATACTGGCCGATGATCTCGGCGCCGTAGAAGGTGGCGTTCTGCTGCTGGTAGACGATCTGCCGATTGTCGGTACCGACGCCGCAGGAGGCGAAATCGTCGTCGCAGGTCAGGCCGGTGTAATTGCGGTAGATGAAGCCGGTATAGCGCGTGAAGTAGCCGGTCGCGTCGAGACGGAAGGGTCCCTCGGCCCGCCGGATGCTGGCCTCGACGGTCCGAGCCCGCTCCTTCTTGAGGTTCGGGTTGCCGATCTCGAAGGTCGCGGTGGCGTCGTGTGGCCCCTGCGAGAACAGCTCGTAGCCCGTGGGCCCGCGCTCGACATAGGAGCCGGTGAGGCTCGCCACGAAGCCGTAGGGCAGGTCCTGCAGGGCGCCGATGCTGGCGCTCTTCGGCGCGAAGCGTCGGGTCCGCGCGTACTGGAACGGCTCCTGGCCATCGACCGGCACGTAGTCGGCGGGGAACTGGGCGGCCGTGCTCGACAGCCGGTCGACCTCGTAGCGCCCGGCCGCCTGGAGCCGCGTGCCCGGGCGCAGCTCCAGCTCCTCGAACAGGTAGACCGCGTTGGCACGGGATTCCGTCTTGGGCAGGAACGACTCGAGCTGCGTGTTGATCACGCGCCGGTCCGACTGGAAGCCCAACGCGCCGGTGAGCTTGCCGAACTCGGTGAAGACCGGGACGTGCTGGAGTTCCAGCCGCCCCTCGGCCTCGCGGTTCTTGAAGATCGCCTGGACGCCCTCGATCCCGTCATCGCCAATCCCGACCTCGTTGTGGCGGTAGACCGAGTAGCCCGCCCAGTAGCGGATCACCTCGAACGGGCCGTCGAGCGGGCGGTATTCGCCCCGCGACAGGATGCGGTCCTGGTTCGGGGTGAGGCGGGTCCGGTCCTGTTCGGCCACGCCGCCGGGGATCGCGTAGACCGCGTCGTAGTGGCTGAAGGAGATGCCCACGAAGCCGCGGTCGCCGATCGCCGAGATGCCGACCGCGCCGCCCTGCGACTCGTTGTAGGAGTTGCGCTGGATCCCGCCGGGGATCGCGTAGCTGTCATTCGCGGTCTTGTAGCCGTCGGCGTGGACCGCGACGCCGTCACCGCCGGCATCCACCGTGGCGGCGCCGAGGCGACCGTTGTCGACGCTGGAGAAGCCGCTGGTGACCTGTCCCTGCATCCCGTTCGCGGGGATGAAGGTCGGCACGCGGTTGTTGTCGGCCGAGACCACGCCGCCGATCGCACCGGAGCCGTAGCGCAGGGTTGCGGGGCCGCGGATCACCTCGATCCGGTCGGCCACCAGCGGGTTCACCGGCACGGCGTGATCCTCGCCGAGGTCGGACACACCGCCATTGACGATGCCGTTCTCCTGGATGCGCACCCGGGCGTTGTCGAGGCCGCGAATGATCGGTCGCGAGGCTGCGCCTGGCGCGTAGCTGGTCCCGGAGATACCCGGCCGATCGAACAGGGCGTCTCCCAGGGTCCGGGGCTGATCGCGTGCGATCTGGTCCTGCGTCACCACCGTCACGGGCGAGAACGTGTTGGTCGCCACCGGCAGGACGCCAGGCGGAACCGCGGCATCGGCCACCGGCGCCGCGCGCGGCGCCTGGATCGGGCTCGGACTCGTCACGCTGATCTCGTCGAGCGCCACGGCCTGCTGGGCCTGGGCGACGGACATGCCCAGAAGGCCGGCGCAGAGGGTCGAGGACAGGACCGTGCTGGCGAGAAGGCCGAAGCGGCGAGAAAGAAACATCGAGACTCACACAGTGTTATATCGTTTCATTGTCGCGCTGGAACGAGTTGGCGCAAGGGGTAATCCGGCGCTCCCTTCGAGCTGCCCAGAAACGTTACATCGTTGCAACAACATGCGCGCCCCTTCACTCCTCGGGATCACGCTGCCCATGACTGTGATACGTTATAACACTATCATCCCCTGATGTTGCAGGGGGATTCCGGCGTTCCGATTGTGGTCCTACCAGGCTTCCTCGAAGCCAGTCCGACATATCTGCTCAATCGCCTGCTCACCAACCATGACGGCCGCCGCGTCGCTGGTCATCGTCATCGACTGAGCGCCTCAGCGCCCTCGTCAACGCCATTCGGCCCGGCATGACCGGGGCCAAGGGCGCTCTCTGGCTGTCGTCGCGGCCCGATCGGGTCGGCCAGATCATCCTCTCGAGCGCCGCCCCTGGATCTCCGCGCCGGGGGCGCGGGTGGTCGGCGGTACTGCGGCGGCGATGGCCGGTCGCCAGCGGAGTCTGGCGTGACCGAGGTCAAGGGCTGGCTTTCGTCGCCACCGGCAGGCACGAGGCCGCGCTCGCGGCGGCGCTGGATGCCTGCCTGATCGAGACTAGGGCCTGGCAGGGACCGATCGATCCCGCGCCCTACCGGGACCGGCCACACCCGCTCCCGGCGTCGCGCCAAGCGGCAGGAGCGTGGCCGCTCAGGTGGCCAACCCCTCGCTATCGTCCTCCGCCTCGATTTCGGCGTCGGCCTCGGTCGTCTGACCTGCGGCGCCGGCGGCCTCGGCCAATCCACGCGCGGCCTTGCGCAGGAGCTTGCGGAGCCGTCGGCGGTCGGTCTTGTCGAGGTGGTCGAGCAGCTCGGCCTCGACCTCTTCCTGAATCCGCTCGATCGCGGCGGCCTTCGCGAGGCCCGATTCCGTGAGCTGGACGCGAACCACGCGTCCATCGCCCGATTCGGCCCGGCGCTCGACGATGCCGAGAGCCGCCAGCCGCGTCACAGTTTTCGAGGCGGTTGGCGGACGCACCCGCAACAGGGCGGCAAGGTCGCCCATGGTCATCGTGCCGGCCGCGGCCAGCGCCTGAACCACCTGCTCCTGGCCGGCGAACAAGCCGAGCTTGGCCAAGCGGTCGCCGGTGCGAGCCCGATGCAGGCGCGCCGCCTGCACCAGCGCCCAGCCGACGCTGCGAACACCGGGTGGCCGCATCTTCTTGGACGACAGCGGCGGTCGGTCCTCGTCGTGACGATCGCGTTTCTGGTTATCGCCCACCGGAACGCCCGAGTTCGTGCCGGCGGCCGCCGGATGATCCTGAATCTGCACCGTCCATCCCCCGTCGCCGGCCGCCCAGGACCTGTGGCGGTGGCCGGTGACGCTGCGATGACGGGGCCGGACGCTCAGCAGTGCATGAGACGCTGAAGCCGATCCAGGATATCTTCGCCGGTGCACGGCCGGGCGATGAAATCGGCATGCTCGGGCATGCGGGCCGGATCGGGCGCGGCCCGTCCCGAGACGATCAGGATCGGCAGTTGCGGCCGCGCCTCGGCCACGGAACTCGCGAGGTCGAACCCGTCCGTCTTGCCCGAGAGCTGGACGTCCGTGACGAGCCCGCAGATATCCGGGCGCGCCTGCAGGATGCTGAGCGCCCGCTCGGCGGAAGCACACTGGACCGTGTCGTAGCCGCCTTCCTCCAGAACGTCCCCGAGATCCATGATCGTCAGCGCCTCGTCTTCGACGAGGAGGATCACCGGCCGATCGCCGCCAATACCCGTCTGCTCACTCGCCACTGTTTACTCCCTCCGGCAGCATGCGGCCGTGAGGGCCGCCGCACGCGTCTTCTGCCGTAGGCCCAACGGCAGAAACGGTTCCGGGTTGCAGGCCGGGGCGGCAGGCTTTCTTTCGCACCGCGGCGAGTCCCGTCACGCGGCCGAAGAACCCAGATCGGTCACCACGGCCACGACCGCGTCGGTCAAGCGGTCGAGATCCCCGTCCGCGATGGTGAGGGCGGGCGTGAGATAGACGATGTCGCCGAACGGCCGAACCCAGACGCCGCGGTCGAGCAGCCGAGACTTCAGGACGGCGAGATCCGGCGGCCGGGAGAACTGTACCGCGCCGATGGCGCCAAGGGTCCGGACATCGGCCACGCCGGACACGCGTCTCAGGGATTCCAGCCCGTCCGCGAGCCTGAGCGCGATGACGCGCGCCTGGGCCAGCCGCGGCTCGGTCTCGAACAGGTCGAGGCTGGCATTGGCCGCCGCGCAGGCGAGTGGGTTGGCCATGAAGGTCGGGCCGTGCATCAGCGCGGCGGCAGGATCCTCGGACCAGAAGGCCTCGAAGACCTCCCCGCGCGCGACGGTGGCGGCGAGCGCCATGGTGCCGCCGGTCAGCGCCTTCGACAGGCAGAGAATGTCGGGCACGACCCCGGCCTGCTCGCACGCGAACAGGCTTCCGGTCCGGCCGAAGCCGGTGAAGATCTCGTCGGCGATGAGCGGCAGACCGTGATGGCGGGCGAGGCGGGCGACGGTAGCGAGGACCTCGGGCGGGTGCATCCGCATGCCGCCTGCGCCCTGGACCAGGGGCTCGACGATGACGGCCGCCAAGGTCTGGCGATGCGCCGCCAGTGTGGCGTCGAGCGCCGTGGTCTCGGCCGCGCTCCGCGGCAGGTCGCAGAAGAGCTGGTCGGGCAGGTAGGCGCCGAAGCGGCGATGCATGCCCTCCTCGGGGTCGCAGACCGACATCGCCCCCATCGTGTCGCCGTGGTAGCCGCCGCGGAAAGCCAGGACCCTCGTCCGACCGCTCACCCCGCGGTTGATCCACATCTGCGCCGCCATCTTGAGCGCGACTTCCACGGCGACCGAACCCGAATCGCTCAGGAAGACGTGGTCGAGGTCGCCCGGCAGCAGGGCGGCGAGCCGGGCCGCGAGCCGTTCGGCCGGCTGATGGGTGAGGCCGCCGAACATCACGTGCGGCATGCGGGCGAGCTGGTCGGTCACGGCCTGGGCTATGTGCGGGTGATTGTATCCGTGCACGGCCGTCCACCAGGAGGCGATGCCGTCCACGAGTTCGCGGCCGTCGGCGAGCACGATGCGGGTGCCGCGCGTCGCCACCGCCTCCAGCGGCGGCGGGGCGCGGCGCATCTGCGTGTAGGGCCGCCAGAGATGGCGTGCGGGCGCTTCGCGGATCATGCGACCGGCATGGTGGGGCTCCGGACGGGGGTCAAGGGTTCGGCGGCCACCGCTTGACTTTGCCGCCGCGGCGGCTCCCATCCCGACCTGATGGACAGCCTCGACGCCTTCGCCCGCGGGAAACTCGACGCCCTGGAAACCGGCAGCCTGCGCCGCCGGCTCACGCCGACCGAGCGCGGACCGGATGCGGCGGCGACCCGGCGGGGACGGGCGCTCGTCTCGTTCTCCTGCAACGATTATCTCGGTCTCTCGCAGCACCCGCGGGTGATCGCGGCGGCACAGGCTGCCGCGGCGAGCCACGGTGCGGGCGCCGGCGGATCGCGGCTCGTGACCGGCGACCACCCGTATCTCGGCGCCCTGGAAGAGCGGCTGGCACGGCACAAGGGCGTGGAAGCCGCCCTGATCTTCGGCAGCGGCTACCTCGCCAATCTGGGCATCACCCCGGCGCTGGCCGGGCGCGGTGACCTCGTCCTGCTCGACGACCTGTCCCACGCCTGCATGTGGGCCGGCGCGCGGCTGTCGGGCGCGCGGGTGCTCACGTTTCGCCACAACGATGTCGGCCACCTCGCCGCGCAGCTCACCGAGCACCGGTCTCATCACGGGCGCGCCCTCGTGCTCACCGAGCGGGTGTTCAGCATGGACGGCGATCGGGCGCCGCTCGGCGACATCCTGGGCGTCGCGGAAAGCTTCGACGCCTGGACGCTCGTGGACGACGCCCACGGGATCGGCGTGGTCGAGGACGGGCCGCGGGCGCCGCTGGAGATGGGCACCCTGTCGAAGGCGCTCGGCTCCTACGGCGGCTACCTCTGCGCGTCACGGCCCGTGATCGACCTGATGACGAGCCGCGCCCGAAGCTTCGTCTACACGACCGGTCTGCCCCCGGCCTCGGCCGCCGCCGCCCTGGAGGCCCTGACGATCCTCGAGGCGGAGCCCGAACGGCGCGCGCGGCCCGTGGCTCTCGCCCGGCGTTTCACCGCCCGGCTGGGCCTGCCGGAGGCCGAGAGCGCCGTCGTGCCGGTCCTGGTCGGCGAGGCGCAGGCGGCGCTCGACATCTCGGCCGCGCTGGAATCGGCCGGGTTCCTGGTCGTGGCGATCCGCCCGCCGACGGTGCCGGCCGGGACCGCACGGCTGCGGGTGGCCTTCTCGGCCGCCCATGACGAGGCCCAGGTTGACGCCTTGGCCGAGGCGGTGGCGGCGCTCACCGAACGCGCCTGAGGGCCGCTTTTCGTCCGCATCCCGTCCACCTATACCGGAGCCCCGCCGCGGCCGGAGCGTTCCGGCCGGCCCGCCGCCGAGAAGCGGGCGCGAACCCGATTCGAGAGGACGACGCCATGGATGCCACTGCGCTGCGAGCCCTCCAGGCTCCGATCAAGGACAAGTACCGCACCGCGCCGGACGCGGCGGTCATCACCCTGAAGGCCCGAGGCACGCTGGACGACAGCAAGATCGCCTGCAAGGTCGAGACAGGGCGCGCCATCGCGGAGGCCGGGCTCCATCCGGCGACAGGCGGATCGGGCGCGGAGCTGTGCTCGGGCGACATGCTGCTCGAGGCCCTGGTCGCCTGCGCGGGCGTGACCCTCAAGGCGGTGGCCACCGCCCTGGAGATCCCGCTCCGTTCGGGCACGGTCAGCGCCGAGGGCGACCTGGATTTCCGCGGCACCCTCGGAGTCGACAAGGAGGCGCCCGTGGGCTTCCGCAGCATCCGCCTGTTCTTCGAACTCGACACCGACGCGCCGGAGGACAAGCTCGCGCAGCTCCTCAAGCTCACCGAGCGCTACTGCGTGGTGTTCCAGACCCTGAACCACAAGCCCGAACTGTCAGTGGCCACGACCACGGTCTGACGGAGGCGATCATGGCGGGCGGCATCACCCAGACCGAGTACTGGAACGGCGAGGTCGGCGCGCGCTGGGCGCGCAATCAGGCCGTCCTCGACGGGATGTTCGTCCCGCTGACGGAGGCGCTGTTCGCCCGCCTGCCCTTCGATCCCGGCGACACGGCGCTCGATATCGGCTGTGGCTCAGGGGCCACCACCCTGGAGGCGGCGCGTCGGGTCGGGCCCGGCGGCGCCATCACGGGAGCCGACATCTCGGCGCCGCTGCTGGCCGTCGCCAGGAGCCGCGTCGCCGGGGAGGCGTCAGGTGCCGCGCCGATCCGGTTCGTCGAGGCCGACGTGGAGCGGGCGGATCTCGGGCACTTCGACATCGCCCTCTCGCGTTTCGGCGTGATGTTCTTCTCGGATTCCGGTCGCGCTTTCGCCAACCTGCGACGGATGCTCAAGCCGGGCGGCCGGCTGACCTTCCTGTGCTGGCGGCCGCTCTCCGAGAACCTCTGGGTGAGCGTGCCGCGGGACGCGGTGCTGCCGCTCCTGCCCGAGATTCCGCCGCCGCCTCAGCCCGACACGCCGGGACCGTTCCGCTTCGCCGATGCCGACCCGCTGGTCGCGCTCCTGCGCGGCGCCGGGTTCGCGCGCGTCACCTGCGACGCGCTCGACCGCGACATCGTCGTCGGACAGGGCGCGACCGACGCGGCGGCGACCGACGCGGCCACCCGGGTCTCCCTCGACCTCGGCCCGAGCTCGCACCTCATCCGCGAGGCCGCCCCGGATCTGCGAGCGCGAGCCGAAGCGGCGGTGACGAAGATTCTGCGACCGTACGCGCAAGGCGGTGTTGTGCGGCTGCGCGCCGCCTGCTGGCTCGCTCAGGCCGCGTGAGCGGCCGTCTCCGGCGACCGCGCACGCGACCCCGGCCTCACAGTCCCAACGCTCCGCCATCCGAGCGGGGATCATGGGTGGCCTCGATCCGCCCGTTGCGTGCATGGCGCACCAGCATGCCGGCGTGGCCCAGCGAGTCGATGTAGGCGCCGCCCAGCTCCTCGATCTCGTGGCCGAGGCGGCCGAGGGCCGCGATGCAGGCCGGATCGAACCGGTCCTCCACCTTGACGCTCAGCGAGGGCGCCCCCCAGGTGCGTCCGTAGAGGAGGCGCGGGGCATCGACCGCGTCCGCCACCGACATCCCGTAATCGGCGTAGCGGCTGAAGATCTGCGCCTGGAACTGCGGCTGCCCGTCGCCGCCCATGCTGCCGTAGCTCATGACCCGGCCGTCGTCGAAGGCGGCGAGCGCCGGGATCAGCGTGTGGAACGGGCGCCGGCCCGGCTCCAGCGGGTTCACGGCCGTCGGATCAAGCGAGAACGACATGCCGCGGTTCTGCCAGCAGATGCCGGTAGCCGGCAGGACCGTGCCGGAGCCGTATTCCCAGTAGACCGACTGGATGTAGGAGACGGCGAGCCCGTCCGTGTCGATCGCGCCCATCCAGACCGTGTCGCCGTGACCCGGATCGGGCAGGGGCACCGACGCGGCGCGGCGCATGTCGATCAGCGCCGCCTCGCGGGCGATACGCTCCGGGGTCAGGAAGGCGGCTGGGTCGTGCCGCAGGCGGCCGAAATCCGTCACCACGCGGTCGCGGATCGCGAAGGCCCGCTTCGTGGCCTCGATCAAGCCGTGATAATGCGCCGTGCCCTCCGCCTCGGCGATGTCGAGCCGGTCGAAGATGCCGAGGATCAGCAGCGCGGCGAGCCCCTGGGTCGGCGGCGGGAAGTTGTAGAGCGTCGCGCCGCGCCGCCGGATCGCCAGCGGCGCGCGCTCGGCCGCCGCGAAGCCCTCCAGGTCCGCCCGGGTGACCGGGGCGCCGAGGCGTTCCAGATCTGCGGCGATCTCCCGTCCGATATCGCCACGGTAGAAATCGCGGAGACCCGCATGGGCCAGCTGCTCCAGGGTGGCGGCGAGACGCGGCAGGGCCCGGATCTCGCCGGCCGGATAGGGCTTGCCGTCCTTCAGGAAGGTCTTCGAGAAGTTCGGGGCGTCGTGGAGCGTATCGAGTTCCTGGGGCACGTAGCGCGCCTCGGAGGGTGAGACCGGCACCCCGGTGCGCGCCTGTCCGATCGCGTCGGCGAGCAGCGTCTCCAGCGGCAGGCGGCCTCCGAGCGCCCGTGCCAGCTCCAGGGCGAGGCGCCAGCCGCCGACCGCGCCCGCGACCGTGACCATGGCATCGGGACCGCGCGCCGGGATCGTGTCGTAGCCCTTCTCGCGGTAGCGCTGGAGCGTGGCGAGGCGCCCCGCCGGCCCGCAGGCCTCGATGCCGCGCACCCGGCCGCCGCGCTCGCGCACCAGCCAGAAACCGTCGCCGCCGATGCCGTTCATGTGCGGGTAGGCCACCGCGATGGAGGCGGCCATCGCCACCATCGCCTCAATGGCATTGCCGCCCTGGGCCAGCACGGTCTGGCCGGCCTGCGCGGCGAGGCGGTGGGGCGCGGCGACGGCCGCGGTGGTGAAGACGGGGGTCTCGGGCATCGACGATCCTGTGCTCTACCAGCCGCAGGGTTAGGCGAGCCTGTGCGTCCTGCAAAGGCCGAGCGTGTTCAGGCGTTCGGCCGTGCTATAAAGAGCCCGTGCAGTCCCCCAGAAGCGGACAATGTTCCGGATACTCACATCCTGGTTCGTTCTCGGCCTGTGGGCCGTGCCTGCCGCCGCCCAGCAGCACGTCCCGACACCCTTCGAGGGCGCGGGCGCCGATCCCCGCATCTCGGTGTCCCAGCCGGAGACGACCAGCCAAGCCTCGGGCGGCTATGTCCGCTCGGTGGAACCGTATCTCGGGCCGCGCGGCGACCCCTTGGGGATCCGCCCCCTCCTGAGGGAGCGGGGCATCCAGTACAGCCTGACCTACATCGTCGACGTGCTCGGCAATCCGATCGGCGGGGTCCGGCAGGGTGCGATCGTCGAGGATCGCCTGAACCTGCGGCTCAACCTCGACCTCGACCGGCTGGCCGGCTGGGCGGGGGCCACGGTCCACGCCAACGCCTACTTCATCCACGGCACCGGCCTATCGCGCTACTATGTCGGCAACCTGCTGACCACGAGCGTCATCGAGGCGCTGCCCGCGACGCGCCTCTACGTGCTCTGGTTCAACCAGAGCTTGATGGACGGCCAGCTCGGGATCCGGATCGGCCAGCAGGCCGCCGACACCGAGTTCGTCGTCAGCCAGACCGCGACCCTGTTCGTGAACTCCACCTTCGGCTGGCCGGCCATCACCGGGCTCGACCTGCCGAGCGGCGGACCGGCCTACCCCCTCGCGGCACCGGCGATCCGGGCCAAATACGTGCCCGGCAACGGCTTCTCCCTGCAGGTCGGGCTCTATGACGGCGATCCGGCCGGCGCCAACCGCCCGGGGGACGACCCGGACGCACAGCGCCTCGACCGGACGGGCACGAATTTCCGCCTGCACGATCCGGCCCTGCTCATCGCCGAGGCCACCTACGCGTACAACATCGCCCCCGGATCCAAGGGGCTGCCGGGCGACATCACCCTGGGCGGGTGGCAGCATTTCGGCCGGTTCGACAGCCTCCGCTTCGATATCACCGGCGTGCCGCTCGCCGACCCGAACGCCAGCGGGATCGGCCGTCCGGTGCGCGGGAATGCGGGCCTCTACGCGGTCTACGACCAGACCCTCTACCGGGAATCCGGCAAGGACGACGAGGGCCTCGGCTTCTTCGTGCGCGCGGCGTGGTCGCCCACACGCTCCAGCCTGATCGACGCCTACGTGGATACGGGGCTCGCCTACAAGGGCCTGTTCGACGGGCGCGACGACGACACGATCGGCCTCAGCTTCGCCTATGCCCGCATCAGCGACGAGGCCCAGCGGGCCGACCGGGACACGATCCTCTACTCGGGTATGCCGATGCCTCGCCGCCGCGCCGAGGCGGTCATCGAGGCGACCTATCAGGCCGTCGTTGTGCCGGGCTTCACGGTGCAGCCGGACGCGCAATACGTCGTCCATCCGGGCGCCGGCATCGCCGGGCCCGACGGGCGCCGTCTGCGCAACGCGGCGGTGCTCGGAGTACGGGCGACCGTCCAGTATTGAGCCGGCCTGCGACGGCGCAGCCGGGAACGGTGACGGCGCGCCGCCTCTTTCCGCAATATGTTGATCTTCGAGTGGGTTGTCGGCGTCCTGTTCGGCGCCGTCCTCCTGGCCGCCCTGGCCCGCCGGCTGGGCGCGCCCTATCCGGCGTTCCTGGCCCTGGGGGGAGTCGGCCTCGCCTTCGTGCCCGGCGTCCCGAACCTGCGGCTCGATCCCGAACTCGCCCTGGCCCTGTTCCTCGCGCCCGTCCTCCTCGATGCCGGGTTCGACGCCTCAGTCCGGGACATGAAGGAGAACTGGCGGGCGGTGCTGGGGCTCGCCGTCGGCGCGGTCGCGGTGACGACGCTCGCCGTCGCGGTCGTCGCGCGGCTGCTCGTGCCGGACATGCCGATCTCCGCCTGCATCGTGCTGGGGGCGGTGGTCGCGCCGCCCGACGCGGTGGCCGCCCTGGCGGTCCTCAAGCACGCGCCGATGCCCCATCGCCTTGCCACGATCCTGCGCGGCGAGAGCCTGCTCAACGACGCGGCCTCCCTGCTGATCTACCGGCTCGGCGTGGCGGCCGCGATGGCCGGCACCTTCCACCCGGCGGAGGTGGCGCCGATCTTCCTCCTGGGCGTGGTGGCGAGCCTCGTCGTCGGACCCGTCCTCGGCCTCATCTTCGTCGCGCTGACCCGGCGCGTGACGGATCCGGCCAGTGCGATCGTGATGCAGTTCGTCGTCGCCTTCGGGATCTGGCTCGCCGCGGAGCGGCTGGAGCTGTCCGGGGTGCTCACCATCGTCACCTTCGCGATCACGGTCGCCCGCCGGGCACCGGGCATCACGGCGCCACGCGCCCGGGTGATCTCCTACGCGGTCTGGGACACGGCGGTGTTCGTGCTCAACGTCCTGGCCTTCGTGCTGATCGGCATCCAGATCGACCCGATCCGGGAACGACTGACCGGCCCGGATGCGTGGCAGGCCCTGGTCCTCGCGGGCGCGACCTTCGCCACCGTGGTGGTGACCCGCCTCGCCTGGATCCTGCCGACCACCCGGATGCGCGGGCTCGGCATCCGGCAGGCTGGCGCGCCGGCGCGGCTCGGGCCGGGGCTTGCCTTGTCCTGGGCGGGCATGCGCGGCATCGTCACGGTGGCGGCCGCCCTCGCCCTGCCGGCCGAGTTCCCCCACCGCGACCTCGTGGTGTTCACCGCCTTCTTCACCGTGCTGGGCACGCTGATCATCCAGGGCCTGACCCTGCGCCCGCTGCTGGCTCACCTGAAGCTGGAGGACGACGACCCGGTCGGGCGCGAGACCGGCCGCGCCCGGGCCGCCGCCTACAAGGCCGCCCTGGAGAGCCTTACGGACGCGGAGGACGAGCCCGCGACCGACGCGCTGCGCGCCGAATTCCGCGCGGCGCTGGCCGAGGCCGAGGTCCACGAGGAGGGTTTGGCGCCGGAGAGCCTGCCGGCGGACGCCGCCCGTCGCCGCGCCGTGGAGGCCGCTCGCGATGCCGTGCTGTCCCTGCGCCGGATGGGCCGGATCGGCGACGACGCCTACTATCTGCTGGAGGAGGAGTTCGACTGGGCCGAACTCAGCGCCACGCCGAAGGCGGAGACCTGAGCCCGGCGACCCGTCCGGTACAGGCCGTCCGGCTCGCTGATCCCGTCGGGCGACGTCGCGTCCGCGGCCCGTCCGGATTGCCGCCGCTGAAGGTTCCGGGCAGGGCCGGTCGCGACGGATGAAGGCCTCAGACGCCTTTGCGGGCTGCGATGCGCGATTCGATCGCATCCCACACCGCCGCCGACAGGTCCGGGCCACCCAGCCGCTGGATCGCCCGGATACCGGTGGGGGACGTGACGTTGATCTCGGTGAGGTGCCCGTCGATCACGTCGATCCCCACCAAGATCAGGCCGCGGCCTGCGAGTTCCGGGCCGATCGTCGCGCAGATCTCACGCTCGCGCTCCGTCAGCTCGGAGGCCGAGGCGGCGCCGCCCCGGACCATGTTGGAGCGGATGTCGTTGGCGGCCGGCACGCGGTTGACCGCGCCCATCGCCACGCCGTCGACCAGGATGATGCGCTTGTCGCCCTCGGTGACCCGGTCGAGGTAGCGCTGCACAACCCAGGCCTCCCGGAAGGTGGTGGCGAACAAGTCGAACATCGAGCCGAAGTTCGGATCCTTCTCGGTGACCTTGAACACCGCCGCGCCGCCATGCCCGTGGAGCGGCTTCATCGCCACGGTGCCGTGCTCCAGCCGGAACGCCTCGATCTCCGCCTTGTCGCGGCTGATCAGGGTCGGCGGCATCAGCTCGGGGAAGTCGAGGACGAACAGCTTCTCGGGCGCGTTGCGCACCTCGAAGGGATCGTTGACGACCAGCGTCTCGGGGTGGATCCGCTCCAGCATGTGGGTGGCCGTGATGTAGGCCATGTCGAAGGGCGGATCCTGGCGCATCAGCACCACGTCGGCCTCGGCGAGGTCGATCCGCTCCGGCGGCGCGAGGGTGAAATGCGCGCCCTCGACATCCTGGACGCTCAGACGCTCGACCCGCGCGGTCACGCGCCGGCCCTGCATCGAGAGCCGATCGGGCGTGTAGTAGACGAGCGTGTGTCCCCGCCGCTGGGCTTCCAGCAGCAGGGCGAAGGTGGTGTCACCCGCGATCCGGATGTTCTGGATCGGGTCCATCTGGACCGCGACGGTCAGGCTCATCACAAACGCCCCTCGCCAGCGGCGGACATCGCGGCCGGAGGCCGTCTCACTCGTCGGACAGCGACTTGCTGCCCGTACGCTTGTCATAATCGCCGATCGCCGCGCGGCACTCGGCCGACAGCCGCTTGCGGTTGCGCATCATGCAGCGATCCGCATCCTGGCTGTTCGGATCCACACCGGCGCAGAGGCGGAAATAATCGTTCGCGCAGCCGAGCTGCAGGCCCTGATCCTCGCGTTGAGCGTAGGCCGGGCCGGCTGTGAGCGCACACAGCGCCAGCGCCGCGATGGTCAGTCCACGGCGGGAAGCGCGCAGGGATCGTTCCGGAACCAGTCGCATACAGCGGTGTCCTCAAATCTCGTTCGGGCGGAGAACCGATGCGGCGGTCCCCCCTCCACCCGGGACCGGCATATCGGTCGTGCGGGGCGGTATGCAAGCGCCGCAGGTTCGCGGGGGTTCCAAGGCGGATCGCTGCGGCAACGCTTCGCCGCACTGTGGCGGTCCGGCCGCACGACGCGGGGTCGCGGCGAGAAGTGGGCCCCGTCCGCGATCGAACAGGGCCCCAAGTCGAAGGGAGGAAACGCCCGCCATGGGCGACAGAAGCGAAGCAAGTGGCGCGCCAACTCGTACGGAAACGCATCGCCCACCGCCGGAGGCGCGGAAAGAGTCCGTTAACCACGTCGTGATGGATTGCCGGGGTAGCCCTTGCCGACGCCCTCCCGGGCCCGGGCCAGAAGCTCGGATTGCCGACAGGAGCCGGAGATCATGATCGTCATCAAGCCGCAGGAGCCGTGCAGCGCGCCGTCGTCGGACCGTGCATCCGACCCGTTGCACGAAGTGAACAGCGCCGCCACGGCGGCCCTCATCCCGTTTCCCGGTACGGAAGCCCGGCGAACCCGCCGGATCGTCCGCTCCGGCGAGCAGCGCGGCGAGATCCTGCTGTTCCTCGGCGTGCGCTACGAGCGCCTCGCCTCCTGAGACCATACGGGGCCCTTCCGGCCGGCCGCGCCACGACACCGACGGTTTCCCATGCCGATCCCCGACCGCCCGCGGCACGGCCGTTTCCGGACGGCAGCCAGCCTCCTGCCCACGGCGGCGACGCTGGCCCTCCTGGCTGCCTGCACGCAGACCGGCGATTTCGGCCGCCCGCGCACCGGCGTCTGGAACGGCCTCATCGACACCACGGGCAGCTTCAGCACCCATGATCGCGGGCGGCTGCTCCTCGATTCGGGGCTGACCGACGACGAGCTAGCCCTGCGCGACCGCGCGTGGCGCTTCGTCCAGCCCGCCGGGACCTTCGCGGCCTTCGAGGACGCCGTGCTGGGTCTCGCGACCGCGCACGCCACGCCGCCGACGTGGCGCGTCGACGCGATCGGCGCCTATTACGAGGCGCTGACCGCCGAACCGTCCCGCTCACCGGTGTCCCGCTACAGGCAGCTCGGCGACGATGCCACGGCGGATGCCCGTCTGATCCCGCTCTTCACCGCACTTGCCGCCCGGGTGATCGACGCGGATGCCGCCCGTCTGCGCAGCCTGCCCTTCGCCAAGACCCTCGGCGATGCCGACGTGCGACTGGCCGTCCAGCGGGTCGCCGAGAACCGGTGCCTGATCGCCTGGGTGCGGGTCGAAGCGGGCCTGCGTCTCGCCCGCTACCGCTTCGCCCTCGAGCACCTCTTCGCCGCGGCGCCGACTCAGGACGCCGTTTCGGCCGAACGGTCCCTGGCGATGCTGACCGCCCGCCGCAACCTGCTCGACCCGCTCCTGCCACCCGACGCGGCGGCACGATGCGGGCTCGCGCCGCTCCCGCTGTCCGTTGCGGAGGCGGGGCCGCTCGTCGTGAAGAACTGAGCGGGCGTGAAAGACCGGGTGTTGCCGGACGCCCGAATTCACCCTTCGTGAGCTGCTATCCGAACACGGTCGACATCGCCGAAGGGCCGATCCGAGGACGCGTCCGGTCCTCTATACCGCGGCCCAGGGTCGAAACCCGTCGATACAGGGCCCCGACACTCCGGCTTTCGACGCCCTACCGCCCCGATCCCTTGCCGGAGCCATCCTTCCCCGCTTCGTCGGCGGGCGTGTCGGTGGTGCAGGACACGGCCTGGACCGCGGCGTTGGCGGCGGGACGCTGGCTCGGGAGACCGGCGATCACCCGGACCACCACGAAGCCGCGGCTGTCCGGCGCGACGATGCGCACGTCGCGGCTGGGATCGTTCTCGTCGTCGTCGGCGAGCGCCTCGTCGTACTGGGCGCGGGTGAGGATCACGAGGTCCAGGGCGCCGCGAACAGCGGCCTGGTCGGTGACCGCGTAGAAGGCGCCGCGCCGCGCGTGCGCGGCGAGCGACAGGGACAGCGGCCCGGTGCGTGCCGAGACGCGCATCGGGCCGTCCGCGAGGTCGTAGGCGCAGACGCCCACCGCCACGGCCGGATCCGGGATCGGCAGCCACGCCTCGGGCGTGGAGGGGTCGTCGCCGGTCGCCACCGCGTAGATCGATTGCGGATGGTCCAGGCCCTCGCTGGTGCGGGTGCGTGAGACGGCATCCTTCTCCGACAGGACCGGGATCGCCAGCACCGCCGCGATGTGGACGAGGCCGGCGAGGACGAGGCCGACCAGCGTGGCGTAGACGACGCGCAGGCTCACGGGGCGCATCCCAGTCGCGTGACGGCCGGCACGGTGCTCCGGTCGAGGGATCCGACGCTGGCGGCGACCGGCGTGTCGTAGAGGCGCAGCGCGAGCCGTACCGGCCCGCTCGCCCGCGGGCTGGGCAGCCAGTTCCCGGGCTGGACCTCGGGCCCGAGCACCACGGTGAACCGCCCGTCGGCCGAGCGCAGCACCTCCGTAGAGGTGAAGCCCTCGCGCACGGGGGCACGGCCGGGATCCCGCGGGCCGCGGCCGGCGACCGTCAGGGTCCAGGCGCGGGCCGGGGGCGTTCCCCCACCGATCCGGTAGGTGCAGGTGGCGTCGAGCGCCTGACCGGCATCGTCCGCCGCCGCCGTGAGCAGCAGACCCTCGCCCACCGCCAGCGGGATCTCGCCCCTCCGGGCGTTGACCGCGCGGGTGTAGGGATCGGCATTCGCGGCCCCGGCGCGGGGCCAGGCCGTCCAGTCGCCGACCTGCACGCCGCCGAACGGGTAGCCGCCGCTGGTCGCCCAGTCGGCGCTGGCAAGGCCGAGCACGCCGCCGAGGGCCAGAGCATAGGCCGCGAGGCCGGCCACCGAGCTCTTGCGCCACAGGCGGGCGACGAGCCGGCCGACGCCGTTGCGGCGGCCGCGCCGGGACGCGGGATTGGATCCGCCCGCCGCGAGCGCGCGGCCGAACCCCTCGGGCATCGTGAGCTTCATGCGCTCACCGCACCTCGATGAAGCCGCCGACGGACTTCGCGCCCTCGGCGACTTCGCGCGCTGCAGACCCGGCCGCGGCGCGGTCCCCGGGCTTCTTCTCGGTCTTGCGCGGCTCGCCGGCGGCGCCGGCATTCGCACCCGCCGCCGGCCCGCGCTCGACCGTGCGGAACAGGCCGTTGAGGCCGCTGATCACCTCGAAGGAGCGCCGCGACAGCTTGCCGTACGCGCTGGCATTGGGATCGATCGGGGCCGTCGGTCCGCCGGAGGCCTGCTGCTGCGCGGCGCGCGGGCTGTCCTTGAGGCCGGGCAAGCCCTTGATCTCGATGCCGCGGTGCGCCGGCTCCATCACGTCGTGCCAGGTCTGCGCCGGCAGCGAGCCGCCGGTCAGCTTGTTGGTCGAGGTGTGATCGTCGTTTCCGAACCACACGGCACCGACGTAATTGCCGGTGTAACCGACGAACCACGCGTCCCTGTAGGCGTTCGTCGTGCCGGACTTGCCGGCGACCTTCACGCCCTCCAGCTGCGCCCGCTTGCCGGTACCCTCCTCGACCACCTTGTTGAGCATGAAGTTCATGTCGGCCACGACCTGGGGCGGGAGCACGCGCTCGGGCGCCTCGTCGGCGTGGCGATAGATCACCTCGCCGGAGGAATTCTTCACCTCCATGGCCGCGTAGGGCTTGGCGCGGAAGCCGCCGTTGGCGAAGACCGCGTAGCCCGCCGCCTGATCGATCACCGTCACCTCGTCCGAGCCGATCGGCATCGAGACCGTATCGATCAGGTTCGAGGTGATGCCCATCTTGTGGGCGAGGTCGGTGATCTTCGCGCGGCCCGCCTTGGCGGCCCGGGCCTCGTGGGAGATGCCCATGGCCTTGCCGAGGGCGATCGAGATCTTGATCGGGATCGTGTTGATCGACTTCGCCACCGCGAGCCACATCGGGACCCGCCCGGAATAGGACCGGCCGTAGTTCTGCGGGCACCAGTTGCCGATGCAGACGGGACTGTCGACCACGACGGTTTCGGGCTTGAACAATCCGGAGGCCAGGGCGGCGGAGTAGACGTACGGCTTGAACGAGGAGCCGGGCTGGCGCAGCGCATCCGTCGCCCGGTTGAACTGGCTCTCGCCGTAATCGGCGCCGCCCACCATGGCGCGGAGCGCCCCGTCGGGGTCGAGGATCACCATGGCGGCCTCGTCGACGTCGAGGGCGTCGCCCGACTTGCGCAGCGTGTCGGCGACCACCTCGTCGGCGCGCTTCTGGATGGCGAGGTCCAGCGGCGTCTTCACGGTCAGCACGCGATCGTTGCGAAGCTTGCCGGCGTCGGCCATGCCCTTGATCTCGCCGAAGGCCCAGTCGAGATAGTAATCCGCGGTGATGTCGCGGGTGCGGGTCACCGGCGTCGCCGGATTGCGCAGGGCCGTCTGGATCTGCCCCTCGGTGACGAAGCCCGCCTCCACCATGTTGTGCAGGACGTCGGCCGCGCGGGCGCGGGCCGCCGGAAGGTTGACGTGCGGGGCGTACTTGGTCGGCGCCTTGAACAGCCCCGCCAGCATGGCGGCCTCGGCGAGGCTGATATCCTTCAGCGGCTTGCCGAAATAGTAGTCGGCTGCCGCCACCGCGCCGAAGGTGCCGCCGCCCATGTAGGCCCGGTCGAGGTAGAGCTTCAGGATCTCGTTCTTGGTGAGGTGGCTCTCCAGCCACAGGGCCAGGAACGCCTCGTTGACCTTGCGTTCGAGCGAGCGCTCGTTCGTCAGAAACAGGTTCTTGGCGAGCTGCTGGGTGATCGACGAGCCGCCCTGGGTGCCGCCGCCGCCCTTGGAATTGTTCACGAGGGCCCGGAGCGTCCCGATCGGGTCGATGCCCCAGTGCTCGTAGAAGCGCCGGTCCTCCGTGGAGACCAGCGCCTTGATCATGATGTCGGGGAAGTCGTCGAGCTTCAGCGAATCGTCGTGCTTGATGCCGCGCCGGCCCACCTCGGTGCCGTAGCGGTCGAGGAAGGTGACGGCGAGGTCCTGCTGCTTCAGCCAGTTCTCGCTGGTGAGTTGGAAGGCGGGCTGTGCCAGCGCCAGCATCAGCACCGCGCCGCCCGTCCCGAGGGTGACGCCCTCGCTGGTCAGGTCGAGGGCGGCGCGCTTCCAGCCGCGCACCGCGAAGCGCCCCATGACGCGCTGGAAGCGCTCGTAGACGTCGCCGGTGGACCGGCCGCCGTCGTACAGGGTGGCGTTCACCCAGGCATCGAACGCGAGCGCGGCGCGTTCGAGGCGGATCTTGATCTCGGTGATCGTCGGCAGGCGCACGATGTCGAACCCGGCTTGTCGAGCGCCTCTGCGGCGGATCCTGGCGGCGGATGGTCGAACGCCCGCGCCGCGGGCACGGAACCTGCGCCCGCACCACGGCGCGGCGTCCGGAGTCCATAGCAGGATCCGGATCCCTCGGCGAGGCTCTGCGCAGTCTCGCGAAACGCCGCGGACGAGCTTGGGCATAACGCGCCAGCGGGCGATCCGGTCGCACACGGTCGCCCGCGGCGCCGCTTGCCCCCGCGCGGCGGCTCGGGCAGAGAGGCGCCTGCCCGTTCAAGAGACCTCAACCATGTCCAAGCCCGAGGCGCCGCGCCGCGGGGCGGTCGAGCCGTTCTGGCGCACCACGTCGCTCGAAGCCATGACCCCGTCCGAGTGGGAGAGCCTGTGCGACGGGTGCGGCCGGTGCTGCCTGATGAAGCTCGAGGACGAGGACACCGGGGAGGTCCACCACACCGATGTCGGCTGCACGCTGCTCGACGGCTTCACCTGCCGCTGCCGCGACTATCCCCGGCGCCAGAAGCGCGTGCCCGACTGTGTCCGTCTGACGCCCGAGGCGGTGCGGACGATCGCGTGGCTGCCGCCGACCTGCGCGTATCGCCTCGTCAGGGATGGGGAGCCCCTCTATCCCTGGCACCCGCTGATCTCGGGCCGGCCGGGAAGCGTTCACGAGGCCGGGATCTCGGTGCGCGGCCGGCTCGCCGGCAACGAGGAGGAGTTCTCGGAGGACGAACTGCCGGATCAGATCGTCGATTGGCCGGGGCGCGACCCTTACGCCGATTGAGGAAGCAGCCCGATCAGCTCAACCTGGCGTCGCGGCTGAGTAGCCGCCCCCCGGCCAGCCCGTTCGCCGCGATGATGAGGGCGACCGCCACCGCGTGGATCAGGAGATCCGTCGCGGTCGCGTCGTGGGGATGAACCGGCATCAGCAGGGCGGCCGCCGCGGCGGCGACCGCCAGACCGCCGAGGGCCGCGGTGAGGTTCGGCCGCAGCGGGCACGCGCGGCGCAGCATGACGACGATCAGCGCCGACAGCGGCACGGAAACGCAGACGAGGAAGCTGAAGCAGCCCGTCACCGTGTGGCCGCCGGGGATATCGGTCCCCGGGGCGATCCATTCCCGCAGGCAGCCGAACCCGCTCGCGCCGATCCAGAGGGCCAGCGGCGGCAGGGGCAGCAGCGCCCAGCCGGCGGAGCGGCCCGGAATGCTGGTCGCGAAGGCCGCGAAGGCGGACACGGCCGCCGTCAGCACCGCGCCGAGCGCCGCCAGGGCGAGGTCGGGCACGCGCATGCGCAGCATGAACCCTCCCGTCCCGGCCAAGGCCGCCAAGCCGAGCCCGAGCAGCAGGGCCGCGCCGAGCCACAGGGCCGCGCGCGCGACCGGAGAGGGCAGGGGCCGCACGGGGTCCAGCCGGCCCGCGAGCTCCTCCACGAGGCTCTCGTGACGCGTCATCGCGCAGCTGGCGCGGCTTCCGTCCCCAGGCATCACTCCTTCTCCTGCGTCAGGCTGGCCCGAAGCGCCTTCAGTGCACGGTGCAGATTCACCTTGAGCGCCCCCTTGCTGCGGCCGGTAAGCGCCGCCGTCTCGTCGAGGGACAGCTCGCGCATGCCGAGGTGCTCCACCGCCTGGCGCTGCCCATCGGGGAGCGCCGCCACCGCGCGTGCCAGGGCGGCGGCGCGATCCCGCGCCTCCAGGCCCTGGCCGGGGGCGGGGCCTGGATCGACCTCGGCCTCGTAGGCCAGGGGATCGTTGACCTCCCGGGGACGGCGGCCGGCCCGCCGCAGGCGGTCGATCGTCCGCCGTTGCGTGATCGCCCGAAGCCAGGGCAGGAACGGGCGGGACGGGTCGTAGCTCGCCCGGGCGCGATGGACGGTCATCAGCGTATCCTGGACGACATCGTCCACGGCCTCGCCACGCACGCCCTGCGCCCGCGCGATCGCCGACACGACCGGAAGACAGGCCTTGAGCAGGGAGCGGTACGCGACCGCGTCGCCGCCCTGCGCCGACGCCATCAGGGTCGCCAGTTCCTCTTCGAGCACCATGCGGGCTCCGCCGCCGTTCCGTTCCCCGGCACGCGTCGTATCTAGCGCACGGCCGGATCCCGGCGCCAGCGTCCAGCTACGGGGAGCCATGTCGCCGGCCATCACGAGGATCATCGCAGCGCCTCCCGGCCGGCCCCGGACGGACCGAGGCGGGCTGCGCCCAGGAAGCGCCCGTCCTCCGCCTGCAGCAGCAGGGCCGCCGCCTCACCGTCGGGACGCGCCGGCGTGAAGGTCTCGGCCGCACCGGACCAGGAGCCGAGGTCCTGTACGGAGCGCACGATGTTCACCTGCTCGATGGTGCGTCCGGCATTCTCGCCGCGCAGCACCTTCGTGGTGCGGCTCGGATCGAAGCCCACCAGCAGGACGCGGCCCGCGCGGCTTCCCGAAGGACTGCCCGGGCCGATCTGCGCGACGAGGCGGCCGTCGTCGCGGACCAGCGTCATGGGAATGGCGGGTCCGCCGGCACGCGCCCGTGCGATGGCCGCGCGAAGGCCGGCCTCGTCGGACCCGACCAGACCGACCCGGCCGTCGATCACGGCCTGCGGCGTGTAGCTGGAGCCGCCGAGGCGGGCGGCGTAGGCCTCCTGGCGCGCGGTGGCGGCCGGGAGGCTGTAGGGATCCCGCCAGTTCAGGTGGTTCCAGTAGGTGACGTGGAAGGCGAGCGGCAGGACCTCAGACCCCTCCTGCGCGAGCCGGCCAATCAGCGCCTCCGCGGGCGGGCAGGACGAGCAGCTCTGCGAGGTGAACAGTTCGACCACGACGGGGCGCTCCGCGGCGGCGGCCGGACGGGGGGAGGCGCCGAGGGCGCCGCAGAGGCACGCGATGGAGATCAGAAGGGCAGGGCGCATGTCCGGAACTCCCGCATACCGGCGGATCTCGCCCGGCGTACCGGTTCCTTCGACCGGGCGGCGGCGGCGGTTACGCCTGCCCCGACCCGTCGAGTTCGAAGGCATCCACGTCGTGCAACAGGGCGATGAAGGCCGCGGCGGCGTGGTCGAGCGCCGCGCGCCCGGCCTCGGCCGTGCCGATCCGCGCGTCGCCCAGCGCCCCCGATGGGTGAAGGTCGCCGGCTTTCCAGGCGAAAGCGGCCGGGCGGCCGGCGCGCAGGTGGGTGAAGTCGCGGGCCATCGCCAGCGTCCGCGGCGGGAAATCGGCGATCCGGTCGGTCCGCACGAGGTCGGGCCGCAGGGCCAGCATCAGCGCGGTCTCGACGCCGCCGGCATGGATGCCGTGCGCGATCTCAGCGGCCGGGAACAGGCCGTCCGGGTAGCCGAACCGCGCCCAGGCGGTGGTCACCGCCACCATGCCGAAGCGGGCCCGCAGCTCGCCCGCCACGAGATCGATGAGCGCGCTGTTGCCGCCATGGCTCGTGACGATCACCAGCTTGCGGCAGCCGGCGCGGTGGACGGCCGCGCCGAGCCCGGTCCAGGCCGCGAGCCCTGTTCCGGTCTCCAGCGACAGCGTGCCCGGGAAGGCGTCGTGCTCGTCCGACTTGCCCACGGCCTGCACGGGCAGCTGGAGGACGTCGAGGTCGGCCGGCGCGCGCGCGCGCACCCGGGCGAGGTAGCCCTCGGCGATGTCGCAATCGGTGGAGAGCGGGAGATGCGGGCCGTGCTGCTCGACGGCGGCGACCGGCAGCACCGCGATCGCCCGCCGCATGTCGCGGCTGGAGAAATCGTCCGTCGTGAGATCGGACCAGAGCCGCATCGCCATTTCTGCCCTGGTCTCCCTCCGGCGCCGCGGAACGGCCGCTCGCGTAGGACGGTCTAACCGGCGCGGGTCTCCGGAGTCGACGGCCGGGGACCGGATCGCGTCAGGCGAACAGCGCGTCGATGTCGTCCTGGGAGGGGGTCGCCTCGATGGCCTGGGGGCCGTTCAGCATCAGATCCTCGGCCCGAGCCCGGCGGGCGCGCTCGGCCGGGTCCATGGCGGCGGCGTCACGGGCCTTCACGGCGCCGACGAATCGCGCGAGTCGCTGCTCGAACAGCCGGAGCGACTCCACCACCTTGGCGATCCGCTGGCCGGTGATGTCCTGGAACGCGCAGGCCTCGAAGATCGTGTTGATGCGATCCTCCACCGCGTCGCGGTAGCCGGGCCCGTCCGGCAGGCCGAGCATCGCCTCCGCGGCTTCCATGATCGTGTTGGTGGCGCCCGCGGTGGCCGCGACGACGCTGCCGAGTTCCTCGTGCGCCATCGGGATCCGGTCGCGGCTCATCTCGTTCGCCCGCAGCGCACCGATCTCCTCGCGAAGATGGGCGATGTAGTCGGCGATCTCGATCAGCTCCGAGATCACGGCTTGCGGTTCCCGAAGCCGGAACTCGGCCTGCCGCGCAAGGACTGACGACATGCTTTTCTCCTCGGATCGATGGACGCCCTCGCTCTCCGGACCGCGTCTCGACACCGTCGGGGGCGAGGGCGATCCGGACGAGCGATGCGGGGAGCGCTGCACGGGGCCGTTCAGCTCCCGCAGACTGCTTCGATCTTCGACTTCAGCGTGGCCGCGTTGAACGGCTTGACGATGTAGTTGTTCACGCCGGCCTTCTTGGCGGCGATGACGTTCTCGGTCTTCGATTCGGCCGTGACCATAATGAACGGCGTGGTCCGGAGGTTTTCGTCGGCCCGGACGTGACGCAGCAGCTCGTACCCCGTCATCGGCTCCATGTTCCAATCCGAGATCACGAGTCCGTACTTGCGGCCCTTGAGGCGCGCCAGTGCTTCGGTACCGTCCGAAGCGTCATCGACCTCCTCGAAGCCGAGCTGCTTCAGAAGATTACGGATAATGCGGACCATCGTCTGGTAATCGTCGACAACGAGGATCGGCATGCTCAAATCGAGAGCCATCGAACAACTGCTCCGTATTGCCCGGCGGGAGGCCGCGGCGGCTCCCGGATCAATTAACGCTTCGCTAACTCGGCGTTCTAGCTGCGATGCACAGCATTGAAAATAGGGCAAGCGCATTGCGAAGCCGTTAATCGCCGCGTCAGCCGCTCGGCACCGGGCCCGGTGGCGCGGACCGACCTCGCTTGACCCCCCGGACACCTTTCGGCAGGGTCCGGCGGCGTCGGGCCCCTCGCGGACATGTCAGGCGACCCCATCCGACCTTTCCGAGCATCCGACCCCGAACCGATGGTCCCAGGCGACGAGACGGCCGCGCGGCCCTTCACGATCTGCGGGGCGGACATGCCGGTGCCGCCTGTGCTGAGGGGAGCCATCGCGGCGATCGGCAATTTCGACGGCGTTCATCTCGGCCACCGGAGGCTCGTGGAGCGCGTGCGCGACGCGGCCCGCGAGGCGGGCCGTCCGGCGGTCATCCTGACCTTCGAGCCCCATCCCCGGGCCTATTTCATGCCCGACGCGCCGATGTTCCGGCTCACCGGCCCGGCCGCCAAGGAGATCGTGTTCAACCGCCTCGGCCTCGACGGGCTGATCGTGCGCCGGTTCGACAGCGCGCTGGCCGAGACCGGGGCCGGCGCCTTCGTGCGCGACTTCCTGAAGGCTTCGCTCGGCCTGTCCGGGGTCGTGGTCGGCCACGATTTTCATTTCGGCCGGGGCCGCGAGGGCACCCCGGCGATCCTGGCGGAACTCTGCCGCGGGTCGGGCATGAGCTGCCGGATCGTCGCGCCGGTCGCCCTCGGCGATGAGACCCGGCCGGTCTCGTCGAGCGCGATCCGCGAAGCCCTCGCCGCGGGCGACGTCGTTCGGGCCAACGCCCTGCTGGGCTACCGCTGGTTCGTGCTGGGACCGGTGCGTCACGGCGACAAGCGCGGCCGGGAGCTCGGCTTCCCCACCGCCAACATGCGGCTGCCCGATTGCGGGCTGGCGCACGGCATCTACGCGGTGCGGGTCCGCCTTGGACCGGGCCGGTTCCGCGACGGCGTGGCGAGCTACGGCCGCCGCCCGACCTTCGACGACGGCGCACCGCTGCTTGAGACCTACCTGTTCGACTTCTCCGGCGATCTCTACGGCCAGGAGATCGCCGTGGAATTCATCGGTTTCATCCGCGGTGAGGAGCGGTTCGCCAGCGCCGATGCGCTGGTCGAACGCATGCATGTCGATGCGGATGCGGCGCGGGCCATGCTGGCGCGCGATGAAACCCCGTCGATGCTGATCTGAGTCCCCTGGGGGATTGCGACGGGGTCGGATCGTGTAGAAGACGGGATCGAGCAGGAGGCGGACGTGCTGGGTCGTTTCGAGCGCGCGAACAATGGCGAGGCCGTGGTCGAGTACGGCGACGGCACCATGCGGGTGGTCAAGCCCGGCAGCTTCGTGCGCTGCGCGGTGACCGGCGAGCCGATCCAGCTCGAAGCGCTGCGCTACTGGAGTGCCCTGCGCCAGGAGGCCTACGCCTCCCCCGAGGCGATCCTGCAGCGGCTGAAGGAAACCGGTCGGCCCTGACCGGCGCCGGGACCGCGGGTGCGGGACGCCTGATCCCCGCAGCGCGGGAAACCCGGGCCCCATCGCCTGCCGGGATCGGGCGGAGGCGCCTGGACCGTCGCCATCCCGGTGCACGGAAGGCGAGCCGCGAACGGCAATGCGGAGCGTCGAAGTCCGGGCCCTCGACTCCCCGCCGACCCGAGCCCTGCGCGGTCCCTCACGACGTGTCGCGGAAAACGCCGCTGAGCTGGCGCTGCAGAGCCTCCACGTCGTCGAGGACGAGGCTCACGCGCAGCACGCGAACGCCCGCCGCGCCAGCGAGCGGCAGGCGCACGGCATCCTTCTCGGTGGTGACGAGGTCGGCTCCGAGAAGCCGCGCCTCCGCGGACAGGGCGGCGAGGTCCCTGTCCCGATAGGGATGGTGATCCGGGAAGGTCCGCGTGCCGGCGATCTCCGCTCCCCCCTCCCTCAAGGTGGCGAAGAATTTCTCGGGTCGGCCGATCCCGGCGAAGGCGAGGCAGCGTCGACCCACGAGACCGTCGTCGTCGCGAACCAGGCGTGCCCGGTGCACCGGCAGGCCACGGCGCTCCGCCTCCCCGGCGAGCGCGTCCCCCGCGGCCCCGTCTCCAACCACGATCAGCCCGGAGACGTGCGGCCATTGCCGGTCGAGCGGCGCGCGCAGCGGCCCGGCCGGAAAGGTCAGGCCGTTGCCGATGCCGGCAGGACCGTCGACCACGGCGAGGGTGATGTCCTTTCCGAGCGTCGGGTTCTGCAACCCGTCATCCATCACGACGGTGTCGGCGCCGAGCCTCCGGCACAGGGCGGCCCCGGCCGGACGGTCGCGGGACACCACCGTCAGCCCCCGTCGGGCGAGGAGCAACGGCTCGTCGCCGACCTCCGCGGCCCCGTGCCGGCCCGGATCGACCTGCATCGGCCCGGCGATCCGACCGCCGTAGCCGCGGGACAGGAAGGCGGGTGTGCGGCCGCGCTCGATCAGCAGGGTTGCGACCGCGAGGGACGCGGGTGTCTTGCCCGCCCCGCCGAGGGTGAAGTTGCCCAGGCACACGACAGGGCAGCCCGCCGCGACGCCGCGATCGTCCATGCGCCGGGCCACCAGCGCCCCGTAGGCGGCCCCGAGCGGGGCGAGGCAGCGGGCGGCCGGGTGGTCCGGTCCTCGCGCCCAGAAGCCCGGCGGCCGCATCAGGCCCGCGCGAGCGGGCGCACCCGGTCGCTCCGGTCGAGGCGCTGAAGCTTCATCTGCGCGACGAAGGGATCGAGCACCGCGAGCGTCCGCGCCACCGCGCCTTCGAAGGGGCGGAGGGCGTGGTGTCCGGCCCGCGCCATGCCGGCGAGGCGCGCCGGATCCCGCAGGAGCTCGCCGGCGAGGGAGGCCAGGTCCACGCCGTCGCGCACGGCCAGGGTCCCGCCCGCGCGATCGAGGGCTTGGTAGATCGCGTCGAAATTCTCGGTGTGCGGCCCGTGCAGCACCGCCGTGTCGAGGCGCACCGGCTCGATCGGGTTCTGGCCACCCCGCGGGACCAGGGAACCGCCGAGGAACACCAGGGGGGCGAGGCGGTAGAACAAGCCCAGCTCGCCGATCGTGTCGGCGATGTAGACTTCGATGGACGGGTGCGGGCGCCCGCCGGTCGAGCGTCGCGCGCTGCGCAGGCCGACGGCGCTCGCGCACTCGACGACTTCCGGCGCCCGGGCGGGGTGGCGCGGCGCGATGATGGTCAGGAGTTGCGGGAACTCCGCCTTGAGCATCGCGTGCGCGTAGGCGACCATGGCCTCCTCGCCCGGATGGGTGCTGGCCGCGACCCAGATCGGCCGGCCGGCGATCATGGCGCCCAGATAGGCGAGCTGCTGCGGATCGGCCGGCGGCACGGGCGCGTCGAACTTCAGGTTCCCCGCGACGCTCACCCGCGGCGCGCCGAGCTTGGCGAAGCGCGCCCCGTCCTCCTGGGTCTGGCTGAGGCAGATGGCGATCCGCGACAGCAGCGCCTTGGCGGTGCGGGGGCAGCGCTCCCAGCCGCGGAATGAGCGCTCCGACATGCGCCCGTTGACCAGAATCAGGGGAATCTTGCGCTCGTCCAGTTCCAGGATCGTGTTGGGCCAGATCTCGGATTCGGCGATCACCGCGAGGTTCGGCTGCCAATGGTCCAGGAAGCGCGCCATCCAGCGCGGCGCGTCGAGCGGCATGTACTGGTGCACCGCTCCGATCGGCAGGCGGGCGCCGATCAGGTCGGCGGCCGCGCGCGTCCCCGTGGTCACCAGCACCGAGAAACCGCGGGCGATCATGCCGTCCACGAGGCCGATCAGCGACAGCGCTTCGCCGACACTCGCCCCATGCATCCAGGCGAGCGACCCAACCGGGCGGGCCCGGCCCGGCAGGCCGCGCCGTTCGGGGAGCCGCAGCGGGTCCTCCTTGCCGCGCTGCGCGCGCCATGCCAGCAGCCCTGCCAGTGCCGGCTCGCCGATCCACAGGCCGGCCCGGTACACCTGCAGCGGCAGGGTCACGGAGGGGCGCCTCACGCCGCGTCTCCGATCGGCGCCGATGCGGTGGAGGCGGGCGGATCGCCGTAGAGCTTGGCCCGGTCGGCACGCCCGACCAGCGCGTAGGCTTGGGCATGGACCCGGTCCATCTCGGCCTCGACGTGGCGCCGCAGCGCCTCGAACGCCTCGCCCTCGCAGTCGCGCGGGACGTAGACCGCATCGCCCAGCACCACCGCCCCGCGGCCGAAGGGCAAACCCAGGCAGGCGCGGTCCCAGGAGCGGAAGCGCAGGTGCCGGCTCGTCACCACGGCGGCGGGGACGATCGGCCGGCCGGAGAAGCGTGCCAGCGTGAGGATCCCGGCGTCGCACCGGCGCGAAACCTTCGGCACGTCCGCGCTGAAGGCCACCGAATCACCGGCCTTGAGGGCGCGCAGCATCGCCCGGAAGCCCTCGGCGCCGCCCTTGGCGCGGGTGTCGCTGGTGCGGCTCCGCCCGCGGGCTCCGGACGCCCGGATCACGCGCACGCCGAGCCGTTCCAGCGCGATGGTGTTGATGTTGCCATCCGGGTTCTTGGAGATGATCGTGGCGACGCGGTCGCCCGGGCGGCGCATGAACGGCATCATGATGTGCTGCCCGTGCCACATGCCGGCGATGAGCGGCAGCCGCGCATCCATCCAGACGTCCACGCCCGCCGGGCCGGCGCCGGCAGCATGGACCTCGAACCGGTTCGTCGCCTGAACGAGCCGCAGATACGCCGCCGCGAGGCGGCCGAGGGCCTGTTGCACGGCGGGATGACGGAGGAAACGCTTACCGAGGCTCATGTCACGCCTGAGGCGGCTGGACCGCCAACGCCTGATCGGTTCCGGATCGAAACGGACCGTGCATGCTCTAGCCCCCGCGCCTGAGACGAAACAATCGGTCTCGCCCACAACCAGACGGATAGGGTCGCCGGTGCCGGCGGCCGTTCCGGCGCCGCGGATGCTCCCGCGGCGCGGCGAAAACACGGCGGTACCCTTGTTTAGACCAATTCCAGACTGTAGATTGGAATCGATCCAGAAAGGGGTTTTTGGGATGGCAGCTGCCCTCGTCAGCACCGCGGAGACGGCCACAGAGGCCCGTCGCGCCTTCGTCCTGCGCTACGTCCAGCCGGGCTTGGCCGGCCTGATCGACGGTTCGGTCTCGACCCTGGCGCCGATTTTCGCCGCGGCCTTCGCCACGGGTCACAATGGCGCGACCTTCCTGGTGGGTCTGGCGGCCTCGGTGGGGGCCGGGATTAGCATGGGGTTCACCGAGGCCCTGTCGGACGACGGCCGCGTCACCGGTCGCGGGCAGCCGTGGCTGCGCGGGCTCGTCTGCGGGGTCATGACGACCCTGGGCGGCCTCGGCCACACGCTACCCTACGCGATCCCCGACACGCTTCCTGCAGGCTGGCCGAACCCGTTCATTCTCGCCACGAGCCTCGCCATTCTGGTGGTGGTGGTCGAGCTCGTCGTGATCGCGGCGATCCGCACGCGCTTCATGGCGACGCCCTTCTGGCGGGCGGCCCTGCAGGTGCTGCTCGGGGGCGCACTGGTGCTCGCCGCCGGTATGCTGATCGGTAGCGCTTGACGTCGGTGCCCGCGCCCGCGATGCGAGGCGGGCTCTCCGGTCCTCTGACGCGTGATCCCCGGCGTTGACCTTCCGCCTCGCCCATCTCAGCGACCCGCATGTCGGCCCCCTCGGCCGGGTGCGCCTGCACCAGCTCCTCGGCAAGCGCGCCACCGGCTACGCCAACTGGCGGCGCGGTCGCTCGCGCAGCCACGACATGTCCGTGCTGGAGGCCCTGGTCCTGGACCTGAAAGGGCAGGGGGCCGGGCACATCGCCTGCACGGGGGACCTGTGCAACATCGGCCTGCCGAGCGAGTGGGAGACGGCGCGCACCTTCCTCGAAGCCCTGGGTCCGCCCGAGGCCGTGAGCTTCGTGCCGGGGAACCACGACGCCTATGTCCGTGGCTCGCTGGAAGGTCTGCTCGCCGCCTGCGGGCGCTACACCGGCGACGATTCGGGATCGTCGGGGTGCTTTCCCTACCTCAGGCGGCGCGGGCCCGTGGCCTTGGTCGGCCTCTCCAGCGCGATCCCGACGAAACCGTTCGTGGCCACCGGGCGCCTCGGCGCGCCGCAGCTGGCCGCCGCCGAGTCCCTGCTGCGGGCGCTGGCCACCGAACCGGGCCGGCCGTTCCGCGTGGTGATGATTCACCATCCGCCGCAGCCCGGCGGCGCGGCGGCCGGGCGCGAGTTGAAGGATGCGGCCGCCTTCACGGCCATGATCGCCCGGGCGGGCGCCGAGCTGATCCTGCACGGCCACAACCACGTGCTCAGCAGCGCCGTGATCCCGGGGCCGGACGGGCGCAGCGTGCCGGTCGTCGGCGTTCCCTCGGCCTCGGCCCGGCCGGACGGGCACGGGGCGATCGCCTCGCGCCGCGCATCGTATCTTCTGTACGAGATCACCCCATCGGGGGCCGCCTTCACGGTCAGCGCCCGCCGGCGGGGCCTCGATGCGGCCGGTGTCCTGTGCGACCTCGGCCCCGTCGACCTGGGCCCCGTCGACCGCGCATGAGGCCGAGGGCCGGCGCGTCCCGGATGGGCGGTCGCGCTGGCCAGTTGGTTGATCAGGCGGTCGCGCTCAGCAGATCGGATTGTTGCTGACGGCTCAGGCTCGCTTCGTAGCGCTCGGCCTGAAGACGGGTGAGACCACTGATCAGCGCGAGCGTTCCGCGATACACGGTGTAGGTTCCGTCGTGGGTCGGCTTGACTCGAATCACCTCTGCCATGGGAGCCCTCCTGTGCTTGAGGTTGCCAGCTCTCGTCCGAATAGATCGCCCCTTCCATTTGCCTGCGGATCGAGCCCGCGGATGACGGCGAGGTTATCTGCCGCGCGGTGCCTGGCAAGGCCCCGCAGGCACGGAATGCTTAAGTATTTCCGCTGCAGCGCGGCAAGCCTTTGCCGATGTTGGCGATCCCAACATGCTCAAAAAAGCGGCCTCACGCTTGCATTATGAATAAGGTGACCGTTCCAGCCGGACGCCCGCGGACGGCGTGATTCGCAAAGTCCGATTCGCCCCCCAGGGGCACGCGAAAGGAATGTCCATGCAGCTCTGGCGTCTGACGGCGACCGACCTCGCGGCGCTAATCCGTTCCGGTCAGGTCTCGGCCCGCGAGGCCGCGCAGGACGCCCTCGGCCGGCTCGACGCGGTCAACGGCCGGATCAACGCCGTGGTCGAGCACCGTCCGGAAGACGTGCTGGCCCAGGCCGACGCGGTCGACGCCGCGCGGGCGCGCGGCGAGACCCCGGGGCGCCTCGCGGGTGTGCCGGTGACCGTGAAGGTCAATGCCGATCAGCGAGGTTTCGCGACCACGAACGGGCTGCGCCTCCAGCGCGACCTCGTGGCCGACGCCGACAACCCCGTGGTGGCCAATCTCCGCCGCGCCGGGGCGGTGCTGCTGGGACGGACCAACACGCCAGCCTTCTCGCTGCGCTGGTTCACCACCAACCAGATGCATGGTGAGACCAAAAATCCGCGCGATCCCGCGCTGACACCCGGGGGCTCGTCCGGCGGAGCCGGCGCCGCCGTCGCGGCCGGCATCGGGGCGATCGCCCACGGCACCGACATCGCCGGCTCCGTGCGCTATCCGGCCTATGCCTGCGGCGTGCACGGCCTGCGCCCGAGCCTGGGACGGATCCCGGCCTGGAACGCGACCTCGCCCGAGCGCGGGATCGGGCCGCAGCTCATGGCGGTGTCGGGGCCTCTCGCCCGCAGCATCGCGGATGTCCGCCTCGGCCTGGATGTCATGGCCGCGTCCGATCCCCGCGACCCGTGGTGGGTGCCCGCACCGCTGGAAGGTCCGGAGCGGCCGCGGCGGGTCGCCCTGTGCGTGCGGCCCGGCGGTCTCGCCGTCGTACCCGAGGTCGAGGCCGCCCTGCGGGACGCCGCGCGGCGCCTCGCCGAATCCGGCTGGGCCGTCAGGGAAATCGACGACACGCCGCCGATCCGGGAGGCGTGCGAGATCCAGCTCCAGCTCTGGCTCGGCGACGGCTACGCGGCGGTGCGCGAGGCGGCCGAGCGCGAGGGCGATCCCGCGGCCATCGGACTTCTGGAGAGTTTTCGGGCTCGGGCCGAGGCCATGCCCCCCGACGCCATCGCCCGGGCGCTGACCCGGCGGGCGACGCTGGCGCGGGAGTGGTCGCTGTTCCTCGCCGACAACCCGGTGCTGCTGGTGCCGGTCTCGGCCGAGCTGCCCTTCCCGGACGGGCTCGACAGCACCGGGGATGCCGGCATCGCCCGGGCCTTCGAGGCGAATCTCCTGCAAGTCGGATTGGCCCCGATCGGCGTCCCGGCGCTGACCGTCACCACAGGGCTCGTCGGGCGCACGCCGGTCGGCGTTCAGCTCGTCGCCGCGCGCTACCGAGAGGATCTGTGCCTCGCCGCGGGGTCGGCGATCGAGGCGGCCGGCGTGCCGGAGATGCCGGTCGAGCCGGTCTGAAGCGAACGGCCGCACCGGCAGGGAACGGGCTTCCGACGGCTCGCTTACACGATCGATATTGGCGCCAGATCCGGTGCCGGTGATCCTCACGGCCGGATGTATCGGCTGCACCCTGACGTGTCTGCTGGCGGCGCCATTGGCTCGATGCTGGCCGCGGCGCGGTTCCTGGGCGGCGGAACCGTCGGGGGCCCGCGCGGCCCCGGCCGAGCGTCGCGGCCCTCGGCCGGGGCCGCGCGGGATGGGCTCAGCGGCGGCCCGCGGTCAGGAATTCGCGGACATCGGTCCAGCGCAGGTCGGGATAGCGGTCAGTGTCGAGGGGGGTGAGCTGTGCCCGCCCGTCGAACATGTCGCGCAGGTACTGCATACCCTGCCACGCCGGGAACACCGCGCCCCGGCCCGGCGCGACCGTGCGCGTGGCCCGGATCATCAAGTCCAGCAATCGCAGGCTTCCGCCGCGCAGCGGCCGATAGCGCGTGCCGCGAACCGCGCTCACCGCGTCGGCCAGCTCCCGGACACTGAAGCTGTCGCCGGCGACGCGCAGCCAGCGCGGGGGATCGGGGTCCAGGGCGGCGCGGGCCGTGAAGGCGGCCGTGTCGGCCTTCGTGGTGAAGTCGAGGCGCTGATCGGCGCTGCCCCAGTAGAGCACCCGGTGCAGGCCGTGGAGGATCAGCGGCGCCTGCCCGGCGAGCAGTTCCATGAAGGCGCCGTTGAGCACCGAGGTCGCCCGGATCGGCGCGGCGTCGAGGCGTTCCCGGAAGGCGCGGCGTAGGTCGAGGTTGCGGTTCCCGCCCGGCACCGTCTTGGCGTAGTCGATCGAGAAATCGGACGGAATGAAGCGCGGCACGCCGGCGCGGACGGCTCCCTCCAGCAGAACGGTCTGTGCGTCGAGGATCGTCGCGCTCAGCCCGTTGAAGGCCGAGACCACGCAGTCCGCGCCCATGCAGGCGGACTGCCAGCTACCGGGACGTCCGGCGCCCGCCTCCGCGATCCGCACGCCGAGAGCGGTCAGCGGTGCGACCCGCACCGCCCCGGTGCCGGGCCGGACGATCGCCGTGACGGCGGCGCCCTCCGCCACCAGGGCCCGCACGATCCGCAGGCCGAGATCGCCGGTCGCGCCGGCCACGGCGACCCGTGCGGGTTCCGGGCTCACGGCGCGTCCTGGGCGCCGAGATGGGTGAGCAGCGCCGCGAACAGCCGCGCCCGCTGGGGCAGCGTATCGATCAGCACGTGCTCCTCCAGGGTGTGATAGCCCTGGCCCAGCGGCCCGAGGCCGTCGAGCGTCGGGATACCGTTGGCGCCGGTGAAGTTGCCGTCCGAACCGCCACCGGCGCTGCGATGGGGCAGGGGCTGGCCGAGCGCCTCGCTCAAGCGGCGCGCCCGCTCATAGAGGGCCATCGTGCCGGCATCCGGTTCCCAGACCGGCCGGGTCACGCCCCGGGTCACGGTGAAGCGGACGCCGTCCTCCTCGCCCGACAGGGCCAGCATCCGCGCGACGCCGCGGTCGAGGTCGGCCTGGCGCTTGGCCATGCTGAGCGCCTGCCCCCGGCAGATTGTCGGGACGCAGTTCACCCACTGCCCGCCCGAGACGATGCCGGTCGAGACGGTGCAGTCGGAATCCGACAGCGCGTCGATCGCGAGGATCTTGCGCGCCATCGCGCGGATCGCGGAGCGCCCCTCGTGGGGCGACGCCCCGGCGTGGCTCGGGCGGCCCGTCGCCTCCAGGTCGAAGCGCGCGATGGCGTAGCGGCCGGTGACCACGCCGTTCTCGGGTTGACCCGGCTCGGGGACCAGCACGACGGCGTGGCGGGCGGCCTCGGCCTCGATCAGGTCGCGGGTCGAGGGACTGCCGACCTCCTCGTCGCCGGTGAACAGCACGGTCACGGGCAGCGGCGTCTCGATCCCGGCGACCGCCAGGGCGCGGATCGCCGCCAGGGCGATGAGGTTGCCGCCCTTCATGTCGAGGATGCCCGGCCCGAAGACCCGGTTCCCCTCGATTCGCCACGGCAGGCTCCCGAGCGTCCCGACCGGATGCACCGTGTCCAGATGACCGAGCACCAGGATGCCGGGCGCATCGCGGTTCCTGTGCGGGAAGCGGGCACGCACGCAGTCGCTCAGGCCCATCCGGCCGGGGATCGTCTCCACCGCCGCCCCCGCGACGGCCAGGTCGCGGGCGGCGACGCTCATCATCCGGTTGACGGCCGCCGCGTCGTGGGTCGGGCTCTCGCACTCCACCCAGGGGCGCAGGGCCGCCAGAAGCCCGGCGGCGTCGAAGTGAAGCTCCGGGATCATCGGGCGGTCTCCGCGGCGAAGGGATCGGCGACCCGCGGCCAGTAGAGGCCGGATCGCTTGGTGTACGGGATCGCGCCGTAATCCGGCGGGACGGCCCCAGGTGCCGCGACGTAGCGCACGTCGCTCGCGATGGGCGCGAAGGCGGCGTAGAAGTGCTGCATCGACTTCACCACGACGATGCGCTTGTCGTCGAGGGTCAGCCCGAGGCCCGTGAAGGCGTCGGGCGCGAAGGCCTGCTGGCGCTTGTGGGTCAGAACCACGTGGATGCCGTCCGCCTCCACCCAGGCGGCGGGGCCGAGATGGGCCCGGCCGCCGCTGAGGCCGGTCTGACTGTAATCCTCCGAGAGGCCGCGCACGGTGACGCGCAGGTCCACCGGGTCGCCCGAGGTCACGCCGCACTTACCGCCGATCCGCAAGCTGAAGCGCGCTCCGAGCCCGGCCTCGTGACAGATGCCCACCGCCCCGGGATCCCAGATCAGGCCGAGCGCCGCGCCCGTCACGCCCCGCTCCACGAGGCGGGCCAGGATTGCGGTGTTGTCGGAGGGCGCGCCCGCACCGGCATTGTCGGCGAAGTCCGCCAGCACCATCGGGCGCGGGTCCGACGAGGCGAGGGCCAGATCGATGGCCGCGTCGATCGTGTCGCAGCGGCTCGCCGCTTCCTCCCGCATCGCCCAGACGGCGCCGGCGAGGTCATCGGCCAGCGCCTGGGCCTTGCCGGCATCGCCGTCGGCGACGACGAGCATCCGGGCGCCGACATCCGCCACATCGCCCCACGGGAAGCCGTGCCCGAAGGAGACCGACAGGATCCCGTCCCGGCCCTCCAGCGCCTCCATCCGGCGCACGAAGCCCGCCACCGGCTCGCGGCTCGTCCGCCACATGTTGATGATCCGGCAATCCGCATACGCCATGACCGGCCGGATCTCCTTCGCCACGGTCCGGACCACCAAGGGATAGAGGTCGCGGGCGCGGTCGACGATGTCGGTGTGCGGGTATTCCTTGTAGATCACGATGATGTCGGCGCGCCTCCGCATCGTCTCGGTGAGATGGCAGTGGAGGTCGAGCTCGACGCCGATCACGGCCTCCGGCCCGACGACGGCGCGGACCCGCTCCAGGGTGTCGCCCTCGCAGTCGTCGTAGCCTTCCGCCACCATGGCGCCGTGCATGAACAGCAGCACCGCGTCGACCGGCATCGCGGCCTTCAGATCCTCCAGCAGGGCATCACGCAGCTCCTCGTAGACGGCCCGCAGGGTGATCCCTCCGGGCTGCGCGAAGGTCGACAGACTCTCGACGACATCGTGCCCGTCCGCTTCGGCCAGCGCGCGCCAGGCCTTGAGGCCGATGTTGCTGAGGCTCGGCGGGTTCCGGCTGCCGTCCCGGCGGGCGTAATCCGCTTCGAAGGCCGCACGGCCCGTGGGCAGCGGCGCGTAGGTGTTGGTCTCGGTGGCGAGGCCCGCGATGAAGATCTTCAAGGTCCTGTCCCACTCCCTCCCGGCCGCCGGATCAGCCGGGGCCCGGGCTCAGCGTGATGATCGTCTCGGTGGCCGCGTCCACGGCCGCGCGGCCATAGAGCATCGGCACATGGTCCTGCCGGCCCCAGACCGGGGCGAGGTCGGCATAGTGCCGGCTTCCCGGGTCGCCCGACTGGCCAGGCACGTTGATGAAGACCGACTTGTCCCAGTTCCCCACATCCACGACCATGCGGAACGAGGCGCCGTGGGTGAGCCGGAACGTGTCGGTCCGGTACTCCGCGTGCATGACCGATGCCGCGGACCCGCCCACGGGCAGCGGGCCGACATCCCAGCCAGGATGAGGCCGCAGGGCGGTTAGCGGATGGGCGAACAGGGCCTGGTGCAGGCGCCCCCAGGACCAGCCGGCCGGGGATTCGGGAAGGGCCGCCATGTCCGCGTCTCTCCCGCCGCCCTCCGCGAAAGGGGGAGCGGACGCGTCAGCTTCTGCTTCGTGACGTTGCTGCTCCCCGGCGGCTTCCGCATCCGGCCGGAGCCGGCCCATGGGATCGGCGCCCATTCGGTCCAGGCAGTCCCGGAACGCAGCGCCCAGCGTCTCCGTCAACAGGCCGTCGCACGCCGCCGAGTCGAGACCGGACTCCAACCGCTCGATCAGGCTCTGCGTGTCGCCGGGCGGCAGCAGGCGGCGGGTGGGGACGTCCGGCACGAACGCGGCGAGCAGCGCCGGGCGCAGGTGACGGACCCAGAACACCTCGATGAAGGCCGCCGCCGGGGAGTCCGGGTGCAGTCCGCCGTCGAACGCGGCCAGCAGGGCCTGCGCCGAGGCGACATCGGGATCGGCACCCGCCGGCATCGCCCGGACCAGTTCGGCGAGCCGCAGGGCCGGCTCGGAAACCTCGTCGCCCTGGAGCGCCCGCGAGTCCGCGAGGCTGTGCCGCGTCTGTCCGCCGAGCACAGCCCGGATGCGGCGGTCGCGCCAGGGCTCGGCCCACTCGAATCCGACCTTCCGATCGTCCGCCGGAAAATCCGGCGGCAGGTTCATCGCGTTGGCCGTGGCGAGCCAGCCGGATTCCGGATCGATGCTGCGGGGCAGGGTCGCCGGATCGTGGAAGCCGGCCCAGTCGTAGCGGCCGTCGCCGGGAACCGGCAGCAGGCCGTCATGGGCCGGCCGCACGGGCGCCCGGCCGGCCATGAACCACGCGATCCGGCCCGTCACGTCGGCATAGAGCTGGTTGACGGACGGCGCCGACCAGTGGCGCAGGGCCTCGCCGAAACGGTCAGGCGTCGTGGCGCCGAGATAGGCGAGACTGCCGAGATAGGCGGCAGCGCCGGGCTCGGACCAGACGGTCCGCAGCGCGAAGGCGCGCCCCGCGTCCTCGCGGATCACCGGTCCGTGCCGGGTGAAGGCCAGCATCACGGTCGCGTCCGGGCCACCGCGCACCGGAATGGTTTCCGGGACCCGAACGATCCGGTCCCAGCCGTCGCCGTACCGGTAGCGGTCCGGATCGGCCGGGTCGGTCTCGCAGACGAACAGATCCTCCTGGTCCATCGGCGCGATGGTCAGGCTGAAGGCGGCGTGTCCGTTATGGCCGATGGAGATGCCGGGGAGCGCCGGCTCGCCGGCCCCGATCACGTCGAGCCCCGGCGCGGTGAGGTGGACCGCGTAGCGCAGCGACGGCTGCAGATAGACCCGGTGCGGGTCGCTCGCCAGGATCGGGCGGCCGGTGGCGGTGCGGGACGGCCCGACCACCCAGTTGTTCGAACCCTCGGCGGGCTCCCGGGCCTCGGCCCGCTTGCCCCGCGTGACGGCGCCGTGCGCGTCGACCTTGCTCCAGGCCCAGGCCTCGTCCCGGGACGCCGCCGAGCGCTCCGGGGAGAATCCGACGGCCGCGGTGGCGAGGCGGAAGTCGTCGAGGAGATCGTCCGGCCAGTCGGCGGCGCCGAGCCCGTCCGGCACCACCGGGTCGTGCGGCGGGCTGATCCGCTTGCGCAGGTCGTCGGCGGCCAGCCCCTCTTCGCGGGATGGCGCGCGCGCCAGCACCCGGGCGCGGGCGACCTCGGACAGGACGTTGCGGATGAGCCCGTGGCTGCGGATGCGCACCACGTCGTCCGCCTGCCACCGGGCGGGGCGCGTGTCCGTCAGGGCGAATTCCGGCGGCAGCGCGTCCGGCCGCGACTCGGTGAGCCCCACGTAGGCGTTGACCCCGTCCACGAAGGCCGTGACGATCGCCTGGGTGTCCTGAGGCCCGTAGGCGGCCCATTCCGCCGCCATGTCGCCGCGGTAGAGGAACAACCGGGCGGCACGGTCCTGGGCGAGGTAGCCGGGCCCGAAATCCGCCGCCAGCAGGCCGAGGCCGCGCTTGCGCCAGAGGTCGAGCTGCCAGAGCCGGTCCCGGGCGGCGTTGAACCCCTGGGCGCGGAAGGCATCCAGGACGGTTCCGGCGCGGATATGCGCCAGCCCCCAGCGATCGACGCGGATCTCGACGGGACCGTCGAGCCCGGGCAGCCGGTAAGTCGCGTCGCTCACAGAGCCACTTCGATGAGGTGCGGACCTTTGGTGGCCAGCGCGTGCTGGAACGCCGCGATGAAGTCGGGCAGCGTCTCGACGCGCACCCCCTCGACCCCGAACCCCTTGGCGAGGCTCACCCAGTCCACCGCCGGCTCGTCGAGGCTCAGCATGCTGAGCGCCTTCGGGCCGGGGTTGAGCGCGCCGACATTGGCGAGTTCCGCCCGCAGGATCGCGTAGGAGCGGTTCGACCAGACCAGCGTCACCACGTCGAGGTGCTCGCGGGCCTGGGTCCAGAGCGCCTGGACCGTGTAGAGCCCGCTGCCGTCGGCCTGGAGGTTGATCACCTTGCTGTCGGGACAGGCCACGGCCGCGCCGGTCGCCATCGGGATGCCCAGCCCGATCGAGCCGCCGCTGAGCTGCAGCCACGTATGGGGCGCCGCATCCCGGGTCAGGGCGAAGAAGTTGCGGCCCGTGGTGATCGATTCGTCGCAGATCACGGCGCCCTCCGGGATCAGCGCGCCGAGCACTTGCCCGATCGTGTCCTGGTCAAGAGGGCCGCCGGTCGGGAGCTTCGGGCGCGGGGCGACGGAAACCGGCCCCGCCGGCGGGGCCGCGACCGCCTCGGCGAGCCGCTCCAGGGCGTCGATCTGGTCCTCCTCGGGGGTGGCCAGCGTGATCGTCGTGCTGCCCTCGGGCGCCAGCAGGCTCGGCTTGCCGGGATAGGCGAAGAACCCCACCGGCGGGGTCGCGCCGATCAGGATGACGTGGCGGAAGTCCTTCAGCGCCGCGATGCCCTGGTCGATCGGGTAGGGCAGGCGCTCGACCGGCACGGTGCCGGCGCCGCGGTCGATCCGCGAATTGGACGTCATCGCCATGATCTGCGCGCCGGTCTTGCGGGCGATCCGGTCGGCGAGCACCCGACCCTCGTTCCGCACCGCCCGGTCACCGAGATGCAGGAGCACCGGCTCGCCGCTCCGGAGCGCCTCGACGGCCGCCGCGACGGCCTCGTCGCTCGCCCGCGCCCGCTCGGGGATGGCGGGCACCGGCGCCGGACCGGTGCCGGGATCCCAGGCGGTGTTGGCCGGCAGGATCAGGGTGGCGACCTGCCCCGGGGCGGTCCGGGCGGCCGCGATGGCGGCGGCGCCGTCCGGACCGATCTCGCCGGCGCTCATGCCGGTCCGCACCCAGGACGACATCGGCCGGGCCAGCCCCTCGATATCCGAGGTCAGCGGCGCATTGTATTCCCGGTGGTAGGTCGCATGCTCGCCGACGATGTTGACGACCGGCGTGCGCGCCTTCTTGGCGTTGTGGAGGTTGGCCAGACCGTTGGCGAGGCCGGGCCCGAGGTGGAGCAGCGTCGAGGCCGGCTTGTCGGCCATGCGGGCGTAGCCGTCCGCCGCACCGGTCGCCCCGCCCTCGAACAGGAACAGGACGCAGCGCATGCCCTCGACCCGGTCGAGGGCGGCGACGAAGTGCATCTCCGAGGTGCCGGGATTGGTGAAGCAGACCTCGACCCCGCCGTCCACGAGGGTCCGGACCAGGCTCTCGGCCCCGTTCATGGTGCTCGGCGTTCCATCGCTCACGGGCGGCTCCCTCACGGTCCGGCCCAGCCTGGCCGGCGACTCGAATTTTTTATTATCGTGGCGCAGGCGACGCGACGCGCAAGGGGCGGAGCCTGACACCTCCTCTTCGCCTGAAGCGGGGCCTAGACTCCTGACTGGCACGGGATTCGCGCAGGAGTCGCGGTTGCCGCGCCGCAGCCTCGACGAATGGAAGCCCATGACAGTTCGCCGCCTGATTGTCGCCGCCCTCGCCGGAACGGTCGTCCTGACGGGACCGGCCAGCGCCGAGAGCGTGTTGCGCATCGCCATGACGGCGACCGACATTCCGACGACCACGGGCATGCCCAACAACGGCTTCGAGGGCATGCGCTTCCTCGGCTACCCGATCTTCGAGGGGCTGGTGCAGTGGGACCTGAAGAGCACCACCCAGCTCGCCGGACTGGTCCCGGCCCTGGCCGAGCGCTGGGAGCAGGATCCGAACGACAAGGCGGTCTGGACCTTCCACCTGCGTCAGGGCGTCCTGTTCCATGACGGAACTCCCTTCAACGCCGACGCGGTGATCTGGAACCTCGACCGCTACTACAGGAACGACAGCCCGCAATTCGAGGCCCAGGGCGCCGGCATCACCCGCGCCCGGGCACCGCTGGTCGGCAGCTACCGGAAGATCGACGACGCCACGGTCCAGATCACCACCACCCAGGCCGCCTCGTACTTCCCCTACATGGTCGTCTACCTGCTGTTCACCTCGCCGACCTCCTTCGAGAAGGCGGGGCGCGACTGGAGCAAGGTGGCGGCCCTGCCGGCGGCCGGGACCGGACCGTTCAAGATCACCCGCGTCGCCCCGCGCGAGGCGGTCGATCTCGCCCGGAACGACGGCTACTGGGATCCGGACCGGAAGGCCAAGGTCGACAAGGTCCGGCTGATGCCGATCCCGGAGGCGAATGCCCGGGTGGCGGCGCTGCGATCCGGTCAGGTCGACTGGATCGAGGTGCCGGCGCCCGACGCGATTCCGTCGCTCAAACAGGCGGGCTTCACCATCACCACGGGCTCGTACCCGCATGTCTGGCCGTACTTCTTCAACATCGGCGCCAAGGACAGCCCGCTGAAGGACGTGCGCGTCCGGCAGGCCCTGAACTACTGCATCGACCGCGCCGGCATCGTCGAGTTGCTGAACGGGACGGCGGAGCCGGCCTCGGGCTGGCTCAACGACAGGGACCCGAATTTCGGCGCGCCGAAGAACCGTTACACGTTCGACGCCGCCAAGGGGAAAGCGCTCCTCGCCGAGGCCGGCTTCACCGACAAGAAGCCCTTGAGCTTCAAGGTGATGATCTCGTCCTCCGGCTCCGGCCAGATGCTGCCGATGCCGATGAACGAGTACCTGCAGGAGAACCTCAAGCAGGCCTGCAACGTCGACGTGACCTTCAACGTGGTCGAATGGCAGGTGCTGTTGAACTCCAGCCGGGCGCTGCCGGACGCGCCGAGCCTCCAGGGCTCGATGGCGCTCAATGTCTCCTCCCCCTCCTCGGACGTCGCCGTCATGGCCCGCTACTTCGCGGACGACCGGCTTCCGCCGAACGGCTTCAATTTCCCCACCTGGAAGGACGAGGCGTTCAACGCGGCCCTGAAGGCCCTCGCCGAGACCACCGACGCTAAGGTGATCGACGCGCAGACCAAAGCCGCCCACGAGCGCCTCGTGGACGATCCGCCCTGGCTGTTCGTCGTCCACGACCTCAATCCCCGCGGGATGTCCAAGAAGATCCACGGCTTCGTCTCGCCGCAATCCTGGTTCGTGGATCTCACCCTCGTCAGCGTGCAGTAAGATCCATGTCCGACATCGATCCCGCATTCGCCTCCGCCGCCGAACTCGGCCGCGCGATCCAGGCGCGGACGCTCTCCCCGGTCGACGCGGTGGACGCGCTGCTCGGCCGGATCGACCGGCTGGAACCGAAGCTCCAGGCTTTTACGGAGGTCCTGTCCGCCGACGCGCGCCTCGCCGCCGAGGGCGCCGACCGGGCGATCCGGTCGGGGCACGGGGTGGGACCGCTCCACGGGGTGCCCGTGGTGCTCAAGGACCTGATCGACCTCGAAGGCCGGATCACCATGGGCGGCTCGGCGGCCCACCGCGCACGCCGGGCCGCGCGCACGGCCACGATCGCCCGGCGCCTCATCGGCCAGGGCATGATCGTGCTGGGCAAGACCCATACGGTGGAGTTCGCCTATGGCGGCTGGGGCACCAACCAGCATCTCGGCACGCCCCGGAACCCCTGGGATCCCGAGACCCCGCGCACGCCGGGCGGGTCGAGCAGCGGCACCGGCGTCGCCGTGGCCGCCCGGATGGCGCCCTGGGGCATCGGCACCGACACCGGCGGATCGGTGCGCCTGCCGGCCGCCTTCTGCGGGCTGACGGGCCTCAAGGTGACGGTCGGGCGCGTCTCGACCTGGGGGATCGTGCCGCTCTCGACCACGCTGGACACGCCCGGCCCGCTCGCCCGCACGGTGGAGGACGTCGCGCTCCTGTACGAGGCGATCTCCGGCCCCGATCTCCGCGACCCGACGACCCGCGGCATCGCACCGGACGCGCCCTGGCCAGTCCTGAACCGCGGCGTGCGCGGCCTGCGGCTCGGCCGCATGCCGGCCGCCGAACGCGAGGGCGTCGCCGCGGACATGCTGGCGGCCTACGACGCGGCCCTCGACCTGCTGGCCGGGCAGGGGGCCGAGATCGTCGACGTCGCCCTGCCGTTCCGGTTCAGCGACTGCGTGGCGATGAGCCAGATCACCAACGCCGAGGCCTATTTCGTCAACGGCGCCCTGGCGGAGGATCCGTCCGCGCCGCTCGGTGATGCGGTGCGGGCCCGGATCCTGGCCGGCGCGCAGGTCCCGGCCCAGGATTACCTCGCCACGCTGCACCGCCGCGCCGCGATGAAGCTGCATTATGCGGCGGCGGTCGAAGGCATCGACGCCCTGCTGACACCGACGACGGAATGTGCGGCCGTGGCGCTCGCGGAGGTCGACGAGGCGCACCTGCCGTCCCGCTTCACCCGGTTCGGCAACCTGCTCGACCTGTGCGGGCTCTCACTGCCGAACGGCTTCACCGCCACCGGGCTGCCGCTCTCGCTCCAGATCGTCTGCCGGGGCTACGACGAAGCCATGGCCCTGCGCATCGGGCAGGCCTACCAGCGGGTGACGGACTGGCACCTGCGGCGGCCGCCGATCGGCTGACAGGGTTCGCTCGCCGCTCTCGCGTGGACGCCCCTGCGGCGTCGGCGCGAGGACAGCGACGTGCCGTGCGGCGAGCTGGGCGGTTGAAGCCGGCGGACCCGGGATTCGGCTATGGGAGCCTGAACCAGGCGATTGAACCGCGACGATCCGCCTTCCGGCACCCTGCCGGGCGGACCGGCGCTCATGCGATCAATTCGTCGGCCCGCGCGACGCGGCTTGCCGGCAGGTCGATGCCGGCCGCGGCAGCAGAAGCCAAGTTGATCACGCGCTTGAAGCGCGGCGGCTGATAGAACGGCTGCTTCTTCTTCGGTCAGCCAGCGTTCTGCCGTTTGTGCAGCGATTGACCCCGGGGCGGCGGGATCGCCGTTGCCGGTCCAGTTCGCCTCCGAAACCTCGCGCGGGACTGGTGAGAGCGGACGTTGCCGGTTCATGGCGACCCCGGAGGAGCAGGGGATCGAGAGGGGCGTGCGCCATGAAGCAGCCCGCCGCGGCGATTGCCGGGCGGGCTCCTGGTGGGGCAGGACGGGGCAGATGAAGCGCCGGCTCAGGCCGCCTTCACGCCGGCCAGGAAGGTGGAGACCTCCCGGGTCAGGCTCTCCGCATGGCGCGCCAGCTCCTGCGCGGAGCCGAGCACCTGCGTGGCGGCGGCGCTGGTCTGGCCGGCGCCCGTCCGCACCGAACCGATGTTGTGGGTGACCTGCTCGGTGCCGCGGGCGGCTTCCTGAACGTTGCGGGTGATCTCCTGCGTCGCCGCGCCCTGCTCCTCCATGGCGGCCGCGATGCTCGCCGCGTAGGCCGACATCTCGCCGATGACGCGCCCGATCTCCTGGATGTCGCACACCGCCTCCCGGGTGGCGGCCTGGATCTCGGCGATCCGCTCGCCGATCTCGCCGGTCGCCCGGCCGGTCTGGCCGGCGAGTTCCTTCACCTCGGTCGCCACCACGGCGAAGCCGCGGCCCGCCTCGCCGGCCCGGGCCGCCTCGATGGTGGCGTTCAAGGCCAGCAGGTTGGTCTGGCTCGCGATGTCGGTGATCAGCGACACGGCCGAGCTGATACGCTCGGCGGTTCCGGTCAGCCGCTGGACCGTCGCGTCGGTCCGGTGAGCGGTCTCGACGGCCTGACCGGCGATGCGGGACGACTGGCTCACCTGATGCACGATCTCGGCGACGGAGGCCGACATCTCCTCGCTGGCCGCGGCCACCGTCTGCACGTTGGCCGAGGTCTGCTGCGCGGCACCGGCCGCCGAAACGCTCTGATGCGTCGTCTCCTCGGCGGTGGCCGTCATGGCGCGGGCGGTCGCCTCCATCTCGGTGGCGGCCCCGGCGAGGCCCTGGGTCAGCACCGAGACGCTGTCCTCGAAGGCCCGGGTCAGCCTGTCCAGAGCGTTGGCGCGGCGCATCTTGGCCGCGCTCTCCACCTCCTGGGCAGCCGCGAGGGTACGCGCCTGAAGGGCGTTCTCCTTGAACACCTGCAGCGAGCGGGCGAGCGACCCGACCTCGTCCCGACGCTCGGTGCCGATGACCGGAACGTCCAGGTCACCGGACGCCAAGCGGCTCATGGCGGAGGCCATTCCGTTCAGCGGCCGGGCGACGCCGAAGCCCGCGATGGCGGCCAGGAGGCCGGTCGCGGAGAGCAGTCCGATCGCGGCCAGGATCGTGAGCGTCATCGTGGCGGAGGCGGCGACCGCGGAGGCGTTGTCCTCCGCGTCCTTGAGATCCTGCAGGTTGGCGGCGATGCGCGCGTTGAGCTCGTCGATCAGCTTGAGGCGGACGACGCGGCTGGTGTTCGCCGAGATCTCCAGGGCCGACCGCTTGTCGCCCCGCAGACCGAGGCCGATGCCCTTCTCGACGGAGGCGACATACGCCACCAGCTGGTCCTTGATCGCCGCGTTCACGGCGCGGCGCTCCGGCGACCCGCTGAAGGCGATCAGTTCATCGGCCTTCGCCAGGGCCTCGCGCTTGTTCACCTCGAACTGGCTGGCCTGCCGGGCGAGCACGGCGGGGTCCGTCTCGATGATCACGTTCTTGTCGCGGATCGTCATCTCGTCGACCGCGAAGGCGAGCTGCTGGACCCGGATGGCGCGGGCCGCATTGATCTCGACGATGTCGTGGGTGTTCTGATCCAGCGTGTTCAGCTTGGCACGGGCCAGCAAGACCATACTCAGCGCCACGCCGATCAGGATCGCGACCGGGATCGCGAGCTTGCCGAGGAGCTTCAGGTTTTTGAGGAGGTTCATCCGATTGGCAGCACGGGAACAGGCGCGAATATCAGCACGGTCCCATCGCGACTGACGATCTGTTCTCAGACTACAACCTTAAAGCGACATTAAACTGCTATACAGCGGGGCATGGTCGGCACCCGAGTCGACGACCGGACGCATCCCGCCGGCCTCGATGCACCGGATCGCGGCCGGCCAGGGCCCGAGACGTTCCGGCATGACGACGTGCCTCGCGCACGGTCGATCCCGGATACGGGGCGCAGCGGTCGCGATGGCCATGCCGCATGCCCCGATCGCAGCCGGTCCCGCGAGACGCCGGTTATGGGGCCGCGTTCGATCGATCCGGACGACCGTCCGGCGCAGGCACCGGTTCCACTGTCCGAAACCCCTGATGCAGACCCGTGCCCGGGACGGCCGTCGGCGCCTCGTTCCCTGCCGTGGCGGACAGGGTCCGATCAGACCCCTGCCTTCACGGCGCCGGGGCCTGCCCGGCGACGACGACCCCGAGCGTGTCGAGGAGCGAAGACCGGGCGCGGCTGACCCGGCTCTTGACCGTGCCGACCTGACAGCCGAGCTTGGTCGCCGCCTCTTCGTAGGTGTGCCCCTCGGCGCCGACCAGGAGCAGGGCCTGCCGCTGCGCCGCCGGGAGATCGCCGAGCCGCTCCCAGACAACCTTGAGGGTGCTGGCATCCTCCTGGTCCGACAGGCTGGTCATCTGGCTCGCGTGGGTCCCGTCCACGTCCTCGATCTCGCGCCGCGTCTTGCGGAGATCCGAGTAGAACTGGTTGCGCAGGATCGTGAACAACCACGCGGTGAAGTTGGTCCCGGGCCGGAACCGTTGCTGGTTGGCCCAGGCCTTGACGAAGGTCTCCTGCACGAGGTCGTCGGCCCGGCTCACGTCGCCCACCAGCGACAGCGCGAAGGTCCGCAGCGCCGGCAATGCCCGGATGATGTCGCCGCGGAAATCGAAGGCCACGACCTGACCATGTGCAGCGACCGCCGCCTCGAACCGCGCCAACAGGGCATCGAGATGCGCCGGCAGCGGCTCCCGTTCCGCGATCTGGAAATACTCGCGGATCGGCAGGGCGAGGTGCTGACCGATCACCGTCGCGTAGCCGTCCGCGTTCGGGCTGGCCCCCGCGTCGGCTGTCGGCATGGCAGCGTCATCGATCATGACCGTATCCTGACCCCTCCGTCCTGGTATACTGGAACGGGTCTAATGCGAGTACCTGCATAATTCTGAACCGATGCCAAACGCTCCCGACTTCGCCCGGGTATTTTGCGTATCGCCTTCGGGCGGCATCGGTTGATATAGCTGTCGTCGCGGGGCGGCGACGGAACGCGCGGTGACGCATGATGCGCATCGCCGGGAGAGTTGGATGGGCCACGACCACGCGCATGATGCGCATCATCACCACGGCAGCGAGATTTCTCCCGTCGAGGCGCGGGTGCGGGCGCTCGAATCCCTGCTCGCCGAGAAGGGCTACGTCGACCCGGCCGCCCTCGATGCCCTGGTGGAACTCTACGAGACCAAGGTCGGCCCCCATGCCGGCGCCCGCGTCGTGGCCCGGGCCTGGACGGATCCAGCCTACCGGGCGCGGCTCCTGAGCGATGCCACGCCGGCCATCGCCGAGCTCGACATCGGCGGCCGCGGCGGCGAGCACATGGTCGTGGTGGAGAACACGCCGGAGACCCACAACCTCGTCGTCTGCACCCTCTGCTCCTGCTACCCCTGGCCGGTGCTCGGCCTGCCGCCGGTCTGGTACAAGGCGCCGCCCTACCGGGCCCGGGCGGTGATCGATCCCCGCGGCGTGCTGGCCGAGTTCGGGGTGACCCTTCCGGAGACCACCCGCATCACGGTCTGGGATTCGACCGCCGAGACCCGCTACATGGTCCTGCCGATGCGGCCGGCGGAAACCGCGAGCTTCTCCGAGGAGGCGCTCGCCGCGCTGGTGACGCGCGATGCGATGATCGGCACTGGCCTGCCCAGGGGCATCCCGGCCACGCCCGCGGAGATGCCGGTATGAACGGCGCCCAGGACCTCGGCGGCGCGCACGGCTTCGGGCCGGTGGCGCCGGAGCCGGACGAGCCGGTCTTCCACGCCGCGTGGGAGCGCCGCGTCTTCGCCCTGGCGATGGCCATGGGCTACACCGGCGCCTGGAACCTCGACGGCAGCCGCGCCAACCGCGAGTCGCTGCCGCCCGCGGAGTACCTCGGATCGAGCTATTACGAGATCTGGCTCCGGGCCCTGGAAAAGCAGGTCGCCGGCACCGGACTGGCGACCCCGTCCGAAATCGCCACCGGCAGGTCCGCGGAGCCGGCCAAGCCCGTCGCCCGGGTCCTGGCCCGGGAGGGTCTGGAGGCGCTCTTCCGGGCCGGTTTCCCGAGCAGCCGCGCCGCCGATGCCCCCGCCCGCTTCGCCGTGGGCGACAGAATCGTGGCCCGCAATATCCACCCGACCGGCCATACGAGGCTGCCGCGCTACGTGCGCGGCAAGCGCGGCCGGATCGTGCGCACCGACGGGGTCTACGTCTTCCCCGATACCAATGCTTACCGCACCGGCGAGAACCCGACCTGGCTCTACACGGTCGCCTTCACCGCGCAGGAGCTGTGGGGCGAGAGCGGCGATCCGGGCGGCGTCGTCACCGTGGCAGCCTTCGAACCCTACCTGGATCCCGCGTGACCGAACCCTCGCCGAACACCTTTGCGGCGCCCTGGGAGGCACAGGTCTTCGCCCTGGTGGTCTCCCTGCAGGAGGCCGGGCTGTTCACGTGGTCGGAATGGACGGATCGCCTCGGCCGGGAGATCCGTCCCGGGGATGCCCCCGAACGGGCGGCGGATTACGGCGCGTGGCTGGCGACGCTGGAGGCGATCCTGGCCGAGCGGGGCGTGGCCGGACCCGAGACCGTGTCGGCGCGCACCGCGGCCTTCCTGCGGGCCGCCGCGGCGACGCCCCACGGCCAGCCGATCCGCCTGGAGAACGATCCGCTCTACCGCCCGTAGACGCGGTGCGTCGAAGAATGCACGCGCCCGGCGGCGATCCCCGGTCGCGCTTCGGTGGACCAGGGTCCGCGGGCCCTGGTTCGCGGGCACGCTCCGGCTCTCGCCGAGGTGGGGGCAGCTGCGGCGGAGGGCGCAGACATGCATCCCCACGGGACGGCCGCGGCAGCCCCTCAGGCCATCAACCTCCGTAGGCCGAGACCTGCGCGGGCCGCCTTCGATCGCAACGGCGACAGGCATGCGGTCCCGGTCGCTTGGTCGCCGCCGCCGGCCTCGAGCGCGTCGCGAGACGAGAGCCGCAAGATGCGCGGCGCACCCCGGAAGCGATCCCCGTATTCGCTGCGAGCCGATACCACGGAACGGAATACAAGAATCCTATGATCCTATAATACAGATTTTGTACTTTGTTCGGCTCCGAATACATGCGATTGTATTTACAATTCAAGTTTATAAATAAGATCGCAATCTGCGAGATATTTTTGACATCAAGTCTCCTCATATGAAAGAGATCGTTACGACTCGCTCGAGACAAGACGGGACCGATGCTGCGTCCATCAATTCGCATGGTGTTGATAACATTGACATCGATCTTGAGCTTGCTGGCAGTCGGCAACCCGATATACGAATTCGTGACCAGCATTCGGCAATCGTCGGCGGCGCAGACCGTGGTGACCTACGCGGAGACGGATCGCAGCCTGTTCCTGAGCCGGACCGACTTCCGCTTCGAGTGGGGCTACAGCGGCGTGGCTCTCGCGGCAGATCCCGAGGCGAACCGCGCGCAGCACAAGGACCTCATCGCGGGCCGGCGCCCGCAGCTCGATCGAAGCGTCGCGGCCGCCATCGCGGCTCTGTCAGCGAGTCCCGATCCTGCCGTCCAGCTGGCGGGCCGTGATCTGGTCGAGCGGATCGACGCCTGGAAGAGCCTGCGTCCGGATCTCGACGGCGCCCTCGGGATGCCGATCGCGGAACGCGACGACAGGTTGCGAACGCGCGTCGCCGAACTCGGATCGGAGATCACGAAGCGGCTGGAGGCGGCGGCCGCACTTCTCGAGAAGCAGATCCGCACCCTCGATCCGAGCACGGGATCGCTGCTGGATGCCAACGCGGCGATCTGGCTGGCACGCACGAACAGCGGCACCGAGGGTGCCACGGCCTACAACGCGCTCGTCATGCGCAAGCCCGCGACGGACGGGGAGCGCGACACGGTCCGGGCCACCCGGATGCGCGCTGCGACCGCCTGGACGATGGCCGGACAGATCCTGTCCGCCACGGACGTGCCCGCGACCGTGACCGCCGCCTATCGCACCGCGAGCGAGGGGTATTTCGACGGGCCGTTCAATCACCTGCGCACGAAGCTCATCGGCACGGTCGTCGATGGCACCACCACGCCCGCCGCCGCCGACGACGAGATTAAGACCTGGCAGCAGGGGCAGGTCATGGGCCTCGTGCTGATCGACGAGACCGCCATCGCCATCATGAAGGCCGTCGGCGAAGAGGCCGGCCTGCGCGCCCGGGCCGCGACGATGCGCTTCCGGATCTTCCTGGGGATCGCGCTCGTGGCCTCGGCGCTCTCGATCGCTGCGGCGTGGATCATCCACTTCCGCGTCGCCCTCGGGATCGTGCGCCTCGCGGGCGCGATGCGGGCGATCGCGGAGGGCGCGGCGGAGACGACAATCCCCGGTTTCGGGCGCAGCGACGAGATCGGTGCGATGGCGACGGCCGTCCACGTCTTCAAGGACAACCTGATCCGCACGCGCCGGCTCGAAGCCGATGCGGACGACGCGCGCCGCACGGCAGAGGATCAGCGCCGGACCGGCATGCGCCAGATGGCCGAAACCTTCGAGGCCGCGGTCGGCGGGATCATCGGCCATGTCTCGGCGGCGGCCCTGGAGCTGCACCTCGCGGCCCAGACCATGACGGCCACCGCCGCCGAGACCGCCAGCCAATCGTCCACCGTGGCGATCGCGGCCGGGCAGGCCGCCTCGAACGTCAGCACCGTGGCGGCGGCCGCCGAGGAACTGGGCAAGTCGGTCCAGGAGATCGGCCGGCAGGTCCAGGGCTCGGCCGAGCTCGCCCGCTCCGCCGCCGGCGAAGCGGACGAGACCGGCGCGCGGGTGCAGGATCTGAGCCGGGCCGTCAGCCGGATCGGCGACGTGGCCGGGCTGATCTCCGCGATCGCCGGCCAGACCAACCTGCTGGCCCTGAACGCCACCATCGAGGCGGCCCGTGCCGGCGAGGCGGGACGCGGCTTCGCGGTGGTCGCCGCCGAGGTGAAGGCGCTGGCCGAGCAGACCGCCAGGGCCACCCACGAGATCTCGGGTCAGATCGCGCAGGTGCAGACATCCACCGGCGGGGCGGTGTCGGCGATCGGCGCGATCACGGCGCGCATCCGCGAGATCAACGGCGTCTCCGCGAGCGTCGCGGCGGCGGTCGAGGAGCAGGGCGCGGCGACGCAGGAGATCGTGCGCAATGTCGGCCAGGCGGCCGCCGGCACCGGGGCGGTGACCAGCACCATCGCGGGCGTGGCGGGCGCGGCCGAGGCGACGGGGGCGGCGGCGAGCCGTGTGCTCGGCGCCGCATCCGCGCTGTCACGGCAAGCCGACCATCTGACCGCCGAGGTCGGCCGGTTCCTGGCCAACGTCCGCGCCTCCTACGCGATCTCGGCGTCGCAGGTCATGCTCGTCCGGAACAGCTTCGCGAAGGTGCAGCTGATCGCGGACACGGCCGCCGACCTGTTCTACGCGCGCCTGTTCGAGCTCGCCCCGCCGGTTCGGAGGCTCTTCCCCGCGGACATGACCGCGCAGAAGCGGAAGCTGATCGCCATGCTGGGGTTGGCGGTCGCCAATCTGGACACGCCGGAGGCCTTCGTGGCGGCCGTCACGGAACTCGGGCGTCGGCACGTGGCCTACGGCACCGTGGCGGCCCATTACGAACCGGTCGGTGCCGCGCTGCTGTGGACCCTCGAACAGGGCCTGGGTCCGGATTTCTCGCCGGAGCTGCGGCAGGCGTGGTCCGAGACCTTCGACATCGTCGCGAGCGTCATGCAATCGGCCGCGGACGCCAGGGCGGCCTGAAACCGCCGCCTCCGGGGCTCGGCCGCCGGCCGGCCGATGGCCCTCAGCCCTGATCCGTCCGTTCGGCCCTGAGCCCGTCGAGGGGGACCGGAGCGGCGTGGGAACGGCCGCTCATCAACTGGTCCAGGAGCGCCAGCACCTCCGGCCGCCCGCAATTGCGCGCGGGCTCGAACGGCGTCCAGGTCTGGACGAAGTCGAGGCGCTCGAACACGTCGCGGTAGCGGCGCAGCTCGCTCGGGGTGAGGGGCACCCCGCGCACGAAGGCCTTGTGGGCCGAGATCGTGGTCGCCCGGCGAAAATCCGCCGGGTCGAGCTCGAACTTCAGCGCGTCGCCGCAGAAGCAGATCTTCCGGGCCCGGTCGTACAGGATCGCGTGGCCGTCGAAATGGCCGGCGGTGCGGTGCAGCTCCAGGCCCGGCAGGGGTTCGAGGAAGTCGTCGTAGGGCCAGCTCACCTGCAGGGCCGCGCTCCAGGTGAAGTCGGCCGCGGCCAAGCACAGCTCCGGGTCGAAGCGGTCCTGAAGCTGCGGCAGCGCTCCGTAGGAATGCGGGTGCGAGGCGGAGAGCACCGCCATGCCGCCGAGCCGTTCGATCTGGTCGAGGGCGGCCTCGCTGAAGACCGGGCAGCCCTCGAACCCCATGTTCCCGTGCTCGGTCTGGATCAGGTAGGCGGAGGGCCCGATGCCGCTGACCGGCTCGTTCCAGAAGCGCCACACCCCTGGCTCCAGCTCCCGCCAGTGGCAGGGGAAGGCGTCCTGCGCCTCCCGGGCGGTGCGGAAGCGCCAGCCGTCCTGCGGCACCACGTGGCGGGCGTCGAGGCACATCGGGCAGGCGGGCGGCACCTCGAAGTGGCGCTGCCAGAACCCGCAATTGTCGCAGGTATAGGCGGGCAGCTTCAGGGCGCCCGCGAAGGGCAGATAGCCGGGCATCGTCTCGGACCTTCCTCGGGGCGGCTCGTGTAACAGGCTGCGCGTTCGGACGCAGCCGTCACGTCCGTCCGGGCAGGCGGCGGGCCGAGCGGGCGGCGTGGACGGTTCCGGCCAGTCCGATCAGCGCCAGACCGGCGAGGCCGCCGACCACGAGGTCGCGGGTGCGGCTCGTGCAGAACTCGGCCCGGCTCGCCTTCGTCCGACCGAGGAAGCGGCCGTCGATCCCGACCGGGCCGGGCACGGCCTCGAAGAGATTACCCTCCATCTCGGGGATGGTCTCGTCGGAGAGCTGCGCCGACCACATGGAGGCGGCCTTGCGGTCGGCGAGCGCCGGGGCCAGGGCCTGGGCGGCGGCCATCATCATCGACGAGCGCCCGACCCAGACCTCGCGGCGCGGGTGTTCGACGGCATACAGGATCGCCTCGGCGCAGAGACGCGGGTCGAAGACCGGATCGGGGGCGTACTGCCGGTGGCCGGTCCGGTTGCGCGCCCAATTGAACTGCGGCGTGTTGACCGCCGGCAGGTAGACGACGCTGAGGCTGACATCGACCCGGTCGTGGAGCAACTCGCAGCGCAGAGCGTCGGTGAAGCCCGAGACCGCGAACTTCGCCGCGCAATAGGGCGCCTGCAGGGGCGCCGCCCGGATGGCGAGGCCGGAGGAGACTTGGATGATCGCGCCGCGGTTGCGCCGCTTCATGAAGCGCAGCGCCGCCAGCGTCCCGTAGACCTGGCTGAGATAGGTGGTCTCGGTGACCCGCCGATACTCGTCCGGCGTGATCTGGTCGGCCGGGTTGACGACCGTCGACATGGCGTTGTTCACCCAGGCGCGGATCGGCCCGAGTTCGCTCTCCACCCGGTCGGCGGCCGCGTCGACGGCCTGCGGGTCGGCGACGTCGGCGCTGATCGCCAGGACGGGCTGGCCATAGGCGGCGAGCGCCCGCTCCGCCGCGGCGAGACGATCCGGATCGCGCGCGATCACCGCCACCGACCACCCCCCCGCGGCGAAGGCATGCGCCGTGGCGAGCCCGATGCCGGCGGTGCCTCCGGTAACGACCGCAACCCGTGCCATACTCACCTCGAAACCGTTGAACGACCGAAGCGGCAACACGGTTCGGCGCCCGCGGTTGCGCCTTCGCACCGAGCCGGAACGTCACGGGGTGGGCGATTTCGGCTCGCGGGACGCAACGTCGGAGGATGCCGGCTGTTGACCTCCTGATTCGCGACAGGCCGAACCACCGGGGGTCGAAGCCATGCGCACCGGACGACGCTTCTCCCTGCCGATCGATCCCTGGCCGCAGGCCTCCCTGGCCGAGCGGACCGCGGTGGGGATGGTCCTGACGTTCCTGCTGCTGCTGCCGCTCTGCGCGGCCGGTGCCGTGCTCTTCGTGGTCACGACCCTGACGGCGCACGTCTACTGGTCCTACGATTGCGGCGCCGCCCTGCGCGCCGCCATCGCCCGGCGCACCGGCACCGCCCTCGGGCGGCGGGGGCGCCTGGCCCGCAAGGCCTGAGGAGGCCGGCCGGTCGTCCCGCGACGCGGTGCCGGTCCACACGGTGCGGTAACTCTGCGCCCGCGATCCCTGTGCGTTCGCCGCGGTCCGATTTGACCTGACCGTCTCTCGTGGGCCAGTCAGGTTCGGAACCGAGAGATCGCCATGTTCCGTAGCCTGATGACTGCGCGGCGCTTCGCGCCGCTGTTCTGGTGCCAGTTCTTCTCGGCATTCAACGATAATTTCCTGAAGAACGCGCTCGCCTTCCTGATCCTGTTCGGGATCGGCGGCCAGGCGGACGCCCATGCGGGCGTGCTGGTGACGCTCGCGAGCGCCGTGTTCATCGGGCCGTTCTTCATCCTGTCGGGCCTCGGCGGCCAGTGGGCCGACCGGTACGACAAGGCCCTCATGGCCCGGCGGCTCAAGTTCGCCGAGATCTTCGCGGCCGGCACCGCGGTGCTCGGCTTCCTCTTGCACTCGATCCCGGTGCTGTTCGTGGCCCTCGGCCTGTTCGGGACGATTGCGGCGCTGTTCGGCCCGATCAAGTACGGGATCCTGCCGGATCACCTCCGCCGCGAGGAGCTGCCCGCCGGCAACGCCCTGGTGGAGGCCGCGACCTTCCTGGCGATCCTGCTCGGGACGATCGCGGCCGGCGCCGCCTCCGCGATCGGCGGCTCCGGCCTCCTGTTCGCCGCCCTGGTGATGGGCTTCGCCATCCTGTGCTGGCTCTCCGCCCGCATGATCCCGGCGACCGGGGAGGGTGCGCCGGACCTGCGCGTCGACCCGAACGTCGCCCGCTCGACCTACGCGCTGCTGCGCGACCTCTGGGCCGACACGCGCCTGTGGCGCGGGTCCCTCACGGTGAGCTGGTTCTGGCTCGTGGGCGTCGTGGTGCTGTCGCTGCTGCCCGTGCTGGTGCGCGGCGCCTTCAACGGCACCGAGACGGTGATCACGCTGCTGCTCGCCCTGTTCTCCATCGGCATCGCGGTGGGATCGGGCCTCGCCTCGTGGCTCGCCAGCGGCCGGATCGTGCTGCTGCCGACGCCGGTCGGCGCGGTGCTGATGGGCCTGTTCGGCCTCGACCTCGCCTGGACGATCGGCCACCTGCCGGCGCCGCCCGCGGAGCCGATCGGCCCGTTCGCGTTCCTCCAAACCGGTCACGGCCTGCGCGCCGGGATCGACTTCCTGGGTCTGGCGATCTCCGGCGGCCTCTACATCGTGCCGTCCTTCGCGGCCGTGCAGGCCTGGGCCGAGAAGGCGATGCGCGCGCGGATCATCGGCGCCGTCAACGTCATGACGGCGGCCTTCATGGTGGCCGGCACCCTGGCGCTGGCGGCGCTGCAGGGGGCGGGCCTGTCGATCGCGAGCCTGCTCGCCGTGGTGGCGGTGCTGAACCTGATCGTTGGCGCGATCGTGTTCGCGACCCTGCCGACCAGCCCGTTCCGCGACGCCCTGTCGATCCTGTTCCGGGCCTTCTACCGCCTCGAGGTACGCGGCTTCGACAACATCGCGGCGGCCGGGCCGAACGCCATCGTGGCCCTCAACCACGTCTCGTTCCTCGATGCGCCGCTCGCCCTGTCTCTCCTGGAGCAGGAGCCGGTCTTCGCCATCGACAGCGGCATCGCGCAGCGCTGGTGGGTGCGGCCCTTCCTGCGGGTCACCAAGGCGATGCCGCTGGACCCGACGCGCCCCCTCGCCACCCGGACGCTGATCAACGCGGTCAAGGCCGGCGAGACCCTGATCATCTTCCCCGAGGGCCGGCTCACCGTCACCGGCAGCCTGATGAAGGTCTATGACGGCGCCGGGCTGATCGCCGACAAGTCGGCCGCCATGGTCGTGCCGGTGAAGATCGAGGGGCTGGAGCGCACCGCCTTCTCGCGCCTGTCGCGCCGGCAGGTGCGGCGCCGCTGGTGGCCTAAGGTCATCGTGACGGTCATGCCGCCGGTGCGCCTCGCCGTGGACCCGGCGCTCAAGGGGAAGGCCCGGCGGCAGGCGGCGGGGGCGGCCCTCTACGGCATCATGTCGGATCTCGTCTTTCGCACGACCGACATCGACCGCGGCCTGATGGCCGCTCTGATCGAGGCCGGCGAGCGCCACGGCTGGCGCCGCAACGCCCTCGAGGACCCGGTCGGCGGGCGGCTGACCTACGGCCGCCTCGTGATGGGCGCCAACATCCTCGGCCGCAAGCTCATGCCGCTCGCGCCCCTCGGCGGGCGGATCGGCCTGATGCTGCCGAACGCCAACGGCGCCGCGGTGACGCTGTTCGCCCTCGCCTCGGCAGGCCGGGTGCCGGCGATGATCAACTTCTCGTCCGGTCCGGCCAACGTCCTCTCGGCCTGCCGGGCGGCGCAGGTGGACAAGATCCTCACCTCCCGGGCCTTCATCGAGAAGGGGCGGCTGGGCCCGCTCGTGGAGGCGATCCGCGGCTCGGTCGAACTCATCTACCTGGAGGACGTGCGGGCCAGCATCACGACCGGGGACAAGATCCGGGGTTTCCTCGCCCCCCGCCGCCCCCTGGTGGCGCGCGCGGGCGAGGATCCGGGCGCGGTACTATTCACCTCGGGCAGCGAGGGCACGCCGAAGGGCGTGGTGCTCGCCAACCGCTGCATGCTCGCCAACGTGGCGCAGGTGGGGGCCCGGATCGATTTCGGACCGATGGACAAGGTGTTCAACGTCCTGCCGGTGTTCCACGCCTTCGGCCTCACCGCCGGGCTGGTCCTGCCCCTGGTCTCGGGTGTGCCGGTCTACCTCTACCCGTCGCCGCTGCATTACCGGATCGTGCCCGAACTGATCTACGGCTCGAACAGCACGGTCCTGTTCGGGACCGACACGTTCCTCACGGGCTACGCCCGTGCGGCCCATTCCTACGACCTCCGCTCGCTGCGCTACGTCGTGGCCGGCGCCGAGGCCGTGAAGGAGTCGACCCGGAGGACCTGGGCGGAGAAATTCGGCCTGCGCATCCTCGAAGGCTACGGTGTCACCGAGTGCGGACCGGTGGTGGCGCTGAACACGCCGATGTTCAACCGCTTCGGCACAGTGGGGCGGATCCTGCCGGGCATCGAGACCCGCCTGGAGCCGGTGCCGGGGATCGAGGAGGGGGGCCGCCTGGCGTTGCGCGGGCCCAACATCATGCTGGGCTACCTCCGGGCCGAGAAGCCGGGCCTCCTCGAGCCGCCGCCGGGGGGCTGGCACGACACCGGCGACATCGTGGCGATCGACCCGATGGGTTTCGTGACGATCAAGGGCCGGGCCAAGCGCTTCGCCAAGATCGCAGGCGAGATGGTGTCGCTCGCCGGCATCGAGGCACTCGCCGCCGAGTTGTGGCCCGACCGTCCGACCGCGGTCGCGGCGGTGCCGGATCCGCGCAAGGGCGAGCGGCTGGTCCTGTTCACGCAGGAGACGGCCGCCACCCGGGCCGCCTATCAGAGCTTCGCCAAGGGTCGCGGCGCCTCGGATGTGGCGATCCCCGCCGAGGTGGTGGTGCTGGAGGCGATCCCCATGCTGGGCACCGGCAAGGTCGATCAGGTGGCCGTGACCAAGCTCGCGCAGGAGCGGGCGAAGGAGAGCGCGGCGGCGTGAGAGCCTGCCCGGGCGCGTGATCTCGGAATCGGCCGATCGCGATGCTCCTCGCGCCAGGCCGGCGCCGAAGCCGGAGCATTCGCATCCGGGACGGTCAGGCGCCCGGGCGCACCGGCCTCGCGCCGCCGGGCATTCGACCCGTCATCGCCGGACCGTGCAGCGGCCCGGGATCGAGAGCTGACCGTTCCCGACCTTGCCCCGTGGCTCCGGATCGCCCGCCTCCGGCCTGGCCCGTCGGATCCGGGATTGCCTGCGAAGCCCAGGACGGACGAAGCGGCGATGGAGTCGGGGCCGGCGTCCCGGGAAGCAGAGCGCGCCCTCGGTTCTGGGACGGTCGTCCCCGAAGCGATGGCCCAGCGAGAGGCCGGCATTCCGGGATCCGATCGGACGGCCCCCGCGTTTCGAAACCTCCCGGCCGCGATCTGCCGGGCCTTTCCGTATTCGTCCCGGGCCACGCTGAAATGCGCTCGCCGCGGCATCACCCAAACAGGGGATGCGGCCCACCCGGCGATCCGCTCGTATCACGGATACAGTTCTGATTCGATCCGGGGGCGCGACCGGATCCGCGGACTGAACGCTATCGGGGGATCGCATCGAGAGGGGTTTGATCATGGCGAAGGGCAAGCGAATTCCCGGTTGGCTCGCACGGCGGACCTACTTCAAGCGGATCGAGCGCTGGACGAAACTCGACAAGAACCGCAAAGCCGCGCCAGCCCCTGAGACCGGGGCGAGCGTACTGCCGTCGAACGTCGTACCCTTCCCGACGCGCCCGACCCGGCCCGATCGACCGGACTTCAGCCACCTGCGGGGCGTCGGCACGGCGTAGACTCACGGACGCATCCTGGACTTGTCGGCCGCGCGGGAACGGGGGATCCTGCGTCGGCCGCCGGCCAGTGCCGGATCGGGAGGATGCGTGCTGCAGGACGGGCTCGATCGCCGCGTGGCAACGACCCGGATGCGCCGCGTCGCGCGCCTGGGCGCGTGCCTGGGCGCGGCCCTGCTCGCGCTCTTGGCGGCAGGCGCCGGCGTGGCTTGGCGATACGCCGCCGCCCTGCCGACGCTCGACCTCGCCGCCGCCGCCGCGCGCTCGACGGTGGTGCTCGACCGGTCCGGAACACTCCTGCGCCCCTTCGCGACTCTGGACGGGCGCTGGCGCCTGCCGATCACCGCCGATTCGGTCGATCCGCGCTATCGGGCGATGCTGCTCGCCTACGAGGATCGCCGCTTCGCACGTCATCCCGGGATCGATCCGGCGGCGCTGCTGCGCGCCGCCGGCCAGTGGCTGATGCGGGGCCGCATCGTCTCGGGCGGTTCGACCCTGTCGATGCAGGTGGCCCGGCTGGTCGAGCCCCGGAGCGGGCGCACCCTCGAGGCCAAGCTCCGCCAGATGGTGCGGGCGGTCGCGCTGGAGCGACGGCTCGGGAAGGCCGGTCTCCTCGATCTCTACATGGCACTCGCCCCTTACGGCGGTCCTCTGGAGGGCGTGCGGGCGGCAAGTCTCGCCTATTTCGGGCGGGAACCGGTGCGGCTGACGGCGGCGCAGGCCGCGCTCCTCGTCGCCCTCCCGCAATCGCCGGAGACGCGCCGGCCCGACCGCCATCCGGAACGCGCCCGGGCGGCCCGTGACCGGGTCCTCGAAATCGCCGGCGCTCAAGGTCTCCTCACCGGGTCCGAGGTCGAGGCCGCCAGGGCCGAACCCGTGCCGACGGCCCGGCGTCCGTTCCCGATGCTGGCCGCACACGCGGCCGAGGAGGCCCTCGCGGCCGACCCGGGCGCCCCGGAGATCCGGCTCGCGATCGACGCCCGCCTGCAGGAGCGGCTGGAAACCCTGGCGACGGAGCGCGCGGCCGCGTCCGGGCCGGATCTCTCGGCCGCCATCCTCGTCGTCGACAATCGCGACGGGCGGGTGCTGGCCCAGGTCGGCAGCGCCGGCTACCTGGATGCGAGGCGGCGCGGCGCCATCGACATGACGCTGGCGGTGCGCTCCCCCGGCTCGGCCCTCAAGCCGTTCGTCTACGCGATGGCGTTCCAGGACGGGTTGGCGCATCCCGAGACGCTGCTGGAGGACCGCCCCGCGCGCTTCTCGGCGAGTTACGCCCCGGAGAATTTCGACCTGAGCTTCCAGGGCACGGTCACGGCCCGGCGGGCCCTGCAGCTCTCGCTCAACGTGCCGGCGGTCGAGCTGATGGACGCGGTCGGGCCCGCGCGCTTCATCGCGCGGCTGCGCGCCGCCGGCGCCGGGATTCAGCTCCCGCGCGAGGCGGCGCCTGGTCTGCCCGTGGCGCTGGGCGGCCTCGGCATCACCCTCACCGACCTCGCGCGGCTCTATGCCGGCCTCGCCCGAGGCGGGTCGGTGCCGGACCTCCTCCGCCGGGCCGGGGAGACGGCGACCGCATCCGAGCGCCGGGTCGCCGAACCGGTTTCCGCTTGGTACGTCGCCGACATCCTGCGCGGGACGCCGCCGCCCGAGAACGCCCTGCCGAACCGCATCGCCTACAAGACCGGCACCTCGTACGGCTACCGCGACGCCTGGGCGGCGGGATTCGACCGGCACACCACCGTGGTCGTCTGGGCCGGGCGTCCGGACGGCGCCGCCGTTCCGGGTCTCGTCGGCCGAACGGTCGCCGCGCCGATCCTGTTCGACGCCTTCGCGCGCCTGGGAACCGAGCCCGAGCCGGTTCCGCAGCCGCGGGACGTGCTGGCGGCCGGGCCGGGCGGCCTGCCGCCGCCGCTTCGCCGCCTGCGGCGCGAGGCCTCCGACGCGGCCGGCCCGGCCCTCCGGATCGCCTACCCGCCGGACGGCGCCCGCATCGACCTCGGCCTCGTCGCGGGCGGGATCGGTGCGGCCGAGGATGGGAGCCTGGCCCTCAAGGCCCTGGGCGGCGTCCCGCCGCTCACGTGGATGGTCGACGGTCAGCCGGTCGTACAGACATTGCGACGGCGCGCCGAGTGGTGCCCGAACGGTGCCGGCTTCGCGCGCATCTCCGTCCTGGATTCAACGGGTGCGAGCGACAGCGTTTCCATTCGGATCGAGTAGCCCGACGGCGTCGATCTTTCCCGCGAAGCTTGGCGGTGGCGCGTCTTTGCATCCACGGACAGCCATCGAAGCCGGTGTATTCATGCGGACATTCACAGGTCATCAACGAATAGGGGTCTAATCGTGATCCGTGAGGTCGGTGATGGCGTGGAAGGTCGGCACCGCGATGGCGGTGCTCCTCGGGTTTGTGGGCGTGGGCGGCGGTGTCGGCGACGGTGCCGATCCGCGCCGCGATGGCTGGCGCGCCACGTACCGCCCGCCCGCCACGATCCCGTTCCCCGCGGAGAACCCCTACACGCCCGCCAAGGCCGAACTCGGCCGCCGCCTCTTCTTCGATCCGATCCTGTCGGGTGACGGGACGCGCTCCTGCGCCACCTGCCACGTCCCGAACCTCGCCTGGGGCGACGGCCGCGCCCGCGCGGCGACGCGCCAGCAGGGCGACATGGACCTGCGCACGCCGACGCTCCTCAACATCGCGTGGCAGGACGGGCCGCTCGGCTGGGACGGCAAGTTCCACAGCCTCGAAGCGGTCGCCGCGATGCCGCTCACGGCACCGGGCAACATGAACCTCCCGATGCCGGATGCCCTCGGGCGGCTCTCCGCCGACCCGAGCTACGCGGCCGCCTTCGCCACGGCCTTCTCCGATCCCGACGTCACCCGCGAACGGCTGGAAGCGGCGTTGGCGACCTTCCAGCGGCTGATCGTGGCCGACGCCGCGCCCTTCGACCGGTGGATCGCCGGCAGCGAGGACGCGATCAGCGAGGCGGCCAAGTCGGGGTTCGACCTGTTCAACGGCCGGGCCGGCTGTGCCGGCTGCCATTCCGGTTGGTCGTTCACCGACAACTCGTTCCACGACATCGGCGTCGGCGTCGGCACCGATACCGGCCGCGGCCGCCTCAAGCCGACCTCCGTCGCCCTGACCTACGCATTCAAGACGCCGACCCTCCGCGAGGTCGGCCGGCGCGGGCCCTACATGCACGACGGCTCGGTGGCGACGCTGGACGCCGTCATCGACCTCTATGATCGCGGCGGCATCGAGCGCCCGAGCCGGTCGCGGTCGATCAAGCCGCTGCATCTCTCGGCGGCCGAGCGGGCCAATCTCCTCGCCTTCCTGGCGACGCTCTCGACGAGCACGGGCCAGGACCTCACGACCGTCTCGTTCGCGGAACTGCCGCCGGCGCCGTGACGGCGCGTCGGCCGTTTCAGCGGCCGCCCAGCCCCAACGGCAGCGCGGCCGGGCCGCGCTGCACGGAGGCGGCGGTGTCGCGCGGGAGGCTCTGGACCGTGGCGAGGGTCCAGATGCTCCCGAGGAGGCTGAGACCCGCCACCCCGAGCAGCACGTACGTCATCAGCCGGTTCCGGCGCAGGTCGCCCGCGAGCGCCTGCACCAGATCCCGGCTGTCCTCGGCGAGCGTGTTCCGGGCGGCCACCAGCTCGTTGTACATGTTGGTGATGGCGTTGGTGGACATGTACACGAGGAGCAGGTGGAGGACGAAGTCGTCGTCCGTCGTCGTGTTCAGGGCGGCCGCGATCCGCACGGCGAGCTGGCGCTCCCACGGCTGGAGGTCGCGGCCGTGGACCGACCTGTAGAACCGCTCGAGGTTGGTCACGGCCGGAGGGCGTCCCGCCAGGCCGTGTGGAAGTTGCGCCGAAGGCGCCGGCCCTCAACCCGCAGCCGCATCGGTGCGCCGTTCGCCAGGGTCTGCCAGGTCATGTGCTGGACGCGCAGGGCCTCGATGAGGCGTTCGCCGATCCGCTCGATCTCGACGACGCGGAAGTTCGGCTGCCTGCGCAGCGCCTTCACGAGGTCGGACGATTCGAGATAGTCGAAATTGGTCGCCTGGGCGGTGTTCTTGGCCAGGATCGCCCGGTCGCACTCGATCAGCATCGGGCGGAGTTCCCGGAGGACCTCCAGGGCCGTGGGATCGACGGCGCCGGCTGCCACGACCACGGCGAGGCGGACATGCGCCTCGCGGCAGCTCTCCACGATGATCTCGGTGCAGCGCCGCGTCGTCTCGGTGTCGCCGGCCGGGAAGTCGACGACCACGAAGCGCTCGGCGGCTTCGACCACGCGCTCGATCATGTCCTGACACAGGGTGGGGTCGACGCGGCCGGTGCTGTCCTCCGCGCGTAGACGCTGCCGGAAGCAGGTGGTGCCGGTCCGGCGCGGAACGAAGGTGTCGCTGCCGGGGCCGGTCTCCTGCATCAGCGCCGTGTGGAAGTGCCGGTTCGCCGGATCGGTGTCGATCGCCAGGACGGGACCGACCTCCGCGCACAGATCGGCGACCTGCACGGCGATGGTGGTCTTGCCGACGCCGCCCTTGCCGCCCAGGCAGAGGACGAGGATCTTCGCCGCGTGGCCCAGGAGGTCGCGCTGAATGTCCTGGATCTCGTCCGGGCTGTACCAGGCCGGGACCTTGGTCTGCACATCGTCGGTCATGGGGTGTCTCCTTGCTGATGGATGCGGGGCCGGCCGGCGCGCAGGCTCGCCGCGGGCGGAACCGGATCTGCAGGGGTTCAGGGCTCACGCGGAGCGCACGGTGCCGGGCGGTTCGCAGCGGCGGCGCAGACTTGCCCGGCGCGGCCGGGGCCCCGCCGGGTCGGCTCGCGACGGGACGCGTCGCCCCTCCGGAACCGCGCGGCCGAACGCGCGCGGATGGACGAGACTTTGCACCCGCGCGGCGGCCCGGGCTTCAGGAATCGGATTCTCGTTCTGCCCCACCGTCCGCCCTTGCTGCTGACCTTCCGCCGACGACTTGGCGCAGAAGATGTCACCCAGCCTCAACCGAGAGCATCAAGACTCTGCTCAGATCAGCGCGGGAATCAAGCCCGCAAACCCGAGTCGACCCGCACGATGGAAGAGTAGATCATGGATCTTAACAGATATGAACACGGAATCTTGGGTTATATTGGCCGATATATACTCATCAATTACAAAACAATTGCGCATTATAGGTCACAACAATAGGATATAAACCAACTTATACGGAATTGATAATGAGAATTACATCATATTCGCCACCGTCGTTGGCACGGCCTGCATAGGGAACGTAGGGCCGATACCGGCTGCGGCAGCACGGGGCGATCATCGGTGCCGCCCGCACCCACGCGCGCGGGCCGTCGGCCCAACGTCCGTCATTCAAGGGTCTGCGCCGTTCACCGGTCCCGCCCGGACATCGACGCAGGCGTCGGCGCGCTTGGCACGCTCTGCCCGGCCTGCGCTTCCGGATCACACAATTCCTGCGCGCCGTTCCGCATCCTCCCAGGCATGCTGCGGAGACGGCAGGAGCGCGGCGGCGTCCGTCGCCTCGCCGTGGAGGAGAGGGGAACCGCGGAGCGCCGCCGCAGGGACAGATTCGCAGGTGTGCCCGGAGCCGGATCGGTCGCCGGCAGGCGGAAGGAGGAGAAGTGTCGACAGTCCGGCCGGTCCGCGTGCAGCAGCGGAGGGGGCACAGGTCCTACACGGGATTCACAGCGTTAACCTTTCACTCATATTCGTTAATAAATCCTTGGCTAAACACGGATCAGGATATCTAAATAGCTCGGTAACCACGGTGTCGCTGAGCCGCGACGAGGTCCCGATGCCTACAGCCAAGCACAAACTGTTGTCGGGCGGCTGCGCCCTCGGATTGTCGGGCCTGTCGATCCTCGCGGCCACGGGCGCGGCCGAGGCGCACGTGAAATGGTTCTGCGCCTACGACGTGGCCGGTCAGCCGCGCGGCCTCGAACAGGTGCTGTGCCCGGATTTCGAGTGGCTCACCGGC